>DHER01000009.1:16839-24656 GCA_002399975.1 Firmicutes bacterium UBA4845 | reverse complement strand
AAATAGGAACTGAACTTGATGAGGACTCTGAGGATTATGATACTCTTGGAGGATTTTTAATTGATATTTTAGGTTATATACCGGATGATGGCGAACAGAAAAAAGTTGAATACGAAAATGTCGTATTTTATATAGAAGAAGTATTAGATAAAAGGATACAATTAGTAAAGATCACTATTAAAGAAAATACAGATGAAACCGATGAATTACAGTAATATAAAACACTCTTTGAACTTCAAAGAGTGTTTTAATTACTAGGCCCAAATCAACCAAATCATTACATAGCCTACGGTTACAGCAGCCAATGTAAATGGAACACCTATTTTCATAAATTGTTTTGCACTTACTTCGTATCCGTCTTTACGCAATATTCCCAGAGCAGCAATATTTGCAGAAGCTCCGATAGGAGTCATATTTCCTCCCAGAGTTGCACCTGTAAGTAATCCAAAATATAGAATATATGGATCTATATTCAGTAAACTTGCGATAGAAGCGGTAACAGGCAGCATAGTAGCTACATAAGGTATATTGTCAATAAAAGCTGAGAATAATACTGATGCCCAAACGATTAGAGTATATATCACAAATAGATTATCCTTGCTTAGTTTGACAAACAGTTTACTAATGTCATTTATCACACCTGCTTCTGTTATGCCGCCGATTACAATAAACAACCCTGTTAACAAAAGAATGGTAAAATAATCTATCTCTTTAACTGCATTTAAGGCAACTGTAGTATTTTTTCTTGTAAATATGTCTTTTACGATACCAACGATAAATAAGGCTACACAGATGATTCCATTAATCGTGCTAGGCATATTTGGTAAGAAAGAAGCTACAATCAATAAGACTATCATTAGAATTAGTAAAAATGATGGAAAATAATCATGAACTTTTGTCCTTTCCGTTTTATTTATTGGTTGCTTTTCACCTCTGAATAAATACATCAATACGAAAGTTGATGCCAATGCTCCGGCTTGTACTACCCAGAACAATCCGGGTTTTCCTTTGAAAAAGAAAAAATCCAAGAAATTAAGATTGGCAAATCCGCCAAGCAATATTGACGTTGTATCTCCAACCAATGTAGCAGCCCCTTGAAGGTTCGATGCAACAGCAATGGCTATTATGCTGTTAACCGGAGATATTTTAAGTTTTTTTGCAATATCCAAGGCTACAGGTGCTACCATTAAAACAGTTGCCACATTATCCACAAATGCAGAAATAATGCCTGCAAATAATGACAATGATATAATTGCCCATTTGACATTTGGCATTTTTTCAAGAATGATATCGGCAAGCAATGCCGGCATCTTTGATTCAATGAATAACGATACAATCCCCATAGTTCCTGCAATCATTAAAATAACATTCCAGTCTACAGTAGAAAATACTTTGTTCATAGGTAATATTCCTGTAAATACAAAGATTAAAGCTGATAATAGTGCGATATAAGCCCTGTAATTCGGTAAGGCAATTAATAATATGTACGTTAGTAAAAAGATTATAACAGCTAATGTCTTCAATATATCCTCCTTATTTTTAAGATTTTGAATGCAAACATTCAATTTACTGTTATTATATCATTTTTCGACAAAAAAACAATTATTAATCTATGTCATCACTCTGTGTAGGTTAATGGTAACCAAGGTGCAAGGATTGGTAGAGAGTTTGACCTCTGTTTTTTTCTTGCATTATAGGATATAATTTTACTTATATAAAGACTCAAGGATGATAGACATGGAAAACATTATAAAAGTATCGGTTAGGAATTTAATAGAATTTGTACTTCGCTCCGGGGATATAGACAATAGCTTTATGTCCATGAACAGAGCTTTAGAAGGTACCTTTGCTCATCAAAAGGTGCAGAAATCCTATGGATATGAGTATCAATCTGAGGTTTATTTAAAATATAGTATAGATTATGATAGATATAGAATTTTATTGGAAGGAAGGGCAGACGGTATCCTAACCCAAGGCGGGGAAACAATTATAGATGAAATAAAGAGTACTACTAGAAATCTTGAGGATATTGAAGAGGACTATAACCCATTACATTGGGCGCAGGCAAAATGCTACGGATTTATTTATGCTACTCAAAACAATTTGGATGAAATAGGGATTCAACTTACATATTTTCACATAGAAACTGAAGAGATAAAGAAGTTTAATAGGATATTTTCAACAAATGAATTAAAGGACTTTTTATATGATGTAATTGATAAATATATCAAATGGGCAAATCTAACCTTTGATTGGGGAGAAATAAGGGATAAAAGCATTAAGACATTGGATTTTCCTTTTTCTAAATATAGAAAGGGACAAAGAGAACTAGCTGTTGCAGCATATAAAACAATTAGGGAAGGTAAAAATATATTTGCGCAAGCTCCGACTGGAATCGGAAAGACCATGTCCACTCTATTTCCCAGCATTAAATCCATAGGTGAAGGAATTTCTTCCAAGATATTTTATCTTACAGCAAAGACAATCACCCGTGAAGTTCCTCTCAATTCAATGGAAATAATGATGAGTAAAGGCTTACGAGCCAAGGTATTAGTGATTACCGCCAAGGAGAAAATTTGCCTAAACCATGAGGTGAAGTGCAATCCCAGAGATTGTGCATATGCAAAGGGGCATTATGATAGGGTCAATGATGCTATAATGGACATCTTAAAAAATGAGGATTTAATATCTCGGGAAGTAATCATCTCATATGCAAAGAAATATAATGTATGTCCATTTGAATTTTCATTAGATATAAGTCTTTGGTGCGATGTGGTGATTTGCGATTACAATTATGTATTTGATCCTCAAGTCTATTTAAGACGATTCTTTGAAGCGGAAGGTCAAGATTATGTATTTTTAATAGATGAAGCTCACAACCTGGTGGATAGGTCAAGGGAAATGTTCTCGGCCTCCTTAAGCAAGGCGGATATTTTGCAATTAAAGGATATTTTTAAAGAAGAATATATACAGATTTATAAGAGCATGAACAAATTAAATACGATATTTAATAAATTGAAAAAAGATAAGGATATAAAGGATAATTTTTATCAAGTAGAAGAAATAAGCGATTTGTATTATCCGGTAACAAAGCTTATAGCTCAGATGGAGCCGTTTCTGATAGAAAAGAAGGATCATCCCGATTATGATAAGATATTGGAATTTTACTTCAATCTAATTACCTTTATAAAGATTTCGGATTTTTATGATGAGCATTATGTTACGAGTATTGAAAACAATGGAAGAGATATGGTACTAAAGCTATATTGTGCAGACCCTTCATATTTATTGAATTTAGCACTAAAAAGAGGCAGGACGGCAATTTTCTTTTCAGCTACCCTAACTCCATTAGAATATCATCGTGATCTACTGGGAGGCAACAAGGAGGATTATCATATTAGACTCAGCTCTCCTTTTCCAAGAGAGAATTTGTGTTTAATGGTAAATGATCATATCTCAACAAAATACAAGGATAGAGAAAAAACATATATTAATATAGTAGAAAGTATTGAAACATTTATTAATAGCAAGGTAGGGAATTATTTTATTTTTTTTCCTTCTTATATATATATGAAAAATATTTATGAGACCCTGGTTGAAAGAAATCCGGATAAAAATATAGTTATCCAAAATCCCTCAATGACAGAGGTCGAGCGTGAAGAATTTCTGTCAAGATTTAAAGATGAAAATGATTTGATAGCTTTTGCAGTAATGGGAGGTATTTTTTCAGAAGGAATTGATCTAGCCGGAGAAAAGCTCATAGGCGCAGCAATAGTTGGCGTCGGGATGCCTCAGATTTGTTTTGAAAGAGATATAATCAAGGACTATTTTAATCATAATAACAAAAATGGTTTTGATTATGCATATGTTTTTCCCGGAATGAATAAGGTATTGCAAGCCGCAGGAAGAGTTATCAGGACGGAAGAGGATAGAGGTGTGATTCTTTTAATAGATGATAGATATGGAACTTATAGATATAAAGAACTGTTCCCAAATGAATGGTCACATCATAAAAGGGTATCTGTAAAATATAATATGATAAATACGCTAAAGGAGTTTTGGAAGTAGAGGTGGTTCTGTGTTGGGTTCGTTGCTTTTTTTAATTTTGTTTATTATAATTTATAATATAGTTTCTACTACTTTTAGAAGAGGTGGCATTATGAGAAGAAGCAAAATAGCTGTATTAGCAATAATAATTTTAATAAGTTTGACAGGATGCACTAAGAAGGGAAATGTAAATTTGTATCCTGCTTATGAGTTACAAGATAATAAGAAGATTTGGGGATATATCAATGACAAAGGAAAATTCAAAATAGAGCCTAAATATGACGAGACCTTTGATTTTTCAGAAGAGGGATTAGCAAAAGTACAGTCAGAAAATTATTATGGTGTTGTCGATACAAGTGGAAAGGAAATACTGACTCCAAAATATCAATTTGTGTCCGATTTTGAAAATGGATATTTTTATGCCTTTGACGGTAAGTATAGTCATTTATTTAATTATAAAGGAGAAGAACAGTTTTCTACAGATGAATTTATGTATATTGGTCCATACAGCGATGGAATATTTACAGTGGCTGAGATTGGAGATAATGGTCAGCCAACATTCGGGTACTTAGATAAATCTGGTAAAAATATCATTGAACCTAAATTTAGCGAAGCTTGGGATTTTGTAGATGGTAAAGCATTGGTAAAAGAAAATGAAGGATATAAACTTTTAAATAAAGAAGGCAATATCCTTAAAGAATTGTCCTATGAGATGATGTCAAAGATGGAGGGCATGGATTTATATTTTTTTAAGGAAAATGAAAAAATCGGCATCGTTGATGGAAATGGGGAAGTAAAAGTTCAGCCCACATATAGTTCCATGAACCCTGAGGTGGATAATGGAATAATCATAGTCAATGAATCAGAAGATTTTGGATTGATTGATACCAATGGAAATGAAGTTCTTGAAATGAAATATGAGGATATAAAATCATTAGGAGAAGGCTGTTTTGCGGTAAAGGGAAATGGGAAATATGCACTATTTAAAGCCAAAGGAGAGTCCAAATTCACCACGGATTTTATTTACGATAATATTGGCAGCAATAAGGTCAAGATAAATACGGATTTAGTTTGTGCATATGATGGAGAAAATTCCTATTTGATAGACTTATCAGGGGAGAAGTCATTTAAAGGACCGGAGTTCAATGGTAATGCTGATATTTATTATAACGGATCCGTTAGCAAAGTTTTAGCAAATAACAAATTATCGCATTATAATTCCAAGGGTGAGATAATTTGGGAGGAAAAGAATATATACCAATTAAGTGAAAATGCACAGGTGATTGAAGATGTATTTGATGAAAAAGACGGTCTAAATATTAGGTATCCGGTAGTAGAAGGATTGAAGGATAAATCAGTAGAGGATGGCATAAATAAAAGATTATATGAAGGATTCGTAGAGGATATTGAAAATAAGAATGAATATACCTATTATAATACAAATTATACTGTTAGAAAAATAAATGATTTATTAACAATCAGCAAAACATCGGAATATTTGTTAAAAGATGATTTGTATCCAATTGCAACAGGAAAGGTTTATAATATCAATTTGAATAAGGGAACATTCTTTGAATTCGAGGATTTGTTCAAAGAAGACAGTGATTATAAAAGAATAATAGCAGATATGATTAGAGGCCAAATGGAGCAAAAAAATTCTCAAGGAGTCGGAATGTATGATTATGTTCAATGGGATGGCAACATAGACAATGTAGATTTTATAACAAATGGAAGTGTTATTGATATTTATTTCAACCCCGATGAGATGGTAAGTTACACAGAACAATTTCCAAAGTTTACAATAACACAAGAGGAAATTGAAGATATATTAGACTACAAATCGGAGTATTGGTGGGCATTTATGGTCAAAAGAGGATTTTAGAGCATATGGAAAGTGAGTGACTAATGGATAAAAATAAGAATACAATCGAATTTATAATAGATGAAGTTAATTTCCCCAATAAGGGCACTGCTGTGGTTAATGGAGAGGCAGTAAAATTTAAAGGCGGAATCAAGGGACAAAAGGTAAGTGCAAAAATCAGTAGAAGAAGAAGGGGAAATTTAGAAGTAAAATTGAATGAAGTTTTAGAGGACTCCCCACTTGAGACGGAAATGGGGTGTCCTCATTTTGGAGCATGCGGAGGATGTTTATATCAAANNGAATCAAGTTCAAAGATTATTTGATGCTGAAGACATAGGAGTTGAAATAGAAGGTATAGAGAAAAGCCCTATAGTTAATGGATATAGAAACAAGATGGAGTACACTTTTGGGGATGAGGTAAAAGACGGGCCATTAGCATTGGGAATGCATAAGAGAGGTAGATTTTATGAGGTTGTCAATGTAGATGAGTGCAATATTGTAGACAAAGATTTCACAACAATTCGAGAAACTGTCAGAGGATATTTTGAAGGCAAAAATACACCTTATTTCAAAAAAAGGTCTCATAAAGGAGTCCTAAGGCACCTAGTCATAAGAAAATCCGCATCAACAGGAGAAATCTTAATAAATATTGTAACTACAAGTCAAGAAAATTGGGACATAGAAGGATTTATAAACATGCTATTGAATATAGACGGTTTGAATGGGAAAATAGCAGGTATACTCCATAGCATAAATGATGGGTTGGGAGATATAGTCAAAGCGGATAAATTGGATATTCTTTATGGAAAGGACTTTATAATAGAAGAAATATTAGGATTAAAGTTTAAGGTATCACCTTTTTCTTTCTTCCAGACCAATACCTTAGGTGCGGAGAAGTTGTATTCCATTGCCAGAGAATTTGCCGGAGATATAGATGATAAGGTGGTATTTGATCTATATTCCGGAACAGGAACTATAGCACAAATCATGGCGCCGGTTGCAAAGAAAGTAATTGGGATAGAAATAGTAGAAGAAGCTGTGGAGAAGGCTCAAGAAAATGCAAGGCTCAATAATATTAGTAATGTAGAATTTATAGCAGGAGATGTGCTGAAGGCAGTGGACAATCTCAAGGGAAGACCGGATTTGATCGTAATAGATCCTCCGAGAGACGGAATTCACCCTAAAGCTATCAATAAAATCATAGACTTCAGTCCGGAAATATTTGTGTATGTATCCTGCAATCCTGTGACATTAGTTAGGGATTTGAAAGTATTTAGAGAAAGGGAATATGAGATAAAGAAAGTTAAGTTGATGGATATGTTCCCTAGGACTGGGCATGTGGAGTGCGTAATAGGAATGCAAAGGAAAGATACGTAGAAATCCTGTGTTTTCAACACTTTGCGAAATACACTACTTTCACAACGGATGGTGATGATTTCAGAAATAAGGTTTTGAGAAATAAAATTGATGTTTCCGTTGTGTTGGACATTGAGTGTGTAGACATGTTTGCACGTCGTTTTAATTAAAGTGTTTAAGAGATGGTTGGAGAAACAATTAAAGATTTCTTAAGACATTTTGAAGTTATCCAATAATTAAAACTGAATATGAAAATAAAAAGTTGTTTGCTCTTATTTAGAGTAGGCAACTTTTTTATATAGATAAAAATTGAATAGCACCGTTTTTAACAAGGAGTTTATTTATAGGTTTACTTAAAATTTGACAATTTATAATATAGGTATCGATGCCAAGGCCATAGTACAAGAGGCATTTTTACGTGCTTATGGGAATTTTAAGGTTATATAAGGTTTGTTGATTATTATTAGGTGAACATAGGTATTAATTAAAGTAGTAAACTTTAAAAAATACTCTAAGATGTAACTTATTGTATGTTGACTTATTGTGTTCAAAT
>DHER01000009.1:595-16794 GCA_002399975.1 Firmicutes bacterium UBA4845 | reverse complement strand
GAGAAGGCCGGCTTACATAGAACCTATATTAGTGCAATTGAGCGTGAAAAGAGAAGTATAGCACTAGATAATGTTCAAAAAATAGCAGATGCTTTAGAAATAGAGACATATTTATTATTTATTGATATTGAAACGGAAAAGAAAAAAAAGAAAGGAGGAATATTGGAAAATGAGAAACTATGAACTGCCAATAGAAACTGTTATTGAAAGGCTTGGTTATAAAAATTCAAAAAATCTTATTTATTATAGTGAATTTAAAAGTTCTAATTATACTAATCATATAGCTAAAGTAGTTTCCGAGATTAAGCCATATGCAATCTATTTTGTAGATGAAAAGCCATTTATACTTTTTTTTGACAGTCTTTTTGATAATGCTTCTTTTAGATTGATTAGTAAAAAAGTCTGGAACGCTCAAGTTCCCGTTACTATCTTTTGTGATGATCAAACAGTCAAAATTTACAATGGAATGTCCTTGAATTTGTCATCTTATGTGTTAGAGAAAGCTACAGAGTATTCTGTGGATAATTGCTCTATTAATTCAGATTTTTCATATATTGAAATAACTAATCCTGTGTTTTGGGAAAAGTTTTCAAAAAGATTTTCTACTCCCAATTTAAATAAGTTCTTACTATCAAATATTACTTATTTAACTGAGCAACTAAAAAATACTTATCATATAGGGTTTGCTACAAAATTAGTTTTAAGACTTATTTTTATTAGGTTTTTGATTGACAGAGGTGTTGATTTAGGGTATGGAAATTTTTCAAGTAATATTGAGCAGTCGAAGAATGAACTTCTGAAATGTTTGAGAAATAAAGATTCTATATATACACTGTTTGAATATCTCAAATCAAAATTTAATGGCAATCTTTTTGAATTGGGTGATGAAATTGAATGTCCTGAATTAACACAGGATGTATTTAATTTGCTTGCAGACTTCTTATCTGGAACAATTTCAATGGAGGATGGTCAACTATCATTATTTGCAATGTATGATTTTAATATTATTCCAGTAGAGTTAATAAGTAATATTTATGAAATTTTACTTGGACGGGAAGCTAGGGATAAAGACAATTCTTTTTATACTCCCAATTATCTTGTTGAGTACATTTTAGATAAAACAACATTAGGGTTCTTAAAAGAACATTTGGAATACACTATTTTAGATCCAGCATGTGGTTCTGGTGTTTTTTTGGTTGATAGCTATCGCCGTATGGTAGAAGAAAATTTAGATGGGAAAATGTATTGCGACGATGATGATTTGCTTAAGTCTCTTTTAACTAATAATATTTATGGTATAGATATTAATGAAGAAGCGATTGATGTGACAATATTCTCGCTTTATTTAACTGTTCTGGATTATAAAGATCCAAAATCATTATCAACTTTTACATTACCAAATTTAAAAGGAACTAATCTATTTGTCTGCGATTTCTTTGATGATGAAAAACTTAAAGGATTAAAAAACTGCAAATTCGATTTTATTATCGGTAATCCACCATGGGGTAATGTAAAAACAGGTCTTCATTTAGAATATTGTAAAAAAAATGGATACAAAGATAAACAACAGAATAATGAAATTTGTAGAAGTTTTGTTTTCAGAGCAAAAGATTTTAGTCATGCTGATACGACGTGCTGTTTTATTTTACATTCCAAATTACTATACAATCAAAAACAGCCTTCTAAAAGATTTAGAAGCTTCTTATTAGAGAAAACAAAAATTCATAGTATAATTGAAATGTCATCTGTTAGAAAATTAGTCTTTGAAAACGCTGATGCTCCTGCGGTAATAATTTCTTTTAGCTATGAAGAAGGAAACAACTTGGACAATATTTTCAATTATACATCTATAAAGCCCAATATTTTCTTTAAATTATTTAATATTATTGTTATTGAGAAAAATGATATAAAATATATACAACAGGATATGTTATTAAAATTTGATTGGGCTTGGAAAACTATTGTATACGGATTTTCAAATGATATAAACTTAATAATGAAGTTGAAGAATCACTTTTGTACTATCTCAGACGCAATCAAAAAACAGGACACTCCTATTCTTATGGGAGCGGGAGTAGAATATCAAGATGGTGACAAGAAGGATGCTTCTCATTTACTTAACAAAAAATTACTTGATTCACAAAAAGGAGTAGATCATTTTTTTGTAAACACAAGCAATACTACTCTTTTTTCAAAAAGCAAAGTACATCGTCCTCGGGAAAGAAAATTATTTGTTCCCCCATATGTGTTGACACCGACTGGAGTCAACTGCAATAATTACAAATTGAGGGCTGCTTTTAGTGATGAGGAATTTGTTTGTAAAAAGACTATGTATATTATTAAGGGATCTGAGAAACAAAGGCCATTTTTAATGAATTTAGTTGGTCTGCTAAATTCATCATTATATGCCTATTTAAATCTCATGCTAGGATCTTCTATAGGAATTGAACGGGAGCAACGTTTTATGGGAGAAGTATTAGAGTATCCTTATATTTTTTCTGAGGATATTGTAAATAAAACTGAGAATATTCATAGAGAGAAAAATAAAGATAACTTTTTTAACTTTTCAGATATGGATTTAGATTTAGAAATAGAGGAACTTGATAATTTAGTTTTACAAGAGTTTGAGTTAAAAAACAATAAATTTATTGATTATGCAATTAATATTCAGATACCGGAATTAACCAATACAGATATTGAGAGTATCTACAAAAAAGTATCTAATGAGGAATTGATTGCATATAGCGAGTGCTTTACTAAGCAATTTACTGCTATTTATCAACGTGCAGAAAAGCATATTAGCATTAAATTTTATCAAAATGTATTAAATAAATTTGCGATATTTGAACTTTCGGTATTAAATGGCATATCGGATAATACCATAGATTTTGTTGAAGATATCGATAGTGATAAAACACTATTATCAAAATTCTCTGTGTTCTCTCACAATGATAAGTTTCATCAAATAAGAGATGTCATTCATTTTAGCGAAAATTCATTTTTTATTATTAAACCTAATTTATACAAGTACTGGCATCCTGCAATTGCAGAACTTGACCTTTCCGATGTTATGGAACAAATAATGAATGATTCGGGGGGTGAAGATTGATGGGAGGTTTCAAACAACAATCCTTAAATGAGGATTTTAAAAAAGGGTTTTATGATTATATTGTTGAAACAATAGAAAAATGTTGTAACCTAATGAAGCAAAATTGTATTTCTTCGGGACGTAAAGTTAAAAACCATGAGATAAACATACAGAACCATTTGTTTCACTATTATCTAGATAATGTCTCTGTGTTAGAAAAATTGGAATGTGATATGTTTCCAATTTCATTTCAAATTGAAACACCAGAAACATTTGATGATGACACAGATACATTTATAGGAAGAAGTGACATTAGAGTAACATCAAATGATTTTTGGGTAAATAAAAATAAAGAAGATTATTATATTATAGAGTGTAAAAGAATTGATGGAAGTTCAAGCCTTAACAATAAGTATATTAATGAAGGAGTTAGTAGGTTTGTAGATGAACCTCCTAAATATCCGACTCACCATAATAAAAATATTATGTTTGGTTTTGTTGTGAAAGATATTGATATTCAAGATAACTCAAAAAAATTGTCAGTTCTTAATAATAAAAAATTTGAGTCTAAGGCACAAGGAGACTTAAATGTAATCAAGGCAGATTTATCAATAGGATTGTATGAGTATATGAGTGGCTATGTTTTGTCAGATAAAGCCTTACAATTATTACATATCTTTTTTGACTTCTCGCCTTTAATAGAAATATCATAAGTATCTTAAAGATTTAACTAATGTATATATGAAGGCTTTTGAATCATAAAATAAGCCAAATATGAAAACTAAAAGTTGTTTACTCGTTATTTAGAGTAGGCAACTTTTTTATATAGATAAAAATTTAATAGTTCCATTTTAACAAGGGGTTAGTTTATATGACTAGCTCTTTTTTTGTGCCCAAAATTGAAAGGAGGAACGAAATTGAATGTAAAAATATATAAAACAAAGGACGGACAAAACTTCTCGCTTGAACCTATTTTAAATGACGGTAGGTATTGTACAGAAAATGAATGCGATGTTGCTGGTATATATGCTATTCCAGAAGATATAAAAATAATTGTTTCTGGAGGGAGGTTGCGGTTTGATGATTCCGTGTATCTGATTAATGACAAAGGGAAACCAGCAATTGGGATATATAAAATGAAAGATGGTGCATTGAATCTTGAAAAGGTAACTGCATTAGAAGAAATGATGCAGAAAAAAATTAAAAATCAAGATGTGTCACGATAAAGCCGTTTTCTTTATTGAAAGATAAAGTAAGCGGTTTTTTTGTGCCCAAAATCGAAAGGAGGAACAGAATTGAATGGAAAAATCATTGCCATAGCTAACCAAAAAGGCGGCGTTGGCAAAACAACTACCTGTGCCAATTTAGGTATAGGTTTAGCTATGGAAAATAAGAAAGTTTTGCTTGTGGATGCAGACCCTCAAGGCAGCTTATCCATTAGTTTGGGACACTCACAACCGGACAGCATAGATACTACTCTTGCTACGGTTATGGGTAAGGTAATTACCGACACAGCCATTGAACCTAAAGAGGGTATTTTACATCACTATGAGGGAGTAGATTTACTCCCTGCAAACATTGAGTTATCAGGCATGGAAATATCCTTAGTTAATGCTATGAGCAGAGAAACCATCTTAAAACAATACCTTGATACCATAAAAAATCAATATGACTATATTCTTTTAGACTGTATGCCCTCTTTGGGTATGTTGACGGTCAACGCTCTTGCTGCTGCTGATGGTGTAATTATACCAGTGCAGGCACAATATTTGCCCGCAAAAGGATTGGAACAGCTTTTACACACCATCGGCAAGGTGCGAAAGCAGATTAACCCTAAACTAAAGATTGACGGTATTTTGCTGACTATGGTAGATAATCGTACCAACTTTGCAAAGGAAATCAGTGCCTTAGTAAGAGAAACATATGGAGGCAGTATTAAGGTATTTGCCACAAATATTTCACACTCTGTAAGAGCTGCAGAAATAAGTGCAGAGGGAAAAAGCATTTTTGCCCATGACCCAAAAGGAAAGGTTGCTGAAGAGTATAAAAATCTGACAAAGGAGGTACTAAAAATTGAAAAGCTCCGCCAAAAACATAAAGCTGGCATCAGTCGATGATTTGTTTTCTACAGAGGAAAGCAGAGCTGATGAAAACCGAGAAAAGATAGTTGAACTACCCTTAACGGAATTATTTCCCTTTAAAGACCACCCATTTAAAGTAATTGATGATGAAGCCATGTTTGAAACGGCTGAAAGTGTAAAGAAATATGGCATTCTTGTTCCTGCCATTGCAAGGCCACGTGAAGAGGGAGGTTATGAACTTGTAGCAGGACATCGTCGTAAAAGAGCCTGTGAGCTTGCAGAACTTGAAACAATACCCGTCATTATTCGTAACCTTGACGATGATGAAGCCGTTATTATTATGGTTGACAGCAATTTACAAAGAGAAAATATCTTGCCAAGTGAACGAGCTTTTGCATATAAAATGAAATTAGATGCTGTAAAAAATCAGGGTGCAAGGAATGATTTAACTTCCCGACAAGTTGTCGGAAAGTTGGAAACAGCAGACCTAGTAGGTAAAGAAAGTGGGGATAGCGGTAGACAGGTACAACGCTATATCCGTCTTACCCACCTTATTCCCGAAATACTTTCAATGGTAGATGAAAAGAAGATAGCATTTAACCCTGCTGTAGAACTATCATTCCTTAAAAATGATGAACAGACTGATTTGCTTGAGGCAATGGATATGGAACAGGCTACTCCCTCACTTTCACAGGCACAGCGTTTAAAGAAATTTAGCAATGAAGGAAAGCTAACCCTTGAGGTAATGAGTGCCATTATGAGTGAGGAAAAGAAAAGTGATTTAGATAAAGTTACACTTACGGGGGATAAGTTAAAAAAATATTTTCCAAAGTCATATACTCCTAAGCAAATGGAGGATACCATTATAAAATTGCTTGAAGGATGGCATAAAAAACGTACTCAACAGCAGGAGCGATGAAATGAAAATAAGTGAGAAAGGAAGTGATACTTATGGCAGTTTTTAGAGTAGAAAAGACGAAGGATTATACAGTTATGGCAAACCATCACTTGCGGAACACTAATTTATCTCTTAAGGCAAAAGGTTTACTATCACTTATGCTTTCTCTGCCTGAGAACTGGGATTACACCACGAAAGGACTTTCTTTTATCTGCAAGGACGGAATAGACAGTATCAATTCTACTGTAAAAGAACTTGAGGCAAATGGCTATGTAATCCGCAGACGTGTCCGAAATGAAAAAGGACAGTTAACCACAACGGAGTATACAATTCTTGAACAGCCACAACCCCTTGATACTGCTGATGTTCCAGCTAAAGGGGAAAATCCAATCTTGGATAATCCAATGTTGGAAAAGCCAATACTGGAAAACCCAATCTTGGAAAAACCTAAACAGGAGAAACCTATCTTGGGAAATCCCCACCAATTAAATACTAATATATCAAATACTGATTTATTAAGTATGGAGGTATCAAATCCTTATCAATCAAATCAATATCCAGCAAATAAAGAACCACAACAAAAAAAGATGGGATATGATTCGATTCGATGTGATAGCGTAGAAAAAGTCAGAGAACTGGTATTAAAAAATCTTGAATATGAATATATCAAGGATCACCATGACCGTGGGCGTTTAGATGAAATAGTAGAGCTTATGGTAGAAACCCTTTGCTCCACAAAGGACACTATAAATGTTTCAGGAGATGATTACCCAGCACAGCTTGTCAAAGAAAAGCTGTTGCGGATTAACAGTTTGCATATTGATTATGTGTTTGAATGCCTGAAAAAGACCACCACCTATATCCGAAACATCAAGAGATATCTGCTGGCAACACTCTTTAATGCCCCATCAACCATAGATAACTATTATTCGGCACTTGTAAATCACGATTTTTACGGAAAATATTAAGGCGTTTTGTACCTGTTTAGCAGGAATGACAGAACGCCTTTTTTTATGCGAAAAACCAGAAAGGAGTTTTGAACGATGAAAAGACCAATGGCATATATTACGGCGGCTTGGGGAAAGAACGAGTTTGAAAATACGGAAACTGCCGCCAAATATTGCAGAAAAATTTATGATGCAGGATTTACTCCCATGTGTCCCCTGCTGTTTCTCCCACTTTATCTAAACGATGAAATCCCAGAGGAGCATAAGGACGGAATTGATATGGCAAGGGATATGTTACGACGTTCCCGTGTCCTTGTAGTTTGCAGCGATGTGATAGATGAAAATGTAAAAAATGATATTGCCACTGCCGAGCGGCTTCGGATTACAGCTACTACCCTTGAGGGAATTTTGACAGTCAAGGGACATGGGAGGGAAAAAAACAATGGCTGACTATCTGATTAGACGGTTGGTTGTTCCACCGTAACAGCCATATAGGAATCCATGAAAGGAGGCATTTTTTATGCAAGAAGAAGTAGAAAACAGGTCGGTAGCACTTGCAATTAACACCACTAAATTGACTGCCCGTGTATTAAGGGCAGCTATTCTAAAATATTTAGCGTCAAGAAAAAACAAAAAAGCAAAAGAACCTGTAATACCACATGGTAAGCAAAGCGTTAAAGACCTTGCCAAACAAAATCAAGGATTGAGTAATATTGAGGTAACGGATAAAAATATCAAGAGTTTTGAACGTGTGGCAAAGAAATACGGTGTGGACTTTGCCATCAAAAAAGATAAGTCCGTAACACCGCCAAAGTACCTCGTTTTTTTCAAAGGGAGAGATGCAGATGCCATTACTTCTGCTTTTACTGAATTTACAGCAAAAACCATGAGGAAAGCAGAAAGACTCTCTGTGTTGGCACAGCTTAAAAAGTTTACTGAGCTTGTAAAAAACTCTATTACAGACAGAGTAAAAACAAAAAGCAAGGAGCAAAGCCTATGAATTCAAAACTAAAAAAGCTCCTTATCTTGAACATTCCTTATCTGCTACTTGCCCTATTGTTTACTAAAGCATCACAAGCATGGAGGTTAGCCATAGGACATGAAATTGGTGGAAAGATTTTAAACCTTATGGATGGTTTTGAATTGGCTTTTGAAAACCCTCTACCAAGTATATATCCAAAAGATTTAATTTTTGGAATAGCTGTGGGAATCATTCTCCGTCTTGTTGTTTATATAAAAGGCAAAAATGCAAAGAAATATAGAAAAGGAATAGAGTATGGCTCTGCACGTTGGGGTAATGCTGGAGATATTCGCCCTTTTGTAGACCCCGTATTCCAAAACAACGTGATACTGACACAGACAGAACGCCTTATGATGTCAAACCGTCCCAAAAATCCAAAAAACGCAAGAAATAAAAATGTTCTGGTTATAGGGGGCTCCGGTTCTGGTAAAACAAGATTTTGGTTAAAGCCTAATCTGATGCAGTGCCACAGCTCTTATGTTGTCACTGACCCAAAAGGCAGCATTATTGTGGAATGCGGGAAGTTATTACAGCGAGAGGGATATAAAATTAAAATTCTTAATACCATCAACTTTAAAAAATCTATGCACTATAACCCTTTTGCCTACATCAAAAGCGAAAAAGACATTTTGAAATTAGTTACTACCCTTATTGCAAATACCAAAGGAGAAGGAAAGGCTGGTGATGACTTTTGGGTAAAGGCAGAAACCTTACTCTATACGGCTCTCATGGGATACATCTATTTTGAGGCTCCCGAACATGAGCAAAATTTCTCCACTCTTATTGAGTTCATCAATGCCTCTGAGGTACGGGAAGATGATGAGGACTTTAAAAACCCTGTGGACTTAATGTTTGATGCCTTAGAGAAAAAAGATTCACAGCATTTTGCAGTAAGACAGTACAAAAAGTACAAATTAGCAGCAGGGAAAACTGCAAAATCCATTCTTATCTCCTGCGGTGCAAGGCTTGCCCCCTTTGATATTAGAGAACTTAGGGAGTTGACTGCCTACGATGAAATGGAACTGAATACTTTGGGAGATAGAAAAACTGCCCTATTTATTATTATCAGCGACACAGATGATACTTTTAATTTCTTAGTATCTATGGCATACACACAGCTTTTCAATCTTCTCTGCGATAAGGCAGATGATGTCTATGGAGGTAGATTACCTGTTCATGTACGCTGTTTAATTGACGAGGCTGCAAACATCGGGCAGATACCAAAATTGGAAAAACTGATGGCTACAATCCGTAGCCGTGAAATTTCTGCTTGCCTTGTTTTACAGGCACAAAGTCAGTTAAAGGCTTTGTATAAAGACAATGCGGATACCATTATCGGCAATTGCGACAGTATGATTTTTCTTGGAGGAAAAGAAAAAACTACCCTCAAGGATTTATCAGAAACCCTTGGTAAAGAAACCATTGATATGTTTAACACTTCCGACACCAGAGGTTCACAAAGAAGTTACGGGCTTAATTATCAAAAGCTGGGAAAGGAGCTTATGAGCATGGATGAACTTGCTGTAATGGACGGTGGCAAGTGCATTTTACAGCTAAGAGGTGTTCGCCCGTTTCTCTCCGAGAAGTATGACATTACACAGCACCCTAATTACAAATACTTATCGGATTTTGATAAAAGAAACACCTTTGATATTGAAAAATATCTGTCCACAAAATTAAAACCAAAGCCTGATGAGGTATACGATGTTTATGAAATCGACCTCACAGAGGAAACTGAAACCGCAAATTAGGCGGTTATTTTTTTACCTAAAAACAAAACAAAATAAATAAATTAGGAGGATTTGATTATGGCATTTTTTAATTCAGCAGTAGATGTATTACAGACACTTGTTATTGCTCTTGGAGCAGGACTTGGTATTTGGGGAGTTATCAATTTGCTTGAAGGCTATGGAAATGATAATCCAGGTGCAAAATCACAAGGTATGAAACAACTTATGGCTGGCGGTGGCGTAGCACTGATCGGCATGACATTAGTACCTCTTCTTTCCGGATTGTTCGGTTAAAAGGTAATATTTTATGCAAAGCATCATCGACAGTATTACTGAATGGCTCAAGGAGCTATTAGTCGGCGGTATTACGGAAAATTTGTCGGGGATGTTTGATAACGTCAATCAAAAGGTTGGCGAAATCGCAGGTGAAGTAGGAATGACACCGTCAGCGTGGAATGGCGGTGTCTTCTCTATGATACAATCCCTTTCTGAAACCGTAATTATTCCCATTGCCGGCATTATCCTGACCTTTGTGATGTGCTACGAACTGATACAAATGGTCATTGAGAAAAACAATCTTCATGACATTGAAACCTTTATGTTCTTCAAGTGGATTTTCAAAACCTTTGTGGCTGTGATGATAATAACCAATACCTTTAACATCATTATGGGGATTTTTGATGTATCACATCATGTTGTATCCAATGCCGCAGGCGTAATTATTTCAGATGCCAGTATTGATATTACTGCCTCTATAGCTGATATGGAAACCCGACTTATGGAAATGGAACTTGGCTCACTGCTTGGGATATGGCTGCAAAGTATGTTTATAGGAATGACCATGAACGCTCTAACCATCTGCATTTTTGTGGTTATTTATGGGCGTATGATTGAGATTTACATCATGACTTCCCTTGGAGCTATTCCATTTGCAACTATGACAAACCGTGAATGGGGCAGCATGGGACAAAATTATCTGAAATCAATGCTGGCTCTTGGATTTCAAGCCTTTCTCATTATGGTGTGTGTAGGCATCTATGCAGTATTAGTACAATCCATTGCCACAGATAGCGACATCATGGCTGCGATTTGGACTTGTGTAGGATATACGGTACTCCTATGCTTTACCCTATTTAAGACAGGTTCACTGGCAAAGAGTATTTTCAATGCTCATTAACAAAATGAAAGGAGAATTTTATGGCTTATGTACCCGTACCAAAGGATTTAAGTAATGTAAAAACAAAGGTTGTGTTTAACCTGACTAAAAGGCAGCTCATCTGTTTTTCCATTGCTCTTGTGGTTGGACTGCCTTTGTTCTTTCTGTTAAAGGACAGAACGAATACAAGTATCGCATCTCTTATGATGATTTTTTCTATGTTGCCTTTTTTCATGTTTGCTATGTATGAAAAACATGGGCAGCCACTTGAGGTTATTTTAAAACATTACTTTGCTGTGCGTTTCTTAAATCCAAAACAAAGACCCTATAAAACAAATAACTTCTATGCCGTTATCATGCGGCAAGCAANNAGCAGATAGGAAAGAAATTAATGCCGCTATTTTACAGGCAAGAAATACCAATAAAAAGGAGAAATCTGCACAGGAAAGTATTCCTTATCTTCGTATGTTTCCTGATGGCATCTGTCATGTTACGGATAAGCTCTATACAAAGACTATAGGTTTTCAAGACATCAACTATCAGCTGGCTCAAAATGAAGATAAGACAGCTATCTTTGAAAGTTGGTGCGACTTCTTAAACTACTTTGATAGTTCTATTTACTTTCAGTTTTCCTTTCTCAATATGACTGCCAATACAAAGGACTATGAGAGCAGCATTGCTATCAAGCCACAGCAGGACGATTTTGACGGTATCCGTACCGAATATGCACAGATGCTCCATAATCAGCTTGCAAAGGGAAACAACGGTTTGATGAAAACTAAGTATCTGACCTTTGGTATTGAGGCTGATAATATTAAAATTGCAAAACCAAGATTAGAGAGAATTGAAAATGATCTATGGAACGGACTAAAACGAATGGGTGTATCGGTGGAATCCCTTGACGGAAAAGAACGATTAAAGCTTTGCCATAACATTATTAGAATGGACGGAAATGAAACCTTTCGCTTTGATTGGAAATGGCTTGTGCCATCAGGATTATCTACTAAAGATTTCATTGCACCATCATCTTTTGAATTTCGTGAGGGGAGGACATTTAAAACAGGTAATAAGTTTGGAGCGATTTCATTTTTGCAGATACTGGCTTCCGAACTCAATGACAGGGTACTTGCCGATTTTCTTGATATGGAAAGCAATCTGTTAATTACCATGCACATTCAATCCGTTGACCAAGTAAAGGCAATTAAGACCATTAAGCGAAAAATTACCGACCTTGATAAAATGAAAATCGAGGAACAGAAAAAGGCAGTCCGCTCCGGCTATGATATGGATATTCTCCCCTCGGACCTTGCTACTTATGGCGGGGAGGCTAAAAAACTCCTTGCAGATTTGCAGAGCCGAAACGAGAGAATGTTTCTTATGACATTTCTTGTGATGAACACAGCTGATAACAAACAACAGCTTGAAAATATTGCATTTCAGGCATCAGGAATTGCACAAAAGCATAACTGCTCATTGATAAGGTTGGACTTTCAACAAGAACAGGGATTTATGTCCTCTCTGCCCCTTGGATTAAATCAGATAAGCATACAGCGAACTCTCACAACTTCCGCTACAGCAATTTTCGTTCCCTTTACTACGCAAGAATTATTTCAATCAAGTGGAGAGCCATTGTATTACGGTCTGAATGCCCTAAGCAACAATCTCATCATGGTAGACCGTAAAAGGCTTAAAAACCCCAATGGTTTAATTTTAGGAACCCCCGGCAGTGGTAAGTCTTTCTCTGCAAAACGTGAGATTACCAATATCTTTCTTATTACTACCGATGATATTATCATCTGTGACCCAGAGGCGGAGTATTATCCCCTTGTAGACCGATTAGGAGGGCAGGTAATTAAGATTTCCCCTACATCTGGAGACTATATAAACCCTATGGATGTTAACCTTAATTATTCTGATGATGAAAGCCCCATATCCTTAAAATCGGATTTTATACTGTCCTTATGTGAGCTTATTGTAGGTGGTAAAGAAGGATTACAGCCTGTGGAGAAAAGTATCATAGACCGCTGTGTCCGTCTTATTTATACCGATTACCTTGCTGACCCTGTACCAGAAAAGATGCCTATTTTGGAAGATTTATATAATGCCCTTGAAAATCAGCAGGAAAAAGAGGCACAGCATATAAGAGCTGCTCTTGAAATCTATGTAACAGGCTCACTTAATCTATTTAACCACCGTACCAATGTGGATATTACTAATCGCCTTGTCTGCTTTGATATAAAGGAGCTGGGTAAGCAATTAAAGAAACTAGGGATGCTCGTGGTACAAGACCAAGTTTGGAATAGGGTAACGGTAAATCGTGCTGAAAAAAGAGCAACCCGTTACTATATGGATGAGTTTCATTTGCTTTTGAAGGAAGAACAAACAGCCGCTTATTCTGTAGAGATATGGAAACGGTTTAGGAAATGGGGAGGAATTCCTACAGGCATTACCCAAAATGTCAAAGACCTGCTATCCTCTCGTGAAGTGGAGAATATCTTTGAAAACTCTGATTTCATCTATATGCTTAACCAAGCATCAGGAGATAGACAAATCTTAGCAAAGCAGCTTAATATCTCCCCGCATCAGCTTTCCTATGTGACCCAATCAGGCGAGGGCGAAGGATTATTATTTTACGGCAATGTGATTTTACCCTTTACCGATAAATTTCCGAAAGATACGGAGCTTTACCGTATCATGACCACTAAGCCAAATGAAATAGTTACAAGTTCTTAAAAGATATGGTATAATATAGTAAATCATTTGGGAGGTAAATTTTATGGGAGTAAAGGAAATAAAACAAGAAATTGAAATAAACGAGAATAATGAGAAAAACAAAATCAAGACTTTAAATGATATTAGAGAAAAAATAGTAGAAAAAACAAAGCCGTATGTTAATGAACAGCTAAAAAAGAAAGTAGAAAGTGCAGTAAAAAATAATCCAGACCACACAAAGGAACTTGGCAAAGAAACTTTATCTGAAATGAAAAAAAGATTAACTGAGCTATTAGCAATTAGTGATGAAATTGTAGATAAGACTTTTGAGGATGATAAATTGTGGTTACATGTTAATTATAATATTGTCCCAGGTGGAGACAAGTTTGGTCAGCGTTATAATAACAGTAAAAAAGCAGGTGAAAATATACAATTAGGAATAAGAACTGTTTTAGGTGAAGCTGGACGTATTCTTGTTGAATATAAATATGCTAAAGCAAGTGGTCAATCAGGCAATGAATGGAGAATAATTTCCAATAATAAAATGACATATGCTTATGCTCTATCACTCTCAAAAGATTTAGAAGAGTTAATTAAGCAATATTCAAAAGAATTAGAGCAGTTACATGATTTTGTAGAAAAAATTGATGATTTAAAACAAGAATTATCAGAGCAAGAAGCGTTAGATTTGTGGGATGAAGTATAGAAGCAAACATATTTTTACGTCACTAACATTACTGTTATGTGGCGTTTTTTTACGCCTATAAATAAAAGATAAAATTGATGTATAGGTAGAAGGAGGTGCCCTATGGATAAAAAGTCATTCCGTCCTGCTGGTAAAGTATCAAGGCTTACCTTTACTGAGGAAGAACGTGCCGACTCTGAACTTGAAAATCCTTTAAAGAAAGCAGAAAAAGCAGCTGACAAATTAGAAAAGGCACAGGAGAAGATACCAAAGGAAAAATATATTAGAAAAGAACGCACTTTTGATGCCGATACAGGCAAAGCAAAGGTGCGTTTGTACTTTGAGGAAGCAGATAAACCTAAGCCACCCTCTAAATTATCCCGTGCTGTTAAGACCATTCCCCAAAGGGAGTTGCTTAATAAAATTCATAAGGAGATCCGTGAGGGTGAACAGGATAATGTGGGCGTGGAGGCAGCTCATAAGACGGAACAAGGTGTAGAGTTTGGAGCAAGACGGATACACAGTGCCTATCGTAGCCATAAGTTGAAACCCTATGGTCACCTTGCCAAAGCAGAAAATCAGACAGTTAAAGCAGAGGTGAATTATCTTTATAAAAAGAGTTTACGAGATAACCCCAAAGTTAGCACCAATCCAATATCGAGGTGGCAGCAAAAGCAGACAATTAAAAAAGAGTACCTTGCAAATCGGTATGGAAAAGGTGCTAAGACAGCCCATCAAACAGCTAAGAACACAAAAACAGCGGTTAACAAGACAGCAAGTGCCACTGAAAAAATCACACAGTTTATTGTCAGAAATAAAAAGGGTATTTTAATTGCTCTTGGAATTGGAGTTGCCCTTATGTTTTTAATAAGTGCAGTTTCTTCCTGCTCCATTATGCTGGAAGGTGGTTTTCAAAGTATCGTAGGAACTTCTTATACTTCTGAGGACGAGGACATTGTTGCCGTAGATGAAGATTATACCCTACTGGAGCAATCATTGCAGGAGCGTATAGATAGCATAGAAAGCGAATATCCAGGTTATGACGAGTATCAATATCATTTAGATGAAATCGGACATAATCCCTTTTACCCTTGCGTCCTACCTAACGGCAAAGTTACAGGTATATAAAAAATCTGAAGTACAGGCTGAACTGAGAGCCTTGTTTGACCAACAATATTCTCTTACTACCCATGAAGAAGTACAGGTACGTTATCGAACTGAAACACGTACTGATACATGGACAGATGAGGACGGGAATACCCACAGCGATACCTATACTGTAGAAGTCCCTTATGATTATTACATTCTCCATATTACGCTGAAGAATAAGGACATTAGTATTCTTGCCGCAAATAATTTGACTGATGAACAGTACAAGATGTTTGGCGTGTATATGGAAACACAGGGCAACAAGCCTTACTTGTTTGAGGGCAATATTTATGCTCCCAATAAAGGCGAATACACAGACTATGATATACCACCTGATGCACTGACCGACCCTGACTTTGCAGCTCTTATCAATGAGGCAGAAAAATATTTAGGATATCCCTATGTATGGGGTGGCAGTTCTCCAAGCACCAGCTTTGACTGTTCTGGTTTTGTATGTTGGGTATTAAACCAATCGGGCGTATATCCTATGAGCCGAACAACGGCACAAGGTATTTTCAATCAATGTGCCATAATACCACCAAGTGAAGCAAGACCCGGAGATATTATCTTCTTTACAGGTACTTACGCAAGCAGCGGTGCAGTATCCCATGTTGGAATCTATGTAGGAAATGGTATGATGATCCACTGTGGAAATCCCATACAATATGCCTCTGTAAATAGCACCTATTGGACACAACATTTTTATGCCTATGGGCGTTTGAATTAAGGAGG
>DHER01000009.1:0-575 GCA_002399975.1 Firmicutes bacterium UBA4845 | reverse complement strand
ACAGAACTGGAAAATACCGAGATTGTAGAACTTGTTCGTAGTACCAAAATGAATACCAGTGAGCTATCTGCATTTTTAAAGGCGTATCGAGAAAAAAACGATGCGTCTTTTTTAAATTTAAAACAGGAGGAAACAAACTATGAAGAAAATTAATATTCGTATATTTGCTGCCTTGTTTGCAGTAATACTTTGCTTTGCCATCTTCCCTGCTACAGCCTTTGCAGGAGGTGGTGAAGAAGAAATCCCAATTATTCCTGAAGAAATGGAAACACCAAAGCCTGACCCTACTCCCCTCACTCCTGATGGCAACTTAACCCTTGTAGATGATATTTCAGAGGAACAAGCTGAAGATAAACAATTTGTAACCCTTGTTTCCAAGAACGGCAACTACTTCTACTTAGTAATCGACCGAGCAGATGATAAGGAAAATGTCTACTTCCTAAATCTTGTAGATGAGGCTGATTTGCTTGCACTCATTGAGGGAGAAACCCCAAAACAGTCTCAAGTGCCACAGGTATGTAATTGTACTGATCTTTGTGAAGATGGAAAGGTAGACCCGAATTGTCCTCTTTGTA
>DHER01000079.1 GCA_002399975.1 Firmicutes bacterium UBA4845 | reverse complement strand
ATAAATAATAATATATTTAATATTCTTATATTGAATTAATTATTTTTTTAATATCACCAAATATTTCATCAACCGTTCTTTCAGCGTCTATTGTTATTATTTCCGGGAAACGCCCTGCAAGCTTCTTATAGCCTTCATACACTTTCCAGTGAAATGAAATGTCTTCATTTTCAAGCCTGTCTCCTCCAACATTCAATTTCCTTTTTAACCCTTTTTCAGGATTAATGTCTAAGAACAGTACCATGTCCGGTTTAACTTTTGCAATGGCAAAATCATTTATTTTTTTTACTTCCTCAATACCTAATCCTCTGCCTAATCCCTGATATACAAGACTTGAATAAACATATCTTTCACTTATAACTATTTTACCCTCATTCAGCCAAGGCTTTATTTTTTCAGAAACAAGCTGTGCTCTTGAAGCGGCATATAGTAAAGCTTCTGTCCTATAATCCATTTCTTTATTATTATTATCTAAAATAATATCTCTTAATTTTTCACTTATTTTAGTTCCTCCGGGCTCTCTAGTAAATTCTATTTTTCTACCTTTGCTACTGTAGTAATCACCTATTTTTTTAGCAACTGTACTTTTTCCGGAACCATCTGGGCCTTCTAGTACTATGAAGATTCCCTTCATTTTATTTATTCTATTTGTTTCATTTGTTTCATTTGTTTCCTTCATCTAACAACAACTCTCACATGATTATTTTTATCAACACCGTTTACATTAATATTATTTTCAATCATAACTTTAACATAATCAACAATATCCTGTGTAATTATTTCTCCCGGGCAAACCACAGGGATTCCCGGCGGATATGGTATAATGAACTCTGCAGAAGTTCTGCCTATTGCATCGTCAAAATCAATCAGCTCATTCTCGGCATAAAAAGCTTTGCGCATTTTTCTTTCATGCTGCAATTGAGGAAAAGGTTCTATTTCAACAATTTCTCTCTTTTCTTTGTTTTTACTTTCCCTCAAATAAATTTCCTTCACCGCATCAAATAACCTGTCTATATCTTCTACTTCATCAGTAGCCGTAATGTATCCCACAGTATACTGCAGATCTGCAAATTCCATTTGTATTTTATAATTGTATCTCAGCATTTCCTGCAATTCAGTACCTGTAATACCTAATTCACTCATGCTGATTACAGCTCTTGTAGCATCAAAATCATAACATCCTTCGCTAATAAGAAATTCATCCTCTAATACATTTATACCCATACTTCTCAGTTCAAGCGTTCTTTTTTTAAATTCCTCTATATTCTTTTTTAATCTTGCTTCACCGTATTTATTCATCCAATAAACTGCGTTTTCAATTGAAGCCATAAGGATATATGACGGAGATGTAGTCTGAAATATCCTAAGCATTGATTCAATGTTACTTGTATTTACCCTATCAGAGCAAATATGCAATATTGAGCCTTGCGTCAGGCATGGAAGTGTTTTATGTGTGCTTTGTGTAACAATATCTGCTCCTGAGCTTTCAGCCGACGGCGGCAACAGTTCGCTGCAGAAATGCAGGTGTGAACCGTGAGCTTCATCTATCATAAGAATTTTGCCGTACTTATGGACTATCTCTGCTGCTTTTTTTACATCAAAACAAATTCCATAAAATGTAGGATATGTTAATACCACCATTTTTACATCCGGATTATCTATTAGCATATGCTCTAATTTTTCCAAGCTTATGCTGAAATTCAAACCATGCTTCTTGTTAAATTCAGGATACAAATAATATAGCTTTAAATCTCCTAATATACAAGCATTATAAACGGATTTATGACAGTCTCTCTGCACAATTATCTTATCTCCGGGATTAGTACATGCCATTATGGATGATATGATTCCACAAGATGTCCCGTTAACGACCATATACGATTTCTTTGTTCCGTAAGTTTTTGCTATATAATCCATGGCATCTTTTAAAAAACCTGTGGGGTAATGCAAATTGTCTGTGCCTAAAGTTTCAGTAATGTCGTAAAAACTTAAATTGTTCCCTATTTCCTCCAAAATACCATGTTTCCCTTTATGACCAGGCATATGAAAATTTGTATCTACTTCACTTCGATACTGTTTTATCCCAGAAATAATATTAAGTTCTTTCATTGTTTTTGTCTCCCGTTAAATACTGATACCTAAATAAATTTACATCGGTTTAAATTTATTGTTGTATATTGGGATTAGTATTCATCTCCTTTTTATATCTGATGCAACATTTAATTTTAATTTGTTTTTTTTCTTCTTTTCCTTGAAATGCTTTTAGTTGTTTGAACGGTTTCTACAATTAACATAATCATTATAGAAATTAACATTGCCACAACTGAAAACAAAACAATGTACCGTATCCACATATTCTACCTCTGTTTAATTATGATAATTTTTATAACTTATATAAACGTTAACGATATTATATAACAGAGGTAATTCGTTGTCCAATAAAAACTTTACATTACAAATAAAATATATTCACATTTTCAGCAATAAAAGTTTAAATCAGCAGCCTTACTATTAATATCGCAATGAAACCAGGTACACCCAACAATCCGAGCAATAATGCGGTTACCTCGTTTACTCCAATGTATACACCTGTATACTGTCCAAAATGATTAAAAATTATCAGGGCCAAAACACCTAACAGTGAATTCAACAATAACCTGCCGAAGAACTTAAACGGTCTTACAAAAATCCATGATATCATAAATATCAGCATTATGCCCGCAGAGTATGCCAAAATAATTCCCACATCTGATCCAAACACAGGACGACCTCCCAATAATATAGCTTTTTCTAAATTTTATGAAGTTGTCCCTACTTTTATGCCAAATACAACTGAGATTAAAATACATCAATAATATTGAAAATCAAAAATATTTAATTTTCTTTAATATTCATTCTGTCTTGTTTATTTTCACCTGCAATTTCATCATTTAAAACGTCCTCCCATTCGGTGGCGTCTTCTTTACCTATTGATTCCTTCAGCCTTTCAGGAATTTTCATGTGCCTGTTAACTAAAATAGCAACAATAATTCCTATGGAAGTATCAATAACTCTGTTAAGTGTATACAGCACATAACCGCCTTTAGGATCACCTATAAGTAATCCCAAGTAAACTACACAACATATTACAACAGACTGCTTTTCGTGAATAGAAACACAAATTTGAATTAATATTACCATGCCTAAGGGTATTATATATATTAATATGCCTTCGTGACTGAATGTATCAATAATATACAGTACAAGTGCCCCGGCAATTCCTCCTATTACGGTGCCAACTATCCTTGAAATTCCTTTGGCAAATGAATTCTCCACTGTATTTTGCACACATATAACTGCTGCAATGCATGCATGAAGTGAATTTTCCCTGTTAATCGCCTGAAACAACAAAAGACAAAGAAATACGGACGTAGATGTTTTTATATTCCTCATTCCTATTTTTGGAAAATTCATTCTAACCTCCAAATTATCCACGTAATAATCTTAACAAATCAATAATGTATAATCATATATTTTGAATTTCATGATTTAATAATTTTGAAATAAAATTAGCAGGAAAGGATTTTTGAAAAACATTAAAGCCTCCCTAAAAAACCGTCCCTGCTATTGCTTCTTGCTGTTTATTTAAAACTGAACTGACTTATCATGTCCTGTTTGCAATTCCACAATTCAGTAGAAAGATCCACATAGTAGCTGTGGGGATTGGTAAATCTCTTTACCTCACTCCATAAATTATTGACCTCATTTTGACAATGTGCCCTTATCTCACTTAAGCTTGGTAATTTATATACGCATTTACCGTTAATAAATATGGGGACCTGAAGATTTTTTGCATAAAAATTTGTAATTTTTTTTCTTTTCCACACATGTACTTCGTCAAATATTGTATAGGGATTAGTATCGTCAATAATTTCATGGGACATGGCAACAACATCCGCTATTGGATTATCGGATTTTCTGTCATAAAGCCTCCAAATCTTTTTATAACCCGGATTTGTTATTTTTTCCTCGTTTTCAGATATTTTTATTTTAGGAACTATTTTCCCGTCCTTTTCTATGGCTGCAAGCTTATAAACACACCCAAATACAGGTTCAGACTTTGCTGTTATAAGCCTTTCTCCAACTCCAAAGGAATCAATTTGAGCACCCTGATCCAATAAATCGGTTATTATAAACTCATCCAAGCTGTTGGATGCTACTATGGTACAGTCTTTAAGGCCTGCGTCATCCAATATCTCCCTGCAATTTTTGCTTAAATACGCTATATCTCCGCTATCAATTCTAACCCCTTTAAGACGCTTGCCCATAGGTTCCAAAATTTCCTTGGATATTCTTATTGCATTCAATATTCCGCTGTTAATTACATTATAAGTATCAATTAAAAGAACACAGTTGTCAGGGTAGTTTTCAGCATATGCCTTAAAAGCCTCATACTCATTCTCAAACATCTGAACCCAGGAATGAGCCATAGTTCCCATGGCAGGGACTCCAAACACCTCATCTGCCAATGTAGTTGCCGTACCAACCACACCGCCTATGTAAGCTGCCCTTCCTCCGTATATTGCTCCGTCATATCCTTGGCTTCTCCTTGCTCCGAATTCCATAATCGGCCTTCCCTTTGCAGCCCTTACTATACGATTTGCCTTTGTTGCAATTAAGCTTTGATGATTAATGGTCAATAAAAGCATTGTTTCAATAAGCTGTGCATCGATAGTTTTTGCCCTGACAGTAATCAGAGACTCACCGGGAAAAACAGGTGTTCCTTCAGGTATAGCGTAAATATCGCCTGAAAATTTAAAATTCCTAAGGTATTGCAAAAATTCCTCTTTAAACAAATTTTTACTTCTTAAAAATTCTATATCTTCATCCGAAAACTTCAATTCATTTATATATTCAATTACCTGCTCCAATCCTGCAATAATAGAAAAGCCAGCTTCATCAGGATTTTTTCTGAAAAACATATCAAAATAAACTATTTCATCCTTCATACCATTAGAAAAATATCCGTTTGCCATTGTCAATTCATAAAAATCCATAAGCATGGATAATTTTCTTTCGCCAAAGTTTTTATAAAACATCTGATTCTCCTATTTTTTATTTTATTAATATATGCCTTATTATAAAAAATTCCTCGTACACTTATTGTTACCATTATAATAATTATTAATGTATTTGTCAAAAATTATATAATCTTATGATTTTTTAAATAGTAAAAATTTACAAAAAACTGCCTTAAAAGAAATTACTCATTCCTTAATTTAAGACAGTTACTTTAAATACTCCTTAATTCTTAATTCATTGCCTTTATGCCTCTTTACCCTGAATTACACTTACCGGGCATTTTTCCACACAAACCATGCACTGAGTACATTTATCATAATCAACCTTTGCCAGATTGTCGACAACATGTATTGCATCGAATTCACAATTTTTTTCACACATCTTACATCCGATACAGCCTATCTTGCATACACCTTTAACTGCTTTACCAAAATCCTTATTGTGGCACCCTACAATAACATTATTTTTATATGGAACAAATTCTATTAATGCTTTAGGACATTCTTCAATGCATTTGCCGCATGCCGTGCATTTTTCCTTATCAACAACAGCTACTCCGTCAATAATTTTAATTGCATCAAACTTACATGCCTCCATACAAGTTCCAAAACCAAGGCATCCTCTGTCACAAGACTTGTTGCCGCCTTGAACTGCAGAAGCTGCTTTACAATCCTTGACACCGTCATATTCATATTTCTTTGATGCTAAGTCATTACAGCCCTTACACATTACATGAGCAACTTTCTTCTCGCTTTCCTCAGATGTTGTACCCATGAGAGCCGCTATCTCACTATGCTTCTCACTGCTTGAAACAGGACATCCATCTGCAGGTGCCATTCCTTCTGCTATTGCAGCTGCCATCTCGTCACATCCTGCATATCCGCATGCGCCGCAATTTGCTCCAGGCAGAAGGTTCCTTATTTCAACAACCTTATCATCAACTTCTACTGTAAATAACTTTGAAGCTAATGCCAATAAAACCCCGCATACAATGCCGATGCCTCCGGTAACTGCTACTGCATTAACTATAACCATTCTTCATACCTCCTATAATTGCAATCCTGAAAATCCAAGGAATGCAACTGACATCAGTCCTGCCGTAATCAATGAAATAGCAGAACCCTTTAATGATTCGGGAAGATCAGCATTATCAACTTTATCCCTTACTCCTGCAAACAATACTATTGCCAGCATAAAACCTGCCGACGTACCAACAGCATAAACTATTGATTCAATAAATTCATACCCTATTTTAAAATTATTGATAGCAACACCAAGAACAGCACAATTTGTAGTAATTAACGGAAGATAAATACCTAATGCCCGATACAAACCGGGAGATGATTTTTTCAAAAACATTTCGACAAACTGCACCAATGCTGCAATAATTAATATAAACACTATTGTCTGCAGGTACTCCAAACCAAATCTAACCAAAATTGCTTTTTGTACAATGTAAGTTATAATCGAAGACAATGTAATAACAAATATTACTGCTATACCCATTCCGGCAGCTGTATCAATTTTCTTTGAAACACCTAGGAAAGGACATGTCCCTAAGAATTGGGAGAATATAATGTTATTTACAATAAACGATGTTATAAATAAACTGAATAAATTCATCCTGCTTACCTCCTATGCTTTTTTTGCTTTCTTCTTTTTGGACAGACAATTCACAAGACCTATCAGCAGCCCAAGTAAAATAAATGCTCCCGGGGGCTGAACAGACATCATCATAGGCTCATAAGCTTCAGGAAGAATTCTGAATCCAAGAATCGTTCCATTGCCTAATATTTCTCTTATTGAGCTTAGCAATATCATAGCCAAAAGGTAACCTGCACCCATACCTAAACCGTCAATAGTGGAATCTAAGACACCATTTTTAGACGCAAATGCTTCCGCCCTGGCGAGTATTATACAGTTAACAACTATTAACGGTATAAATACGCCCAAAGCCTGGTACAATTCAAAAGTGTATGCATGCATTACCAAATCTATGATTGTCGTAAATGCAGCTATAATTATTACAAATGCAGGTATTCTAACCTCATCAGGTATAAATTTTCTTAATGCGGATATAACAATGTTTGATCCTGTCAAAACCGCCGTAACTGCTACTCCCATTCCTATTCCATTTACAAGTGAAGTTGTAATTGCAAGTGTTGCACACATGCCAACCTGCTGAACTAAAATAGGATTTTCATTAATAAAACCATTTTTAAATATATCTAATTTATTCATGTCATCCTCCTATTTTAAATATTGATTATAAATGTTTATGGCATTGTTAACAGCGCTTAAAAATGAATTAGATGATTTTGTTGCTCCTGAAACCGCTTCAAAATCAACAATTTCAGCACTTGCATCCTTTCCGGCAAACTGAGATGTAAATTCCGGCTCAGTTGTTCTTGAACCAAGGCCTTCCGTTTCGCTGCTAGTTATAACACTTACACCTGTAACTTTACCTTCAGGTGAAAAACCAATAAACAATTCCATGTCTCCATCGTATCCTGCGACTGTACTCCATGTTCTCACAACATAGCCCAATTCATTGTCAGACGCATCCACAGCAGTAAGTAAATTAACAAATTTTTCATTTTCTGATTTAATGGATTTCACAAGAGCAGGATCTTCGTATTCGTTAAACATAACCGAACCAGGCATAACAGCTTCCAATACCTGTGGATCCATGCTGGCCATAGCATCGTTCTTAGCAATCAAATCCTTTGTTGAATCATTAAGCCATGCCAATATTCCGGCAGCTATAGCGGCAATTATAAATAGTACTCCGCCTAATTTTACATAGCTATTTTTCATTTTTATTACCTCCTGCCACTCCGAACACTTTTGGCTGGATATACCTATTTATCATTGGAGTAAGTATATTCATAAGAAGTATCGAGTAAGACACTCCTTCAGGATATCCGCCGATTTTCCTTATAAGCATGGTAAGTGCTCCGGCTCCTACAGCATATATGACTCTACCTTTATCTGTAATAGGGCTTGTAGCATAATCTGTAGCCATAAAAAACGCTCCCAGCATTAATCCGCCGCCAAACAAATGATATGGCAGTAAACTTATTCCGTCGGTAAACAATGATATCACAGCTACAGTACCAATATAACATACAGGAATAGTCCATTTAATTGTCCCTCTATATATTAAGTAAATGCCGCCTAATATTAAAAGTATAGAAGATGTTTCCCCTATAACTCCCGGTATATTGCCTAAAAACATGTCTGCAATTGGAGGCAGCTGTCCGATTGAACCGCTTTTAATTAAAGATAAAGGTGTAGCTGAAGATATTGCATCCGTTGCCGGGTCTATAAATCCGGTTGATAAATGTGATGACCACGAAGCCATTAAAAATGCTCTGCCTGCCAACGCAGGATTTAAAAAATTAAATCCGATGCCGCCAAACACTTGCTTTACTATTCCTATAGCAAATGCCGAACCAGCAGCAGCTATCCACCAAGGAGCTGAAGCAGGCAGATTAAAAGCCAGCAACATGCCTGTAACCACCGCACTTAAATCAGTAATAGTTATAGGCCTTTTCATAATTTTTTCGCACACAAATTCTGTTACTATAGCCGAAGCAACAGAAGATACAACCAATATTATCGAGTTAAATCCAAAATAAAATATGCTTGCCACTAATGCTGGCAATAAAGCAATAATAACGTCAAGCATTAATGTTTGAGTCGTTTCATCGTTTCTGATATGAGGTGACGATGAAGCAATCAATTTATTTTCCAACTGTTTTTCCTCCTATTTAGCCTTTTTGCGCCTTGCCAGGATTTCTTTTTTAGAAACGCTAATTGTCTCTTTCAACGGCCTCTTGGCAGGACAAATGTAAGAACAGCCGCCACATTCTATACAGTCTGCAGCATGATATTCATCAGCTGCCTCAAAATTTTTCTGAATTGCATACCTGCTAATTTTATATGGCATCAGATTTACAGGACATGCTTCAACGCATCTTCCACACATAATACAATTTGATGATTCCGGAATATCTGCTTCCTTTTTGCTAAATGCTAGTATGCCTGAAGTACCTTTAATAACAGGAACTTCATCTGTAAATTGTGCAATCCCCATCATAGGTCCACCGCTAATAAGCTTGCCGAGCTCTTCCTTATAACCGCCGCACTGCTCAATTGCATCTTTAAAGGATGTACCTATTCTTAAATATAAATTTTTCGGATTTCTGACAGCACTCCCAGACACGGTTACAACCCTTTGAATTAAAGGCATGCCTGTCTTAATAACATTACCTATCGTAGCAACTGTACCGACATTTTCAACAACACATCCTACTTCCATGGGAAGCCCACCTGACGGAACTACCCTGCCTGTTATTGCATTTATTATTCTTTTTTCATCCCCCTGAGGATATTTTACTTCCAAAGGAATAATTTCAATTCCTTCTTTATTAGCCGTTTCCTTCTGTAGGATTTTAATTGCATCAGGTTTATTTTTTTCGATTGCAATATAGCATTTATTGACACCTAAAGCTTTCATAATTGCCTTAGTTCCCAATAAAACCAAATCCGGCTTTTCAAGCATTATTCTGTGATCCGCAGTTAAATAAGGCTCACATTCAGCTCCGTTGACAATTAATACATCAATTGTCTTGTCCTTAGGAGGACTCAATTTGACATGTGTAGGAAATGTTGCCCCTCCCATACCGGCCATACCGGCCTCTTTAATAATTGATAATATTTCTTCCTTTGTAAGGTTTTCCACTTCACCTTTTGGCTGTACAGATTCATGTACATCGTACTTCCCGTCAGATTCAATTACTATGCAATTAACCTTAGAGCCGCCAGGCACGTAATGTTGCTCTATTTTTTTTACTGTTCCGGATACACTCGAATGCACAGGCACTGAAACAAAAGCCTTTGACTCACCGATTTTCTGTCCCACTTTAACTTTGTCACCTACAGCAACCAACGGGTCACAAGGTGCCCCTATATGCTGTGATAACGGAATAACAACAGTTTCAGGATCAACTGCGTTTTCAATAGGCACATTTTGTGTTATCGTTTTGTTTGTAGGTGGATGAACCCCACCTTTAAATGTAAACAATTTTGTGCTCATAATTCACCTCTTGTTCTAAGTTGTTTAACACAATAAAATAAAGCTATTTATAATCAAACAATACAAATTATATCAGATTGTTTTTAGCTTTCAACACTTTTTTTATTTTTTTTAATTATTTTACTTAATTTTAGCATTAATTATGGAAAAATGCAACCTATTGATTCATTTTAACATTAATCGACTAATATTGATATTAAGCTTTATAGCAAGGTGTTTTTAAAATTTCCCTTTACAAAATCCTGATAATACTTTATAATAATAAAGCAACATGCGGTCGTGGCGGAACGGCAGACGCACTAGCTTGAGGGGCTAGCGAATATTAAATTCGTGGGGGTTCAAGTCCCCCCGTCCGCATTAATAGGAATCAGGCCAAATAGATGGCCTGAAAAAAATACTTATACATACACGCGAGATAACTTCAACAAAGCGGTATCGGTAATCAGCATGAGAGAGCATCTTTCTTTTCGAGAATCGCTGCTGCAGCCGAACAAGCCGGGCAATCACAATATTTTGCTCCGGCAGCTTTGATTTCCTTTGCATGTACTGCAACATTCTTAGCAGCATTTGCTCCAAAAACCTGAGCCCCGGCATCAGATTCTGCAAAACCAATTAAGTCGTCAATGGGCATAATGTCTTCTTCAAGCTCATAAATATATTTTTTAGTTTCTTCAGCTTCTTTTTCAGTTCCAACAGCATCCAGCCAGGCCTGAGCCGCTGTTTTTGCCTCACTGCAACATGATGATGCATTCATTAATTCATGTGTTTTTTCAACAGTATAATTTATTACCTTTTTATCCATAACTGTATTCCTTCTTTCTATATAATTTATCTATATTTTACTATAATTATTTGTCCTTTGCAATTCAAACCTTCAAAATATTAACCAGTACTCTTTCTTTACAATCATTCCATCCGTGAAGAAGTTTAATCTTTTCTTCATCATTCCTGCCTGTCTCCTTTAATCTCTAAACCAATTATATCTTTCAAAAGAATTTTGCTTCCGTCCACCATGATTGCAATACCTTCATATTGATCAATTTTCTTGACGTTGCCTGTTAAAGTAACATATTCTCCGCCGCTTTTGTGCTTATCAGGTTTGAAGTAAGTAATCACAACCACCGGACGCTCATTCAACCTTTCTTGTATCACTATAAGTTTTTCATTTAAAATTTTTTTACAGTTTTCATCCAATATCACTCTTTCATTGGTCAATCTTGCTGTTTCATTAATTGCATCATAGTATCCGTTCAAAGCTGAAAACGGTGAAAACTGTGCCGCCCTGTCAGGTACAGGCATATGTGTATGTGAAGATGAAACATGATGCGGCAGAGAAATTATATCATTGTAACGATGTGAGTTATTCCTTCGTTTGCCCATATCAAACCTCCTTATGATAAAGTCAAATCTTATTCTTTATGTCCGCCAATTTGTTTATTTCTTTTAAGGGTTGTGGCGCCTTCCTCCAAATTCATACCTTTTATAATTGAATTTTTCCCAAATTTCTTTTTAATGTCAATAATCGCATGCTGCATTCGCTCCTCACGCTCCAGGAACTTTTTTTCTCGTTCTCGTTCTTTTTGAACAGCAGTATAGTCTGTAAATAAGTCTAACTGCTCGTTATCATCCTTTGTCACGATACCTGCTTTATCAACAACATGATTTGCAGAAATATTAATTCTTCGTACCAAAAGATTTTTATTTACAATACGATCATATAGTTCCATAACTGCATTTGTAATCAATCTTGTAGATGAAGTCCACCAGTCAATATTTGCCGTACCATGGGCATTTTTAGGAACCTTCCGTCCGTAGGAATCCTTAGTAACAACACCTTTGTACCGGCTGCATATTTCCGGTCTCTTCATATTTTCTATGTCATACCCTACGGTAAGAACGATCTGATTAGTTACAAGCCCTTTATCTACTAGGTCCAACACTAATAAATCTATCATTTCCAGTACGATCAATTTAGCTTTATCAAATGTGTATGGACACTGAAGCACCTGGCCTGAACCAAGACTGTTTGTACTGGGTTTATAGGATTTAATATCTGCAATTGTACATGGCTCCCAACCCCATGCGTGATCAATCAGCAACTCAGCATTCACACCAAACAGTTTATAAAGCAAATTTTCATTATATAAGCCTGATTTTGAACCAATGGAGCACCTTGCTATATCCCCCATTGTAAACAGGCCATGCTTTTCCAGCTTCTTTGCATAACCTTTCCCAACACGCCAAAAATCAGTAAGTGGACGATGCGTCCAAAGCATACGCCGATAATTCATTTCATCCAGTTCTGCAATTCTCACACCATTTTTATCCGGTATAATATGCTTTGCCACAATATCCATAGCTACTTTACAAAGATACAAATTTGTTCCAATTCCAGCTGTAGCAGTAATACCTGTCGTTGTTAATACATCTTGAATCATCTTCATTGCAAACTCACGGGCAGTCAGCTTCCAGGTACTAAGGTAATTAGTAACATCAATAAAAACCTCATCAATAGAATACACATGAATATCCTCAGGAGCAACGTATTTTAGATATATGTCGTAAATCTTCGTACTGTATTCCATGTAACGAGCCATACGGGGCAAAGCTGTAATATAGGATATTGATAAAAACAAATTTGACTTTAATTCTATATTATTTACAGATTCTCCGGAAAAAATATGTTCCGGAATTTTGCTTCGGCGCCGACTATTTACTTCTTTAACCCTTTGCACTACTTCAAAAAGTCTTGACCTGCCTGAAATACCATAAGATTTAAGAGAAGGAGAGACTGCAAGGCAAATCGTTTTTTCAGTACGGCTTGCATCTGCAACCACAAGATTGGTGTTCAACGGATCAAGTCCCCGATCTATGCACTCTACAGAGGCATAGAATGACTTCAGATCAATTGCAATATAAGTTCGATTTTCTGATGACATAACTAAACCTCCTTTTTGTTATTAATTCCACATTAACAGTATATCCTCCTAACAAGATTTCTATATTCTTATGATTTATTAAGAATAAACTCAATGATATTTATCTGTTTGATACAATTTGATAGCCTGTTAATTCCTATATCTACAATATAATATTTTTTTTGTAACTTCAAGTGCTGTGAAATAAATAAACAGATAATTGAAAAAAAGATAAACATCTGATAAACTATATAAGTAATTTAATTTTTTATTGACTATTTTATAGTACACTTTATAATCTATAATATTTATAAGAAACGAAAGAAATACACGCCAGTAAATTAATTAGATTAAAGGAGTAATATTTTATGCCAAAATCCCCTAATCAAAAATTAAAACTTTTATATTTATTAAAGACAATGATGGAACAAACAGATACATACCACACACTAACAGTTTCTGAAATGATACAGGAACTAAAAAAATACGATATTAAAGCCGAACGTAAAAGTATTTATGATGATATTGAATCCCTAAGAAAATTTGGCATAGATATAGAATGCATAAAATCAAAAGCCTACGGCTATTACGTTAATGCAAGGCAATTTGAACTGGCTGAGCTGAAGCTTTTGGCTGATGCAGTAGCATCCTCAAAATTCATAACAGAAAAGAAATCAAGAGAATTGATTAAGAAAATAGGCAGCTTAACAAGTATTTATGAAGCAAAGCAGCTGAGCCGTCAAGTTTACGTAGCCGGAAGGGTTAAAACGCTAAATGAAAAAATTTATTATAATGTTGATGTGATCCACCAGGCCATCAGTAATAAAAAACAAATATCATTTAAGTATTTTGAATATACAATCTATAAGAAAAAGAGATACCGAAACAACGGCGGCAGGTATATTGCCAGTCCGTACGCTCTTACATGGGATGATGAAAACTACTACATGATATCATACTATGAAAAATACAATAACATAACTCATTTTAGAGTTGATAAAATGGAAGATATAGAAATTTTGGAAATAAAATCTCATGATGCAGAAATAAACATAGCTGAATACACAAAGAAAGTATTCAGCATGTTCGGCGGTGAAGAGGAAAACATTAGAATAAAATTTGATAACTCACTGCTGGGAGTTGTGCTGAATCGTTTCGGCAAAAACACTATAATTCAAAAAGTGAACAAAGACAGTTTTATGGCAGTTCTTGAAGTTGAAATAAGCCCGACTTTCTGGGGCTGGATCTTCCAATTCGGAAACAATGCCGAAATTTTATATCCTGAGCACGTCAGAGATAAGTTTGTTGAATATATCAATAAGGTTAAAAGTAACTATCATAGCGTAAATAATCATTAATCGCTCTAATACTCGGATCAATATAGTCCGTTTCTTTTATGACCTTATTCTCTATATTCTCTTGCTCTTTCCTCGCCTCTTAGTACTCTCAAGGCACCGAAAGCAAGGGATTCCATTTCATTTTCACCTGCAAGTACTTCAACAGAGGCAATAAAACTAACCCTTTTTGATATACAGTCTGTAAGCATTTTTGAATATGCTATTCCTCCTGTTAAAATAATCAAATCAATTTTTCCTTCTGTAACTGTAGAAAGTTCTCCTATTCCTTTGGCAATCTGATACGCCATGGCTTCATACACCAATTTTGCTTTTTTGCTGCCTTCATGAATCATTTTTTCAACTTCTCTTGCATCAATTGTGTTCAAATATGCTCTAAGTCCACCATTTCCCCTTAATTTTCTCTGCATTGTATCCCTATTATACTTTCCTTCATAGCAAAGATTTATTAGCTCCCTGCACGGAACTCTTCCGGCTCTCTCCGGAGAAAAGGGACCTTCGTCATCTGAAATTATATCAGTTATTCTTCCTTTTTCATGTAAATTAATAGATATGCCGCCACCTAAATGCGCCACAATAATATTCATATCCTCATATTTCCTGCCACGTTCATTTGCAGCCTTCATAGCCATGGCTCTCGTATTCAAAACATGGCTTGAGCTTATTCTGGGAATCTCAGGCATTCCCGACAGGCGTGCAATATCAGTAAGTTCGTCTGCCATAACAGAGTCATATATGTACGCCGGTATGCCTGCTTTTTGGGCTATGTCATATGCTATGGGAGCCGCAAGGTTAGAAGCATGCTCCATAATAGGACGATTTTCAACTCTATCAATCATAAGTTCGTTAATTACATATGCCCCAGGCTTAACCGGAGGAAGCATTCCTCCTCTAGCCACAACGGCTGACAATTTTTTTATGTCAACATTATTTTCTTCCAGAGAAGCCACAACAATATCTTTTCTCATTTGAAGCTGATTTTTTACACTGTCAAATTTTTCTATTATATTCAATGGGTGTTCTAATTTTTTTGTAAAAATTTCTTTTTCATCTTCGTATAATGAAATTTTTGTTGAAGTTGATCCCGGGTTTATCGCCAATATCCTATAACTCATATAAATACTCTCCGTTTCTATATAGTCTGCACAAATGCCTGGAAATGTTAATCATAAAAACATCATAAAAAATGAGAACGAAAATCTTGAGGCTTTTAAAAAAGCCTCAAAACACCAGTCCTCAAATTATTCAATGTGTTTAAAATATATTATAATATTTAACCTTCTCAGTTCTCCATTTGCCTTGATAAAAATATGCTTGCTGTCTTTACAAGTTTTTCTTCGACTTCGGACATCCTTGCTCCCTTTTCCTTTGATAAAAGCATAACTGAGCCTATAGGGTCACCATGAACCAATATGGGAGCTATAACCTGGCTTACATAATTATCAGGATTAAATTCATTTGCCGTAATTCTTACAGGCTTAGTATTTGAATTTGTTGTATATGGCTCTCTATTTTCTATTATTTTTTCAAGCTCGGGACTCAATCTCTTTTCAGTGTAGTCTTTTTTTGAACCTCCTGATACGGCTATTACGCCATCACGATCAGTTATTATTGCAATATGTCTTGTTGTATCAAACAAGGATTCAACATATTCTCCTGAAAATTCAGTTAATTCTCCTATAGGAGAATATTTCTTTAGAATTATTTCTCCTTCTCTATCAGTAAATATTTCTAATGGATCTCCTTCTCTGATTCTTAATGTTCGTCTAATTTCCTTAGGGATAACAACTCTTCCCAGGTCATCAATTCTTCTGACAATTCCAGTTGCTTTCATTCTTATGTTCCTCCAATTGCAAATTTTTATATGACATTTCTTTTAATATTTTCTATTATTTACACTTTAATAGATTTTATCCTAATTAACTAAGGGATATTATTGGAAATATCATACATATTATAAAAGATATTTTTATGAATAGCAACATCTTTTTACATTTTATAACATTATTCATCTTTTGTAATATTAGCTTCACTTATTAGTTTATTTAACAATTCTTGATATTTAAGCGATTTATAGTACTTAGTCAATTCATCTTTTTTTGTTTCTAAAGTAACTGTATCGTCAACTTTTTTATCAGTTACTTTAATTATATGGTAACCAAATTCAGATTTAACAGGCTCGCTTATTTGTCCTGCTTCCATAGAAAACGCCGCATCGGAAAAAGGCTGTACCATTTCAGAATAGCTAAAATAATCTAAATCCCCGCCTTTATCTTTACTTGCAGTATCTATTGATAATTCTGTTGCCAGGTCTTCAAAACTTTCTCCTTTGTTAAGCCTGTCGATAACATTTTTTGCCTCGTCTTCCGTTTTAACCAATATGTGGCTTGCCCGTACACTTTCATTCATTTTTAAACTATTAAACAATGTTTGAAGTTCCTCGTCGGCTGGCTCAAGATTTTCTATTTTAGATGACAAGTAATGATTAATTACATATTCTTTTCGTAATGATTCTTTTAAATAATCTTCATTCATTCCATAGCTTTCCAGGAACTGTTTATATTTATCATCTGTTTCCATATATGACTTAAATTCCTGCAATTCACCGTCAAGCTCTTCGTCTGTAACTTTAATTCCTTCTTTTTCGGCTGCATCAACTAACACAAGATCCGAAATCAATTGATCTAATAGAGTACTTTCGTAATAATTCCCAATAGTCTGACCTTCGGCAACTTTCATGTCCCATGCACCTTCACCATACTGTGTTTCTGCAACTTTTTTATAAAAAGACAATTGTTTATCATACTCTTCTTGTGTTATTACCTTGTCATTAACCTTGGCTTTTACACCTTCTTCAACTGCATCAGTTCCCTTATCTTGGCATGCTGTGGCTGCTAAAGCCATGCAAACGGCAAGCCCGAAAATAAGTGATTTTTTTAATTTAATCATGATTTCCCTCCATGGCAGGTTCCATAAGGCCTGCTTTGTATTTATTTAAAACCTCAAAGAATTTTTCAAGTTCCTTCAGTATTTTCATTTGCTCTGAGGAATCTAATTTATATTTAATAAGAGGTTCCTTTGAAACATCAAATTTTATTTTTTTATTGTAATTTTCTATTAAGAAACCTATTATTTCCTGACTTAAATCATTATTAGAACATAATTCAATGTTAACTGTATTTTCCAGCTGCGTTATAGATTTCACGTGAAGTTTCCTACATAGGGACTTAATATAAGAAATATTCAAAAGATTTCCCACTTGTCTGGGCGGATCGCCAAAACGGTCGGTAATTTCCTCAGTTATATCGGAAATATCATCTTTGCTTTCTGCGGCTGCTATTTTTTTGTATATTTCTATTTTCTGTTCCTCGTTTTCTATATATGCTGAAGGAATATACCCGTCAACACTTAAATCAACAGATGTCTCAATGTATTCATCCTCATTTACTTTGCCCTGAAGCTCTTTAACTGCCCTTTCCAGAAATTTAACATATAAATCATATCCTATAGCGAGCATATGCCCATGTTGCTCAGATCCTAATATATTTCCACATCCTCGTATTTCCAAGTCTCTCATTGCTATTTTAAATCCTGAACCGAATTCGGTAAATTCCTTGATTGCTTTCAGCCTTTTTTCTGCCACCTCAGACAACATTTTGTCCTTTTCATATGTCAAGTAAGCAAATGAAACCTTGTTAGACCTGCCTATTCTTCCTCTCAATTGATACAACTGTGCTAAGCCTAAGTGATCTGCATTGTCTATTATGAGAGTGTTCACGTTAGTAATATCCATGCCTGTTTCAATAATTGTAGTACATACCAGTATATCATATTTTTTTTGAACAAAGTCAAGCATTATGTTTTCCAAGCTTCTTTCGCTCATCTGTCCATGGGCAACCGCTATTCTTGCATCCGGTACAAGTTTTTGAAGTTTTGCTGCACTACTGTCAATGTCAGCAACTCTATTGTGAACATAATAAACCTGTCCGTTCCTTGAAAGTTCCTTTTCTATGGCATCTTTGATTATCCATTCATTATACTCTATAACATATGTCTGAATAGGAAGCCTGTCTCCTGGAGGTTCGGATATTATACTCATATCCCTGACTCCAATCATAGACATATGCAGCGTCCTTGGAATAGGTGTGGCTGAAAGAGTAAGAACATCTATGTTTGCTTTAAGCTGCTTGATAAGCTCTTTATGCTTTACACCAAACCTTTGCTCTTCATCTATTATTAAAAGCCCTAAATCTTTAAACTTCAAATCTTTAGATAAAAGCTTGTGAGTTCCAACAACTATATCAATAAGGCCTTTATTCAATTCATCAATAATCTTATCCTGCTGATAAGCTGTCCTGAATCTTGAAAGCATCTCAATTTTAACAGGATAGCCTCGAAACCTTTCCAGAATATTTGTATAATGCTGCTGTGCCAATATAGTTGTGGGAACAAGTATAGCAACCTGTTTTGAATCCATAACCGCTTTGAAAGCAGCCCTCAAAGCAACCTCCGTTTTGCCAAAGCCTACATCTCCGCAAAGAAGCCTATCCATGCAAATAAGTTTTTCCATGTCTTTTTTTATTTCCCTTATACAACGAAGTTGGTCATCCGTTTCCTGAAACGGAAACTTGTATTCAAATTCTTTCTGCCATTCAGTATCAGGTGAAAAAGCATAGCCCTTTACAACCTTTCTCTTTGCATATAGCCTGACAAGCTCAGCAGCCATATTTTTAATTGCCGCCTTGGAACGTTCCTTGGTCTTTATCCATTCTGCACTGCCCATTTTGTTAATCTTAGGTTTTTCTGAATCAGAGCCTATATATTTCTGTATAAGAGACAACTGGTCCACCGGAACGTAAAGCTTATCTCCACCCTTGTACTTAATACATAGGTAGTCTTTTTTGATATTTTGAACATCAATCTTTTCAATCCCAATATACTTTCCGATACCGTGGTGCTCATGCACAACGTAATCCCCGACCTTCAAGTCGGTAAATACTTCTATTTTGGAGCCTTTTCGCTTTTTTTTTCTGTGAGTTTTTTTTCTCAGAGTACCAAATACTTCATTTTCAGTGAGAACAAGTATTTTATTGTCGTAATATTCAAACCCCTTTTTTAATCTTCCGGGTACAATCGTAACTTGCCCGCTGAACACATCATCTTCCGCATCCTCTGACAAAATAGTTGAACATCCATAATCATCTAAAATGTTATGTAGCTTCAAGCACTCTTTACTTCCGGAAAGTATTACTGCAGTCTTATAGCCTTTATATTTCAGCATATTTAAATTCTTAGCCAGTTCATCCATCTTTCCGTAATAAGGTGCAGCTTCTTTAAAAAGCATAGAAACAGTACTGTCAGTATTAAAAATTTTATTTTTGCCATTTATAGATATAAATACCTTTTTAGATATTTCACCCTTTAGTTCCTGTTCATTTATGAGAATACTGCTTTGTTTCGTAAATATTTCACCTTTTTCGAACAATTCTCCATATTTTAACCTAAAGTTTTCATTGAGAGACTTTAATTCATCGAAAATTCTTTCAGGATCATCGAGTATAAGTATGAAATTGTCACCAAAGTAATCTAAAATACTTACAAAATTATATTTTATGAAAGGAACCAGCAAATCAGCATTTTCTATTTCCAGTCCGCCGCTAAGCCTGTCCTGATAGCTATTGTAAAGATTTTTTAGATTTTTTTCGACTTCTCTTTCCCTGCTGTCCGGAAGATATTTTATCTTGTTTAACCTGTCTTGATAGTCCTTGTCTATTTCTTGCAGTATTTTCCGGATTTCATCTTTATAAAACATTAAATCACTGCAGGGTATAATTCTTGTGGATTTTAAATTTTTAATCGAACGCTGTGTTTTTATATCAATTGATCTGATTGAATCAATTTCGTCATCAAAGAATTCGATTCTCACCGGATAAGGTTCCGAAGGAGAAAAAACATCAACTATTCCCCCTCTCACAGAAAATTGACCTGACCCTTCTAAGGCATCCACCCTTTCATATTTAAGGTCGGTAAGTCTTTTTCCAAGAACATTTAAGTCATAACTGTTACCATATTTTAATTCTATTACAGAATTCTTAAATCTATCTTTAGGTATTACTCTTGTTATTATTGAATTTATGGATGCAGTAACTATAGACTTTTTTGAATGAACAATCTTATCAAGGACAAAGGCTCTTTTATATTCTGAATCCCTGCTCAGCGCATCAACATTATACAACAAAAACTCTTTGGGCTCAAATCTATATACATTATCCGTATACGCTGATATTTCTTCCTTATATTTTTTCGATTTAGTCTCGCTGTTTGTTATGATCAGAATTTTATTTACCGCTGATTCTATTAAATTACATGCCAAATACGCCAAACCCTCTTCATTGACACCTTGAAGGAGCTGGCGTTTTCCAGACTTGTAATTTTCAATTATTCCGTTAAACTTATCTGTCTTTTGAAACTGTTCAAACAAAATTTTGTTCATTGTTCACCTGTCGCTTTAATATTATATTTCTGCATAGAGCTGTCTATATTTTTATTAATTATTTCAACTGCAGCCTCAGCTGCCTTTTCAATTATGGGATTTATTTTTTCTCTCTCGCCTTTACTTAACCTCTGGAGCACATAATCAGCCAAATCCATATCCGGGTTTTTCCCAATTCCTATTCGTATACGGGGAAAATTATTTCCCACATATTGAGTTACGGATTTCATTCCGTTGTGTGTACCAGGGCTCCCATGAGGTCTTATTCTAAGTGTTCCAGCAGGTATATCAATGTCATCATAGATTACTATAAGATTTTCCGTCGGTAATTTATAAAATTTCATTATTTCGCTAATAGCAATTCCGCTTCTGTTCATATATGTTATAGGTTTTAAGAGCACAACTTTTTCTCCGTTTATGGTTGTCTCCCCATATACGGAGTTAAATTTCAGTTTATTAAATTTTACACTATACTTTTCCGCCAGGTAATCCAAGGCATCATATCCCATGTTGTGCCTCGTACCTGCGTATTCCTTGCCCGGATTACCCAGCCCCGCAACTATATACATGTTAGATTGTTAATACCTGCCTTTTCCCAAACCTTTTTTGTTAACCTGCCTTGATCTGGCAATCGCCAGGTCTCCTTCCTCAACATCATCTGTTATCGTGGAGCCGCATGCAACATATCCGCCATGTGAAACATTTACCGGAGCAACTAAATTTGAATTGCTTCCTATAAAAGCTCCATCTCCTATGGTTGTCCTGTGCTTTTTCTTGCCGTCATAATTTACAAAAACAACACCACATCCTATGTTAACATCTTTCCCTACTTCCGCATCACCTATGTATGCTAAATGTGATGATTTTGAATTATCTCCTATGGAAGATTTCTTAACCTCCACAAAATCGCCTATTTTGACATTTTTCCCCAAAACAGTCCCCGGTCTTAAATATGCAAAAGGCCCGACAACAGTCTCATCTCCTATTTCAGCCTCAATAACCTTTGAGCTTTCAATCGATGCATAATTTCTTACAGTCGAATCAATTATTCGAGTATTGGGACCTATAGTACAATGAGAACCTATAATGGTCTTTCCTTCTAAAATCGTTCCGGGATAAATTAAGGTATCCCTGCCGATTATAACCGAATCTTCAATATAAGTATTCTTCGGATCAATCATTGTGATTCCTGCCATCATATGTTTTTTGTTTATTCGTTCCTGCATGATCCCTGTTACTTCAGCAAGCTGTGCTCTGTCATTTACAGCCTTTATGTCATTAGGTTCCTGAATGGCCCATCCCCCTATTTTATAATTTTCACTGCTTAAAACTCTTATTGTATCGGTAAGGTAGTATTCACCTTTTTTGTTATCTGTATCAATTTTTCCAAGTGAATATTTCAATAATTTTCCGTTAAAACAGTAAATACCTGTATTTATTTCCTTGATTTTTTTTATTTCCTCCGTGGCTTCCTTTTCTTCAACAATATTCATAATCGATGAATCATTGTTTCTTATAACTCTCCCGTAACCTGTAGGATTGTCAAGATATGCAGTCATTACAGAAACCCCGCAATTTTTTTCATCATGGTATTTCATAAACTCCTGTAACGTTTCTTTCCTTATTAACGGCCCGTCACCGCACAAAATTATTACCGTATCTTCATCGTTAATATATTCCTGAGCAGCCATTACAGCAAACCCTGTACCGTAAGGATCACCTTTTTTGATCGGCTGTTCAACCGTTATAACATCCACGCTTTTAATACTATTCTCTACTTTTTCTTTTCCGTAGCCAAGTACAACAATATTTTTTTCTATACCTGAATCTTTAGCAGCTTCAATAATATATTTAATCATTTCTTTCCCGCACACCTTGTGCAAAATCTTAGGAGTGTCGGATTTCATTCTTGTACCTTCTCCTGCTGCCAAAATAATAGACATATTCATATTATTTCTCCTCAATTTGTAATACCGTGCTATTATATTACATATATTATATTAAGTCAAAAATTTTTTAGTACTGAGCAGACAGCTTATTTTTATTTAGTGTCAAAAATTTATACTAAAATGAATTAGGGAATAATAAAAGGGCCTATAAAAGACCCGGATACCGTTGATTAAAAAAATCATCAGTCATGGCACTATAAAAGAGCCGCTTCTTTATGTTCTTCCTCCTCGTGACGCTTTTCTTCATAAGCTTTAAAAACAGCCTCTGAAACAATGTTCCTTGTTTCGGAATTTATTGGATGTGCTATATCCTTAAACTCTCCATCCGGCATTTTTCTGCTCGGCATGGCTATAAACAAGCCTTCCTGCCCTTCAATAATCTTAATGTCATGGACCACAAAACAATCATCAAAAGTAACGGAAACGATTGCCTTCATCTTACCTTCAGCATTAATTTTTCTTACCCTGACGTCTGTTATTTGCATTTTTGTCACCACCTTCCCCCAAAAATTATGTCCGATTTCTACTATTATACTATACATTAGAGAAAAATGCAAAAAACATTTGCATTTTTTTGACACAAAAATATGAAATTATTTTAACAAATTATAATTGGGATGTATATCGATGAGTCCGTCCTTTTCGTTTATATCATTCAGCAGCAGCAATGACAAATAGTCATCTACCAATTTCTTTTTAGGTTCCTTAGTTTCAATAACAACAGCAGTACCCACAACATCAGCATTGAATTCTCTCATCATATCTGCCATACCCTTGCACGTCCCTCCACCCTTCATAAAGTCATCCACTATTAAAACCTTCGAATTTTCTTTTAATGACCTTTTTGATAAAGACATGGCCTGAACGTTGTTGGACGAGCCGGACACATAGTTTATGCTCACTGTGGACCCTTCGGTGACCTTGTTGTTTTTTCTTATTACAGCAACAGGCACATTCAATCTTTGACCTGATAAAATTGCAACCGGTATTCCTTTTGTTTCAACAGTAATTATACAATCTATTTTTTCACTTGAAAATTCAGTCGATATTAGTTTTGCAATGTTCAATACAATATTTGGGTTATTGAATATGTCTGTCATATAAATAAATCCACCAGGCAGTATTCTGTTTTTGTGGGAAAATAAACTACACAATTCATTTAATATTTCAGTTTTTTCCTTCACACCCAATATGGGTACGAACACCGCACCGCCTGATGCGCCCGGTATTGTTTCTATTTTCCCATAATCAAATTCAGAAACAAGTTCTTTTACAATTGCCATATCTTCGCTTATTGTGGATTTTGCAGCATTGAAAATTTCCGAAAAATAGTTGTAAGAAAAAACATAGTTTGGCTTTTCAGCGAAGATTTTCATTAATGCTCCAATTCTTTGATTCCTTTTATATTTTTTCATAATTACTCCAATGCGAATATTTTTGTTAATTATATAATAAATTTTCGTAATAAGCAATATGAAATTTTTATTTCCCTACATACCTAATGTAATATTTCATTTCAACTTCAGAAATAACCAATGAAAAAAATGTTTTTATTGTAGATTATTTAATAGTATTGAGCGTATTTACTAAATTTTTATTAATTGTGTAGATTAAATAAGAATTACAACAATAAGTGAACCTGGAATTAGAACGCCAAACACCAATTGCGGTCAAAGTATCATAAGTGCAAGCCGCTTATTCTGTATTCATAAAATAAAACCATCCAATGCCTTCTTCTTTAAATGATTTAAGCTCAACGACACTATTTTCTTTTAATCGTTTTGCATTATTTTCAGCTTCTGCCAAATACCTTTCATACTCATCGTTTAAGTTTATTTTGCATACGGCTTCTTCATTTTCGATCTTGTCGATAAATTCAAGGCTCTCTTCTATGCCAAATCTGTCAACTGTGGCATATTCCTCCTTATCTGATTTGTGCTTCCATTTACCAGATTTAAGATCCATTATATAATCACTGAGAAACAAATACCCGTAATCAGCAACAAATTCCATGGCATTACAGATAAAGTCTACCTGACATTCGGTCATTACATAATGAATGTTAAACCTAAGCCATCCCGGTTTTATAGAAGCCATTCCATCCTTTATGAAATATCTGTATATTGATGAATTTTCACTGCTTATATCCAGCAGCCTGTGTCCGTAAGGTGCCGCACAGGCACAGCCTGCCCTTGTTTGTACGCCGAACAGATCATTTATCAGTTTGGTTGCAAATCGTGGATGTATGTACTTTCCATCATGTTTAAATTTTATTGAAAATATAGGCAGCCTGTTGTTTACATCTTTTGGACCTAAAATTTCAATATTTTTGTTTTCACTTAGTCTTTCAAGTACCTTTTGAGTATAATACCTTTCTTTTTGTTCTATACTTTCTAGTCCTATATAATTTTTAAGCTCTATAACTAATGCCGACCGCAAAATCTGTATAATTCCGGGAGTCCCTGCCATTTCCCTATCCTCAACACTGTTTATAAAATCATAAGCATATGGACTCACAAAGGAAACTGTTCCTCCTCCTGCTACTGTGGGAGGGATTGAACCGTCATACATTTTTTTGTTAATAACAAGTATACCTGATGAGCCGGGTCCTCCTATAAATTTGTGAGGAGCTATGTAAACTGCATCAAAATATTCCGTATCACTTTTATTCATATCAATATTTATATAAGGAGCACATGCTGCAAAATCAAAACATGCATATGCATTATTTTCATGAAGTATTTCAGCAACCTTAAAAACAGGAGTAAGAATACCGGTAACATTTGATGCTGCTGAAAAAGATCCTATTTTCAGCCTGCCAACATATTTTTCATCCGAAACTTTTCTTTTTAATTCTTCCAGGTTAAGGGCACCGTCATTGTTAAGTCCTATCTCTACAACCTCCGCCATGCCTTCCTTCCAAATAAGAATATTAGAATGATGCTCGTAAGGGCCGATAAATACAACAGGCAGATGACTTAAACACTTTTCTGAATTCTTCATCATCTTATTTATTCCTTTATTGCTCTTCTTGTATTCATCAATTATATTTTTAATTCTTTTTTTTGAAGCAGGCGGAATATATATGCCGATAATTTTTGCAAAGCTTTCTATTGCCCCTGTTGCACCTGAACCTGATGGTATTACATAACAATTTTCATCGGCATTCAAATACTTTTTAATTATATCAGCTGATTTATGTAAAATCTTGGTCATAACTTCTCCGGTAATATCATCCTCTGTATGAGTGTTGCCGTAACACTTTTGTACTTCAAGAAGATATTTTTCTATAAAGCCCAAAGTTTTTCCCGATGCTGTAAAATCAGCATAAGTTAAAACTCTTTCACCATAGGGTGTTTTAAATTTATAATTATTACCGATTATTTGATTTTGCAGTGTTTCAAAAGTAATATTCATAGGCATCCTTTCTGTATAACTTTAATTATAAAAATCTATTAATATAATCTGCACTGTTTGCGATTATATACATATATAGGATTTTAGAAAACAAGCCTTATTAACATTCACTGTTGCTGCTACACTTATACAATACGAAATTCATTATATTAAAAAATTTGAACTAAAAAACAGCCCACACTCGTGGGCTCCTTCCTGTATTTTTTAGAACTAACTATTTAGCTGATTCCAGTGCTTTGTTTACAGCTTCAATTATTGCCTTGCTGGTAAATGTTGCTCCTGTTATGGCATCAACATTTGTTGAGTTTGCTTCTTTTATTTTAGCAGGAAGCTGCTCAACGGCCTTCGAGCCAATTCCTTCGGTTTCTTCAGGCCCTTCTGCTGCAACATCAACAATTTTATTTCCGTTCACCTTAACAGTTACAGATACTTCTCCTCCAAAACCGTCTGCTGTTCCTGTATATGTATCTGCAGCCTGTGCAGTATCTGCTGTTAAATTATTACCTACAGCTAATATTCCATAAGACAACGCTAATATTAATACAACAATTAAAACCTTTTTCATTTTTTCCTCCTATTTTTTTAGCACAATGTATTATAGCATCTTTCAGTTTTATTGTAAATAATTCAAAGAATAATACAGTTTCCATACATGGATGCTGCCCATTCTTTTCATTTCGCAATATTAAACTATTCAGCTTAACAATTATTTTCTCTACAGCATATAATGTATAAACATCATTGCAACAAGATGGATAAAGACCTGGCCGGTTGTCAGGTACTATAATCATAAATATATTAAAATAATATATTGTAGTGGAAAGGAGAAATATAAATGGATAATCCTTATTATGCATATACCCAAAAAGCACAGGAAAACGCCAATTTCTATAATAATCATACGGTATTATCAAGTCAGGAACAGCTGCCGGCAAACATATGGCCGAATATGTACTATTCTGTAAACATTCCAATAGAGCTTGCCAAATCTCTTGAAGGAAAATATTTTGTGGGAGTTGTGGAAAATTTAAATTTCGGCAATGCAACCGGAGCCTGGGCAAGATTATATAACCCCCATGATTCCGGAGTTAACCTGCATATGTTTGCATGGACCGTCAGTGATGTTACATCATCATCAATCAGGGTTCAAGTATGGTTTAACAGCTCCCCACCCGGAATAATACAGGAATCATCTGCTGTAACACCTGGAAATACTGCATTAATCCCTCTTCCAGTACCTAAGGTTAAACTGGAGTACGCGATAGGTGTAAGAGGGTACCCGGAGGGAGGAGTAAGAGCATATGGCAGAAGCGGCCCTCCCGGTGCAACTGTAAGCTCTTTTGACAATGGTGCTTTAATATTTCCACCCGGAGGGTCATTATTAGTATACATTTCCAACCCTGAAACTCCCACATTACCTGCTACTGGCAGGATATCCTTCGCATGGTGGGAAGAACCTATCCAGCAATACCAACCTTACCAGCCTTAAATTTAATACTCGGTTAGGAGGTAAATAATTACAAACTGCATACCTGAAGAACACCGATTCACAAAGAACCGGTGTTTTAATATATGAAATATATAATAAAACCTTAATGCAACAGTCCATTTATTTAAGAAAATTATTTAAATAACGTCAAAGAAACTAAGCTGATCGCTTTCCGGAAGACCGTCAAGACAATTGAATTTTTTAAGAAGTTCAATGGCGGCATTACCTATTTTGGCACGCTTTTTCAAATCATCAATTGATTTTAAAAGTTCCTTATCATGGGCCGCATTATATATCCCTTCTGCCGCTACTGTTCCCATGCCTGATATACTGTTAAATGGAGGTCTTAACCCGTCCGCTTCCACAATAAATTTTGAAAAATGAGACTTATATAAATCTATAGGAAGAAATTTAAAACCTCTTTCATACATTTCCAAAACAAGTTCCAAATCTTCATACATATCCTTATCCCTGCTTACAGCTTGATTTCCCTGTTCTTCTATTTCTTTCATTTTTTTCTTTGCTGTTTCTTTGCCGCAAATCATAAACTCAGCATCAAAAGCTTTGGCTCTTATGGTAAAATATGCTGCATAATAAGCCATGGGAATGTGCACCTTAAACCATGCAATCCTGAAAGCCATCATTACATAGGCAGCAGCATGCGCCTTGGGAAACATATATTTTATTTTCTTGCATGAATCAATATACCATTCCGGTACCTGATGTTCACGCATCATTTCCTCATATTCAGGCCACTTAGGCTCTTTCGGCACCTTACCTTTTCGTACTGTCTCCATTATTTTAAATGCTGAGTTCGGTGGAAGCCCTTTTTTTATGAGATATACCATAATATCATCCCTGGTGCAAACAGCCTCACTTATAGTTTTGACTGTTCCTGAATCAATCAACTCCTTGGCATTTCCCAGCCAAACATCAGTACCATGAGAAAGTCCTGATATACATATTAAATCCATAAATGTCTTGGGCATTATGTCCAAAAGCATTCCTCTTACAAACCTTGTGCCAAATTCCGGCACACCATATGTTCCAACTTTGGAGTTTATCTGCTCAGGAGTAACTTTCAATGCCTTTGTTGATGAAAACAAAGACATTGTTTCTTTATCATCCATAGGTATTGTTTTCGGATCAACACCGGTTATGTCCTGCAGCATTCTGATTACCGTAGGATCATCATGCCCTAATATGTCTAATTTGAGCAAGTTCTGATCAATGGAATGATAGTCAAAATGCGTTGTTATAATGTCTGATTTCGAGTCGTCTGCCGGATGCTGCACAGGACAGAATTCAAAAATTTCCCTTCCTTTAGGCACGACTATGATTCCTCCTGGGTGCTGTCCCGTAGTTCTTTTTATACCTGTACACCCTTTTAAAATCCTTGCAATCTCCGCTTTATTAATATGGATATTTTTTTCTTCATAATATTTTCTTACATATCCGAACGCTGTTTTTTCCGCTATGGTTCCTATGGTTCCAGCCTTAAAAGTTGTTCCTTTACCAAATATAACTTCTGTATATTTATGTGCCTTTGCCTGATATTCACCTGAGAAATTTAAATCGATATCAGGTTCTTTATCTCCATTGTATCCAAGGAAGGTTTCGAAGGGGATATCAATCCCATCCTTTGTCAATTCCTCGCCACATACAGGGCATGTTTTATCTGGAAGGTCAAAACCTATTTGACAGCCGTAATCTGTAAAATCTGAATACTTGCATTTTGGACATACATAATGAGGCGGCATGGCATTTACCTCTGTTATGCCTGCCATATATGCCACAAGAGAAGAACCTACGGAACCTCTTGAACCTACAAGATACCCGTCCTCATTTGATTTTTTTACTAATTTTTGAGCTATTATATACATTACTGAAAAGCCATTCTTTATTATAGAATCGAGCTCTTTGTTAAGTCTTTGATTAACAATTTCCGGAAGCGGATCACCATAAATTTCATATGCCTTTTTAAAGGCAATATTTTTAATATCTTCCTCACAGCCCTCTATATGAGGAGGGCATTTTTCGGAAGAAATAGGACTTATCTGCTGGCACATATCTGATATTTTATTTGTGTTGGTCACTACAACTTCATAGGCTTTTTCTTCTCCTAAATAAGAAAATTCCATGAGCATCTCTTCTGTGGTCTTTAAATAGAGCGGAGCCTGGTTGTCAGCGTCCCTGTACCCTTGGCCTGATTCAAGAATTCGCCTGTATATTTCATCCTCAGGGTCCATAAAATGAACATCTCCGGTTGCCACAACATACTTATTTAATTTTTCACCCAAAGCTACTATTTTTCTATTGATATTCCTTATATATTCTTCATCAGGAACCTGCCCTGTCCTCACCAGATAATCATTATTGCCCACAGGCTGTATTTCCAGATAATCATACTCACTGGCAATTGTCTCAATTTCTTGTTCTGATTTTCCCAAAAAGATTGCCTGAAAAAGCTCTCCTTCACTGCAGCCGCTGCCCAGAATCAAACCTTCTGAATATTTTCTATAAAGGCTTTTCAATATTCTCGGTTTTTTGTAGAAATAGTTTAAATGAGAATAGGACACAAGCTTGTACAAGTTTTTTAATCCTGTATAATCTTTCGCCAGTATTACTGCATGATATGTATTAAGCTTTTTATATTCCTCCTTTTTAGCTTTTTCATCGGATGCGACAAATTCAATATCATCAATATCTTTTGCGCCTCTTTGCCTTAACTTTTCAAGCATAATATTAAATATTTTAACTGTAGTAGCCACATCATCTAATGCTCTGTGGGCAACATCAACAGTTATACTTAATTTTTTTGCAATTCTACCTAATTTATAAGTCTTAAAATCTGGAAATAGTTCTTTTGCCAAGGATAATGTATCCACATATGTATAATCAAAATCATATCCTAAAGATGCGGCATTGTGCTTTAAAAAGTTTATATCAAACTCAGCATTGTGAGCTACTAAAACACTACCTTCAATAAAGTCAAGCAACTTGGGAAATACCTGCTCTATTGTTTCTGCATTACTTACCATATCATCAGTAATATTGGTAAGTTCAACAACTCTTGCAGGAATAGGCTTCTCAGGGTTAACAAAACAGCTGAATTCCTCTGTAACATTTCCTCCTTGGATTTTCATAACACCTATCTCGGTAATTTTTTCTGTCACAGGTGAGAATCCTGTAGTTTCCAGATCCAATACACAATAGACAGTATCAAGGCTCTGACCTTTTGAATTAGCTACAGAAGATTTTTTATCCGGTGCCAAATATGCTTCCACACCATATATAACCTTCATATTGGGATTATCTCTTCCCAAAAGTTTGTGTGCCTCTGGAAAAGACTGCACTCCACCATGGTCTGTTATGGCAATTGAGCTCATTCCCCAGCTCATGGCCCGATTGATTAAATCACTTGCACTGGTCATACCATCCATCTGGCTCATCTTAGTATGCATGTGAAGCTCTACTCTTTTAATTTTCGCATTATCTATTCTTTCCGTTTTCTTCATGCCTTCAGTTTCAATAATGGTATTGACAATAAGCTCAATTTCTCCGGAAAATTTGCTATATCCGGAATTTCCGGCAATTCTTACACCTTTTGCAGACTTCAATCTTGACAAAAGCTGTACTTCTTCACCATGTTTGCAGAATGCCTTGCAGGTCATGGAACTTGAGCCGTCGTATAAATCAAATGAAATCAATACTTTTCCGCTCTTAAGTTCTTTTGAATCAATATTTGAAATTTCACCTTCTATGGCTATTTTACCTTCATCTGGAGTTATATCCGTAATTTTAATAATGTTCTCCCTTATTTTTAAACTTCTTCCAAATATGATCGGTGAGGAATTATTATCGGAAACATGTTTTTCTTTACTTGAAGAATTGCCTTTCAAAACTGTTTTGGTTTCATTTTGGATAAGCTGGATTTCTCTTGCAACTGCCTTCTCATGCTGCTCTATAAATTCATCACTGCTTATATTATCTGAAAAATTTATTTGATAATCTTCAGAATAAATATCTTTTACTGCTTTACGTATTATATCATCATAGCCTTTGGATTTTAAAAAATTCGTTACAGCTATTTTAAAATTAAAGTTTATCGTATTTCCATCTACTTCATATTCACAGTTATTCAATAATGATTTTAATGCAGGATATTTTTCCGACAAAGAATTTATAACATTTTTCAATTCTTCCTCTTTAGGTTTTTTATCTAAATCGCCTGTATAATTTACAATTATTTTAGAATCCCTCAGTCCGAATTTTCCCTTGATAAAATCATTCAGCATTTTTATTTCTTTTGCATTAATATATTTATCCGAGCTTATTTTCATTTCAAGAACCCTGGTTTTTTTATTTAGGATTATCCCCTCCACTACAGCTGCATTTATATTTCCACCAGCATTATAATCGCTGAAAGCCTCGTTTATTCTTTTCATTTTGTGCATAACCCTCTTAGAAAAAATTTATACTCTGTCATTATATATCAAATCCATATATTTTAAAACCCTCAATTAACTATGTGTTAAATGCCTTGTCTTATATAGTATAAAAGTCTAAAACCATACCTCCTAAAATCTAACAAATGCTATATTCCACCTTTGAGAATATAGCATTTAATTTAATTATTTTTTACATTATGATTTTATTTTGTAATTTTTATTTTACCATTTATCGTAAAGATGCAGTAACAATGGCCATCTTATATACTTCATCTGCGTTACAGCCTCTTGAAAGGTCATTGATTGGTGCGTTTAATCCCTGCATTATAGGTCCTATAGCCTCAAAGTTTCCAAGACGCTGAGCTATTTTATAACCAATATTTCCGGCGCTTATATCAGGGAACACAAATGTATTTGCCTGACCTGCCACAGGAGAGTTCGGTGCTTTTGTCTTTGCAACCTCCGGGCAAAAAGCAGCATCAAATTGAATTTCCCCTTCAACCGGAAAATCAAGATCCATGGATTTTAATTTGGCAGCTGCATTTCTGACTTTATCTACAGATTCACCCTTGCCTGAACCTAAAGTACTATAAGAAAGCATGGCAACTTTTGGTTCAACAGAAAATATTTTTGCTGTCTTTGCTGTTTCAATAGCAATTTCAACAAGTTCATCCTCACTTGGATCCAAGTTGATGGCACAATCGCCCATAACGTATTTTTCGTCTCCTTTTTCTGCAGCCCTATGCATAATAAAACAACTTGAAACAATTTTATTTCCAGGTTTTGTCTTTATAAGCTGAAGAGCGGGGCGAACTGTGTCGGCAGTAGAATATGTAGCGCCTCCCAAAAGTCCGTAGGCATATCCTAATTTTACCAGCATTGTACCAAAATAGTTTGATTTTTTCAAAGCTTCACGGCACTCTGACTCATTCATTTTTCCTTTTCTCAATTCCACCATTTTGGCAACCATTGTATCAATTTCAGGATAATCTGCCGGATTAATAATTTCAATACCATTTACAGAAAATCCATATTTTTTTGATGCATCTTGAATTTCCTTTGGATCACCTAACAGCAAGGGCTCAATAATTTTTTCTTGCTTTAACCGGCTTCCAGCTTCAAGAATTCTTGGATCGGTACCTTCCGTAAATACAAGTTTTTTAGGGCCATTTTTTAATTTTTCAATCATAGTTTCAAACATAATCTATTCCTCCTCGCAAAATCTTATCTATACTTTAATGTTTTAAATGTTTTACATTCTTTATGATATTACAAAGATAAAATAAATGCAATAAATAAAAACATTTAAGTACTGACTCATCTCAATAATGCAAGGGGAAGTGTGCAGCCTCCACTCAACGCTTATTTACGGATAACATTACATCAAATCATAGTATCTCTAAATAAATCCTCAACATATTTGCAGTCTTTTTCTACTTGCTTTTTTACATCAATTAATGATTCCATTTTTTTTGTCGGCCTTATAAAATCAAATAATTCCAGGGTAATGTATTCACCATATAAATCGCCGGTAAAATTAATAATAATGGTTTCTACAGTAATGTCTTTGCTATTGTCCACAGTAGGCCTAAGTCCTACATTTGTAACACCCAAATATGTACTGTCTCCTATATATACTACTGCTGCATATACACCTGGCTTGGGCAGATTTTTTTTCGTATCAATTTGTAAATTGGCAGTAGGCATGCCTACTGCCATTCCCCTGCCCTTGCCGTGGATAACCAATCCGTACAACTTAAAAGGCGATTTGGGAGGAACTGAATTGTGAGCCGGTAATTTTTGTTTTTTTTTATTCAAATTTATCCCTCTGAAAATAAAAATACTTTTCTAACTGTTACTTATTAACTATTTACATAAGATATTCTATTCCTTTGAACAGTATTCGTCCAGTGAAGATTTTGTAAATTCCTGTTTTTCTTCTATTGCTTCCTGAACCATTATATCTTTAACTTTCATGAGCCTTATCTGATTTCCTCTTTCATTTTCATCCAGCTTCATTTGAATATACTTTATGGTTTCTTCTAATTGGGGAATCATAACATATTCAAGGGCATTAACTCTTCTTCTGGTCTTTTCTATCTCTGACGCCAGAAGCTGAACTTCTTTCTCAACTGCAGCCAGGCTGAGCAATTCCGGAAAAATATCCGATAAATTTTCAATTGCATTATCAAGTTCGGCCGAAGTAGTTGCAAATCCGTAAGGATAAATGTTTGAAATATCATCAGTTGTAGTCTTAAAGTCAAATACAGGTACGTTGACACTCATAACATTTTTATTGCTAACCTCTATAGAAACACCCTGCTTCGGAAACATCAGCGCTTCATTTAGGATTTCTGGAGACATAACGGCACTGGCAATCACGAAGTTTGAATAAACATCTCCTATATTTACTTCCACCTGCTCACGAAGAGCTTTATTTTTTCTTGCAAGCTCCAAAAATTGTTTCATGAGCTCATCACGTTTATCCTTAAGCATTTTGTGACCTTTTGATGCAACTTTTAAACGCTTTTTAAGAGTAGTTAAGACCATTCTGGTGGGATTTACATTTAATCTTGCCATAACCTCACCTCTCTAATCTTTTTTTGGATAATATTTTTCAATGTATTCATCTCTTATTCGTTTTAACTCGCTCTTAGGAAGTAGTGTTAACAAATCCCAGCCTATATCCAGTGTTTCTTCAATTGACCTGTTTGTTTCATATCCTTGAGATACATATTTCTTTTCAAATTCATCTGCAAATTCAGCATAGAATTTGTCAGTATCAGACAAGGCGGCTTCACCAAGTATTGACATAAGTTCCTTAGCTTCCTTTCCTCTGGCATATGCCGCAAAAAGCTGATTCAAAACATCGGAATGGTCTTCTCTTGTTTTCCCCTTTCCTATACCTTTGTCCTTTAAACGTGACAGTGACGGCAAAACATCTATCGGAGGTTTTATATTCTTTCTATAAAGCTCACGGGAAAGGATAATCTGCCCTTCAGTAATATATCCTGTTAAATCAGGAATTGGATGAGTTTTGTCATCTTCAGGCATTGTCAGTATGGGAATCATAGTAATAGAGCCTTCATTATCTCTCTTTCTCCCTGCTCTTTCATAAATGCTGGCAAGGTCTGTATACAGATACCCCGGATATCCGCGTCTTCCGGGAACTTCCTTACGTGCAGCCGATACCTCACGGAGAGCTTCCGCATAATTTGTTATATCAGTAAGTATAACAAGAACGTGCATTTCTTTTTCAAATGCAAGAAATTCCGCAGCCGTCAAAGCCATACGTGGAGTTGAAATACGCTCTATAGCAGGATCGTCTGCCAGATTCATGAACAATACCGTCCTGTCTATGGCCCCTGTCCTTCTAAAGTCCGAAATAAAGAAATTTGCTTCCTCATAGGTAATTCCTATGGCTGCAAATACAACTGCAAATTTTGAATCTGTCCCTAAAACCTTCGCCTGCCTTGCAATTTGAGCCGCTAAATCTGCATGGGGCAGACCTGAACCTGAAAATATGGGAAGTTTCTGCCCTCTGACCAATGTGTTCAAGCCGTCTATTGCAGAAACACCCGTTTGGATAAATTCATTAGGATAGTCCCTTGCAGTGGGATTCATGGGCAGACCGTTTATATCAAGTCTTTTCTCGGGAATTATTTCCGGACCGTTGTCAATAGGCCTTCCCAGCCCGTCAAATACACGACCGAGCATATCGTAGGATACAGCCAGTTCCATCCCTCTTCCAAGAAACTTAACCTTGCTCTCTGACAGGTTAATTCCTGCGGAACTTTCAAACAGCTGAACCAGCGCATTGCTTCCATTTATTTCAAGAACCCTGCAGCTTCTTGTCTCACCATTTGGAAGTTCAATTACACCCAGTTCGTCAAAAGCCACATTCTCTACATTTTTAACAAGCATTAAAGGTCCTGCAACCTCGGATATTGTTTTATATTCTCTAATCAAATTAATCCACCTCCTCGCCTGATACAAGAGCTGACATTTCTTCTTCTAATTGTTTTTTAATGCTGTCAAAAGCCTCTTGAACATTATTTTCTTCAGTATATTTATATCTTCCTATCCTTTCTCTCACAGGCAGATTTTCCAAGTCTTTAAATTCAGCTCCTTCTTTTAAGGCTTCCATTCCGTCATAATAATATTTCAAAATTAATGTAAGCATCTTATGTTGTTTTTCAAGAGATGAATAAGTATCTACATCATGGAACGCATTCTGGTGGAGATAATCTTCTCTTATAGAGCGGGTTGCTTCCAATTTTAATCTGTCCAGTACAGATAATGAATCAACTCCTACCAATTGAACTATTTCATTTAATTCTGCCTCTTCCTGCAAAAGCTTTACTGTTTCCGAGCGAATCTCAGACCAATCTTTCGCAACATTTTCATTAAACCACTTACTTAGGTTGTTGACGTACAGGGAATAACTGTCCAGCCAGTTTATAGCCGGAAAATGACGGCTGTAAGCAAGCTGCGCATCAAGAGCCCAGAATACCTTGACTATACGCAGTGTTGCCTGTGATACAGGCTCTGAAATATCTCCGCCGGGAGGTGACACTGCTCCTATTGCCGACAATGCTCCTTCTCTTCCTTCAATTCCAAGGCTTATAACTCTTCCGGCTCTTTCATAAAATTGAGCCAGACGGGATCCAAGATATGCCGGATATCCTTCTTCACCGGGCATTTCCTCAAGACGTCCTGACATTTCACGAAGTGCTTCCGCCCAGCGTGATGTAGAATCAGCCATAAGTGCAACAGAATAACCCATGTCTCTGAAATACTCTGCTATTGTAATACCTGTGTAAATAGATGCTTCACGGGCTGCAACAGGCATATCGGAGGTATTGGCTATAAGCACCGTACGCTTCATCAACGACTCCCCTGTCCTTGGATCATTCAATTCAGGAAATTCCATTAAAACATCAGTCATTTCGTTTCCACGCTCACCGCAGCCTATATATACAACTATTTCCGCATCAGCCCATTTAGCCAGCTGGTGCTGTACTACAGTCTTACCGCTTCCGAAAGGTCCCGGAACCGCCGCAACACCTCCCTTTGATATAGGAAATAATGTGTCTATTACCCTCTGTCCTGTTACCAAGGGCCTTTCGGGAATCAATTTTTCCTTGTAGGGTCTGCCTTTTCTTACAGGCCATTTTTGCATCATTGTTAGATTAACTGATCCACCGTTATCTTTTTTTACCACACACACAGTTTCTTCAACTGTGAAGTTACCCTGTTTTATGTCTGTAATGGTTCCGCTTATACCGTAAGGAACCATTATCTTATGCAACACAACTATTGTTTCCTGAACTGTACCTATTATATCTCCTGCCTGAACCTTATCACCAGATTTGGCAACGGGTGCAAATTCCCACTTTTTTTCCCTGTTTAGGGATGGAACATTGATACCTCTTGTGATATTAGATCCAGCAACTTTTCTAATTTCTTCCAACGGGCGCTGTATCCCGTCATAAATGGTTTCTATAAGTCCGGGGCCAAGTTCCACGGAAAGCTGTGCTCCTGTTGATACCACAGGCGCTCCCGGAACTAAGCCTGCTGTTTCCTCATATACCTGAATAGATGCCCTGTCACCGCGCATCTCTATTATTTCGCCAACCAGACCCTGTTCACTCACATGTACAACGTCAAACATATCTGCTTCTTTCATGCCTTTCGCAATAACCAGCGGGCCTGATACTTTTACTACTGTTCCCTGGCTCATTAAATAAATCACCTGCTTTCGTTTTTTTACATTAATCATTGTTAAATAGTATATCTGCACCGACTGCTCTTTCAACTGATTTTTTTATATTCTCAAGTCCTATGCCTGTTGTTCCTTTCATGCCAGGTATAGGAATAATTGCCGGCAGGCGCTTTTCGTTATATTCATAAATAACGTCCTTAATTTCAACATAAAGGTTATCTATGACGTAAATAATTGCATAATCCTCTTCCGACATAGATTTAAGCCTGATTTCTGCTTCTTCTTTTGTAGAGCAGTCAAACACATCCAGCCCCAAAGCTTTGAATCCAAGAACACTTTGTTTGTCTCCTATAGCTCCTGTTTTATACATAAGTTTCTCTCAACCTTTCTCTTATAAGCTCCGGTGAGATACCTGCAAGCTTGCCTGCCAGTATAATCCTTGCAATTTTAATCTCGTTATCCTTTGCTATCAAATATCCTGCCAACGGTTCTATTCCAAAAGGAATATATTTAGCATTCTTTATGTGTTCAATAACCTTGTTGTCCAACAGCTTTTCCAAAGTAGTAAATTTACCGGTTTCAGTTAGTGCATCAATTCCTTCAAGGAATATTTCCTTAAAGCCATATACGAACAAATGTTCGGCGAACTTTTCAAGAGGATCATCATAATTTTTAATAAAAATCTGTTCACCTATATTGCCTCCATGCATGTAAACTCTTGTAAAAAAATCCCATGATTTGCTCATATTTTTAAGTCTTACATATGTCTTTATATTAATTGCATCTATTTGCATTTTAACATAGTCAATTATGAAATCACTTTTTGTCTCTTCCGCAGCCTTCAGCATATCATTATAACAGTATTTATCTAATATGATGTCTATCATCTGGGGATCGTTTGTCTTGGGGAAATCCTCGATTATTTCATTCAATGCACTTTCCATGTTTTCCGTAAGCTTGGAAAAATTTCTTTCATTTACAGAAAACTTGAGCATTTTCAGGTCAATGGACCCAGTATCAACAAGCATGTCAGATTCATCAACCCCTGAATATTCAGATTTCATAATAACTTTCAGATTGTGATAATCATATGGATATAGAAACATTTTAAAGTAATCCAGTTCAGGAGCCATGGATGTAATAAAGTCATATGCCTTCTTGTGCTCATCAGCCAGCAGTTTCTCATAACTGTTGGAGTCTATGTATTCGTCGCCGAATCCGTAATTAATATTGCCTAACACCTTCAGTGAATCCTCAATTGTTTTCGCATCTATCATTTTTTCTGCTATTTCACGGGTAAGCATGTTTTTTTCAACACTTCGCACCCGAGCGGTAGAAAATAAATAATCAGTATCCTTAATTTTCGCCAAAGCCATTCCTCCCTTCAGCAGAATCTATTCAAACAGTACATCTGCAATTTTGCTTGTAAGGTCATCTCTGACAGAATCTAGTATAGTTTCAAATGTGCTGTTTATTATAACTGTACCGCTTTTCAGCACGAAACCTCCACCTGCATTCACAGTATCATTGCTAAGTTTAAATTTTTCTGCTTTTAATTTCTTGTTGACAGCTTTAACTAACTTTCCCCCGATTTTCTCTCTGTCATGTTTATTTAAAGTGATTGCTCCATCATTATACGGAATTTTAATTATTTCACTTGTCAGAAATTCTATATATTTGTCTTCCGGCATAGATTTAAGCTTTTTAAGTGCCGCATCAAAGCTTTTTTTAATGGCATCCTGTTTTGCACCGAGAATCAGTTTTCTCCTCTGGAGCTCGCCGGCTGAAATCTGTCTATTTTTTATGCTTTCTGCTTCTTTAACAGCAGCATCTGCCGCTTCTTTTTTTATAGCTTCCGCTTTATTTTTTGCCTTATTGATTATTTCTTTACTGCTTTTTTCAGCATTTTTAATGGAAATTTCCGCAATTTGCTCAGCGTCACTTAAAATGTTGTCCGTTATATTTTCAATGCTCATTTTCTCACATCCTTATTTGAATTTAGTATAAAATAATTAAACCGTAATACCATTAATCATGAGAAAAGAAATAAGAAGTGCCAAAACCGCATATGTTTCAACCATTGCTGCATAAACCATTGCCTTTGCTATTTCTCCGGGCTTTTTCCCTATAAGCATAATACCTGTTGCCGCAACCTTTCCTTGGTGTATAGCAGAAATAATCCCCACTAATCCCGCCGGTAGTGATGCTGCAAGAAAATAACCTCCTTGAGCCGCTGTCAATTCCACCATTCCCCCACCTAATAAGCCTATTTTATTTAAAATTATAAATGCTATAAGAAGGCCATAAATACCTTGCGTACCTGGCAATGCCTGTAAAATCAATGTGGAACCAAATTTTTTAGGATCCTCCGCCACAACTCCTGAAGCAGCCTCACCTGCTATAGCTACTCCTATAGCACTTCCAATACCCGCCATCGCAGCTATTGAAGCACCTAAAATTGCTAAGAAATTACCATTTGTTAAAATATTCATTTAAACTTCCTCCTTAATTATCTTATTATATTTAGTTTTTTTAATTAGAGGATTAAACGATTCTCCTCCGCCTTCATAAAATTTACCGAAAAATTCAACATATTGCAGTCTTGCAGCATGTACGAACGCTCCCAGCGCATTGATTGCAAAATTCAACGTATGTCCAATCAAAAAAACTACGAAAAACAACAGTATGCCGAAAAAGTTTCTTCCTCCCATTGAGCCCAGAATGCTTAGCACGGAAGAAATGACGCCTGTTGCCAACCCCAGGGCAAGCAGTCTTGAGTAAGAAAGTATATCACTTAAATAACCTGTAATATCATATAAACTCATTACTCCACTCGTCAGTTTGCTTAATATATTTTTTTTGTCTCTTCCCTGGGTTAATATCAGTCCTATTGCAAAAATTATTGTCATCCATTTTCCAACGCTGCCTGAACCGGGTATTATAGAATTACCGAAAAGCCATAAAGCAATTCCTATTATAAATCCATACCAGAAACCTATGTCAAACAATGCATCTAATTTCTTGTCATCTCTTATCAGCATCCGCGCCTGCAATGCCATACCTGTAAACAGGTGAATAGCACCGAAAACAAAAGAAAAAATCAGAAGTGTCATTGGTTCTTCCATAGGATTAATCCAAAGTGGTTTAATATTAAGGTCGCAATTAAAGATAAGCTCTGCAGCAGCAGCCACTGCATCTCCAAACCAGCTGCCAAACATTACTCCCCAAAATGCTGTGGAAATTCCGCAATAGAAAAACATTTTTATCATCTTTTGCATTGTGCCTTCCAACTTGAATTTCTTAAGTACAACATAGCACGCTATTGCCATGATTAAACCATATCCTATGTCGGCAAGCATAAGTCCAAAGAAAATACAATAAAATGGTGCCATAATCGATGTAGGGTCAATGTTGGATGATGCCGGAAGACTGTAAAGCTCCGTAATAGATTCAAAGGGCTGGGCAAAGGAATTGTTATATAGCGCCACTGGAAAATCTTCTCCTTCTTCCGGTTCCTTTATTTCATACCAGCACTGATATCTTTCAATGATTTTTTTAACATCTTCAATACTTTCTTTAGGAATCCAACCTTCAATGTAAAATGTAGAGTCTGTTTTAAGTATATTGCTTAGTATTTTAGTTTTATCCCTTTCAATAATCAAATGATCATACAAAATCTGTATTTCTTTTTTATACTGAACAATCTCTCCTGCTTTTTTTTCTATTATTTCTTTCTCATCTGTTATTTCCTTCAGTCTTTCCTCACATTGTACAATATTTTCAGCTGCAGTTCCTTTTAAATCCTTGAACGATATCGTATTAAAACCGTACTGTTTCAAAACATCATACACTTCTTCTTTTTCCCGTGTAAGACAAATAATTGAAACATAGTGCTGGTCTTTATCACTGCCAATTACTTCATAATAGCAGCTGCTGATTTTTTCTTCTAACTCTCTTATTACTTTCTCAATTTGTACCACACTTGGCATAGTACCCTTTAATACATTTGTATACTTCGTCTTATTTAAATCCAGAGGCAGGTCATATCCTGACCATGGTTTCAAACTCAGTACAGCCGTTTCAAACTTATTTTTTTCGGAAATAAGTTTATTTAGTGAATCGTTTAATTTGAGTACTTGAGATACGTTTTCATCTGCTGTCTCAGTATTTAATATTTTATCAAATTCTTCTGAAGTAATAGTCTTTCTCGTGCTGATCAACGGTTTATTTCTTGTATCATATTTATCAAGACTTGCAAGCACTTCATCAAGTTCCGATATTTTGACATCGAAGTTTAAAACCTTAGATTCATTGCCGTCCTTTTTAACATTTGAAATCCATTCAGGGTCCGTAAGTTTAGATTCCTGTGAACTTACCTCAACCACTCCCAGATCCATTATATCCTTAATAAGCGACGGCTTTTCCCTGTTTAAACCGATAATGCTGATTTTATTCATTTTAACTATCGCCACCAGTCTTCACTATCCTTTCAAGTATAATAGAGACAGCAGCATCCATGTTTGCATCTGCCTTTTTCAGAACATCTTCACATTCTGTTGATGCATCATCAACTATGTCGTTGTACAAAAGCTGTCCTTCAGATTCAGCAACTTTTAGAATATCAGATCTTTCTGACGTGGAGGATTCCTGTGCTTCGTCAATTATAAGCTGTGCTTGATTATTGGCATCGGCAACAATCTGTTTAGCCTGACGAGCAGCATCTTTTTTAATAACTTCAGCCTTTCCCTCTGCCTCCTTTATTACCTTAATGATTTCAATTGACACTATACCACCACCTTTTGATTTTTAATTAGTTAATAATTTAACATATATTACTATAGCTTAAAAATAATGATTTGTCAATAATTTATCAAGGATTGAACAATTTAAATTTATATGTACATCCCCTAAGCATTTCAAACTTAAGGTTTCCATTTCTCTATTATATAGTTTTAAGAGCGTGTCAGCCTTTGACTTAGCTTGAGATGCATTAGTATTCTTATCTAACTTTTCAAAGTATTGCAGCAACCCATATTTACTGATTGAACCGCTGTCCTTCGTGATATACACATCTCTTTTACCGCTTTCCTCATTATCGCTGACTATTTTTATTTGATTATAAAAATCATCATCTATTGATTTTTCATAGTCAAAATCAAATACCAAGCTTTCATCACCTAATACTAAGTCCAGCGTTAAATCTTCCAAATCTCTTACAACTATGTTGGATCGGCTATAATAAACTGGACAGATATTTTAAGGTCATGTACAATCTAAATATAATAAAAAAGGAGCATGACCATGCCAGAATCAAACAGAAAACAACGCCGTACATTTACAGCTGAATTTAAAAGCCAAATAGTACTGTTATATCAAAACGGTAAAAGAAAATGCGATATAATAAGTGAATATGATATAGCACCTTCTTTGCTTGACAAGTGGATTAAGCAAGCAGAATCAACCGGTTCATTTAAAGAAAAAGACAACCTTACTCCAGAACAGCTGGAATTAACAGAACTTCGCAAACGAAATAAACAGCTTGAAATGGAGAATGATATTTTAAAACAAGCAGCGCTGATCTTAGGACGAAAGTAAAAGT
>DHER01000075.1 GCA_002399975.1 Firmicutes bacterium UBA4845 | reverse complement strand
TGGAGGTATTATACTTATGAAAATATTACATTTTTTCGACATTGTCAATAATAAAGGAAGTTGGTTCCAGCCCATTTCTACATAACATATTAATATAAATATTGTATGAACTAATTTAATTTTGCAATGCATTTCTCTTGACATTAAAGGGCATTATATTATAATAACATATGAAAGTTTGCTTATGTCAATTTTTTGCAACTGTTCAAGTTATCATATAAAATATATTTAGAAAATTTTTTTATTGGAGGTATTATACTTATGAAAAGAATTTTGTCTGTTTTGCTTGTTCTAATATTAATATTGGGAATGACAGGATGTGGGCAGGCACAAACACCTGAATCAACAGACGAACAAACAAGTGAAGTGAAAGACGGTACTTATGAAGGAACCGGTGTAGGAAGAGGAGGAAATATTGTAGTTGAATTGACAATCTCTAATGGCAAAATTTCCGACATTAACGTTAAAGAACACCATGAGACATCAGGACTGTCAGATGCAATGGATATTATGAAATCAGACATGATTGCTACAAACAGCATTGATGTTGATTCTGTGTCAGGTGCAACAATAACATCCGCAGGCTTTAGAACAGCAGTCAAGGATGCTTTTGCAAAGACAGGAGCAGATTCAAGTGCACTTGTATCAACGGGAACTGTTGAAAGAGAAAAAAGAGAATCCGAATATACGGCCGATGTTATAGTAGTAGGTGCAGGTGGAGCAGGTCTTTCAGCTGCCATAACTGCCGCAGATAACGGAGCCGATGTTATTGTACTTGAAAAAATGCCTATGCCAGGCGGCAACACTCTTATTTCAGGCGGTGAATATGCTGCACCCGGAAACTGGATTCAGGTTAAAGAAGGAATTGAAGACAGTACAGAACAATTCTATAATGATATATTAGCAGGCGGAGATTATGAAAATGATCCTTCACTGGTAAGAATCCTGGCTGAAAATGCTTTGGATGGAGCAAACTGGTTAAAAGATTACATCGGAATGGAATTTGAAGATAATATGCTGTTTTTCGGAGGGCATTCGGTAGAAAGAAGTCTTGTTCCTAAAAACGCTTCAGGGTACGAAATGATAAGTAAATTAACAGCAAAATTAAATGAAAAAAATATACCTCTTCACAAAAATACTGCTGCAACGGAGCTTATTCAAAACCAGGATGGCAAGGTTACAGGAGTTAAGGCACAATATGGAGATCAGACAATTACTTATAATGCAAATAAGGCTGTTATTATGGCAACAGGCGGATTTGGTGCCAATTTGGACATGAGAGTTAAATACAATAAAGATATGGACGATAGTATTCTTTCTACTAATACCGTAGGAAGTACAGGAGATGGCATTACTATGGCTGAAAAGATAGGAGCCCAGCTTGTTGATATGGGATTTATTCAGACATATCCTACTTGTGATACCCAGTCAGGTTCTTTGTTATATGTGGGTGATGTTCGTATGGAAGGACGCTCAATACTTGTAAATAAAGAAGGTCACAGATTTGTTGAGGAACTTGAAAGAAGAGACGTAATTTCTAATGCGGTAATAGAACAGACAGGCGGAGTATCCTATATGTTCTGGGATGAATCCGCTATGAAAGACAGTGGTTTAGCCGTAACACACGAAGCAGAGTACAATGGGCTGATTCTTAGAAAGCAGTTGGTTAAGGCAGACACAATAGGAGAAGCTGCAGATTTCTTTGATATAGATGCTGCAGAACTTAAGAAAACAGTTGAAAAATATAACCAGTATGCAAAGGATGGCAAAGATTTGGAATTTAATAAACGAGGAGAATTGGTTCCATTTGGCGAAGGCCCTTATTATATAATGGTTTCTAAACCTTCCGTTCATCATACAATGGGCGGACTAAAAATTAATACTGACGCCAATGTTATGGGTACAAATGGTGAGGTAATAGACGGATTATTTGCTGCAGGTGAAGTTACTGGGGATATTCACGGAACTAACAGACTTGGAAGTGATGCAATTGCAGATATAACAGTATTCGGAAGAATTGCAGGTCAGAACGCATCAAAATAAAATAATTAAATTAGAAATGTATTTATAATTTAATAAGTAAAAGCCCACTTTCAAAAGCGGGCTTTTTGCTTAATGTTAAAACCGTCGCTAATGAATGATCAATAGACCAACTTAATCAACAGTTTCAGGTTATACAAATTTCTCATAAAAGCTAAGCTTGCTGAAGATTGTTGGAATTTTTTGCATTTTTTACAATAGCAGGTGTGCATTCAATGGCGACCCAAATTGCCAGAACGATATAAATTAGGCATAAAATTGGAACTACTGCGTTTGCTCCAATAGCCAATGTAAAAGAACCATCAATAAAAGTATAGGATGTAAAAGTGATAATTAAAGACCAAGTACTCATAATAAACATGAATATAGCGGGAAATAGTGTTACCAGCCAAGCTTTTTTGTTTTTAGCAGTTCTTTGGAGCCATACTGTAATACCTACAAGTGCTAATGCTGCAAGAAGCTGGTTTGATGCACCGAAAGTTTTCCAGAACAAATTCCAGATAGGAACCGGATTACCGGATGGATCTGTTAAACTTATTGACATCAATATAAGAGGAATTCCTCCAACTAATAGTGTAGAAACAATACGTCCGACATTTCCTTTAATCCCTGTAAGTTCCTGTATGATAAAACGTCCAAGTCTTGTGCACACGTCTAAAGTATCATATACGAAAGTTGTAAAGGCCATCAGACCGAAAGAAATACCGAATGCTTTGTCTATTCCAATTAAATTCATGAAAGATCCAAGTCCGCTTGCATATACAAAATTTGGCGAAGTACTTAGAAGTTCATCACCTTTAGGCAGCATCATTACTGTCGATAAGGCTACCAGTGCTACCACAGATTCTGCTAACATCATGCCGTAACCTATAGGTTTTGTATCACTTTCTTTAGCTATCTGTTTAGAGGTTGTTCCGGAACTTACCAAGCTGTGAAAACCGGAACAGGCGCCGCAGGCAACTGTAATAAATAAAACAGGGAACATAGGGGTCCAGAAATTCTCTGAGCCGAATGGATGAATCCAAGCTGGATACTGTGTTTCAAAACCGCCGAAGATAACTCCTATGAACGATACAATAAGTGTTGCATAGAGAAAGTATCCGCCCAGGTGTCCACGTGGTTGCAGCAGTGCCCATACAGGAACAATGCCTGCAATGAAACAGTATACTATAACTATGACATTCCATATTTTTTGTGCGCTTTGTGGTGAACTAAGTCCCAAAACTTGATCAAGATTAAACGGAATATATTGTCCAACCCAGATAGAAAGTGCAACTAATGGCAGAAATATGATAGTTGCAACACTAAGTTTCATCTTAGTATATTTTAATAAGAAGCCCATTATTACGGGAAGAATCAGGTATAATATCGAAGAAGTAGCAATAGACCCGCCCCCTACAGTTTTTCCGTCACCAATATCAATCGTGTTTACAAAAGAAGAGGTTGTGATATCAGTAAAGGCAACAATAATCATTATTAGAGTAAAGAAAATAAAAATGTTGAAAAGAACCCATACACGTTTGGAAACGTAAACCCTCATAGTATCGGAAATACTTGCTGCCTTATGACGGATAGAAGCCACCAGAGAGCCCATGTCATGAACACCGCCAATTAAAATGGTACCGAAAAGAATCCATAGCATGGTGGGAAACCATCCAAAAGATATACCAGCAATGATAGGTCCGGTTACAGGTCCTGCAGCGGCAATTGCAGAAAAGTGCTGTCCTGCCAGATACTTTGCGTCCGTAGGGACATAATCTATGCCGTCTTCCATTTCAACTGCCGGAACAGTTCTTGAATTGTCAAGTTCAAACACCTTTTTGGATAAAAATTTTCCATAAGTGAAATACGACAAAACAAGAATTAAAGTTCCAAGTCCAACTACAACAAGAATATTCATAATTACCTCCTTTAGCGCATAGCGCATGTTGTTAATGTTGTAGATATGATATAGCTTGCAATACTGTGAGTATTCAACAGCTATATATAAAGATAGAAAGTAGATTAAAATTATTTCGGCCTGCCATGTAACAGGCGATTGAAAAATGTAATGATTTTTCAAATATATGGTATCACTTTTTGATATAAATGTCAATATAATCCAACTGAAAAATATATTTGCATGAAAATATAAGAAAAAAATTATTGACAAAGCAGTGATTTTTTAATATTATATTAAATAATTAAATATTTTTTGGAATATGCTGTGAAGAAGAGGAGTATGTGCATGAGACTTTGCAGAGAGTGAAATTCCTTGGGCTGGAAGATTTCACAGGTGGGGGCATAGAAGGTAGCTTCGGAGCATTTAATCTGAAATAGAAAGCTTAATTACCAATATGACAGGTGGGCAAATTAAGATTTTGTTACATTTGCGTTTTTTCTTGCAGTCAAAAAATTGGGATTTGCCATGAAGTAGGGTTAAACGGTAAAAACCGTTAGAAAATTAAGAGCCAGTAATGGAAGTTTAGGTGGTACCGCGGGTTTTCTCGTCCTTTTAGGGAGAAAACCCGTTTTTTTGTAGGTATGATTCAACGGAGAATTTGATTAGTAAAAGTTTATTATGATGTACTTATAATAGAAAGGAATGATAGTATGATTAATATACCCAGCAAGTATAATCCAAAGGAATTTGAAGAAAAAATTTATAACCAGTGGACAGAAGAAGGATGTTTTAAAGCTGAAGTAAATAAGAAAAAGAAACCATTTACGATTATCATGCCACCTCCTAACATTACAGGACAGCTGCACATGGGTCATGCTTTGGACATGACGCTGCAGGATGTATTGATAAGATGGAAAAGAATGGAGGGATTTGAATCTTTATGGCTCCCCGGTTCTGACCATGCAAGCATTGCAACTGAAGTAAAGGTAGTGGAGAAGCTTAAAAAAGAAGAGGGCAAAACAAAAGAGGATATTGGAAGAGAAGAATTCTTAAAAAGAGTATGGGAATGGAAAGAAGAATATGGCGGAAGAATAGTTGAGCAGATCAAGAAATTAGGCAACTCCTGCGACTGGTCCAGAGAAAGGTTTACGATGGATGAGGGATGCAATGAAGCAGTAAAGGAATTTTTTATAACTCTTTATAACAAGGGGCTTATTTATAAGGGACACAGGATTATTAACTGGTGCTCTCACTGTCATACTACATTGTCAGATGCAGAAGTTGAATATGAGGATGTTCCTGGGAAGTATTATTATGTAAAGTATCCATTTATTGATAACTCCGAGGAATATTTTGTTATTGCTACAACAAGGCCTGAAACAATGTTTGGGGATGTTGCTATAGCAGTACACCCGGATGATGAAAGGTACAGGAATTTGATAGGCAGAAGGGTGATTGTGCCATTGGTAGGAAGAGAAATACCAATCATTGCAGATGAATATCCTGATATGAGCAAAGGAACAGGCGCTTTAAAAATAACGCCGTGTCATGACCCTAACGACTTTGAAATTGGACTTCGTCACGATCTGGAGCAAATAAACTGCATGAACGAGGACGGAACCATGAACGAAGAGGCAGGAAAGTATAAGGGAATGGATCGTTACGAATGCAGGAAGGAATTTGTTGAGGATCTTGAAAATAACGGTTTTATGTTAAAAATTGAAAATACGGAGCATAGCGTTGGAACTTGCTATAGGTGTCACGATACAATCGAGCCAAGAGTATCAGATCAGTGGTTTGTTCGTATGAAGCCTCTTGCGGAGCCTGCACTTAAAGCTGTTTTGGATAAAAAAGTTGAATTTATTCCGGAGAGATTTACGAAAATATATACTCATTGGCTTGAAAATATAAGAGATTGGTGTATTTCAAGGCAGCTATGGTGGGGGCATAGAATTCCGGCTTATTACTGCCAGGAATGTGGTGAAACAATGGTTGCAAAAGATGCTCCCGAAAAGTGCACAAAGTGTGGCAGTACAAACATAAAACAGGATGATGACGTACTTGACACTTGGTTTTCATCAGGTCTGTGGCCATTCTCAACATTAGGCTGGCCTCATGAAACAGAAGATTTAAAATATTTTTATCCTACCGATGTTTTGATAACAGGATATGACATTATATTTTTTTGGGTAGTACGTATGGTGTTTTCCGCTTTGGAAACAACAGGACAGCCGCCGTTTAAATATGTTTTTATACATGGTCTGGTGAGAGATGCTGAAGGAAGGAAAATGAGCAAATCGCTGGGGAACGGAATTGACCCTCTTGAAGTTGTGGATAAATTTGGCGCAGATGCCCTTAGATTCATGCTTGTGACAGGAATTTCTCCGGGGAATGATACTCGTTTTAACTACGACAAGTTAGAATCAAGCCGCAATTTTGCGAATAAATTGTGGAATGCATCAAGATTTGTTCTTATGAATATTGAGGGAGATTTAATACATGAGGAAGAGGCACGTAAAAATTACAGGACAGAGGATAAATGGATAATTTCGAGAGTTAACAAAGCTTCTAAGGAAGTAAAAGAAAATCTTGACAAATTTGAATTGGGCCTTGCTGCCCAAAGGATTTATGACTTCATTTGGAATGAATACTGTGACTGGTATGTTGAAATTGTTAAACCCAGGTTGTACGGCAGCGTAAGTGCGGAAAAAGATATTGTCAGGTTTGTCCTCATAAAGGTGTTGAAGGATATGCTCAAGCTTCTTCATCCTTTCATGCCATTCATAACAGAAGAAATATGGTCATACCTGCCGGATATTCATACACGATTGATCAGAGCAGAATGGCCTATGTACAATGAAAAAGAAAATTTTCAAGAAGCAGAAGACAACATGGTATTTATTATGGAGGCAGTAAGAAGCATCCGCAATATTATAGCAGAAATGAATGTTTCCCCTTCTAGAAAGGCAAGAGCGATATTTATATCAGAAAATGAGAAAACAGGCAGGTATATAAGGTCAGGGGAAAAATATTTTGCTACCCTTGCAAACATAACGGAAGTTAAAATTATAAAAGATAAATCTTTTATAAACGAAGATACTGCATCGTCGGTAATTGCCGGGGCTGAAATTTATCTTCCGTTAGCAGATTTAATTGATTATGAGAAAGAAAAAGAAAGGTTGGAAAAAGAAAAAGCAAGACTTGATGGAGAACTAAACAGAGTTAACGGCAAACTCAGCAATGAAAAGTTTATTAACAAAGCTCCTGAAAAAATAGTCAATGAAGAGAGAAAGAAACTTGTAAAATATCAATCAATGGTAGATAAAGTAATAGAAAGATTAGAACAGTTAAAAAAACATTAGTAATGTTAGACTATCGTGAGCATAGTATCATTAGTATCATTAGTATCATTAATTAAAAAATTGCAAAAGTAAAAACGGAAGTTTCAGACCGATTCTTCCGCTTTTTACCTTGTAAGACTATTAACATTCATTATAACCTCTCAATTAATTAATCTTTGGTTAATCTTCTTCCTTCCTTAATCCTCTTTCGTGTAATTCACATTCATTCTGGCTGCATTTGCCGTCAACATTATATATACATGTAATTGTTCCGCATTTTTTAAATACCATTTTTGAAACAACGTCCCTTATATCCTTCACTGATGTATTCATAAGTACGCCTCCTAATTATTCTTTACTTTATTATACTACCAAATATGCAATTTGTAAATAATAAAATGCAAAAAAGTTAAAAAAATTCGCGTGCAAACAATTACATATGCAATTTATTATTACATTGTGTCAATTACTACAATTATATAATAAACGTGTGAAATTAAAAATGCAAGAATTATATGATACGTTTCAAAATCATAACAATTAAGGTAAAAAAAGCTGCTGCACCTTAAATCAAGTGCAACAGCCTTTTTAAAATTACCTTTTAAATAACGGCAAGGATTATAAAATTTAATAAGAACAGTATTGCTGAAACAACAAGTATCGGATGAACTTCCTTAATTTTTCTCTTGCATAGCATGACTATACAGTAGAAAATGAAACCTGCTGCAATTCCGTATGAAATGCTGTAACTGAAGCCCATGAAGACTGAGGCGAAAAATGCAGGTATAGCTTCATCCAGGTCTTCCCAGTTAATTTTTGTAAATGAAGACATCATCATTACGCCTACTATTATTAATACAGGAGATGTTGCTGCTGAAGGCACAATTCCTGCAATAGGTGCAATTAATATGCATGCAAGGAATAATAGTGCAGTTACAACGCTTGTTAGTCCTGTTCGTCCTCCTGCACCTATGCCTGCAGCACTTTCCACAAATGTTGTGGTGTTGGACGTTCCGAAAACGGCTCCTATCGATGTTCCTATTGCATCTGCAAACAGAGCTTTGTCCATTTTAGATTTAAACCCTGTGCTTGTTTCAAGGGCTTTTTGGTCCTCTGCGCTGAATATTCCGGTTCTTCTTCCTGTTCCGATAAATGTTCCTATTGTGTCGAATGTATCAGATAGGCTGAATGCAAATATAGTCATTATGACAAGAGGAATACGTGAAGGGTCACTAAACAGCGACTGTATTCCTTCATGACCAAAAGCGGCGCCAAAGGTTACACCAAGTTCTGAAAATGATTCTGATATACTTGCTGAACTCATTGATGCTTGTGAAAGGTCAACAACACCGTACGGTATGCCTATTATTGTTGTAGCAATAATGCTTATAAGAACAGCTCCTCTAACCTTTAATACAAGCAGAATAACCAATATTACCAGTCCTATAAGTGCTAACTGGGTTGCTGGATTTGTAAAATCAACAAGTGCAGGTACGATCCCTCCGTTTGATATAATGGAAAATATTCCACTGTAAGTACCGTCAGCTACAAACGGCTGGTTGTTTATTGAGATTATATTTGCGGGTTCCGAGGTAAACTGAATAATGTTGGCTCCCTTAATTCCAATGTAAGCTATGAATATTCCGATTCCTCCGCTTATGGCATTTTGCAGGCTTTCCGGAATAGCCTTAATTATGCTTTTCCTGATTTTTGTAATTGTAATAACTATGTTAATTATTCCGCAGATGAATACAAGAGCCAATGCCTGCTGCCAGGTAAAGCCTAATTGCATAACAACAGTGTAAGTAAAAAATGCATTAAGTCCCATTCCGGGAGCCAGTGCATATGGTACATTTGCAAACAGCCCCATAAATAGAGTGCCTATTACTGATGCTATAATTGTGGCAAGGAAAACTGCCTGTGAAGGCATGCCTGTTGCGGATAAAACTGCCGGGTTAACAAATATAATATAAGACATGGCAAAAAATGTAGTAAAGCCGGCCATTATTTCTGTTGACACATTTGTGTCATTTTCTTTAAGCTTAAAATACTCCTCCATAATTCCTCCTATGTTTTTTTAATTAAAACAAATATTAATCTTTAAAGTTTACTATTTCCGAATTTAATATAAATATAGGACATAAAAAAAGCGAATATAATATTTTTATTCGCATCAAAAGTCGGAGAACGGCAAGCTTACTCAATAGTCAGACAATTTTACGGTTGTCTGGTAGAAACTCTGGAACCATATTATCCATATTATATTGATGCGTTAACATTTGATATTTAATTTTATGTTTCTATTATATCGTAAGTGAAAGTTGCCCACGTTTTTTTCACATCGATTTAATAAATACATATTAGATGTTTATTATAACTTATATTTGAAAAACACGCAATAGATTTAACACAAATAATCTTTGATTTTTGTTTTGTTTTGTTCGGAAAAATTCTTTCAAATAATTTTCGGTAGTTTAAGTTTCTTTTTTCAAGAAAATAATATTTTTTTTACAAAAATAGAGTTGAATTAAAATCAAATAAAATTATTAAGAAAATTTTTTATTGTAAAACGAATAAAAAGTATGACATAATTACATATAAGTGCTATAATATATATCATATTATAAAGATAGCAGGAGGTTATATGTTGGAATTTAAATATGTAAAATGGTTCAGCCAAATTAATAAACATGATATACCTATTGTTGGGGGAAAGGGGGCAAATTTAGGGGAGATGACCCAGAAGGGGCTGGATGTGCCTCCGGGATTTTGTGTAACAGCCCCAGCGTATAAGTATTTTATCGAAAAGTCACATTTGAATAACGATATAAAAGCAAGAATTGACAGCTTAGATATTGAAGATTCGGCAAAGCTGCAGAAGGCAAGCGAAGAAATTCAAAGTCTTATTAACTCAGCACAAATTCCTAATGATTTGGAAGATGAAATCGTATCTGCCTACAGTCAATTCAGCAGCGACATAGGAATCGAAACCCCTGAAGTAGCCGTCAGGTCTTCGGCTACAGCGGAAGATTTGCCGGAAGCTTCGTTTGCGGGACAGCAAGACACTTATCTTCATATCAGCGGGAAAAAAGAACTGCTGAATTACGTAAGAAAATGCTGGGCTTCCCTTTGGACGTCAAGAGCTATATATTACAGGCAAAATAAAGGCTTTAATCATTTTGATGTTAATTTATCTGTAGTTGTTCAAAAAATGGTAAACAGTGAAAAATCAGGAGTGATGTTTACAGCTAACCCTGTAAATAGCAATACAGATGAAATGATGATTAATGCCAGCTGGGGTTTGGGCGAGGCTGTAGTATCAGGAACCGTGACACCTGACGAATATATTATTAATAAAGAAAGCAGGAAAATTATTGAGAAACATATTGCCGAAAAGAATATTATGATAGTTAAAAGTGCTGATGGAATCGGTACAGTTGAAATAAAAGTAGGCGATTATATTGGATATGAAAATGTAAATAAACCATGTTTATCAGATGACGAATTAAAAGAATTGGTTAATTACGGATTGAAGATTGAAAAAGTATATGGAAGTTTCCAAGATATAGAGTGGGGATTTGACAGGGACACCAAAAAATTGTATATATTGCAATCCAGACCTATTACAACATTAAAAGGAGGAAATGCAGTGGAAAAAGAAATAAAGCAGAAAGAATTAAAGCAGAAAGAATTAAAGGTCCTGATTAAAGGATTAGCCGCTTCGCCGGGAATCAGTGCAGGTAAAGTAAAAAATGTAAAGGATATATCAGAAATAGCAAGAGTAGAAAAGGGAGATATATTGGTTACCACTATGACTAATCCTGATATGGTGCCGGCCATGAAGAAAGTTAATGCAGTTGTTACTGAAGAAGGCGGAAGAACCTGTCATGCAGCAATAGTATCAAGGGAGCTTGGAATTCCATGTATAGTTGGAGCTAAGGGTGCAATTGAAAAATTAAAAGAAGGTAAAGAAGTAACAGTAGATGCAAAAAGAGGAGTAGTATATGAAGGAAAAGTTCTTCAGGAAAACAATCAAGAAGATATGAAAGCATCTCAAGGTCAGGGAACAGTTTTAGGGGCAGACATTCAAAATCAATTGGCTCCTGTTACGGCAACCAAGATATACATGAATTTAGGGGAACCGTCCATGATAAAAAGATATAAGGATTTGCCTTTTGACGGCATAGGTCTTATGAGAACGGAATTTATATTTACTAATTTAGTAGGGGCTCACCCGATGTATCTTGTAAAAACCGGACAAGGACAGCTTTTAATAGATAAAATGGCGGAAGGAATTACTGCAGTGGCACAGGAAATATATCCGAAGCCTATTGTTGTAAGGCTAAGTGATTTCAGGACCAATGAATTCAGGGGTCTTAAAGGCGGAGACGAAGTTGAGCCCGTTGAGTCAAATCCAATGATAGGTTGGAGGGGAGTATCAAGATATATTTCTCCAGCATACGAAGAAGGATTTAGATTGGAATGCAGGGCACTTAAAAAAGTCAGAGAGGAATTCGGACTGGATAATGTATGGGGAATGCTGCCATTTGTAAGGACAACTTGGGAATTGGAAACAGTAAAGCACATTATGGCAGAAGAAGGATTAGTTCAAAGCAAGAGCTTTAAAATCTGGATTATGGCAGAAGTTCCATCTGTAGTATTTGAGGCTGAGGAATTTGCTCAGATGGTGGATGGATTCAGCATTGGAAGCAATGACTTGACGCAGCTTATAATGGGAGCAGATAGAGATTCGGCTATATTGAACAATATGGGGTATTTTGACGAAAGAAACGAAGCAGTTAAAAGAGCTATATCAATATTGATAAAAGCTGCTCATAAGCATGGAAAAACAATATCCATTTGTGGGCAAGGACCGTCTCAGTATCCTGAATTTGCAGAATTCCTGGTAAGAGAAGGAATAGACAGCATGAGTATTAACCCGGATACTGTTGTTTATACAAGAAGATTGGTTGCTGCAGTGGAACAAAGAATAATATTAAATAAGATCAGAAATATATAGGAACATATAGAAACTAAAAAACATATAGATATAGAAAAATTTCAACGCAATAAATAAAACAGGATGCAGCTTTCAAAAAGCTGCATCCTGTTTATGTTTTAAACAAGTATTTATTTAATTTGTAAACATTTGTGTCCAATAAGATGTTCCGTTGGAATTTGTAACATATCCAACGCCAATTCTTGAAAAATTAGGTGATAGTATGTTTGCTCTGTGGCCTGATGAATTCATCCAGGCTGTTACTACATCCTCAGGAGTTCTTTGTCCTGATGCTATATTTTCGCCCCATGCTGACCACTTTATGCCGAATTGGCTGAGCATATCTCCGGCACTTCCATATGTAGGTGATTGGTGTGCAAAATAGTTGTTGTCTGCCATATCTTTTGATTTAATTTTTGCAACATTAGAAATTTCTGAGTCTAATGTAAGTTCAGGCAGACCTGCTTTTTGCCTTTCCACATTTACAAGTTCTACAACTTTTTGCTCATATGACGAAACTACTAAGTTGGTATTATTGTTTTCAGTAGGTGCAGCCGGTTTTTCTTCAGCTGGTGTGTTAACTTCCGGCTTTGATTCATCCGGGGCAAGTATTTCGGTTTCTGCAGGTTTGTTTATTTTATTCAACAAGGCTTCCCAGTCAATTGAATTTAAATCTGCAGATTTACAATTTGAATTAAATTTGCAATTTGTTTTTTCATTATCAAGGTTACATACATAATTTTTGAATAAGCAGTTGTAATCATTTTTATCAGTTGCCTTTGTGCAGTCAGTACCTGCAGCAAATGCTGATGTTGATGACAGCGCCAATACTGTTGATAATGTTAATGCTACTACTTTCTTTTTCATATATTCACTCCTATTTAGTTTTTAGATTTTTGAGAAGCAAAAATATTTTTTTACTTCTTTGAAATTTTAGAACTTGTTAATGAGTGTTTCGTCATGAGAAGATTATAGTACTTAAGAATTGATAAATAAACGCACAATAACTTCTTACTATGGCAATTGCGTCAAGAATATTACACAATCTTCAAGAACAAAAAATAAATTACAATAATATTACAGATATCTTGTAATAATACATAAATGCTTAAGAAAGAGTTAATTATTTTAGCATAGATATAACACTTTTCCAATATATACATACAAATTATACTTGGAATCATAGAGATATAAAATTACTTGACAATGTTTAAAAATTATATTATGATTTCATCTATAACATATACTTATCATAACAATGAGGGAAACCAAGTAACATTTTGGTTACAAAAAAAGAGAGGAGCCGGCTGGTGAAAGGCTTCAGTACAAAATGAGAAATACACTTCCGGAGTTACTGCAGGAAACTGCAGCGGTTATCTGTTCGTTAAAACAGTTAGAGGCAATAATTGCGAATTAAGGTGGTACCACGGGTTATCTCGTCCTTTGTGACGAGGTGGCCCTTTTTATATATATGGGGGATAAAAATAACAATATGAAAAACGGAGGGATTCTATGAAACAGGGAAATGTATATGATGTATTGAAAGAAAGAGGCTATATAGAGCAGTGTACCCATGAGGATGAAGTACGTGAGTTGTTGGGCAGAGAACCTGTAACGTTTTATATAGGATTTGATCCTACCGCTGACAGTCTTCACATAGGGCATTATATTCAAATAATGGTTATGTCCATAATGCAGCAGTATGGGCACAGGCCTATTGCTCTCTTGGGCGGAGGTACTACAATGATAGGGGACCCAAGCGACAGAACAGGTATGCGTTCAATAATGACACAGGAAACAATTGCGCGCAATGCTGGGAACTTTAAAAAAATATTCGAAAAGTTCCTGGATTTTTCAGATGGCAAGGCTATAATGGAAAACAATGCAAATTGGCTTCTCCAGTTAAATTACCTTCAATTTATGAGAGAGGTGGGAATCCATTTTTCGGTAAATAAGATGATTGCAGCAGATTGTTACAAGAACAGACTGGATCAGGGTCTTACTTTTTTTGAATTAGGTTACATGCTGATGCAGTCATATGATTTCTATATGTTGAACCAAAAATATAACTGCAAAATGCAGTTTGGCGGTAATGACCAATGGTCCAACATAATCGGCGGGATTGAACTGACCAAGAAAAAAGCCAATGAACAAGTCTATGGAATGACATTCAGCCTTTTAACCAACAGTGAAGGAAGAAAAATGGGAAAGACCGAAAAGGGAGCACTTTGGCTGGACAGGGACAAAACGCCACCCTATGAATTCTATCAATACTGGAGAAACATCGACGATGCTGATGTGGAAAAATGCCTGGCACTCCTGACATTTATTCCCATGGATGAAGTGAGGAGGCTCGGAGCGCTGAAAGGCTCGGAAATAAACAAGGCAAAAGAAGTGCTGGCCTATGAGGTCACAAAGCTCATTCATTCCGAAGAAGACGCCTTAAAGGCCCAGGAAGCCGCCAGAGCTTTGTTCGGAACTGGCACGGATTCGGAAAATATGCCCACTACCGAACTGACCAAAGCAGAGCTTGGCGAAAGCATGACGGTTATCGATATTATGTTAAAAGCAGGCCTGATTAAAACCAAAAGTGAAGGCAGAAGGCTCATTGAACAGTCGGGAGTCAGCATAAACAACAATGTTGTTGATGACATAGGCACGTCTGTCACGGCAAAAGATTTTGTAGAAGGCAAGCTAATTATTAAAAAAGGAAAGAAAGTATACCACAGGATTAAATTGGTATAGGTACTATCAACAAAGGAGATTCTCAGCCGGGCATGGAATGACACTGTTATTCCAGAGCATAGCTTGAATCTCCATTTTTATTTCAAATATAGAACATAAAAGAACAAAGACACAGCCTGACGTCCTCATGTCTCTCGAAAACATGACCAAAGGAGACAAACGAAACGTCCCCATGTCTCCCCCACGTCAGCCGCTGCAGGATTCTTCATATTTGAAGCTCTTATAATACAAGGTTTCAGGAGCAATATCAATATCACCGTTATTCCAAACGACAGTGCCGCCTTCTATATATGCGTTATTAAATATTTCTTTATTTATCAGTGGCTTATATGCAGGATACTGCAACAAGTCATAAGCATCAAATATGCGCTTTTCACCTGTAGAAAATGTTAAAAGCAGACAGTAATCAGGCATAACCTTTACTGATTGTACTTTTATTATACCTGCCGGTTCTCCAGCGTAAGCAATACCGTTTATTATGTACATTACACTTGCCTCCTATTTTAACGGCTCTATTTTGTCGAAAGGTAACCCTCTTACCGCATTGTTCCAAGCTTTATACAATTCGTCCTCATGAATGATCAGCCAAGCGGTCAGTATTTTTAATTGTTTAACAGGTATGGAGCCTGCAATCAATTCTCCGTCAATTCCCACGGAAGCTACATATTCTCCATAATATACGTGCACATGCGGTTTATGATGTTTACATCATCTAAAAAAAGCATTTTTATTATCATCCCTTGGAATCTGCTTATTTCTGGCATTGAATTTTCCCCTGTTATATTATATTTTGAATTACTAATCATAAATTACCTGTCGAATATATTATATGACGATTTTTAGAAAAAATCAATAAATGAAAGCGGAGGATTGTTATATAGAAAGAAATTTTTTTGACATATAGTTTTTATAATCATAATTACATACGTAAATTTTAACGTATATTTAAAATAAAAAGCCGATATTCCAAAATATTATATAAAGTGATATAATGATTATAACCCAATAAGTTCGGATTTCGTAATTTGTCATTCTGAGCACCAGCGAAGAATCTCAGAATTTCAACAGATGTGAGATTCCTCACTACGTTCGGAATGACATAAACTGACTTTTTGGGGAATAACCATATAATAAGTACATAAAAGGGCATATAGAGCGTTGGCATAATATTCATAGTTGTAAAAAGGGGTGTATTTTATGATAAGAATTGCCGTATGCGACGATGTGGCTGAAATTTGTTCGGAACTTGAGAATGTTATTTTGGATTTTCAAGAACAAGCAGGGCAGAAATTAACCGTGGATGTATTTTACTCGGGCGAAGAGCTTGTGAATTACATTAAGAATGGTAACAGCTTTGACCTGATTTTTCTGGATATAGAAATTGGTAAAATTAACGGCGTAGAGGTGGGACATTTTATAAGAGATGAATTGAAGGATTATATAACAAAAATAGTATATATTTCATCAAAAAGCGTCTATGACAGACAGCTCTTTGATGTGCAGCCTCTGCATTTCTTGCCTAAGCCTTTGGATAGGAAAAAGGTAATAAATGATATAAAGCTTGCCATAAGGCTTCTTGAAAAAGAAAATAAGACGTTTTCATTTAAAACTGGTACTCAGTTATACAGATTGCCCATTAAGGAAATAATCTATTTTGAAAGTGCGGGGAGGCAGATAAAATTGATTTCATCCAATGAGATGTTTTATTTTTACGGAACGATTGATTCCGTAAAGGAACAGCTTTCAAAAAGCAGGTTCATTATGCCTCACTGCTCCTATATAGTGAATTATGATAACATCGTCAGCATTAAAAAAGATGAAATTAAAATGTGCAACGGTGATATTATTCCCATCAGCAGATTAAAAGCTAAAGAGGTAATGGACTTACAATTCAGATATGCGCCTGAAGACTTTGGCTTTCATGTTTAGTAGTACTTACTTAGTATTATTAATAGATGTGATAGTGATAAAATTAGTTCAATAAGAATTGCAATTTGCCTAAAAAATAAATTTATGTTTAGAACACCTAAAATGTAGTTCTAAACATATTATTCGAGGAGATGCACAAATGAAAAAATATAAAAAATTATTATCTATCACATTAGTATTACTTATGGTTGCTTTTATTCCTGTACAAGCAAACGCGCAGACTTCTCAAATTCAAGTTATCAGCACGATTGAGCGCAAAGGGGACACATGAAACGTCCCTGTGTCTCCTTGTGTCTCTGCACCTGTGTCTCTGGGTGATTTAGTTGGATTTATGAAAAATCTTGGATTTAAAATAACATTTTACTCTTGACCTGCGTAATATCAAGTGATAAAATCTTATTAAGAGTTTCATATGTAACTAAAAGGAACTGCCGAATAAACGGTCAGCTCCCAAATTGTAGGTTAAAAATCAACCGCGTCGTTTGGGGAAATTATGGCGGTTGATTTTTTATACTCCCAGGTTTCCCTTTTATGTATAAAAATCTATTTCAGCTTGTCTTTCGACACGGCAATAATCGATACTATTAGCGCTCCGAATGCAAACATACATATCAGAGTTTCATGAGTAATCATATTATCACTTCCCTTTTCAGGGAGCTAACCGCCTATCCGTTATGGCAATTCCTGTGTCAAATTTTATCATATTTGCACGGATTTTACAATATTATTTATTTTTCAAGTAGTTATATTTATATTCATTTTTAGAGAAGCCTCCAATTTACAGGTAAAAAAATAAATATATTGAAAATTATTAATACTTTAAGGAAATTATGGTAAAATATAATAAATTACATAAAGATAGGAGTGATTGTGTGTTAAACAAGCAATTAATCGAGGACACATTGACTGCAGCCTTATCAACCGGCGGAGATTTTGCGGAAATATTTGTTGAAGACAAAACAAATAACGGCATTGTTATGATCGGCGGTAAGGTTGAAAGCACTGTGTCCGGAAGAGATTACGGCGTCGGTATTAGGATTTTTAAAGGATTCAACAGCGTTTACGCATATACAAACAAATCAGATAAGGATACGCTTATTGCCACTGCAAAGAAAGCAGCAGCTGCAATTGAAGGAACCAAGAGTTACATAAGATTAAATCTTGAACGTTCCGGTGTTAAAAATATCAATACAATAAAAATTGATCCTGAGTCTGTAGAAAAAACAAGAAAGGTGCAGTTGATGCGACAAGCTTATGACACGGCTTTTAACTGCAGTGATTTAATTACACAGGTTACGATAGGTTACACCGACTATACCCAGAACGTAATGATTGCAAATTCTGAAGGTCTTTGGAAGGAAGATTCTCGTGTGCGGTCAAGGATTGGAATTTCATCAGTTGCATCAAAAAACGGAGAAATGCAGTCAGGATTTTTCGGACCGGGGGCAAGCAAGGGGTACGAATTTTTTGAAAATCTTGACATAAACAGCTATGCAAAGGAAGCATCAAGGATAGCAGTAACCATGGTAAATGCAAAATACAGCCCCAGCGGCAGGATGCCGGTAATTATAGACAATGGCTTCGGAGGAGTTATATTCCATGAAGCGTGCGGTCATGGTCTGGAAGCAACCTCTGTTGCAAAAAACCTTTCTGTTTTTTCAGGAAAATTAGGGGAACAGATAGCATCCCCTGTGGTAACTGCAATAGACGATGGTACAATATCCGGAGAATGGGGATCATTTAATATGGATGATGAAGGAACTGAGTCTCATAGAAATGTGCTGATAGAAAACGGAATACTAAAGGGATACATGATTGATAAGCTTAATGCAAGAAGGATGAACATGGACATTACAGGTTCCAGCAGAAGACAGTCTTACAGGTTTCCACCTACATCGCGAATGTCAAATACATTCATTGATAACGGAAGTTCCACACCGGAAGAAATTATCGCAAATACTGAAAGAGGAATTTATGCAAAGAATATGGGCGGAGGTTCAGTAAACCCGAGCACCGGAGAATTCAATTTTGCCGTAATGGAAGGTTATATAGTAGAAAATGGAGAAATAAAAGAACCTGTAAGAGGAGCTACACTTATAGGCAAGGGTGCCGAAATACTTAAGAAAATTGACATGGTTGGAAATAATCTCAGCTACAGCCAGGGATTGTGTGGTTCCGTAAGTGGCAGCATCCCTGTTAATGTAGGCCAGCCCATGATCAGGGTCTCGGAAATAACTGTAGGCGGAAGGGAAGGTGCAGAATAGTGGATATAAAAGCATTAGCAAAAAAAATATTTGAAAAAGGCAGACAGCAGGGCCTTGGTGACATGGAAATAAGTTATTCTTCAGGAAGAGACCTTTCCCTTAAGGTTTTCCAAAGAGACCTGGACGGCTATAGTTTTTCTGAAAGTGAAGGATTGTCTATAAGGGGATTCTATAAAGGTAAGATGGGTCGTTCCTACACGGAGAAGGTTGATGAATCATCTATTGATTTATTGATTAAAAATGTTGCTGAGAATGCAACTGTAATTGATTCCGATGACGAAGAATTTATTTATGAAGGCTCAAGCAAATATAAAACGGTAAATACATTTAATCCAGACCTTGAAAAGGTGTCTGAAAAATATAAAATTAATTTTGTAAAGAAATTGGAGGAAGAAGCTTTCAATGCGGACAAAAGGGTTGTGTCTGTAGAAACATGCATCTATGGAGACGGCTGTGCGGAAACGTCTATGTTAAATACAAAGGGCCTTTGCCTTAATGACAGGAGTAACATTGCCTACACATATATTTCGGTAGTGGCCAAAGATGGAAATGATATTAAAACAGGTTTTGCATACAGGGCCGGAAATGATTTTTATGAATTTAACCCGAAGGATATAGCGGAAGAAGCGGTAAAAGAAGCAATTTTAATGTTAGGTGCAAAATCTATCAAATCAGGAGACTATCCTGTGATTATAAGAAACAGTGCTGCAGCTGATTTATTAGAAGCATTTACAGGTATTTTTTCCGCTGAAAACATACAAAAGAACCTTTCACTTTTAAAGGGAAAATTAAATCAGAAGATAGGAAGCGATAATTTTACATTGGTAGATGACCCTTTTATGGAAAAAGGGTTAGCATCAAAATCATTTGACGGGGAAGGAGTGGCGTGTAAGTACAAAAAAGTTATTGACAGTGGAATTTTAAAAACATATTTGTACAATCTAAAGACTGCAAAAAAGGATAATATTGAGACAACAGCAAATTCCAGTGGATCATTAGGCATCGCACCTTCAAATTTTTATGTTGAAAAAGGGAAGAAAACATTGGATGAAATCATATCAGGAACGGACAAGGGACTGATGATTACTGAGCTTCAGGGACTTCATGCCGGTCTTAATACTGTGTCAGGGGATTTTTCACTGGCGGCTTCGGGATATGAAATAAATGATGGCAAAATAACCGGGTCTGTAGAACAAATTACTGTATCGGGAAATTATTTTGAATTGCTTAAAGATATAGAAGAAGTGGGTTCTGATTTGAAATTTGGCCTGCCGGGAGAATCCTACATAGGGTCTCCATCTATTAAAATAAGGAAGCTTTCCATAGCTGGCGAATAATTTAGTGTCATTTAATTATTTTGAACGTCGTTATATAAAAAGCAGATTAAAAAAGACAATCTATTCGGATTGTCTTTTAAAATATCTTTTACCTTTATGCACTAAGTTTAATCAACTCTTTCATGTTCGTTGAATAATAATGTTATACAGTATAAACCTGCCAGACCTATTAGTCCATATACCAAGCGGCTGAATATTGCTGCCTGGCCTCCAAACAAAGCAGCTATGAAATCAAACTGAAACAATGCGATCAATCCCCAGTTTATAGCTCCTATAATAACCACTACCAATGAAAATTTATCCATAAATTCCTCCTTAATATAAATATATTGTTAGTGTTACAATAATTCCCTATATTATGCACAATTTTAAAAATATTTGTTTATAAAGCTTTTAGATTAACACATATTTTTTTTATGAATATAATAAATAAAAGAATTTGCATTAAGGAGGTTATCATGGAAAATTGCAGGACCGATAATGTTGAAGCCAATGAAAATATAAATACGCAGTGCGACTGCGAAAGGGACAGGGTAGGCGCAAGAAGGCCTCAGGCTCCATGTGTTTACGACAAGCATCCGGTAGCAGGAACAGGCTGTATAGATTCATCACTGTTATTTTTCTTTTTATTGTTAGTAGCTATTGTCTGCCAAAGTGATTGTGATATAGATTTGAATACACTGCTGTGGTTCTTCTTACTTCTCGTAGTACTTTACAACAGATTTTAGCAGACGATCTAAATCTTCGGTTTGAATGTCGGTTTCTTATCCCGAACAAATATGAGGATAGGATAAAAAGTCTGCCGTTAATCGGCAGGCTTTTTATCACTATCAATTAATTCTACTTCAAGCTTGTCAAAATCAACTTCATCTATGAAATCCTGGGGATAAAATGTCACATATTTGAATTGAGAAAATTCCATTCCGTGTTTTTTCAGCCATACAGGTACGCTTATATCCAGTTCTTTGCATATTTCTTTTAAGCATTTGTCCATTTTTTTTGAAGAATCTATATTTTCTTTATTTTTAATTACAATTGAATTTATAATGTGATTTTTTTTGATTTCTTTTGCCCATAATTTGTACATAATTCACCTGATTAGTTTATAAGAATTATAAAATCATTAAATATTCGAGGAAGTTCCGGATAAAGAAAGTAGTACGCTTTTTGCTTCAACTTTACTGTTGTATTTTGGCGGTTCTATTTTCCCGATAATTTCAGCAGGCCTATTTTTAATAACATATATAAAGTCCGACATAAAAATGGCTTCATCCACATCGTGAGTAATAAACAGGACTGTTCTTTTATCAATATTCCAAAGCCTTTCAAATAAATTAATCATTCCGTCTTTTAATTTTATATCAAGGCCTTTAAAAGGTTCATCCAAGATTAAAAAATTTGAAGGATATGCAAATGCACGTGCCAGAGAAACTCTTTGCTGCATTCCTCCACTCAAAGCATTTGGCTTGTAATTTTCATATCCCATTAATTCTACCATATTAATATAGTTGTTTACAATACATTTTCTTTTCTTATCATCATAAACATTTTTTAAAACAAAATCAATATTGCCAAATACACTGTACCATTCAAGAAGTCTCGGTTCTTGAAATACATAGGAATATACGGCATTTTCCGAACCTTTTATTTCGCCGCTGTCAACAGTAGTCAGCAAAGCGGTGATATTGGCAATTGTAGTCTTGCCAATGCCGGAGGGACCAAAGAGGCAAGTTATTTTATTTTTTTCGAAAGTAATATTGAAATTTTTCAAAATTTCCAAATCATTGTATTTTTTGCTAATATTAATAAGACTGATCATAATTCCTCGATTTAAACAGTTTTTTTAGTATAGTTTCGAAAATGCAGCTTAATGATATTATTATTACTGTCCAGGCAAATAATTCGGGGATTTCAAGGTAAACCTTTGAATCATACAAATGTCCTCCTATTGAATATTTAGGGAGGCTAAGTACTTCAGCAGCGGAAGTTACCTTCCATCCTATTCCTAATGCGGATATCATAGCCGCTTCAATGTAGGGAACGGCAGAATAAAAATAAACAGATTTTATTATGTGCATTTTCTTAATGCTGTAAACTTTGCACATTTGGAGGAGCTTTATATCAGCCGATTTTATGCCATTTACGGTATTAGTCCATATTATAGGGAAACACATGAGAAATGCGGCAAATATGGGGACGTTGGTATCACTGAACCACATAATTGCAATAATTATTATTGACATTACAGGTACAACCCTCATAACACCTATTAACGGATTAAACAAATCATGGAAAAATTTATTAGTTCCGCAAATATATCCCAGTATGATACCTGTTGTGCATGATATGAGAAAGCCGGCCAAGGTTCTGTATGTGCTGCAGATAATAGTCAAGTAGGTATCTCTTGATTTCAGGAGTTCAATGAGTACTTTAAAAACGTAAAAAGGAGAAGGAAGATAAATATCCCGGTTAATAATCAGTGACAATATCTCCCATACGGTAATCCAAAATAATACTATTAAAAACTTTCTGGTTTTATTCCGCAAAATAGAATGCATCATCAGGCAGCTTTCCTCCTATAGAAGCTGGGTTGGAATCAAACAGTACTTTATAAAAATTTTTAAGCCCTTCTTTTTCGTCCTGTGCTGGAATGAATTTTATTCCGCAGTACGGTATGGCTTTTTCCACCATTGCAGCATTTCTCATTATTCCATTTTTCTCCGTTAGTGCTGCAGCATCGGCTTGGTTTTTTAAAACCCAGCTTACTGATGCTTCATATTGTTTCAGAAAATTGTCAATGAATTCTTTATTGTTTTTTGCAAATTCCTTATTTACAACTATGCATCCTGTATACAACCTGCTTGCGTCGGATGTTGCATTTTTCCATGCTTCATTTAAATCAACAAGCATCTTAACATTGCTGTTTTTCATTGTGACCTGTGTAACAAATGGCTGAGGTAAAAGGGCAGTCTTGGTATCCTCTGCAATTACGGATTGTGCCAGTGTTGCGTGTTCGGCTGAATAATCAAGGTTTACCTTTCCTTCAAGGCCGTTTTGCTTTAAAATATAGTTCATGGCATAATCCGGCGTTGCTCCTTTTCCGCTCATGCCGATAGTTTTACCTTCCAGGTCGGAAACAGTTTTAATGTCATCAGTTCCAACTATATATAAATTACCAATTGTATTTACACACAAAAGCTGAATATTTCCGACGGTCTTATTATACAAAACAGATGCTAAGTTAATAGGAACGGAAGAAATCTGTACGTCGCCGTTTATAATTTTACCTGTAAGTGCATCGGGAGTATTTTCGGTAACATATTCAACGTTGTATGTTTCACTATTAAGGGCGTTTTCATCGATCATTTTAATCATTCCTATTGAAGTAGGACCATTTAATCCGGCAATGGTAACGCTTATGGGTTCTTCTTGATTTGCGGCGGAATCTTGGCCGTCATCATTGATGCTGCAGCCTGCAGCTAAAGAAATAATTAAAAGGGCTGTTACAATTAAGCCGATTTTCTGCTTTTTCATAATATATTATTTCCTCCTCATACAGTAAATAATTTTACCTTTAAGTTTAAATTTATTATATTATACCATACTGCATAAGAATATCCATAAAAATATCAAACATTATTGAAAATACATAGATACTGTCATATAATATAATTAAATAATTTTGAGGTAAAATTATGGACAATTTAAAAATTAATATGAATACAAAGGACAGCAGTGTGAATAAGCGTATAGGAATTTTCCACTGGTATGGTTATGTACAGCCTTTTGAAGAACGCATTGAATTAATTAAAAGAGCCGGATTTGACTATGTTATGCTATGGTGGGAGGACGAATCATATCCGTGCTTTATAGACAGGAGAGAACTAAATAAAATTGTAAGTTCCTGCGGACTTAAATTAGACAATATTCATTTACCTGCTGACAACATGAATTTGCTGTGGAGCAGCGATAAAAGCCAAAGAGAGCGGCAAATGTCAAAAATAATCGGCTGGCTGCATGAATGCAGAGAGACCGGTGCTGAAACAATAGTTATGCACACGGAGAGCGAAAGCGGAATTAAACTTGAATTAAAATACGGATTTGAATCTTTTAACAAAATAATAAAATCCGCTGAAAATATAAAAATGCGCATTTCTCTTGAAAACACCAAAATGGCTGAATATACGGAATTTGTACTGAAAGAGTTTAAATCAGAGTATGTGGGCTTTTGCTACGATTCATCCCACGATTTCATAAATGGTCGGAGCTGTGGAAAAATTTTGGACAGATGGAAACATCGGCTGTTTAATGTACACCTGTCTGACACTGACGGTTTATATGACAGGCACTGGATTCCGGGAAAAGGAATTGTGAACTGGAATAAGATTATTAATACAATAAAAGAGACTAACTGCAATGTTTATTCCATGGAGGTATATCCTTTTGAAGATGAGAAAAATATGGCTCCTATTGAATTTTTAATTAAGGCAAGAGAAAACTTTTTAAAAAATATGCAATAGGGCTGTAGATGGTGAAACGGAGGATATTATGAGAATATGTGATGTAATGACTCCCTGGACTGGAAAAAAGAAAATAAAAAGTGGAATAAATGAAAATTGCAACGTACATGATTTAACAAAAGATGTTACAGAGGGAGAAGCCCTTTTAGTTGAAGTAGTAAATGACGATAATTATAAAGTGGGAGAGATAGGAAAGGCTTTACTGCTGTATCTTATTGATTCTTCAAATATGTGGATATTGGACCGCATCATAGATAATTTTGATGAAGCGGTCATAATAATTGACACAGATGGGAAAATTTTTTATGCGAATAATGCATATACAAATATTTTGGGAGTACCTGTATATAAAATCATTGGCAGGCAAATGCAGCAGGTGGAACCAGGTAGTCAGTTACAAAATGTGCTTGATACAAAAACACCCTTTGTAAAAGAAAGGCAATATATAAAAACACTGGATAAATATGTCTCAGTAAATATATTTTCAATTGAGAAAGATGGAGAACTAATAGCAGCTGCATCAATTTTTAGCGATTCGACTGCAGTAGTCAAATTAGGGCAGGAGGTAGAAAAAGCAAATGAAATTGCCCTGTCTTATAAACGTCAAATAGAGGCTCAGGAAAGATTATCAAAACTCGAAATTATAGGTAAGGATCCAAGTTTTTTGAATGTAGTTTCACAGGCATTGATTGTTGCCAATACGGATGTACCAGTGTTTATAAGAGGCGAAAACGGAGTAGGCAAGGAAATAATGGCAAAAGTTATACATTCGAATAGCGTAAGAAAAGATAAACCGATGATAACAGTAAATTGTGCAGCTATACCAGAAGGCCTTATAGAAAGTGAACTTTTTGGATATGAAGGTGGATCGTTTACGGGAGCTAAATCATGCGGCAGAATGGGTAAATTTGAATTAGCTAATGGTGGAACTCTTTTTCTTGATGAAATAGGCGATATGCCTCTTGCGATGCAATCTAAAATACTAAGAGTTTTGCAGAATGGAGGAATTGAGAAAATAGGGAGACAGGGAAATATTCCAGTGGACGTAAGGCTTATAACTGCGACTAATCAGCCTATTGAAACAATGATTAAAGAAAAAAAATTTAGAAAGGATTTATATTTTAGATTGAATATCGTTGAAATTCAGGTTCCCCCGTTGAGAAACAGAACTGAAGATATAGGAATATTGGCAAATCATTTCTTGAAAAAGTATAACCAAAAATATGGAAAGAACATATTCTTTTCCAAAAGAGTACTTTCGTTTTTACATTCTTATAGGTGGCCGGGAAATGTCCGTGAGCTTCAAAATTGCATTGAATATGCTGTCATAATGTGCCAAGGAGATATTTTTGATATTGACTATTTGCCTCCTCACATGAAGAATAAGTTATCGGGAATGATAGTTAAAAATGTTGAAAATATTGAGAAAGAAACAGGGTCTGAATATAATAACAAGGAACTGAAAGAAGCAGTTAAAAATTTTGAGAAGAGAATGATTCTAGAGGCAATCACAGCAAGCGGTGGAAATAGAAGTAAGGCTATGAAATTATTAGGTCTTAGCAGAAGAACATTTTATAGGAAATTAAAAGATTATAAAATAATAGATAGTGACAAAAAGTAAACACATATGGCAAAAAAGTGACATACAAAATTGATAAGTTCCGAGGTATTATGGCAAATTTGCCACAATACTTAGGAGCTTATTTTATATTTTTGTTCAAAATCCTTTAAATTCCTTATACCTGCATGTTTAAAAAAGTTGGTATGAAGTTTGCTTATATATAAATTGAATACGAAAAAGAGGTGTGCTAAATGAACAATAAAAAAATACGCATCGGTGGAGGGCAGGGATTTTGGGGTGACAGTAATGATGCCGCTATCCATATGATAAGGCATGGTAATCTTAATTATATGGCATGTGACTATCTTGCAGAACTTACCCTTTCTATCATGCAGAGACAAAAACTTAAAAATCCAAATGCAGGGTATGCCAGAGACTTTATCGATCTTATAAGAGAAATTGGCAGAGAAAGCTATGAAAAAGGCATAAGGATAATATCAAATGCGGGTGGTATGAATATTGCCAGCGCTGTAAAAGAATTAGAGAAAATAGCTAAAGAAAAAAAAATGCCGGGTTATAAGATAGGATACGTGCTTGGGGATGATTTGAAGGATAAACTTCCAGAATTAATTGCACAGGGAATTGAATTCAAAAATATCGACGACAATGATGGAAATTTTCTGGATATAAAAGACAAGATAGTAAATGTAAATGTATATCATGGATATAAGCCTATTGAGGAATGTTTGGATCAGGGGGCTGATGTCGTTATAACAGGTAGAGCTGCGGACTCTGCATTGTTCCTTGCTCCTCTTGTATATGAATTTGATTGGCCAGAAGATGACTATGACAACCTTGCAAGAGGCATAATGGCAGGGCATTTACTTGAGTGTGGCGGACAATGTTCCGGAGGTAACTATGACTATGATTGGCGTAACGTGTCAAGAATGGATGAACTGGGTTTTCCCATCGCTGAAGTGAATAACAGTGAACTTTATATAACAAAAGCTCATGACTGCGGTGGCATTATTTGCGAGCAATCATGCAAAGAACAAATACTTTATGAAGTGCATGACCCGGCTAATTATATTACTCCTGATGTAAACGTGGACATTAGCCATGTAACACTTAATCAGGTTGGTGAAAACCTGGTTAAAGTTGGAGAAATTAAGGGAAAGCCTCGTCCGGATCAGCTGAAGCTGTGCGTGGGGTATCATGCCGGATATAAAGTTGAGACCTATCTTTGCTATGCGTGGCCGGATGCTTATGATAAAGCACGGTACGCAGCGGACATATTGATGAAAAAAATGAAACGTAAAGGATTGAAAGCAGAAGAGATAAGAATTGATTACCTTGGACTTAATGCACTGCATTTAGGTGTGGCGAACATGGATCCAGAGTTTATCAAAAGTCTTAACGAAGTTGTTTTAAGAGTTGCAATTAGAACTCTTGATAAAGTGGAAGCTGAAAAAATTGTTCCGGAAATTTCTCCACTGCAGCTAAATGGTCCACCTGGAGCAAGTTTTTTTGGTGGTAGGGCAAAGGTACGAGAGGTTATCGGTTTGTGGCCTACACTTATACCTAGAGAGGTTGTTAAACTGACTTCTAATATTTTGGAGGTGAAATAAATGGCCGTAGTTTATTTAAATCAATTGGCTCATGGAAGATCAGGAGATAAAGGGGATACTAGCAATGTATGTGTGTATCCCCGCGATCCTAAAGATTATGATTTTTTAAAAAGAGTGCTTACTGTTGAAAAGGTAAGAGAACATTTTGGGGATATGGTAAAAGGTGAAATTATTAGATATGATGTGGATACTTTAAAAGGTTTTAATTTTGTTATGAAGCATGCGTTGGGCGGAGGTGCCACGCTCTCTATAAGGCTGGATTCTCTTGGGAAATCTATGGGATCGGCTTTTATGAGAATGAAAATTGATACAGAAGCGTAGTTCTAAAAAATATGAAAGGATTAAAAAAATGAAAACAAGTAGTTATTCGGGTTTTTATAAACTCTCTCCTGAACAGAGGCTTAAGGAAGTAGCTGAATTTACAGGTATTTCAAAAGAAGAACAAGATATTATAAGTGTACCTGGTGCTCTTAATATGGATAAAGCTGACCATATGATTGAAAATGTAATAGGAACTTTTCAACTTCCTATGGCTGTAGCACTTAACTTTGTAATTAACAGTAAAGATTACTTGATACCTATGGTTATTGAAGAACCATCTGTTGTTGCAGCTGCCAGTAATGCTGCAAAGATGGCTAGGGAAACAGGAGGATTTTTTGCAAGCAACACAGGATCTATAATGATTGCACAAATCCAGCTTACTAACGTTGCAGATCCTAACTACGCAAAAATGAAAATTTATGATAATAAAGATAAAATAATTGAAATTTGCAATGCAAAGGATCCTGTGTTGGTTAAATGCGGCGGAGGAATGCAGGATGTAGATGTAAGAATTATCACAACCGATATAGGTAAAATGGTAGTAGTGCATTTAAAAGTTAATACCCTTGATGCAATGGGAGCAAATGCGGTCAATACTATGGCTGAGACTGTATCTCCATTTATTGAGGAAATCACCGGCGGCAAAGCCGACTTAAGAATTTTATCAAACCTTGCAGTTCACAGGCTTGCACGTTCACGAGTTACAATAAAAAAAGAAACTTTGGGAGGTAGGGAAGTAGTAGATAAAATAATTGCAGCTTATGCTTTTGCTGCAGCTGATCCATTCAGAGCAGCTACCCATAATAAAGGAATAATGAATGGTATTATACCTGTGGTTATTGCTACAGGCAATGACACAAGAGCCATTGAATCGGGAGCTCATTCCTATGCATCTAGGTCGGGACAGTATACATCACTCACTACATGGGAAAAGGATAATAACGATAACCTTGTTGGCACAATTGAAATTCCAATGGCTGTTGGTCTTGTAGGAGGTGCTACAAAAATTCATCCTACAGCTCAAGCTGCTGTTAAAATACTTGGGGTTAAAAGTGCTACAGAACTTGGGGAAGTGATTGCATCTGTTGGTTTGGCACAGAATTTTGCAGCTTTAAAGGCTTTGGCTACAGAAGGAATCCAAAGGGGCCATATGTCATTGCATGCTAGAAACCTTGCATCCACAGCAGGAGCTAAAGGTGAAGTGTTGGAAAAAATCGTAAAACAAATGGTGGCAGAAAAAAAAGTAAATTTAGATTATGCAAAAGAATTATTTAAAAAATATTAATAATATTAGTTGATTTGAATGAAATTGGGAGCTGGTGTTAGTATTCGGTATTCATTCAGCTCCTGTTTATGAAGGAGGATACATAGTTATGTTAGCAATATTAATATCGATTATCCTTTTGGTAGTATTAGCATTTAAGAGAGTTAACATTGTAGTAGTAGGTATTGTTTCGGCATCAGTAATGGCGCTGTTATCGGGACAGCCTTTAATTAGTGCTATCAAGGATGATTATATGTCCGGAGCGGCGGGATTTGTTCATGCGAATTTTTTAATTTTTTTCTTTAGCGTTTTATTTGGACGGATAATGGAACTAACTGGGGCAGCAGCATCAATTTCAAAATTTCTTGCAGATAAATTAGGTGAAAAATATGCTATTTTAGGAGTGATTTTTGCCGGAGCAATTTTGGTATATGGGGGAGTGACAACTTTGGTTGTTGTGTTTAGTCTGTATCCAATAGCATTGGACTTGTTTAAAAAAGCAAACCTTCCACGTTATTTACTTCCAGGGGCAATTGCAGGAGGCTGTTTTACATTTGCTTGTGCAAACTTTCCGGGAACACCGAACCTTGTAAATGTAATACCTATTCCTTATCTTGGAACAACTTCTATGGCTGCGCCATTGGCAGGTTGTATAACTGGAGTTGCTGTAATGCTGCTTGTCATATTTTATTTTTTATGGGAAGCAAAAAGAGCACGTTCAAAAGGTATGGGTTTTATAGAAGATGAAAATGTAAAAGAAAGTTTAGGAAAAGCAGAACAGTTGGAAAATTTACCGAGTCCATTTTTGGCAGTTTTACCGATTGTCCTTATTCTTATTGTTCTTAATATCCTGAAACAGGATGTAATAGTTGCAATGATAACAGGAATACTATTATGCAGCATATTATTCTATAAAAATGTGAATAATGTAAGAGAAATTTTTAATTATTCTGCAAAGAATGCTGCAATTGCTATTATTAATACTGCAGTTGTTGTAGGATTTGGATCAGTTGTTAAAAATTCGACTGGATTTGCAGATCTTCTTAGTCTGACTGATTCTATTGGAGGCCATCCATATGTATCGTTTGGAACTATGACAACGTTACTTGCAGGAGCATGCGGTTCAGGTTCTGGTGGACTGGGGATTGCATTGGAGACAATGGCAGATAAATACTTGGCAATGGGAATTAATCCGGAAGTGTTACATAGAATAGGTTCCACAGCTTCAGTTGGATTGGACAGCCTACCGCATAATGGAGCTGTAATTACTTTATTAACTATTAGCGGCCTGACACATAAAGAAGCATATAAATATATTATGGTCCCTACTGTCATATTTACATTAATTGGCTTGGCCGTTTGCATTGGAATATGCATATTATTATATCCGATTTAGAATATTAAAGAGGCTGCAGCAATTTTTCGCTTTGCTGCAGCCTCAAATTTTAAAACGGCCCGCAAATTACGGGTTGAATTTGTTTCCCTTCCAGAGCCATTTCCATTGTGGGGATTATATTATCTACTTGTGCTGTTACGGAATTCGGTTTTTGCTTATAATTATCTTGGCCAAAGGGTACAAAATAAATATTTTTTGTATTGTACAGCGCGGCTATGTTTTTAAAGTTTAACCCGAGAGCGTCATTTGTTGAAATGGAAATGACAACAGGTTTATTTCCTCTTAAATGAGCCTTTGCCGCCATAAGAACCGGAGTGTCGATTACTGCGTTGGCAAGTTTTGCAGCAGTGTTGCCGGTGCAGGGCGCAATCAAAAATATATCAAACATGTTGTTGGGACCTATAGGTTCCGCGTCCTCAATTGTGGTAATAGGCTGTCTTCTTGTTATTTCGGTCAGCATCTGAATGTAATCTTCCGCTTTTCCGAAACGGCTGTCAATGGACTGTGCATTTATTGAAAAAACAGAATACAAGTTGGCACATTGTTCAGCTATTTTTACTATTTGCGGTATCATCTTCTCGAAAGTACAAAAGGAACCGGTTATGCCAATTCCTACGCTTTTTTCGGATAAGGTCAATTTAATTCACTTCTTTCTTTTAAAATAGGAATAATTGCTTTTGCAATAAATTCAGCTGAGGATTTTGGTGCAAATTTGCCCGGAATTCCTAAACATAAATGGGTATTAAGATTAAGCTTTTTTGCACACTCATAGTCGACTCCGCCGGGCGCAGACGCAATGTCTATAATGGTTACATCCTTAGATGCGGTCATGAGTGCTTTTTCGTTTAATATCAATGAGGGAATTGTATTGAAAATGAAATTAAATTCATGAATGGTTGGCTCATTTTTTCCTAACTTTAGGCAGTCAAAACAATTTGTGTATGCTTGAGTAAGATCATATTCTTTTCTTGCGCCAACTGTAACTTTTGCGCCCAGAGCTCTTAATTTTGAAGACAATACTTTCCCGCATTTTCCGTAACCTAATATTAATGTTTTACTTTGATGGAGGTTAATATTGCTTTTAAATATTGCCTCTGCTATGGCTCCTTCAGCAGTAGCAATTGCATTGAGGGTAGAGATGTTTTTATCTTCCATTATGTCAAAGTATGAAATATTTTTGTCTATACATGCCTGTGCTACTTCTTTTGGGATGTTTCCTCCGATTAAATAGTGCTGTAAATCCAAGTTTAGTATAAAATCCTTGATTGAAATATTGTCATAAATATTATTTATATTTACTTTATCTTTAGAAAAAGGTATGGGTGTAATCAAGGTTTTTCCGTATTCCATTACCTTTTGCAGCGAATCACCATTGTTTAAAATATCCGGTGATAATCCAAATGTGGTTATTTTAAAGCCGGATTCAATTAGAATAGAAGCAAGACAAACTTGGCGCGAATCACCGCCGATTATTGAAGCATCATATTTACAAGGCATAAAAAACCTCCTCAAATTTTTCAACATATTTTATTTTATGTGGCTGAAAATAAAATGTACCAGATATTTTTTGAGATATACTTTATAAAATTGTAAGAGATTTTAGCCTTTTTTCATATTTTACTAAAATTTTATTTTAATTTGCCGATATGTTAATATGAAATGATATATAATGAGGTGATTTTGTGCAAGATAAGGATAATGTATCACACAGCGGCTTAGATTTAGATGAAGATACAATTAAAGATAAGTATCTTACCTTTTATATTGATAAACAGTTATTTGGTATTTCAATAGTAGATGTAGTTCAAATAGTAGGAATGCAAGAAATTACTGATGTTCCCGAATTTCCGCCCTATGCCAGGGGAGTAATAAATCTGAGAGGAACAATTATCCCAATTATAGATGTTAGAATGCGATTAAAGGAAAAAGAAATAGTTTGTGATGAAAGAACTTGTATTATTGTTACAAATATAAAAGGTTCATACATAGGATTTATCGTTAATTCAGTAAATGAAGTTATAGATATATATAATGAGGATATATCAGACCCTCCGCAAATTGGTAATGACTATGTGAATACTTATGTTACAGGTATTGCTAAATTATCTGACAATATTGTATTGTTGATAGACTTAAAAAAGATTCTGAATGAAAAGGAATTGGGACTTATTACAAATATAGACTAATTGTATTGGCGGAAGAAAGTGCCGCAGCAAGGAAATAACTCAGCGGATAATGAATTTGTTGAAAAAAATTAGTTTAGCAATTTTAATTAAAGGCGATGTCTTAATGTAAGGAGTATAAAATGAGTTATGATGTAGATGAAGTTACAGAAAAAATTGATTTTCCGTGGTTAATATTCAAACTGAACAATAATATGTATACGGTAAACAGCAAGCTGATAACCACCATAGTTATTATGCCAGATGAGGTTACTTTCGTTCCTAATGTTGCAAAACATTTGACCGGACTCATACATTTGAGAGGAAACGTTGTTCCTTTGATAAACTTGAGGGTGTTATTCGGAATTGAATCCGGAAAAGAAACAGTTGATTCTGAAGAAACAAATAAAATGGTAATCGTACTGGAAAATGAAAATTTTTTGGCAGGCTTTATAGTGGACGAGGTTTTATCAGTGGAAAATATAGCTGCATTTGAAGAAACAGAAGAAATAAAAAAGCTGTATAAAAACAGTTTTGTAAAAGGCGTGGCAAAAGGCCAAAAAAGCAATGATGTATTTTTGATTTTAGATGTAGAAAAAATAATGAATATATCATAGCTAATTTAATATACACTAAATTTTTTTGAATTAATGACGAATATTATTTTAGAATATATGAACAAGGGAAATTGTTATGAAAATCCAAAATATCAGCAATTATATAAAATATAATTGCAGCATAAAGTCAGTTAAAAATGAAGAGACAGCAAAAACAAAAAAATATGATGTAATAGATATCAAAAGCAGAACTGATGAAAACAACGGTGGTAATATTGCCTCGGTAAAAAGAAAAATTGTGGAAGAGGTTGACGGTAAAACAAAAGCAGATAAGCTTAAGAAAATTAAAAACAGCATTGATAATAAAAATTATCGTATAGATGCGGAAGAGATTGCCGGAAAAATACTTAAGTAGGTGGTAATATATGAATTCATTGTATGATTTACTTAAAGAAAGTACCCAATTATTTAGCAAGCTTTTGGAGCTGGAACATGAAAAGTACGATGCAGTCATTAAAGCCAATATTGAAATGTTGGATGACATAGTGTCGGATGAACAGGCTTATTATTTGAAAATGAGGGGCGACGAACAAAAGAGAGAAAACCTTCTGGAAGAAATGGGCTGCAGCGGCAAGACCCTCCGAGAAATAATAGACATGTCCCAAGGTGAGGAAAAAACAAAATTAAGAGATGCGTATAAAGAGTTTAATGAATTATTAAAGGAAGTAAAAAAAATAAACAGAATGTGCAGAACTCTTATTGAGGTAAGGCTTCGAAGAATTGATAGTGTCCTGAGTCAACTGGGAGAAAATAATACATATACCGATATGAAACATAAAGATAACAATGCTAAAAGCCTTATGATTTCTAAGAAAATATAGTAAGGAGAAAGAATATGCTTAGACCGACTTTTTTAGGATTTAGAACAGCAACCAGCGGATTGAAAATAAACCAGAGTATTATGGATATTGTAGGACAGAATATGTCAAATATCAATACAAAAGGATATACAAGACAGCGCCTGGATGTAACCTCTTTGGGATATAATACAAACAGCATCAAGTTCGGACCTACCGGTGTGGTAATAGGTCAAGGTGTTCATGCCAACGGTACCAGTCAGTGCAGGGATGCATTTTTAGATCTCAGGTACAGAGCCCAGGCTGCCAAGTCGGGCAGTGAGCAGGTGCAGTTGGAAGCATTGGGTGACTTGGAAAAAATAATGGATGAAATTAATAACGACAAGATTAATGAGCAATTTTCCAATCTGGTGGAACAATTGCGCAACTTAACTGAACATCCGTCTGACCCAGTTATGGAAGGTGTAGTGCGTACATCGGCACAAATGCTCACTCAGATGTTTAACAATTATTCAAATCAGATAAATACTGTGAGAGACCAGCAGTATGATTATCTTAAGGACGGAGCAGTTGTAAAGGTCAATCAGCTTATGGAAAATATCGCTGGGCTGAACAAGCAGATAAGAGATGACAATATAAGCGGGAATCCGGCTTTGGAGCTGAACGACCAAAGAAACCTGATGATAGATGAGCTGGCGGATTATATGGATATAGAGGTAGTAACAACACAGGTGAATATAGGTGCAGGAAAGCAGATTGATGAACTGTCCATTGTATTGAGAGGACAAACATATAAAGAAGGGAAAGAAACAAAACAAATAAAGCTTATTGACAATGATAAGTTTGGAGAACTAAATATTAATGAAGAGCTTACAAATGATAATAAAGTTGTATTGCAATTCAAAGATACAGAGGAAAAATTCAATTCAGCTTTCAACTCTAAAATTAATGGAGGTCAGATAGAAGGATATCTGAAGTTTTTAAACGGCAAAGGTGATTTTGCCGAACCATCTCCAGGAACTTTTCAGGATGAAAAAGGAATTTTGTATTACAGAAGCATGCTGGATACACTGGCAAGCACATTTGCTAAAGCTATGAATGATGCCAATGTAGATGTAGATGGACACAAGGAACTATTTGATGCAAGAGGCGGAGGAACCGTTATTACAGCAGAAAATATTAAAATTTCACAGGATTGGCTGAATTCAACGGGTTCATACTTAGTTAATACTACTATACCTTCGGAGGGTAATGATAATACAGGTGCAACTGACAATATACTCAGAATGATAGATTTATTCAATAAAGATTATAATTTTAAAACTCCAGGTGGAGCAGACATATTCAAGGGGAAGTTCCAGGAATTTTTAACTCACACAATAACCGGGTTGAACCTGCATAAGGCAGATACTCAGACTTCATACGACACATATTCAGAAGGACAGTTCCAGCTTGATTACGCAAGAAGCAGCATGTCTTCGGTGGATTTGAATGAAGAGGGAGTGAACCTGCTTCAGTACAGCAAGTCCTATAACGCTTCCGCCAGGCTTATGACAGTACTGGATGAAATGCTTGATGCATTAATAAACAAAATGGCAATGTAGAGGTGATAAAATGAGAATAACAACAGGGATGATGTCAAACAAGTACATTAAAAATTTAGGTAAATCAGCCAATGAGCTGTACTATCTTCATGACAGGGTTGCCACCGGCAGGAAGTTTTTCACAGGTTCCGAAGATCCTGTTGGAGCTATCAAAGCATATAAGCTTAGAAGAGAGTACAGATTGACACAAATGTATGATTCCAGCATAAGTGATGTGGAATCATTTTATACATCGGCAGAAACAAACCTTATGCATATAAGCGATAACATGGAAAGAGTATATACTTCTTATTTAAGGGGAATTACCGGTACCATGAGCGCTGATGACAGAGAAGCTATAGCCAAGGAACTGGATAACCTGCAGCAATCGATACTTACTTCTTTAAATACGAAATTTGAGGACAAGTATGTTTTCGGAGGAACCAGCAGAGAAGAAATTCCGTTTACATTAGATAAATCTACAGATCCGCCAACCTTAATGTTCAAAGGGCTAAGTGTCAGTGATCCTAAAAATGCCGCAGATTTTGAAAAACTCAAAAAGGAAGTTATCAACGTTGACTTGGGTCTTGGAATGAAATTTGATGATTCAGGAAATGTAAACCAGGATACAGTATTCAACATATCCATGTCCGGGATTAAATTTATGGGCTATGGAACTGAAACTGTGGATATACCATCAGGTCAAATTGAAATTTCAAACGACCTTTATTCACTTATAGGTGAAATAAAAGATAAATTGAGAGACCCTGATTTTTCCATGGAGGATATATCTCCATATATAGAAAAATATGAGCAGCAGAAAAAACAGGTTCTTGTAAATGCTACCGACATAGGGGCAAAATCAAATTACTTAGAGTTTTTAAGTCTCCGTAATACAAGCAATCAGGATAATTTAAATGCGAAAATCCTTGATGTGGAATACGTGGATTCGGCTGAAGCAATAATGGATTTCAGCATGCAGAGATATGCCTACAATGCAGCATTGTCCATGGGAAACAGAATACTTGAGAACAGCTTTATAGATTTTATGAGATAGCAGGAGGTAGTTTATGATAGAACCGCTTTTAGAAATGAAAACAGTTCCCATGTCCTTTGAGCTTAAAGTTAATAATGCGCGATATGAAATGGCAACAACTAATGCAACATATGAACTCAAGAGGGACAAAGGTGGATTTCAAATGCAGATGAAGCCTACAAGGCTGAACATAGATACTATTGAGGCAAGATATTCCGCCGGGATAAAAAGTGCAATGCGTTCTGTTGCAGACAGTGCCCAAAAAGGAGTGAAGGCTGCATATGAAGCTTCAGCTTCATATGCAAGAGAAGGTGAATTAATGCTTAATGTTGATTTAATGGACAATCCAATTCCTGAAATAGCAATGCGGAAATTTTTCAGTGATGTGAATTTCAACCTTGGGTTTGCACCGAGTGTTAGACCTGACATTTCTTGGAATATAGGCGGTATATCCATGAATTTTAAAATGGATAAGCTTGATTTCGACTGGGATTTTCAAAGACCCCATATAGAATTTACACCTGGCAACATAGAACTTATTATAAAGGAATATCCAAAAATCGAAGTAAATTATATTGGTGCGCCTATTTATATTCCTCCCAGTGCCGATCCTGAATACAAGGAGATAAATACCATTGCTTGATAAAGAAATAAATATAAAAACCAGAGACTTCGGAGAAATAACAGTTAAACCCGAAGATGTGATAAGCTTTACCTGCGGTATGTATGGATTTGAAGATTATACAAATTATGTTATATTAAAGGATAGTCCGGAAGATGACATAATGTTTCTTCAATCTCTTGACAATACGGATTTGTCCTTTGTTCTCGTTGACCCATATACTATTTTCAGAAACTATGAACCACTTTTGACCAAGGATGATTTAGCAGGACTTGTAGTTAAAAATGAAGCAGAGTTAAAATACCTTGTGATTGCTATAATAAAGGAAGATATAAAAGATTCAGTGGCCAATTTAAAAAGTCCTATAGCAATCAATCCTGAAACTAAAACAGCAAAGCAAGTTATATTGCAAAATGCATATCCGCTCAGATACAATATTCTTGTAGCTGAGGAGGAGAAACAATGCTTGTTATAAAAAGAAAAGAGTCAGAATCCATAATGATCGGAGACGACATCGAGATTATAATTTCTGAGATTTCTCAAGACAAGGTAAAATTAGCAATCAATGCTCCTAAAGAAGTAAAAATTATCAGGAAGGAACTGGCAGATACTTGTGAATTCAATATTACAGCTTCCGAAAAAATAGATAAGAACAGCATAAATAATATAAAGTACAGATTAAAAGGAAAAGAAAAGAAAGGAAAAGGGCTGTAGCATTAGCGATTAAAAATTGCAGGTGCGGCGGCACTTTTTTTAAGGCTGCATAAAAATAAAAATTTTATCAAATTTTGTCAAAAAAGCTTGCATTTTGTAATGATTTAAATTATAATACATTTAATTGGTTAATAAATGAAAAAGGTAAAACTGTCGAAAGGCAGCGGCACAAAACTATAGGGCCTAAAGTACTAATAACTAAGGCAGCCAGTTGCCATCGATAAATTTATATATTTTCGAATATATATAACATATTATATTGTGTGGCAACTTCTAAAAAAGTTGCATTTTTTTTGCTGATTTTTAAATAGGGAGATAAAATGAAAATCACTGAAAGTACAAATCTTAATCTACTTAATAAAAGCTTGGATGGGCTTTGGCTCAGACAGCAAATCACTATGGAAAACATAGCAAACTATTCCACCCCCGGTTATAAAAGCAAGTTTGTTGACTTTGAAAATATCTTAAAGGCAAATTTAAATCATATCGATAAAAACACCAGGGCAGAAATAAACGAAGAAATAGACTCCAGCAATATTATAATCCAGGAAAATGAAAACCAATCTTTAAGGCTTGATGAAAACAATGTTGACTTAGAAAAAGAAAATTTGCAGTTGGCAAAGACACAGCTTCAATACATGTATACTATAACAGAAATAAATTCTTATTTTTCCAAACTAAAATCAGTAATATCTGAAGGAAAAAAATAATTTTGGAGGTATAATATGTCTTTTTTACAATCACTTAATATAAGCGGGTCGGGTCTTACCGCTCAAAGATTCAGAATGGATGTAATATCAGAGAATATTGCAAATCAAGATACTACGAGAACTGAAAATGGAGGCCCTTACAGGAGAAAAATGGTTGTTTTGTCATCATCTCCAAGCAATTTTAAAAATATGATGATAAAAAATATCAGCGACTATAAAGCGGCTGGTGTGGAGGTTTCGGAAATAATTGAAGACGAAACTGAATTTAAGCCTGTATACAATCCGCAGCATCCTGATGCAGATGAAAACGGATATGTAAATATGCCAAATGTAGATACGCTTAAAGAAACAGTGGATATGATGGAAGCCTACAGAGCTTATCAGGCAAACATAACCTCACTTAATACAACCAAGCAGATGGTGTTGAAAACTTTGGAAATCGGGAGGTAAACGTGTTTATTGAACCTATTCAGCCAATAAAAGGAATCAATCAAATTAATGAAATTAACAAGACATCAGGGGAAAGCAAAAACAAGCTTTCATTTAAATCAATATTTGACAATGCTCTTGAAAACTATTTAGAGTCTGATGCAAAGGTTGATAAAGATATTTATGAGCTTTCCACAGGGCAAAGTGATGACATGCATAATTTAATGATAAATGCACAAAAAGCTGAAATATCCCTGAATTTAGTTATACAGCTAAAAAATAAAGCTTTAGATGCTTATAATGAAATAATGCGTATGGGAGTTTAGATATACGTATATAATTTGGGAGTTATAAATGGCAGAACAATTTAAAAAAATTTGGAAAAGTATAACAGAATTTTGGGGAAAATTAAGCAGTAAAACAAAAAAGATCACTATAGGCGGAACGGCTGCCATATTAGTAGCAGCGGTAATTTTGACAATCGTATTAAATAATAAAGGATATGTTGCACTTTTCAATGGCATGGATGAAAAAGAAACAGCAGAGGTAATGAAGCAGCTTCAGGAAAACAATGTTGATTATAAATATGAAAGTGACGGAACCATATTGATACCCGAAGAACAGGAAAGTGCATTAAGAATGAAGCTGGCACAATCAGGACATCCCCGAACCGGTGCAAATTACGATGTATTCACTCAGAATATTGATTTTATGACTACTGACTATGAAAAGAGACAATATGAAATATTTCAGCTGCAGGAAAGACTTCAGGATTCAATAAAAACCATTGATGGTGTAAAGGATGCCATTGTAACAATTAACGTACCTGATAAAAAGAATTTTGCATGGGAATCTGAAAAAGAGGAATCTTCCGCATCAGTTAAAATTAACCTTGCAGATGGTTACTCCTTGTCCCCGACACAAACAAGCGGAATTACGCAGCTTGTGGTTAAAAGTGTAGAAGGACTGAAGGAAGAAAATGTGGCTATTGTTGATACTGACGGTAACAGCCTCATGGTAAGCGATGAGTTAAAACAAACAAATACAATTAAACTTAAGCTTGAAGTGGAAAAAAAGTTTGAGAAAGAAACAGTAGAAGAAGTAACCGAATTTCTGGCAAAAATTTATGGATCAGAAAATGTTAAAGTTTCTGCAAAATGCAATATTAATTTTGATAAAAAAATAAGTGAAATGCTGCAGTATATTCCTGACGAAGAAACAAAACAAGGAGTTCCCGGTGAAACAAAGAACGAAAGGGAAATAACCGGGCCGGGAGAAACTGTGGGAGGAGTCGCAGGTACAGAATCAAATTCAGAGGTTCCCACTTATCCCGATGTAGTGATTGAAGGGGATAACATATATTTCCGAGATTCCAATTCCATCAATTATCTTGTAAGTCAGCTTAAGGAGCAGATAGAGCATAATCCCGGAGAAATAGAAGATCTTACGGTAGCTGCGGTGATCAATAAAACAAGCATGAGAGACCAAGAACTGCAGGATGTAAAAGAGCTTATTGCTTTCTCTACAGGAATTGAGCCTGAGAAAGTGTCATTGCATAATTTTCATTTCTATGATCCTAATTCACCTTCTGCTCCTGTTGACAGCTCTAATGTTCAGGAGATAGGAACGAAGTTGAGGGACATTCTCATTTACGGCGGAATAGCCTTAGGTATTATAGCAATATTGGCATTTATTATAAGCATGATACTTAGAAAAAGAAAGAAGAATAAGGCCGAAGAGACTGCGCCGGAAACAGAGGCGGCGGCTACAGATGATTATTCATGGAAAGACATACAGGATGAAATAAAGATTCAGGAAACACAGGAACAAGTTATTAAAAAGCAGTTGAAGGACTTTACAGAAACAAATCCAGAAATTGCAGCCCAGCTTATCAGAACATGGTTAAAGGGAGAGGATGAACAATATGGCGGAAACAACTAAATTATCAGGTAAACAAAAAGCTGCAGCTATTATTATTTCTCTCGGGGCGGATGATGCATCTAAAATATATAAGTTTCTTAAAGAAGATGAGATTGAGCAGCTTACATATGAAATATCCAGGCTGGAGCATTTGGATTCCGAAACTATGGAAGAGACACTCAAAAACTTTTATGATTTATGCCTCACACAAAAAGTAATAACCGAAGGCGGTTTTGAATATGCGAGAAGTGTACTTGAAAAAGCCTTTGGTTCACAAGTTGCCACAAGTCTTTTAGAGAGAGTTACAAAGACAATGAGAACCAAATCCTTTGAATTTGTAAGAAAAGCAGATTATAAAAACCTTTTGGCAATTATACAAAATGAGCATCCTCAAACCATTGCTCTCATATTATCCTATGCAAGGGCAGATCAGGCATCAGCAGTAATTGCGGATCTGCCGAAGGAAAAACGCATAGATGTGGTTGAAAGGATTGCAAAGATGGATCGTACTTCTCCTGAAATCATAAGGTATGTGGAGCAGGAGCTGGAAAAGAAATTCAATTCCATAGTGTCTGTAGATTTTACAGAAATAGGCGGAATAAACTATGTTGCTGACATTATGAATAATATGGACAGAAGCAATGAAAAGTATATATTTGATGAACTCAGCAAAAAGGATGCAAAACTTTCAGACGAAATCAGAATGAGAATGTTTGTATTTGAAGACATTGTTACTATGGATTCAATGAGTATACAGAGATTCCTTCGCGAGGTCGACAGCAAGGATCTTGTATATGCTATAAAGGGTTCAAACAAAGATGTTGCTGATACTTTATTCAACAATATGTCAACAAAAATGGGAGAAACAATAAAATCAGAATTGGATTACACACATAATGTACGATTAAGAGATGTGGAAGAAGCTCAGCAAAGAATCGTATCTGTTATCAGGCGCCTTGAAGAAGAAGGAGAGTTGGTTATAGCAAAAGGTGGAAAGGATGATATTATTGTCTGACATAATTAAAGCTGAATATGTGATTTATGACAATCAAATTCAATCAAACACTGGTTCTAAGAAAATGAAAGAACATGAAGCTGAAGTTTTATGCTCTTTAAGGGAAGATTTATATGAAATATACGACCAAAGAGAAACCATTTTAAAAGAAGCTAAACAAGAGGCGTTAAAAATAATCAGCACTGCAAAAAAAGATGCTCAGGATGAAATAGAACAAAAAAAGACAGCAGGTTATGAGAAAGGCTACAATGGCGGCGTGGAAGCGGGCAAAAAACAAGGATATGTTGAAGGTTATAAGATTGGTAAGGAAGAAATTACAGATGTGCTCCAAAAACAAAATGAATCCGTATTAAATGAAATTGCCCAGATGCTTGAAAAGATAGAAACAGAGAAAAAATCCATAATTTTACAATATGAAAAAAACTTAACAAAACTTTCAATTGATATAGCAGAAAAAATTATAAGACACAAAATTCATTCGGAAGATTATACCGTTGTATCCATAATCGAAGGTGTAATTAAAGATTACAGGAATGTTGAGTGGATTAAAATATATATTTCAGACAAGGATGATGCTATTGCCGTACAAGCGGATAAGAAGCTGATTAATGAATTAAACAAAATATCCGATGACGTAAAAATAGAGGTTTCAGAAGAGATTGAGGAAGGCGGTGCAATAGTGGAAACACCAGATGGAATAGTAGATGCAGGCATAAATACTCAGCTTAAGAATTTAAAAGAGATGGTATTAAATAAAAATGCAGTCTGATAACAGGTTTAGTAATATTCAGGAAATACTTAAAGAAGACCTTTGTACCAACATAGGAAAAGTAAAAAGAATATCCGGGATGATGATCGAGGCAACCGGCAGCAAGTATAAAATAGGGGAGATTTGTGAAATAGAAACAGATGCCACCGAAAAAATTGTACGTGCCGAGGTTGTGGGATTCAATGATGGAAGAGTGCTGCTGATGCCATATGAGGATATTAAGGGTATAGGTCTCGGCAACTTGGTAAAATCAACTAAGCACAAGCTTAAAATTCCTGTGGGAGATTTTCTTATAGGCAGGATAGTAGATGCTACAGGACATCCTATAGATGACGACAAACAATTTACAAGTGACGAATACTGCTGTGTTGACAATGAATACATAAATCCTCTGTCAAGACCAAGAATTGATTCAAGTCTCAGCTTTGGAATAAAAGCTATAGACGGACTGCTTACCATAGGCAAAGGACAGCGTATGGGAATATTTTCAGGCAGCGGCGTTGGAAAAAGTACGCTGATGGGAATGGTAGCTAAAAATGTTAAAGCAGATATTAACGTTATAGCACTTGTAGGTGAAAGAGGAAGAGAAGTAAGAGAGTTTATAGACAAGGATCTGGGAGAGGAAGGCTTAAAGCGATCAGTACTGGTAATTGCCACCTCGGACCAGCCTGCCATGCTTAGAGTAAAATGCGCACTGGTTGCCACAACCATAGCAGAATATTTTAAAGACAAGGGCAAGGACGTGCTTTTAATGATGGATTCGCTTACAAGATTTGCAATGGCTCAGAGAGAAATAGGCCTTGCAACAGGAGAACCTCCGGTTTCCAGAGGATACACTCCTTCCATATATGCAGAGCTTCCGAAGCTTCTTGAAAGAAGCGGAAATTTCAATAAGGGCTCCATAACCGGAATATATACAGTCCTGGTGGAAGGGGACGATACGAATGAACCCATATCAGATACGGTGAGAGGAATTGTTGACGGGCATATAGTCTTGACACGAAAGCTTGCAAATTCCAACCATTATCCTGCAATCGACATAAACGCAAGCATATCAAGATTAATGGATGACATAGTTGAAAAAAAGCACAAGGAAGCCGCAAAAAAAATCCGGGATATTTTATCAGTTTATTATGCAAATTATGATTTAATTTCTATCGGTGCTTACAAAAAAGGTACGAATCCCAAGCTGGATGAAGCAATAAGCAAGATAGACAAGGTTAATGATTTTTTAACTCAGGGAGTAAACGAAAAATATACATTTGAAGAAACAATCCAATTGATGAGTGAAATATGATTCCTTTATCTATATATAGTTCAGATAGCAATGGGTAAAAAGAGGTGCAATATGAAAAAATTCAACTTTTCACTGCAGAAAGTTCTGGAAATCAAGGAGCAGCTATTAGATAATTTTAAGATTGAGCTTAGCGGCTTAAACAATGATTTGAAAAATATAAATGATGCTGTTGAAAATCTAAAGCGCCAGTTCAGGGATATAAATCAGGAGTTTGTTAATAAGTCGCGCATATCCATATCCGTAGGGGAAATGACCTACTACAAGCTGCTCATGGAAAGTATTTTTAAACAAATTGAAGTTAAAGAAGAAGAAAAACACGACATTATAAAGAAAATAGAAGCAAAAAGGCAGGAAATAGTAAACATGAACAAGGAAATTACCAGCCTTGAAAAACTTAAAGACAAGGAATTGGAAAAACACAACAAAGAAGCTGAAAAAGGCGAAGAAATTTTTATTGAAGAATTTGTTTCCAATAAAAGCATGGCAAAAAATTATACAATATAAATTACCCCATTGGAAGGAGGTGAAAAAATGAATGTAAATACGAATATGAACAATATTCCGGTAAATCAGGTTCTTAGCAAAACCGCCGCAAATAATCAACAAATCAGTATGGATAAAAATGATTTTCTAAAAATGCTTAAAATGATGATGGCGGAAAACCAAAACCCATCACAGCTTGCGCCTACAGAAGATACTATGTTAAATCCTGATATTTTATTGCTTATGGCAGGGAATAACTTAGTAAACAAGAATATAGCAGATACTTCCGGTCAGGCTGTAAAATGTGGCAGTGAGTCTGAGGCAGAAAAAAAACCTGCGGCAGACAAAGCACAGGCTGATTTGTATGGAATGGCTGATATGTTTAATCCTGCTGTTAATTCAAATATTATGAATTTATTAACGGCAGGTGAAACTATAGTTCCGGGTATTTCCGGAGGAGGCACAACTTATAGTATGCCGGAATCAGCAGATTATAACCCATATATCGGGTTGTTCAACACAAATCAATTTCAAAATATAAGGCAGACGGCAGGATTAAAAATGCAAAATGTCTCAAAAGAAATTACAGGAGATTCTTGTCAGTCAGTGGGTTTAGAAACACAAAATCCTTCAGAAGAACAAAATAAAACAGGAACAGCAGTACGTAATTTTTCTTCAGAGAAGCTTATTTCACTAATTGATGGCAATAGAAACAGGCTGAAAAATGAAATTGATTCCAAGGCAAATCTTCTTATGGCAAACAACAAGGCTGTAGCAGAAGAACAAAATCACATTATAACAGTAAGTGATGAAGCATCAGAAATAAGGTCACAGATATTGTCTCAAATTACAGATAAAATAGTCATTATGGCGAAAAAGCCGGATTCAGAGGGCAGTATTAAATATGTAACAATGGAGCTTCAGCCTCACGGTTTGGGAAAAGTAGACATAAAAATGGCTTTTGAAGACAATAAATTAAAAGTTGAAATTAAAGCGCTGAATGAGGAGACACAAAAAATATTGCAGTCTAATGTTAAAGACCTTGCAGATATTTTGAATAAAGTTTCCAAGACGCTTGTTGACATTATTGTAAAGGACAACAACTATAACCGGTATGAAAGTCATGTTGTAAGCAATGACCATAACAATCAGCAGCAGGAACAGCATAACTATAACCGAGAGAACCAGGACAACGATGAGGCAAGACAGCAGGGAAGGAACAAAGAGGGTTATTTCTACCAAAAAGAGAATTCTGACAAGGATGAAAAAGATGTGTTTTCACAGATGATTAATTTAAATGATATAAAACTAAAGTAGGAGGCAGGTTTTGCAAATAAATGAATATAACTCAATCGACAAAGTTAATAATGCAAGCGGAACATATAGGCCTGCAGCTTCAAATGATAACCTGGACATGCAGGACTTCCTTAACTTGATAGTTGCTCAGATGGCTAATCAGGATCCTATGAGTCCCATGGAAAATACCGAGTTTATATCACAAATGGCTCAATTTTCATCCCTCCAGGCAATGACGGATCTGAGAGAAATGTCAATGGAAGGACAAGCTGCTAACCTTATTGGCAAAAATGTAATAGTTGCTGATTATGACAGCAAGGGACAGATGGTCACAGATGAAGGGATTGTTGAAAAAGTAACATTCTATGGAGGAAAAGTAGGGCTTTATGTAAATGATAAGGAATACGGTTTTCCCAACATAATGGAAATAGGAAAAATCAAGGAGCCGGAAGAAAAACCGCCTGAGAAAGATGGTACAGTGTCCGGTGAAACAGGACAGTAGGTGATAAAATGACAGATATTAATTTCATAAAGAAACTCAGCAGCATTGACAGTAACTTTCAGTATACTCCCGGATTAAGAGATAATAAAAATATTGATCTGTCCTTCAAGGATCTATTTAACGGGAAGTTAAAAGACAGTACAGAAAATGAAGTAGTTTTCTCAAAGCATGCCAGTGAAAGAATAAAGGAAAGAAATATTGACGTAGATGCTGATGTGACGGACAAATTGAACCAGGCAGCCGGACAGGCAAAAGACAAGGGTCTGAAAAATGTGCTTGTAATGATTAACAATCAGGCATTTATAATAAGCACCCGGAACAACAAGGTTGTAACAGCCCTAAACAACAAGGATTTAAAAGAAAATATATTTACAAACATAGACGGAGCCGTGATAAAATAGCCGGTCCTTTTCAGGAGGCTAACGTCCGGATTTCTTGAAGGGCAAGGCAATGTCAAAAAAAGAAAAGGAGAAAAATATTATGATGAAAGCGCTTTATTCCGGTGTTTCCGGAATGAGAAGCCATCAGACAAAGATGGATGTAATAGGCAACAACATAGCAAATGTTAATACTAATGGATATAAGTCACAGAGAACAACATTCAGGGATGTGTATTACCAGCAATTAAAAAACCCCGGTGCTGCCAGCACCGACAGAGGAGGTACAAATCCATCTCAGGTAGGCTATGGAGCACAGGTTGGTTCTGTAGATACCATCCACACAATCTCGGGTTGGGCACCTACAAATAAACCCACGGATGTTTTTATTAACGGAGATGGTTATTTTGCGGTACAAACTTCAACCGGGGAACAACTGTATACAAGACTTGGCGCGTTAGGAATAGATTCTGCCGGAAATCTTGTGGATGTAAACGGTTCAAGGGTGCTGGGTTGGAATCAAAAAAATGTTTCAGTAGATGAAACTACAGGGAAGGTTACAGTAACAGGAGATCCTGAATCTGTAACCATAGTAACACAGGCGAATGTTGAATATACAAACATTACAATAAATCCGGATGGTACGATTACTGCTATATATAATAATCCATCAAACCCTGAGGATACACAAAATGACAAAATAATAACGTTAGGTCTTGTTGCAGTTGCAAATGTAGAGAATCAGGATGCGTTGGTACTTGAAGGTAATTCCTATTACAGGAAAAGCAATAATACAGGCGATATCAATTTTACAATACCAGGGTCAAAAGGTTCCGGAACAGGTGATTTGATTACAGGTGCTCTTGAAATGTCCAACGTGGATTTAGCTAACGAATTTTCTGATATGATTATGACCCAAAGAGGATTCCAGGCAAACACTAAGATAATTTCCGTAGTAGATCAGATGCTTGAAGAACTTGTAAACCTTAAGAGATAGTGTGAGATACTTGTCATCCTCTGGGCATCAGCTCAAAGGATGACAGGAAATTTAACAGTTCAAAGATAAAAGTATTTATCATGCTTATAAAGTATAGGTTTATGAGTATGATTAATGATTTTATAGAAAAACACAGGAGGGGTTATGGTAGAAGTTATTGGTATTAACGGGGAGAGCTTTTTAATTAATACTTCATTGATAGAAAAAATAGAATTTATCCCAGAAACAAAGATTACTCTCACAACCGGCAAGTATTATCTGGTTAAAGATACAAGAGACGAAATAATAAATAAAATCATAAAATACAATCAAAAAATCATAAGAGGCATATCTGCCGAATAGTAAAGAGGTGCAAAATGAACATATCATTTTTATTAGGCTTGCTGTCAGGTTTCATCCTCGTTATTTACGGAATTTTAGGCAGCGGTTCGAGCATTATTCAGGTTCTTAACAGCTTTATAGATATACCCAGTGTGCTGATAACATTCGGAGGAGCTATCTCTTCTACAATTATGTCGGTACCTGTGGATTATCTTAAGAATATACCCAAAAATATGAAGGTTCTGATGAAGAGAGAAAAGATAGATCTCAATTCATACATTGATGCAATAGAGGAACTTGCTAAGGAAGCCAGGATGAAAGGTCTTCTGGTTCTTGAAGAAAAAATTAAAACAATAGAGGTGCAGGACGACTTTTTAGAATATTGCGTAATGCTTATAGTTGATGCTATCGAACCTACAAAGGTGAGATCTCTGATAGAAAATGAAATAGACTGCATTGAAGACCGTCACGCATCTGCATGGAAGGTTTTTGACACACTTGGAGGCTTCGGACCCTCATTTGGTATGTTGGGAACACTTATAGGTCTTATAAATATGCTGGCAAATATGGATACTTCGCAAGGAGCTGATGCACTGGGACAGGGAATGTCAGTAGCTCTTGTTACTACATTTTACGGTTCGGTTCTTACCAACATGATTTGTGCTCCTATATCCAACCGACTGAAAGCAAAGCATGAAGAGGAAATGATTGCTAAAGAATTGATTATGGAAGGTGTTCTTTCCATACAAGCCGGTGAAAATCCAAGATACATAAGAGAAAAGCTTAATTCATATGTAACCTATGTACAGAGAAAAGATACAACGATGCTAGATGAAGGTGAACGAAGAGACAGGAGAGGAAGAAGAGGCAGAAAGGCCAGTGCGTAAAATTTTATTAGGTAGGGATTATTATGGCTAGAAAGAAAAAAAGAAAATACGAAGGCGGGGGCTCAAGCTGGATGGAAACATACAGCGATATGGTAACATTGCTCCTTACATTTTTTGTAATGCTTTATGCTATGTCAGTTACTGACGCACAGAAGTATGCTACAATAGTGGAATCATTTACAAAGCAAATGAATCCTCAGGCTTATGAGCAGATGGTGTCTGAGCAAGTCGAAGGAGCAGCTGGCAGTGCCCGGGATAAGGGAAAGACTGATTTAGACCAGCTTTATACCACGTTAAAGCAATATGTTGATGAAAATAATTTAAATAATCAGGTGGAAGTAAGCAAAAGCGAAGAATATGTGTTTATAAGGTTTTCTGATGCGGTAACCTTCAGAGGTTACAGTGATATATTGGAACAAAGCGGAAAAGAGATTTTGGATGTTCTTGCAGACGGTCTGGAACTGGTTGACGAGTACGTTGAAGAAGTTATAATAGCCGGTCATACTGCAAAAGTGGAATATGACAAAACCGATATAGATCGTTCCCTGTCAACTAATAGGGCAAATGTAGTACTAAGGTACCTGGAAAGCAAAAATGCAATTGATTCGGCAAAGTACCTGGCAATAGGATACGGATTGTACAGTCCGATAGCTGATAACAGCACTCCGGAAGGCAGAGCAAAAAACAGAAGAGTTGAAATATATATAAGCAGAGCAGGATATCCTCTAAGCTATACCAAGAAGATACAAGAAACAATAAATAAAGAAAAAGAACAGAATTCAAGTGATTCAAGTAATGACAATACAGACAGTACAAGTAATTCAAGCAATAATGATATAGAATATAAAAAGAATACATACATTAATTAGCAAAAATTATGGAATGAGGGCAAAATAATGGCGGAGATATTATCACAGAGCCAGATAGACGAACTGCTTGACAATTTAAGCAGCGGCGATGTAGATATACAAGAATTGGAAGCAAATGAGAAGAAAATTAAAGAATATGACTTCAGAAGTCCTAAAAAGATAACCAAAGAAACCATAAAGTTGCTAAAAGGTATTTATGAAAATTACTGCAGGATGATTACTTCACAATTAACATCTATCTTGAGGATGGTGTGTGATGTGACCATTGAACAGGTTGAGGAAAGTGTATTTCATGAATACAACAATGCATTGGATGATTATGTGTTAATGGGACTTATTGATGTAAAATATCCGGATAATACAGTCTCAGGCAGTCAGATATTAATGGAGGTATCCAAGCATTTGTCATTTGTTATTATTGACAGGCTGTTAGGGGGAGAAGGGAAAGAAAATGAACAATATGTGAGAGATTATACTGACATTGAATTATCATTGCTGAACAATGTACTTAGGAGCTTGGTGAAATTAATGGGTTCAACCTGGGAAAGCACACTTGAAATTAAGACCGAGCTTTCAAAAATTGAAACTAATTCAAGGTTTATTCAATCCATTAATTACAATGATTCAGTGGTAGTTATAGTTCTGAATGTTATACTGAATCAATCCAGCGGTAAAATTACCTTGTGCATACCATCCAGTATTTTGGAGGAAATATTTAAAAAAGTAAATACTTTTTCAAGAAACAAAAGCATAAAATCGGATCAGGGTATTAAGGAACAAAAGAATGAAATCATGGATTCGATAAAATCATCAAAGCTTGTTATAACCGGAGTATTAGGCAAGGCTGAGGCAACGCTTTTAGATGTGGTAAATATGCAGGCAGGAGATCTGATAGTGCTGGATAAAGACATTAATTCCGATGTGGATATTTGCATAGATAATGTAAAGTGGTTTGAAGGAAAATGGGGAACAAGAAAAAAGAAGAATGTAATAAAAATAAACAAAATTATACATTAATAATGAGGAGCTAATTATGAATGAAAATATTTTTTCAGATATGGAACGGGATGTAATAGGAGAAGTAATGAATATCGGTCTGGGTTCTTCTGCTACCTCCCTTTCCACGTTGCTGGGCAAAAGGGTGGAAATCACTGTTCCGACAGTTAATGTAATTGGTGCTAAGGATTTTAGCTATGAAAATCTTGAGCCTGCTATAGGAGTGGAAATAAATTATGTTGAAGGCCTGAACGGTATTAATTTAATGATATGGAAGAGATCAGATGCAAAGACAATCATAGAAATATTGATGGATAAGGAAATACCGGATGAAGAGTTTGAAATGGATGAAATAAATACAAGTGCCATATGTGAAGTAATGAATCAGATGATGGGTTCAGCGGCTACGGCACTTTCAGATTTTTTAGGCAAAACCATAAATATTTCAACACCTATTGCCTATGAAATTGACAATAAAACAGAATTTAAAAATAAATATTTTTCAGAGGATGATGTTATAGTTGCGGTCAGCTTTGAATTGTTCATTGAAGGCAGTGTGCAAAGCCAGTTTATAAATGTAATGTCTGTTACTCTGTCAAGGGAAATCATATCCAGTTTCCTGAAAGGTTCAGAAGCTTTAGAAAGAAGCGAAAATGATAATGTATCTGATGTAGTGAAAACTTCAACCAATAATGGAGATGAAATAAATACTGTTGAAGATAAACACGAAGATGATTTGCAGGAAAATGAAAGTAAAGATGAAGAAGATAAACAACATACTTATACAGAATCTGTAAAAGCCGAAACACATAAGAAAAAAATTCAGAAAAGGAGGCAGCAGTCCCCGGTTTCTGTGAAGCCTGTGAAACTTGATATATTTGATGATGAAGAAGAAACCGCGTCAGAAGAGCAGCTTTCCAACTTAGAAATGATTATGTCTGTTCCTCTTGAAATCAGCGTGGAGATTGGCAAAGCGAAAAGACAGATTAAAGATATACTCGAATTTTCCAAGGGTACGATAGTGGAGCTTGACAGACAGGCAGGAGCATTAGTTGACATTATAGTGAACGGACAGCTGATTGCCAAGGGAGAAGTTGTAGTTGTAAATGACAATTTCGGAGTAAGAATAGTAGAAATAATTAAGAAAGAAGAATTGGTGAAATTAAAATTATAATTAATATTTTACTAATACTTTACGGAGGAAAAAATGGATAATAAAATATTGATAGTTGATGATGCAGCATTCATGAGAATGATGATAAAAGATACTTTAAAAAAGAACGGCTACGAAAATCTATTGGAGGCTTCTGACGGAGAAATAGCAGTCCAAACATACAAAACTGAAAAGCCGGATTTGGTTATATTGGATATAACAATGCCGAATAAAAACGGGCTTGACGCATTGAAAGAAATTATACAAATAGACCCGGAAGCAAAAATAGTAATGTGTTCCGCAATGGGACAAGAGTCCATGGTGGTTGAGGCAATAAGAAACGGCGCAAAGGATTTTATAGTAAAGCCCTTTAAAGCGGAAAGAGTTTTAAAAACTGTTCAGGGCATACTTGGGTAGGAGTTGATTACAATTAACATAAAGGATATATTTTCGCTGGTACTTGCGCTAATAGGGATTGTACTTGTCCTGTTTCTGACTTACTACGGTACAAGGTGGCTTTCAAAGAAGTCAGTTCCCGGGTTAAAGTCAAAATACATGAAAATAACAGACAGAATGATGCTGGGACAAAACAAGTTTCTTGCAATAGCAGAAATAAATAATAAATACTATTTGCTCGGCGTTACAGAAAATAATATAAGCATCCTTAAAGAATTAGATGACTTTCATCCTTTGCCGGAGGGAATAGAAAAAAACATGTACTTTGATAAAATATTAAATAAGTTTATGAAATCAAAGTAATTTCAGACCGCTGCCGTATGCAGCGATGTCTCATGAAAGAGGCAAAAATGACTAAAAAAAATATACCAAAATATAAGATATTAATTGCAGCGTTTCTTATAATATTTATTAATATCAAGACAGCATACGCTGGAGTTATCAATATGGACATAAACGGCAATGCTGCGGAAACAGTTGAAATACTTGGCCTTTTAACAGTTGTGACGCTGCTTCCGTCCATATTGATAATGATGACATCATTTACGAGAATAATAATAGTACTGTCGTTCCTGAAAAATGCTTTGGGGCTCCAGCAGACACCGCCCAACCAAGTATTAATCGGTATAGCGTTATTTCTGACATTGTTCGTTATGTCTCCGGTAATAGATACAATAAATACTGAGGCATATGAGCCCTACAAAAGAGAGGAAATAACTCAGGAGGAATTTTATGAAAAAGCGTCCATGCCGTTGAAGGAATGGATGCTGAAACAAACAGGCAGAAATGAGCTTAAAATGTTCATGGATATGTCAAATGACGATGAAATTTCAAATACCCAGAACCTTGAAGAGCTTCCGATGACAGTGGTTATTCCTTCGTTTATTACAAGCGAACTGAAACGGTCATTCATAATAGGATTTTTACTTTACATACCATTTTTAATTATAGATATGATAGTGTCAAGTGTTCTCATGTCAATGGGAATGATGATGCTTCCTCCTGTTATGATCTCCATGCCCTTTAAAATACTGCTGTTTGTGGTTGTAGACGGATGGTCCCTGTTGTTTAAGACTTTGATTACAAGCTTTAACTTTTAGTTGGGGGTAAATAATGAGCAATTCATTGGTTATGGAAGTAATGCAGGCAGCTGCGGGAGTGGCAATAAAAATAGGAGCTCCAATATTAGGCATAAGCCTACTAATAGGACTGGTGATTGCTGTTTTTCAGGCAGCCACACAAATTCACGAACAAACTCTGACATTTGTTCCCAAGCTTTTGATTACCGCAATATTGCTGATTGCACTGGGCCCCTGGATGATAGAGGTTATGTCCGATTTTACCTACTATGTTTTTGACTTGATGCTTAAGGTTTATTAAAGAGGTATAATATGGCTTTTTCAGGAGATTTCACATATTTTTTGTTGATATTGGCACGAATGAGCGGATGTGTTTTTTTTAATCAACTATTTGGCAGAGGTAATCTTCCGGCTCTTTTAAAAACTTCGCTAAGCTTATTTCTTGCAATAACAGTATATGGCATGGCCCCTCCTGAAGGTGACATGGTTATTGGCTCTGTAATTGAATATGGGCTGTTAATTGCTAAAGAAATATTTATCGGTTATTTAATCGGGTATATTATAAACTTGTTTTTCGGAACAGTTGTTATCAGCGGTGAAATAATGGATATGCAGATTGGTATGTCTATGTCGAAGATTTATGACCCAAACAGCAACCTGTCTATGGGTGTAAGCGGAAGTTTTTTAAATATAATTTTGATCTTAATATTTTTTGGTGCAAATGGACATTTGACACTGATACAAATATTCATAACTTCCTGTAAACTGATAGAGGTAGGAAATTTTTCAATACCGAAGGATTTATTCATAAACATGGTTGAGTTATTCCAACAAATACTGATACTTGCGCTAAAACTTTCAATGCCTGTTATGGCGGTTGAAATAATATTAGAAGCAGGCATAGGAATCCTAATGAAGGCAATTCCTCAAATTCAGGTTTTTTCTGTAAATGTCCAGCTAGAGATTTTGGTAGGACTGCTCCTTATAATTATGCTGGTTCCTACATTCTCCACATTTATAGATAATGCTGTAACTATAATGTTTGATACAATGAGAAACAGCTTAAGTGCTTTAACATAGAAAAGGGGGGATAGTTATGGCAGGCGAAAATAAAACTGAGAAAGCTTCCCCCAAAAAGAAGCATGATGAAAGAAAAAAAGGGAATGTTTTTAAAAGTAATGATGTGGTTACGGTTGGAACCATTGCAATATCATTCATAATATTGAACCTGTGGGCTTCGAGAATTTATGGGTACACCGCAGATATATTAAAAAAATATGTCTCATTAATGAATAAGACCTATAGTATAACCGATGAACTTGTTGTACAGGCTTTCAAAGATATAGCATTTACAGTCTTTGCCTCTTCGGGATTGTTGATGGTTGCTGTAATGCTGGCATCAGTGGTATTTACCGTAGTACAGACAAGATTTTTATTTTCCGGTCAGAACATGAAACCTAAACTTTCCAGGTTAAATCCTCTTTCCGGAATTAAAAGAATGTTCTCTCTCCGGGCTTTTGTGGAAGTGCTTAAGAACTTAATAAAAATAGCAATTTTGGGTCAATTGATTTATTCTGCTATTTCAAAAAGTCTGCACATGGTTCCAAGGCTTGTTTCAGTAGATTTGACATCGGGAGTTAATTTTATAAGTACATCTATAATGTCCATTGTAAAAAGCGTAATAATTGCTTTTGCAGCAATTTCAGCATTTGACTACATTTATTCCTGGTGGGAATACGAAAAAAATATCAGAATGACAAAGCAGGAAGTTAAGGAAGAGTACAAGCAGCTGGAAGGAGATCCCCAGGTAAAAGGCAAAATAAAGGAACGTCAAAGAGCAGTATCCATGATTAGAATGATGCAGCAGGTTCCAAAAGCAGATGTTATAATCAGAAATCCAACCCATTATGCTGTAGCTGTAAAGTATGACATTGATAAAGATAATGCTCCCATTGTATTGGCAAAAGGAAAGGATGATATTGCCATGAGAATAGTTGAAAAAGGTCAGGAGTACAAAGTTAATATTGTTGAAGATGTACCTTTGGCAAGAGCGTTGTATTCAAATGCAGAAATTAATCATGAAATACCATTGGAGTTTTATGAGCCGGTTGCAGAAATACTTGCTTGGGTTTACAGAATCAAGGAAAAAGGGAAACAATAAATGAAAAACATATTAAATAATTCTATTTCTTTATTCATAATAGCAGTAGTTCTAATGATAATAATACCATTACCGCCATTTCTTCTGGACCTGATGTTTATTATCAATATAACATTATCAATAATAATACTGCTGACAACCATGTATATAAAAGAAGCGTTGGAATTTTCGGTATTCCCGTCACTTCTTTTAATTGCCACACTGTTCAGGTTATCACTTAATGTTTCTTCAACCAGGTTAATACTGACAAATGGCGGTAATGCAGGAGCGGTAATTGCAACTTTTGGTAATTTTGTTCTTCAAGGTAATGCAGTTGTTGGATTCATAATATTTTTAATAATTGTTCTTGTGCAATTTATTGTAATAACCAAGGGAGCAGAGAGAATTGCAGAGGTTACCGCAAGGTTCACATTGGATGCAATGCCGGGAAAGCAAATGGCAATAGATGCTGATTTAAGCTCCGGTATCGTAACAGAAACTGAAGCTAAAAGAAGACGAAGCAATATTCAAAGAGAAGCAGACTTCTACGGAGCTATGGATGGAGCAACAAAGTTTGTAAAAGGCGATGCTGTAATGTCAATTATCATAACTTTTATAAATTTTGTAGGCGGAATAATCATAGGCATGGTACAGGGCGGCTCCACATTTTTACAGGTATTACAAACATATTCCATAGCAACTGTAGGTGACGGATTAGTTTCACAGATTCCGGCACTGCTTATATCTACGGCAACAAGTATGATTGTTACAAGAGCTGCATCTGAGTCCAGTCTTAACATCGATTTAACCAATCAGATTAAATCACAGCCTACAGTCCTGATTATATCAGGAATTGTAATCCTTATTATGGCCGCAATACCTGGATTTCCCAAGCTTCAGGTGGTTTTTCTGGCAGCTGTCCTGATATTTTTAGGAAGCAGACTGTTAAAAACCAATATGTCTTACAATATCAGTGAAAATCAGCAAGATAAAGATCAGACAGAAGAAGAACCCGTATCGGAAGAAGAGTACTTCAAAAATATTGATAACATATACGAATTGATTCAAACAGATCCTATTGAAATGGATGTAGGATACAGTTTAATTCCATTAGTTGATGAGTCCGGCGGCGGAAACTTTATAGACAGGGTTGTAATGTTCAGGCGGCAATTTGCTCAAGAGGTCGGCATGGTTATTCCTTCAGTAAGATTAAGAGATAACGGCTATCTGAATCCTAACGAATACGTTATTAAGATCAAGGGTGAAGAGGTAGCCAGAGGTGAAGTCCTGGTGGGATATTACCTGGCCCTTGACCCGGGCAATTTGACCGGAGAGGTTGACGGTATTGAAACAATCGAGCCTGCTTACGGAATACCAAGCAGGTGGATAACGAAAGATAAAAAGGATCTGGCTGAAGTTTACGGCTACACGGTTATAGACCCGTTGTCAGTTCTGATAAACCACCTGTCGGAGGTTATAAAAAAGCATGCTCATGAATTATTGTCAAGACAGGATTTGAACCAGCTGTTGAATAATGTTAAGAAAACAAATGAATTGCTGGTTGAGGAAGTTGTTCCTGGAATTGTATCCTACGGCAACCTTCAAAAAATACTGAGAAATTTGCTTAAGGAAGAAATACCCATAAAGGATTTAGAAACAATTTTAGAGACCATTAGCGATTATGGGACATCTGTTAAGGATACGGAAATGCTTACTGAATATGTAAGACAGTCGCTGAAGAGAACAATAACCCACAAATGGTCCGATGGCGGACAGATAAAGGTTATTACCTTAAGTACAGATGCTGAAAAGTTCATAATAAAATCAATCAGCAAGAATGACAAGGGTTCTTACCTGTCCATCGATCCGGAATTAATGCAGAAGCTTGTAAGTCAACTTAAGGAGCAAATTAACAGGTTTAAAGGTGAAATGAGTGTACCTATTATTTTGACATCTCCCTTTGTTAGAATATATTTCAGAAAGTTGATGGATCAGTTTTATCCGAAGGCAGTTGTGCTGTCTTTCAATGAAATTGACAACTTTGTTCAGATACAGGCATTGGGCAATATAGCAATTTAATGAAAGAGTGATACATATGATTTTAACTGAAAAAAACCAAGTGAAAAAAAATGATGAATTGGATTTATGGGAGAAGTATTACGCTACCAGAGATGTTAATATCAGAAACCAGTTAATTGAAAAATACAGTTACATAGTCAAGATAATAGCTTTGAAGCTGAGAGGCATCTATCAGCAGTACGGAGATGTGGATGATATTGTCAATGAAGGAATTATTGCTCTCATGAAAGTTATTGAAAAGTATGATATATCCAAAAATGTAAAGTTTGAAACATATGCCTCAATACGTATTAAGGGAGCCATAATAGACTATGTGAGGAAGCAGGATTGGATACCTCGAAAGGCTAAAAGTGATTACAAGAGTGTAAAAGAAGCAGAAGACCAACTTGTAGATAAATTAGGCAGAGTTCCCAGTGATAACGAAGTAGCTGCGTATCTTAAAATAAATATTAAGGACTACAATAGTATAGTCAATAACGCATATGGTGCCAATATACTTTATTTTGAGGAGCTTCTGGGAGAAGCTAACATGAGAGAAACGGAAAATGCCGCAGGATATGAACTTCCTGAGGAGGAAATAGAAACAAAAGAATTATACCAAGTATTGGTAGACAGTATTAAAAAGCTTAATGAAAAAGAAAAGCTGGTTATTTCCCTTTATTACAAAGAGGAATTAAAACTAAAAGAAATAGCGGATATTTTGGACATAAGCAACTCAAGAGTTTCCCAGATACACTCATCAGCACTGCAGAAGCTGGAGAAATGCATAAAAGGTTATTTAAACGATAATACAGAAAAAAACAAGAGGTGATAATATGTCAAGGGGAATTTATACCTTAACGTCAGGTATGCTTACACAGCAAAGGAAGATTGACATTTCAAGTAATAACATTGCAAATATAAATACTGCCGGTTATAAAAAGGAGCAGGCGGTTACCAGTAACTTTGGAAATATGCTGATAAATAAGTATAAGCAGAATGGTATTTATGAGGAAGCAACACCTATCAACAATGTTTCGATCATAAGAACAATAGTAGAAAACAATACAATACATTCACAGGGTACATTGGAGGAAACGGGGAACATGACTGATTTCGCTATAATTGGTGCCGGATTTTTTGCAATAAATAACAACGGACAGGTACTGTATACAAGAAATGGGAGTTTTAATATAGACGAAGAAGGGTATTTGGTACTTGAAGGAGCAGGAAGAGTCCAGGGAGAATCAGGTGATATTTATCTTGGTACAGACAAATTTAATTTTGCTGAAGACGGGAGCATAACTGTGGACGATGAAGTTGTTGACAAAATTGCAGTATATGATTTCCCTGATTATAACAGTCTGAATAAATTCGGTGAAGGATTGTTTGTTTCAGGCGCACAGCCAGATTTACTTGATTATCCTGTAATAGCTCATAAGACCATTGAAAGGTCCAATGTTGATGTTACAGAAGAAGTAACAGGAATTTTATCATCCCAAAGAGCATTGCAGACGGCAGCACAGGCATTAAAAATCTACGACATGGTTAATGACAAGGCTGTAAACGAAATAGGCAGAATAAGTTAATAGGAGGAAGATATGATAAAAGCATACTATACTGCAGCAAATGGCGCCACCGGCTGTCAAAATTATTTAGATATTATATCAAATAATATGGCAAACATACAGACTCAGGGATTTAAAAAATCAAAGCCTGAATTTTCAGATCTGATCTATACCAATATAAAGGGACCGGAGGGTGCAGATACAGAACTGAAATCCGGAAGCGGTTCAAAAATTAATAAGGTTGATGTTGTGTTCACCCAGGGTGCACCCTGTCAGACAGGAGTCGCCACAGACTTTACAATCCAGGGCGACGGGTTTTTTATGGTTCAGTTTGAGGACGAAAATCTGTATACGAGAGGCGGAAATTTTGAAATTACAAACATTGACGGGGAAAATTATTTTACATATCAGGGAGGATATGTTTTAAACAGCGATGAAGAGCCTATAATTTTGGAAGATACAGAAGACATAAATAACATGGAGCCGGGAGTGTTTGTCTTTGAAAACAACATGGATTTAGAGCAAACAGGTAATAATTTATACAGAATAAAAAACGATGATGCAGAGTATGAACTTCTGGAAAACCCAAAGGTAATGAAGGGTTGGCTGGAAGCTTCAAATGTAGAGGTATCTGAGGAAATGATAAAACTTATTCAGCTGCAAAGGGCATTCCAGCTTAATTCAAGCATAGTGAAAACATCAGATGAAATAGAGCAGACTATAAATACTCTAAAAAGCTAATAATTACAACAGCCAGGGGTTTGTGCTAAGAAAATATAAAGAGGGAGCAGGCTATGGATAATTTGGATAATATTGATCATAGTTCAGATATTGCCGAGGAATTGCCAGTTCAGGAGTATACTATAAGTCATCTTGTTTCGGCAAACAGATTAAGGGTATATATCAGAATTGAACTTCTTGACAGCCGGGCGGAAGTAAAGCATGAAGATATAATGAATTATTTGTCTGAGCAAGGTATTGTATACGGTATAAGAGAAGAAAATATTGTAAATTATTGCAGGAGCAGGGAGTATTCAAAGGAGCTTGCAGCAGCACAAGGCAAAGACCCCGTAAATGGAAAGGATGCTGAAATTGTCTATGATTTTGACATATCCCAGGAACAGAAGTTTTATGAAAAAGAAGACGGAACCATTGATTTTAAAAATCTAAACAATGTAATTAATGTAACAAAAGATACTGTTCTATGCCATATAATTCCTCCTCAGAACGGTGAAGAAGGTATAGATGTATATGGACACACTGTAAAATATAAGTCAGGAAGAAATATTTCGTTTAATTTCGGAAACAACACGTATGTTTCGGAGGATGGGCTTCAGCTGCTGGCCGGTACTGACGGATGTGTGAAGTATAAAAAAGGAAAGGTTTTAGTAGAAAATGTCTACAGAGTCAACAATGTGGACAATTCAACGGGAAACATAGATTTCATTGGAAACGTAATAATTAACGGTGATGTAAAGGCAGGATTTTCCGTAACGGCTAAGGGAGATATAAAAATCCGTGGTATGGTTGAAGGTGCTTTCATAGAATCTGACGGTGAAGTGGTTATAAGCAAAGGAATGAACGGCATGGGAAAAGGAAGCATTCGTGCAAAAGGAAATATTACAAGCAAGTATATAGAAAACGCTTTGATTGTTTCAGACAGGTCCATTTATTCGGAAGCATTAATAAACAGTGAGGTTAAGGCCGGAGAATCAATAATACTCAGAGGATCAACAGCTGCTATAATCGGAGGGACCAGCTCAGCAGAAAATATAATTTTCTCCAAGACCATAGGCAGCAGAATAAATCCGGAAACTAATGTTATTATAAACCTTACGAAATATCAGGAAGAACAAAAAATATTCTCCGAAAAACAAAAACTGAACCGTAAGCTGGAGAAGGAAATAGCTGATAAAAATAATGAACTTAATGCAATAGAAGATAAAATTCAGCTGATTATGAATTCTTCCCTGGATAATGAAAATAAAAACTCCGTACAAAAACAACTGCTGTTTATAAAGATAAAAATAAATAATAGTTTAAATGGATTAAAAAAAAGGCTTACTGAAATACCCACAACAGACAATATAGCTGACCACAAAATTATCTGCAAAGGTATAATGTATTCCAATACAAGAGTGACCATAGGATGGACGAAGTACAGGGTTAAGCAGGATATAAGCTTCAGCAAGCTTTATAATGACGGAGATGATATTTCAATTGTACCGCTGAATTCTTCGGATATAGATATTTAAGACAGTTACTGTTTACAGTCAAAAATATTCATATTGAGATAACGTCAGCAGTTGTGAAGAATCTCCGGACTATATTATTATACAGAGGTGAAAAATTTGGAATTAAATGAAATGCACATAGATGTTTTAAAGGAGATAGGAAATATAGGGGCAGGCAATGCTGCTACATCCCTTTCCAAGATGCTTTCCAAGAGAATTGATATGAATGTGCCGGAAGTGAGCCTTCTGGATTATGATGACATAATACGGTCCATAGGCGGAGCGGAAAATGTTGTTGTCGGAATTTTAGTAAGTTTTGACGGAGATATTGACGGAATAATAATGTTTTTGTTAAGGAAAGAGTTTGCACATTTGATATTGAATTCATTGCTTGGAACGGAGCTTAGCAGTTTTGAGGATATATCGGAAATGGAAATGTCCGCCTTGTCGGAAATAGGGAATATAATGATTTCGTCCTATGTAAGTACCATATCTTCATTGACAAATATGAGAATTGATATATCTGTGCCGTCATTGAACATAGATATGTCTGGAGCATTGCTGGATGCTGTTACCGCAGGATTTTCAGAGGTAGCGAATAAGGCTATTTTCATTAAGGAAAAGTATTTTTGCCAGGATGAAACAGTTTACAGTCATATGCTTTTGTTGCCAAGCGTTACATCTCTGGAGATTCTTCTGAAAAGGTTTGGAGTGGATATATGAGCAATGAGATAAACGTAGGAATTTCAGATATGAAAATTGTAAAAGTTCCGAAAAATTTGATTTCCTATGCACTGGGGTCCTGTGTGGGTATTTGCGTAATTGACAAGGCGGCACAAATAGCAGGGATGGCTCATATAATGCTGCCGTTTAATAATAAGGAAGACAGAACAAATATTTTTAAATACGCGGACACAGGTATAACAGAAATGATTGAACGAATGGAACACTTAGGCGGAATAAGGGCGAGAATGATTGCAAAAATTGCTGGAGGAGCCAGAATGTTTGAGATTAAGGGCAGTTCCACAATAGGAAATATTGGGGAAAGAAACATTGCGGCTACAAAGGAAACACTGCAAAAACTCGAAATAAGATTGTTTAATGAGGATGTAGGAGAAAATTACGGACGGACAATAATTTTTGACAGTAATACAGGAGATCTGACTATAAAATCCTTTGGTAAAAACCCGAAAGTAATCTAATGCTGATTTACATATTACAAGAAAAAGCCGGCGGATCCAACCGGCTTATCTGATATTATATTTCCAAAGTAGACATCTGATTGATTAAGATTAGATATTTACTCGACATATGTCAGTTCAGGATCCTCCTGTTTTTCTCTGAACATACCAATCAATGAAATAATTATATCATTATAATAGATGTGATTATTAATGTCGTCAAAATTATAGTATTCATTGTATAGCGAGTTTATATATTCTAGTTCCTTGTAGGAAGTATTGCAGCCGTAAAGTTTGTTTATGGCATGAACCACCTCTGCCCTTGTTATGGGTTCATCAGGGTAGAAATAATTTCCCTGGCCCGTAACCAGATCTCTGGATGATATTTTTATTATATCCGATTCTGCCCAATGATTACGAATATCAGAGTAATCGTAATTGCTTGAAGCAGGAAGAGTGTTCAGCAATGTTTTGTAAGAGCTGATTTTAGTGAGCATCTTGCAGAATTCTGCCCTTGTTACACTGTTATCCGGCTTGAAAGTCTTGTCCTTGTAACCGGAAACATATTTCTTTTTGCTTCCCACTGCAATATAGTCCTTTGCCCAATGGTTTTCAATATCAGTGAATTTTGTTTTTAAGTATGCACCCGAATCGTAGAGAAGGTTGTTTAATCTGCAGAATATTGTTACCATTTCAGCCCTTGATATAGGTGAATCCGGACTAAAAATATCAGGGCTCTTTCCATTCATATAGCCGGGGAGAGTATTTTCGAAATACTCTTTTTTCTCTTTGCCTTTTTTATATTCCAGACCTATGTTTTCAAACAGCTTCTTTGTATTTTTGTAACTATGTACATCCAGACTGATTTTCGGTCTGAATTTTGTGGACTTTCTTTTATTTTTCACTTTGTAGGAACATACAGTACGGTTTCCTTTTTTATCTACAACAGTAAAAAGGTAATCGCCGTTATAAACTATCTCCGTTGTATCTTTGTATATAAATGAATTACCGTCAGGATTATTTATCGGCACATATTTTCCATCATAGGTTATAATGTATGCAAGCTCAAAATCATCAGCTGCTTCCAGTTCAAAAGTCAGATCGTTGACAATACTCACATATACTGATGGTCTGCGGTAATCAATATCATCTATATTAAAATTGAAAACCTGCTGAGCGTCATTTCCTTTAACAAGAACTTCATACATGCCGTTGTCATCATAGATGTCTTTGGAAGGATAGGCTGTATATTGACCGCCGCTGGCAAAGTTGTAGCCGTAATATTCCACAACTGTGCTGTAGTTATTGTAGTTGATCGGTGAGATGTATATGAGCAGGTAAAACTCCCCTTGCTTTAACACTTTAAAATCAAAGGGCTCTTCATCCACAGTTATTGTGAAGCCATTCACTTGGTTGTTGTCTATGTCGTCTATATAATAGTTAATTTCATTAGTCACAGCTGAACCGTCAGGGGTAACTAGGTTTCTTACCTTATCTGTCTCCATGTTCAATAGAATCTGCTTTTTTTCATAATCGTACATAAGATCAAAGCTAAGATTTATTTTATCATCTTCTTTGTCTTTATCATCTTTGTCGGGCTTTTCAGCATCAGTTACTTTATAAGTGAAAGTTCTCCAATTATTACCGTCATAAACCGTAAACGGATATGTGCCATTTCTGTCCGCAACATATGTGGCGCTGGTGCCTTGTACAAAGTATCCGGAAGGAAGATAAATGTAGTAATTGTAATCTTCATCTTCTTCGTCATGGCCATAAGGGGTTATTTTTATCTCTTTGAAATTTGTTCCTGATACGTCGCTTTGGGTAAAGCGGGCTTTTACTTTATTACTTTCGCCACCGTAGATAATGTTAAAAGAACTAAAAATCATCAGCAGTGTCAATATTGAAATTAAAAATTTTTTCATACTTTCTCCTATTTATTTTATTACCACCTTATCATAAAAAGGTAATTTTTCAAATTTGCACTCATAATTTACAACAGCAATTATATTTTCCCCAATTAAGAATACTACTCAGAATCCCATTTAATTATTATTTCATCATTATCAAATATATTATTTAGATAAGAAGCCTCCTTGCCGTTATAAAGAAGGATTATGTTTCCTTTGGGGTTGGAAGGATCAATATCCGTATAATTTAACATATCAGCAAATATGTACGGTGTATTATCCTTTTTTCTCGGAAGGCTTATAGTTCTGTTATTGACAGTCACCTTAATAAATGGTTCCTGTTCCTCGGTAATAGAAGATTCTGTTGTTTCGTTGGTTATATTTTCAAGTTCAGTCTGAGAAGTTTCTTCCTCATTTTTCAGCAGATCAATTTTGCAGCCGTCATAAAGTTCAAAATCTCCGTCTGCAGCATTGCCGTTTACAAAGCTTTTGTATATGCTTTCATCCATATTATACAGCTTGTACAAGTTGTGAATTGTTTCAGGCTGTACTACTTCTATGGAATCCGAGTTTCCAATCATATAATTTTTATCAACTTCAGTATTATTTACAAAATACCTTGGACGTAATTCGGTTTTGATGCTGTTAAAATAAACCACACCTTTTTTCTCATAATGTTGTGCTATATTTGATATTTTAACCGAAGGAGACGCACCGTTCTTAGCCGGCACCACCACAATGGTATCTCCGGGGCGAATAACTGTTTCTATGGTTGAAGTCCGGGAATTTACATATATTTGCGACGGTGTTGAGAATTCACCGGCATAATAGTACTCCTTTCCGTTTACCAAAAATCTTAAGCTTTTTCCGGAAAAACCTATCAGCTTTTTAGGGTCAAACCCGGACATTAATATGGCATCCATAACCTTCATCTGCCTAATGCCGTATAATCTGATTTTTTTATCATTAACAGTAACACTGAAAAAATCATAATTTTTATTTAAAATTACAGAATATGCTATGCCTAAAGGTGTTATAAGTTCAGGGCCATAATCTTTCAGCGAAGATATATCAACATTTCTAAGGCCATTTTTATTAGTTAAGGCAATATGGGACTCATTGATATTTAACAGCTCCGATAAAAATTCCCGCAGAAAAGGGGTTCGGCTTCCGCCGCCGGCCAAAAATACTGCAGACGGAGCATCATTGTTCATATTTAATATTTTAGCGGCAATATCAGCACACAGGTCATATACTGCCGGCTTTATTGATTCCAGCACTTCCTTCAGAGAAACGTCCTGAGTAATTCCTAAGATATTTGTTATTGAAACACAGTCGCTGCATTTACTCAAAGCTGATTTAATTTCTTCCGCCGTATCAAAGTCCACCAGGTAATTTTTCATGAGGCATTCCGTTATTTCATCACCTGCCACTGTTGACATATCGTATCCTACAATACTTCCGTCCTTGGAAATTGCTATGTCGGATGTTCCTGCACCTATATCCACCAATGCCAGGTTTAGCAGCCTCAGGTCCTTCGGTATAATCAAATCCATTGCTGCAATAGGCTCCAATGTGAGATTGCATACCTCTAGACCGTTATTATCCATACAGGAATAAAGGCCCTCAATTACCGTATGAGGGAGAAAGGCGGCAATAATTTCTACAGACACCTTACTTCCTCGATGACCTTCTATTTTTGATATGCTTCTGCCATCCAGCGAGTAGCTTAGAACACTGTATCCCACGCAATAAAACAAATCGTTGCTGTCGTCCTTTGAGAAAACATCTTGAGCCAGCTGCAATGCTTCTGTTTCCATTGCCTTTACATAATCATTGGAAATTGGAACCCTTGAATCAGATTCTTTTTCCAGCAATATACGTTCTGTTTTTAACGTTCTTCCTGCAGCAGCTATACATACTTTATCCAGTTTTATATTAAGGCTTTTTTCTAGCTCGTTTTTTACCATTTCCACAACTCTGCTTACTTCTTTTATGTCTTCTATCTGTCCATCAACCATAGAGCGCTGTTTATGAAAGCACGTTTTAATTTCATTTATCTTCAGAATGTTGCCTGAATTTTCACAAACAACTCCGACTACGGAGCGGGTTCCGATATCAAGAGCAAAAATCAAATCGTTCATGTTAAACCTCGTTCCCCGGAATCTTAAAATTAAGAAAATAAATATAAATATCAACTATTGAGCTGAAAAGTTCTTCAGGTATTTCGCTGCCAATGTCAAGCTGAGACAAAAGAACCGACAGTGAATCATCCCTGTAAACAGGTACTCCGCTTTCTTCAGCCATTTTCACAACCTTATCGGCAATGTATCCTGATCCGGAGGCAATTACCATAGGGGCATTGTTTTTTTCTGTATCATATTTCAGTGCTACCGCATGTTTGAAATTGTTTTTATATTGTGACATCTACACCGTTTTTCCTTTCAGTTAAATTTGAAAATACCTCGTTGAATCTTCTTTTTCTGACGCTTTCCTGCACAGTCATATTTGTTACATTCAGCTTGTCTTTGCTCAATATAGCATTTAAATCATCTTTTATTTTTCCGGTATATTCTGACAAACCGGCAGGTACGTAAATATCTAGTGACAATCCGGATTCTTTTAATACCAGAGTTGTTTCAAAATATCCCAGGTTTTGAATATCAAAGGTTATAAAGACCTTGTATGACGGACAGTATTCAGTTCTTTTTTTCTTATCCGGAAGCTCTTCATACTTTTTGCCTATCCAGATCTCGGAAAACATGAACATACCATTATAATTAAGAGGCAGAAATATATGGGTCAAAGGTATATGTACATTTTGACTGAACAAGAGAGATTCCTTTATATCATCCATTACCCCTCTGTTAGCCAGGTTTTTGCTTTCTTTGGAACCTGTATACAAAAGCTTTAAAAATGAATCGATAGAGTCGTTCTTAACATTTGATGCTCCTTCATATTTATTTATTAATGATTTATTCATGGCATCAATGTATTCTTCGTTAACATCAAAGTTGTATCTTATAAATTCCAGCAAAATCTCCAGGTCATCATAGAAATTATTTATTGAGGCAGTTTCAAGCCTTATGGTGTTGTGAATCAGCACAGATACATAGTTCCTCACAGGTCCGAAGTCATTCATTTTGGAAATATATTTTCCAATAAAAGGTATAATTTCGTTTTTCAATAAATTAAGATTTAAGTCTGCTCCCTTAGAATTGTCGAAAATCAGCTTATCTGCCATTTCATTAAAAGTTTTCCTAAGCACTTCCGGAAGATTTCTTTCAATATTATTAAGTGCTGCAGTGATAGATTTGTTTGTTTCTTCAACGGAAATAAAACAGTCGTAACTTCTCAGGAAATTTTTCAAAACGTACTTAAAATCATTATTATCCGGGTCTGTTTTTAACAAAGCCCTTAAGTTATCAAAAAATTCACCATGAAATTTTGTGTATGTTCCCTGCTGAAATTTTAAAAAGTTTAAAATCTCTTCATCATTCATTTCTATGGTTTTCACGAATGATTCAAACAGGCTTTTAAGTACCGGGTCACTGTATATATTGTGATTTATAAACTGTTTGTTCAAAAGGAGTTTCCTGGCTCCCTCTGATAAAACAGGAGAACTTTTCAATGATTCTATGAATTTTTCAAATACCGAATCCGGATTATAATTTAAAATATTATGTCCTATTTGATTACCGGTGTCCTGCTTTGGTGTCCTGGTAACCTTGGTCGGGTCTATGACATCAAAGGGCAAAACCTGTTCGGTATTTATCTTTGGCTTGTTAGGCACGTTGTCAATAGGGTTATTTGCATTAACATTTATATTATTATCGAACATATTAACTCCTGCAAATATAATTCATTATACTGATAATTCATTATACTATATAAATTAGAATAAATACAATCTGTTATTATATCGGTAAAATTGTAGTTTAAGTTAAGTGTTAATGTTTAAAAAAATAAAAAAATTCATGGCGGTGCTTAATAATTTATAAAAATAGCCGATATAAAGTTTGATAGAGGTATAAACTTGAATAAGGAGATTTATATGGATAATAATTTAGATTCGGTACTGGACATGTATCTTTTTGAAGCAAATTCACTTATGGAACAATTAGATGATATTTTACTCAAGGCTGAAAGTGAACAGGCTTTTGATAAAGAATGTATAGATGAAATATTCAGGATTATGCACACAATTAAGGGCTCATCGGCTATGATGCAGTTCAACAGCATTATGACCATTTCTCACAAGGTTGAAGACCTGTTTTTCTATATAAGAGAAAATGGAATAAAACATGAATATAATGAACAACTTGTAGACCTGGTGTTCAAGTTCACTGATTTCATTAAGGGTGAAATCACAAAGATAGAAGAAGGGCAGGAACTTGAAGAAAACCTGGAACCCTTTGAAGAAGAAATACTTAAATTTTTAAATAAAATTTCAGGCAAGAACCCTAAAGGTACGTCTGAAGAAGAAACGGCGCTGACTCAGACTGCAGTCGTAGCGGAAGACAAAGATATAGAAGATACAGAAGAAGATTCAGATTCAAAAAATATATTTGCAATTAAGATTATTTTTGATGACAATGTAGGTATGGAAAACCTGAGAGCATACATTATAGTCAATCAATTGAATGAGACAGGTATTGAATTTACATACAAACCGGAAAATGTGGAAAGTGATACGGAAACAGCACAGGAAATTATAAAAAATGGATTCTATGTATATGTTGAGGACAAAGAATCCCTAAGTACAGCCGTAGGAGTTGTAAGAGAAGCATTGAATGTTAAAAATTACACTGTTATAGAGCATAATGAAGAAAATAAACATTCAGATGAAAAGATTAACACAAAATCAGATGCAGTCTCCCGGAGTGCAGGTACTCAAAGTGTAGAACCTTCCAAGACAGGAGTAAATCCAAAGCACAATAAACAAAGTCTGATAACAGTAAATCTGTCTAAGCTGGATAAGTTGGTAAACATTGTTGGTGAGCTTGTTATAGCAGAATCCATGGTGGCATCCGACAGTGAGATAAAAAAACTGAATTCAGAGAGTTTTACAAAATCCACCAGGCAGATGAGAAAGCTGACCGACGAACTGCAGGACACAGTTATGTCCCTTAGAATGGTTCCTGTTTCAGGTGTATTTCGTAAGATGAAAAGAATAGTCAGAGACATGAGTAAGAAATTAGATAAAGAAGTTGAACTTGTTATTATAGGAGAAGATACAGAAATTGATAAAACAATTGCGGACGGAATATCAGATCCAATTATGCACCTTGTAAGAAATGCCATGGATCATGGAATTGAAACAGAAGAAGAAAGAATTAAAGCAGGAAAAGATAAAAAAGGTAAAGTTAGATTATCGGCTTCAAATACAGGCGGAGAAATTCACATAACCGTAGAAGATGACGGCAGAGGATTTGAATCAAAAAAAATTCTGGAAAAAGCCAAAGCAAAGAATATGCTTACAAAACCCGAAAGCGAATATACATCAAAAGAAATATTTCAGTTTCTCATGCTTCCTGGATTTTCAACTAATGAAATAGTAACAGAATATTCCGGCAGGGGTGTGGGTATGGATGTTGTCAAGTCAAACATTGATAAAGTAGGAGGCACGGTAGTATTAGACAGCAAGGAAGGAGAAGGTACAACAGTAACTTTCAAAATTCCGCTTACACTGACTATAGTTTCAGGTATGCAGGTAGTTGTGGGAAATTCAGAATTTATTATTCCCATTAAAAATATTCAGCAATCTTTTAAAACTGTTGAAAAAGAAATTATGCACAATACTGATGGCAGTGAAATGATATTAATCAGGGAAAAATGCTATCCTATAATAAGAATTAATGAATATTTCAATATAAAAACAGATGTTCAGAATATAGAGGATGGAATTTTGATACTTGTTGAATCTGGGGACAACAGCGTATGCCTGTTTGTGGACAGTATTATAGGAGAGCACCAAGTAGTTGTAAAACCCTTGCCTGCATTGCTGAACAAGTTTAATTTAAAAGAATCAGGCATATCAGGATGCTCAATATTAGGAGATGGAAGCATAAACTTAATCCTTGACATAGGAAATTTAATAGAAAGTCTGTAGATAAAGTCTGTAGATTGGTAAAATTTAGATATGGTAAAATTAACAGATGAGGAATTTTTAGAATTTGTAGTCTATATGCAGAAAAATTACGGCATCGACCTTTCAAAAAAGAAGGTATTGATTGAAGGACGGCTGTCAAATTTAATAGAAAAAAAAGGCATGAGCAGCTTCGGGGAGTATCTCAGCAGTGTTAAAAGAAACAATAAGGATGAAATTATAACTCTTGTAAATAAACTGACAACTAACTATACATATTTTAACCGGGAAGAAAAACATTTTAAGTTTTTGAGGGATGATGTTCTTCCCTATCAGAAAAAAAACAACAGGTCAAAGGTTATAAAAATTTGGAGTGCAGGCTGTTCTTCAGGAGAGGAACCCTACACGCTGGCAATGGTAATAGATGATTATTTTAAATTTATGAGCGATCAGTGGAAAATACAAATTCATGCCACAGATATTTCTGAAAGTGTACTTTCCAAGGCAAGAGAAGGGATATATGGGGATGAAAGTCTAAAGGAAATTCCGGAGTCATATAAAAAAAGATATTTTGAAAAGATAAAGGACGGTAAATACCGGGTGGTGCCTGGAATTAAAAAAAATGTTTCCTTTAAGATTTTTAATTTAATGGATCCTGTTATTGCGAAAAATAAATATGATGTTATATTTTGCAGAAATGTAATGATATATTTTAATGCTGAAACAAAAATCAAAATAGTCAATAAATTTTATGAGGCAACCAAGCCGGGAGGTTATTTAATGATTGGACATGCTGAAACAATTCAAAGAGATCAGTCGAAATATCTTTATATCAACCCGGCAATTTATAAAAAGGAACAAGTATGATAGCAGACAAAATAAAATTATCAACAAGGAGGGTAATTGTCATAGGAGCTTCAACAGGAGGCACCGAAGCAACACTTAAAATATTGAAGAGGATGCCTAAAAATACTCCCGGAATTGCAGTTACCCAGCATATGCCTCCCGGATTCACCAAGATGTATGCTGACAGACTCAATAAAATCTGCAGCATGGAGGTGCGGGAAGCTGTCAACGGAGACAGAGTTGAAGAAGGGGTTGTGCTTATAGCTCCCGGAGATAAACATATGAGGCTGATGAAGGCTGATAAAGGATATTATGTTTCATGCAAGACGGGAGATAAAGTAAACGGACACTGTCCATCTGTGGACATACTGTTTAATTCAGCAGCTGAGGCGGCAGGAAAAAATTCCGTTGGAATTATTCTTACAGGAATGGGAAAGGACGGAGCTCAAGGGCTTATGAATATGAAAAAAGCAGGAGCTTACACTATAGGCCAGGATGAAAAGTCTTCCGTGGTTTATGGAATGCCAATGGCTGCATACAATATAGGTGCGGTGACTGTACAGTCACCAATAGAAAATATTGCTGATATTTTAATCAGGTATTTAAATAAATAAAAATGGATAAAAAATCAGGAGGATAAATTATGTCAATACTCTCAAACAGCATATACGGTTCACCGGTCGGCAAAGGTGTGGGAGGGCTGCTGTCAGGCCTTGATACAGACGAACTGGTAAACCAGATGACTGCCATGACCAGGAACAAAATAAACAGGCAATATCAGGCAAAGCAAAAATTATTATACAGACAGGAAGCCTATAGAGAAATCAGTACAAAGCTGCTGTCTTTCAGCAACAAATATTTTTCATATTCATCAGGCTCAAAAATGAATACTTTAAGCCCGGGCTTTTTTGAAGCATATACATATAGTCCGTCATCAAGTTATGTAAATATAACAGGAGATGCCAACAGTATAAAGAATTTTGAAATAAAAAATATAGATCAAGTTGCATCTGCTGCAAGCTTCTCTTCAACCAATGAAGTTTCAAGCCAATCATTCAGCACATATGATGTGATACCGGGTGAAATTTCTCGTCTTGCAGGAGAAACATTCAGCATTACTTATGATAACAAGACTTATAATTTTTCCATAAGAAAGGATTTTGAAGCAAATTCCTCTCTAAATGACGTGGAAACAGAACTTAATAAACAGCTTGCATCCATTAAAAACGATAAGGGGGAACGCATAATACCTGAAGATGTTAAGTTCGAATTTCCCGGAGGTACGGATAACAGCATACTTACTTTATCTGGTGGAGCATATTTGTCGGCAGGCAGCTCCGAATTCTTAGATGTGCTTAAAATGAAAACAGGTGAAGAAGATGGAAAATCATCAACAGAGTTCATATTAAAGGATAATTTGATTAAGAAACAGTCAGATGTATTAGCAAGTGTTAAAAATGAAGAATACATAACATTTGATTATAACGGTTCAGTTAAGAAGATTGGATTAGGTTCAGGAATACATAATATTAAAGAATTAGGTGAACATCTGCAGACTCAATTAAATAAAGAATTTGGCGATGGAAAAGTTCTGGTAAATTATGATGAAAATAATCCTAAGAAAATTTCCTTTTCAACTTCTGAAGATAATAATGTTTTGAAAATAAATTCCATAAGCAGAGATTTAAATAAATTAACAGGATTGCAGTCAGGTGATATCAACAGGGTCAAAAAGGATGCAGCTATAGGCGATTCGGGGATTTTCAATTTAAAAGCAGGAGAAAATGGTAAATATTCAATAACAATAAATGATAAAACATTAGAATTTGAAAAGACTGTGACTTTTAATGATATTGTAAAGGCAATAAATAACGACAAAGATATGAATGTTACTGTTAAATATTCCACTACTACGGATAAATTTTCCATAGCAGCGAATGAAACCGGAGCACACACAGGCATTAATATAAAATACGACGGCGAAGGAAGCTTGGCGAATGCTTTATTTGGAATTAAGTCCGATTTAAAAGAAACAGGAACCAATACGAAAATAACTTATGCTTTGAATGGGAGCGAACCGATTACAATAGAAAGAAGCTCAGCCAATTTCACCATTGATGATATAAGTTTAGAGCTGAACAAGAATGCGGAGGGACTGGGCAAGGATGGGACTCCTGTCACCTTTGACGTTACCAACAACGTGGACGATGTTGTGAAACGAGTTAAGGATTTCATCAACGAATACAACGAAATAATTACTCTCATAGGGACAGGCACAGCTCAACGTCCAAAAAGAGACTATCCTCCGCTGACTCCTGATCAGATGGATGAAATGAAAGAACAGGAAATAAAGGATTGGACCGCTGAAGCAAAAAAAGGAATGCTGTACAGTGACCCTAAAATGATGAGAGTGCTTTCTGAGTTAAGAGGAGCCATGGGAGGAACAACAGATACCAGCAGCCTTACTCTGGCACAAATAGGAATTTCTCCTGCATATATGGATACTACAGGAAAGCTTGTGATGGATGAAAATAAATTTAAGCAAAAGCTTTTAGAATCTCCTGATGAAATAGCAAATCTATTTTCAGGTGCATTAAATGACGAAGGTACGCCGGGCATAGCTTCACAATTGAAGGACATATTGGTAAAAAATGTAGGAATATCAGGAACATCAGGAGTGCTTGTTGAAGAAGCTGGTATGAGCGTAGGATTAACAGCAGATAAGAATTATATTTCCGAGAAAATCAAAGATTATGACGGAAAAATGGAAGAGCTGAAGAAGTCTCTCCAAGACGAAAGACAGAGATACTGGAATAAGTTTGCGGCTCTTGAGCAAAGCCTGAATCAGTTAAATGCCCAAAGCTCATGGCTTACCGACATGATGGGAAATTAAAGTGAAAAGGAGTAAAATATGTTAAATGCATTTGAGCAATACAAAAAAACATCGATAAATACAATGACCAAATCCGAGCTGCTTATACTGTTATTTGATGAAGTAATTAAGAAGCTTAACCACAGCAAGGTTTTGATGGAGCAGAAAAATTTTGAAAATGCCAAGATAAATCTTGAAAAAGTCAGAAATATATTTGTTTATCTAATGGTCAATTTGGATGAAAAATATGAGGTGTCACGAGAACTGTCAGATATTTATATATTTTTTAATACGGAGATTATAAAAGCTTCATCGATGAAATCCGTAAAATATATTGATGAAATACTTCCCATGGTCAAAGAATTAAGAGATACCTGGGAAGAGGCAGGCAAAATAGCAAAAACTGTTAAAAAGTAGTGGCGAGATATGAAAGAATTGTTGGATAGTAAATTAAAAGCCGCCAGGGAATTTAAAAATATTACAATAAAAACGGCATCCTTGTCGATGAAAACTGATTACGAAAAAGTTAATTTATTAATTGAAGAAAGACAGGAGCATATTGAAAAAATTAATGTTATTAATGAAGAAATAAGCAAGGCAGAAGAGCCTTGCAGCAGCTTTACTGAATCAGATGAAATTAAAAGATTAAAAAGTGAAATATGTGAAGTATTCAAAGAAACTGCGGAAATGGACAAATTGATTCGTAAAAATGTAAATGATGAATTGAAAAACCTCAAGAATATTTTGAATCAGCCGGAAACATTTACAAAATTAGTCAATATAAGGGCCTGACCAAGCAGGCATGATATGTTGATATATAAATCTATATTAGAGGTGAGAGTATGAGTAATAAAGTAGCGAATAAAAAGATAAAAGTAAAAAAGCAAAGGGGCAGTATTGCTCTTAAGATAACAGTATCTTTATTTGTAATTTGTTTTTCAGCTTTGCTTATAACCGGGATAATAATTGGCACAACAACTAGGAACAAGTTTACAGAAAACGAAAAATTAATACTAAGTGAAACTACTCAAAGTGTAAGCAATGAAGCTGATGCATTTTTTCAACGGTACATATCTGTAGCTGAGCAAATGGCTCAGGATAAGAACCTGCAGAATTTTCTGGTTAATGCCAAAGGAAAAAGCTCATTACCGGAAACAGAAGGATTCATGACAGTAGCAAAAACTGTAGAAGACATACAAAAAGCAGATCCAGATGTAATAAAGTCGGCTTTCATAGCCGGATCGGATTACTACCTTGTATCACCCACAATTCAATCAAAAGGATATGATGTACCCTCAAAAGAATATTACAATGCAGTCACAAATAACGGTATTTGGATAACTGATCCATATCTTGGTACATTATACAATGAAATGATGATTACAATTTCTGTACCTGTTACTGTTAACGGAAATGTAGAAGGTTTAGCAGCGGTTGATATAACAATTGATAAGCTTACAGATATAGTAGGAGAATATAAGCTGGGAGACTCGGGATACTTTACGCTTCTCACAAAGAACGGCATTGTAACAGCACACAAGGATGAGGACAGCCTGTTAAAAAATATTGATGAAATTGGCTTAAGTGACAATATAGTTCAGTCGATCAACAGCAACTCCGACGATGTTATACAATATACATACAAGGATGAGAAATTATACGGCAGAAGCATTCCCATAGGAGATACCGGATGGCGAATATTTTCTTCGATGCCTGAAAATGAATTTATGTTTAATACAAAACAGCTGGTTACAACAATTATTATTGTGTTCATAATTGTTCTGGTTGTGCTTCTTGCGGCACTGGCTTTATTAATAAACAATATGACAAGGCCAATTAAAAAAATAACTGATATAACCAATAGCCTGGCAGACGGCGAGCTGGATGTGGATATTAGTATTGACAGTAATGATGAAATAGGCGAACTGGCAAAATCCATAAAAAGCCTGACCGAACGGCTTAGATTATATATAATCTATATAGATGAAAGCGTAAATGTACTAGATGATCTGGCCGACGGAAATCTAGTAATGGATTTGAAAAATGATTATAAAGGAGAATTTGCTAAGCTGAAAAAAGCACTGCTTCATGTATCCGATACATTAAAGGTAACTATAGGGAAGATAAAAGAGTCAGCAGATTCCATCAATATGAATTCAGAGCAGGTTTCAACTGGAGCACAGACACTAGCACAAGGTACTACAGAACAGGCAAGTGCAATAGAAGAGCTGTCCGCAGAAATAAATGAAATATACCAGACCATTGCAAGCAATGCAGAATATGCAGAAAATGCAGGTAAAAAAGCAACGGAAGCATCTAAAGAGGTAGAGAAAGGAAACAGCCAGATGAGAGATATGCTGTCAGCAATGGACGAAATAGGCAATTCTTCAAGCGAAATAGGGAAGATAATAAAAGTTATAGACGACATATCATTCCAGACAAACATACTTGCATTAAACGCTGCTGTGGAAGCAGCAAGAGCAGGAGCTGCAGGCAAGGGATTTGCCGTGGTTGCAGATGAGGTTAGAAACCTTGCTCAGAAATCAGCAGAAGCGGCAAAACAAACCACTACATTGATAGAAAATTCAATCAATGCCATAGGCAAAGGGACACAGCTTGCAGATGAGGCGGAGAAATCATTAGCTGGAATAGTAAGCAAGACTGGTGAAACAAACGAGTTGATAAATGAAATAGTGAAGGCATCATCTCAGCAGACAGTATCAGTAAATCAAATAAGAAGCGGCGTTGAGCAGATATCTTCAGTTGTTCAGGAAAATGCCGCAACAGCAGAAGCAAGCGCTGCAAACAGCGAGGAGCTTTCAGGACAGGCGCAAGTCTTAAATGATTTAGTAAATAAGTTTATAATAAATTCAGCAGAAGAAGCTTTGTAAAAGGAGGTACACAAGAGATACACAATGTCAATAGTATGGACAAAAAACTTAGAAGTAGGAGTTACTCTTATTGACGAACAGCACAAGAAATTATTTGAAAAAGCAGATCGGCTGTTTGAGGCGGGAAAAAACGGAAAGTCAAAAGAATCCATAGTTCAGATGTTTGATTTTATGGATAATTATACAAAAACTCATTTTAGAGATGAAGAAAAATACATGCAAAGCATAAATTATCCTAATTTAAACACACAAAAACAAATGCATCAGAATTTCATCAATAAGTTAGCAGAATTAAAAAAGGAATATGATACAAACGGTGCCAACATAACAGTCATTATCAATGCTGACAGTTTCATTATTGATTGGCTGACGAACCATATTTCAATTGAAGACAAAAAAATAGGCGAATATGTAAGGAAATTAAAGTAAACTCAAAATCCGAATCAAAATCAAGGTTCGGATTTTTTGTGAAATAAGTAATGTGCCGATTTTTAAAAGGCGCACATCAAGACATATATTAAAATAATTGACAGTAAAAGATTTATGCGAATAAAAATGTTGCTATAGAAGTGCTTTTTAGTATTTTATTCAAAAACAATTAAATAAATTAGAAAATATGCCGATATAATACTTGATATGAAAAATGTCGATTTATGTCTATATATTATAAATTTTATGACAATGAATGGTTGAAATACTTAAAACTTTGGAGGAATATTGATGAAAGTCGTTATACTTGCCGGAGGGTTTGGAACTAGGATTAGCGAGGAGTCACATTTAAAGCCTAAACCTATGCTTGAAATAGGTGATAAGCCAATATTGTGGCATATTATGAAAATATATTCACACTATGGATACAATGATTTTATTATTTGCTGTGGGTACAAGGGATATGTGATAAAAGAATATTTTGCAGATTATTACCTGCATTGTTCAGATGTTACCTTTGATTTTACGAATGATAATAGAATGATAATTCATAATAATGTAGCGGAGCCATGGAAGGTTACAATAGTTGATACAGGGCTTAAAACTCAAACTGGGGGCAGGGTAAAAAGGATTCAAAAGTATGTAAATGATGAAAGCTTTATGCTTACATATGGAGATGGGGTAAGTGATATTGACATAGGAAAGCTTGTAAAATTTCACAAAAGAAATAAGAAAATTGCAACTTTGACTGCTATACAGCCTGGTGGTAGGTTTGGCGTTCTTGATATAGATAGTAATGATTCCATACAAAATTTTTCGGAAAAAAGGAAAGAAGACGGCGGATGGATTAATGGCGGATTTATGGTTTTGGAGCCGGAAATATTTGATTACATTGAAGGCGACGATACAATTTTTGAAACTTCACCATTGGAAAGGCTTGTGAAACAAGGAGAATTAAACGCATATAAGCACTTTGGATTTTGGAAGTGCATGGATACTCAGAGGGATAAAGGATATCTGGAAAGGATATGGGAAAGTGGCAAAGCTCCATGGGAGGTTTGGGAGGATTAAAACTTGAAAATAAGTGTTATCATGCTAACATACAATCGTGAGAAATTTGTTTCAAAAGCAATTGAATCAATTATAGGACAAACTTTTATAGATTATGAATTTATTATTGTGGATAACGGTTCAACTGACAAAAGTGGTGAAATAGCAGAAAGGTATTCGAAAGTTGACAGAAGGATAAAGGTTGTTCATATTCCTAAAGGCAGTATAGGTAAAGGAAGAAACACAGGGCTGGATTTGGCAAGTGGAGAATATATAACATTTGTAGATGATGATGATATTGCTAAACCCGACATGCTGGAGTTTCTGTACAATCTTGCAGTTGAAAGTAACTCTGATATATCAATTTGCGGTTCAACTAAAAAAATTGAAGATAAAGTTCTGCCTAATTGTGTGTTTGACGAATATTTAAATATGACTCCATCAGAAGCTGTTGTTGAATTGCTTAAGAGGAAAAGAATTAATTCTGCAATGCCAACAAAGATGATTAAAAAATATTTGTTTGACAAAATAAGATTTAATGAAATAAGTAAGTACGATGATATAAGTGTTACTTATAAATATATGGCAAATGCAGGTAAGGTGGTTGCTGAGGGGTTGCCGAAATATTGCTTTATTAGGCATGAAAAAAACAATTCATCTTTTACAACTAATGATATGTTGTTGACACCTGAACAGTTAAATGAATATTTTAATGCCTTCAGGGAAAGGACAATATATTTAACGGAAGTTCTTCCGGACATAGCCGAATATGCACAGTACAGCGAATGGTCATATATGATATCAATGTGTAACAAAATTATCAAGAATAACCTAACAAATTGTTCAAAGCAGTTGGAGTATATAAAAAAAGAGCTTACAAAACATTATGATGAATTTTATTATGAAAAGTATATTGAAGAATTTGAAAAGGAATTTATGAATTTATATATCAGGGTACGAGATGAATAATGAAGATAAACTAAAAGAATTTTATTATAATAATTTAAGTGAAAATATATGCATAAAAAACGGAAGACTGATAATTTTTAAAAATTCTGTCATGGATATACATAAATCCTCTAAAATTAATATTTGGGATGATTTATACATAAATTCAAATAACTTTAAAAAATCAAAAGCTGAATGCTATCTCAAACTACATGAAAGTTCAACGTTAAACATAAATGGCCGCTTTAAGATGTTTTATGGTTCTACAATACAGGTATTTAAAAATGCAGTTCTTACATTGGGGAAGGGATACATTAATTCAAATTCTGTCATTGCATGTGCAAACAATATTACGATTGAGGACGGTGCTACCATAGCAAGGGGGGTATATATTTATGATTCGGATTTCCATTCTGTGTTGAACAAAAATGGGGAAATTATTAATTCATCAGCTCCTATACATATAGGAAAACATGTTTGGATTGGAGTTGATTCTATAATTCTTAAAGGTGTCAATATAGGTGAAGGAGTTGTAATCGGAGCAGGGAGTTTGGTGAATAAAGATATTCCTCCTCATTGTATGGCAGCAGGTAATCCTGCGAAGATTATAAAAGAAAATGTGACATGGAAATGAATATATTAGACCTTGAAAAAGAAGAATGTACAGCTTGTGCGGCGTGCATGAATACCTGCCCGAACGGCAGTATAAAAATGATTTCCGATGAAGAAGGCTTCCTGTACCCTGATGTTGACGTTAGAGTATGCATTAATTGCGGATTATGTAAACTCGCGTGTCCTGTAATTAATAATATAGTATCAGAAAAAAACCAAAACCCCGATACATATGCTGCATGGTCATTGGATGAAGAAGTAAGATTAAACAGCACTTCCGGAGGGATATTTACTGAGCTTTCGAGAACTGTAATTTCAAAAGGTGGGTATGTTTCTGGTGCAAAGTATTTGCCCAATCACCTGGCTGAACACACTATTATAAATGATGAAAATAATATAGATATTTTAAGGCAGTCAAAATATGTGCAAAGTGAAATTAAGTTTGTATTTAAAAATATAAAATCTTTACTTGATAGTGGAAAGGCAGTCATGTTTGTGGGAACTCCGTGTGAGTGTGGAGGGTTGATTAAGTATTTAGAAAAAAAATATGAAAATTTGCTTGTTGTTGACTTTATATGCAGGGGCTCAAACTCCCCGAAAGCATATTTGAAATATTTAAACGGATTAAAGATAAAATATAAATCTGATATTAAAAAAGTATGGTTTAAAAATAAAATCAACGGATGGAATAAATTCTGCACTAAAATCGAATTTGAAAATGGGATAGATTATTATGCCGACAGATACACGGATTTATATATGACAGGATATTTAAAATATAATTTATTTATGAGACCATGCTGTTCGAATTGCAGATTTAAAGGATTCCCAAGAAATTCGGACATAACTCTTGGAGATTTTTGGGGAATACAATTAAAAGATAGTCAGCTTGACATAGAAAAAGGTGTTTCATTGGTCATTATAAATTCAGCCAAAGGGCAATTATGTTTTGATGCTCTGGACGGTAAAATATTTAAAGAAAAAAACAGCATAGAATTTGCGATTAAAAATAATCCATGTGCCGTAAAGTCGGTTAATATTGGAAGAGAGCGGCAATATTTCTTTGACCGGGTGGAAGAATCAGATTTCGAAGAGATTATTAAAAGTATAGTTGATAAAAATAAGGATGAGGGTTAAAATGCTTTATAGGACGTTTGGGAGGACAGGCATTCAATTGTCTGCACTTGGATTTGGTACAAACAGATTCGTATTAAGAAATATAAATGATGAAGCAGGTGTACATGATGCTGCAGATTTGATTTGTAAGGCACTGGATTTGGGAGTAAATTATGTGGATACCGCATATACATATTCACTTAAGAGAGCTGAAGATATAGTCAGAATCGCAATAAAAAAAACTGATAAGAAATGTCATCTTACCACTAAGGTATCATATTTTGAAGATAGGACAGCCTATGGTGCATTGAAGCGCATAGAAAAATCCCTCGAAAATATGAATGTCGATAAAGTGACATTTTGTTATATGTGGGCAATTAAGACATATGATGAATTCAGAAAAATTATGAAAAGCGGAGGAATATATGAAGGAGCGGTAGAGGCTCAAAAAAGGGGATTGGTTGATTATATATGCTTCTCAACACATGCTGATTCTAAAGATATTATAAAAATTATAGATGAAGGCATTTTCGACGGTGTTATTATCTCGTATAATCTGATGAATTATGTTGACATGGATAATGTTTTAAATGCTGCAGGAAAAAAGAATATAGGCGTTATCACTATGAACTCTTTAGGGGGAGGAATAATACCTCAAAATAGCGGTTATTTCGACTCCATAAAGATGAGCGGCAACGAGACGATTTCCCAGGCAGCATTGAAATTTATTTATTCTCATAGAGAAGTTACTACGATTTTATCAGGAATGTCGAATATTAATGAATTGAAAGAAAATGTGGATTCGTTTATCAATAAAAGTGACTTTGGAATTGAAAGAATTAATTATGCCGATAAAAAGGTCAAACAGATGGATAAATTCTGTACATCCTGTTCATATTGCGAAGGCTGTCCGGCAGGTATTCCTATAAGTAAATTCATGAAGGGTTATAATAATAAGTATTTCAATGACAATATTCCTATATTTAACAGAAACGATCCGGAAACTATTAAAAATATAAAAATGTTTAAAAGTATAAGCGCAGGACTGGACAAACTCCCTGAAAACAGTGAAAATCCATGTATTCATTGTTTGCGATGTGAAAAAATGTGTACTCAGAAACTGCCTATTACGGAAAAACTGTCAGAAATTTATGAGCTTATGAAAAAGTGCTGTTTTAGTCTCGAAGATAAAAAAACGAGGATGTACAAGCTTATTAAATCAAAAAATTATACAAAGGTCGGATTTTATCCTTCAGGCAGATATACAAGCATGGTAATTGGTCTATATAAAAGTTTTTTTGGAGATATGGAATTTACTCCATACATTTTTGACAGTGATAACACTCTCAAGGGAACGAAAAACAATGGTATTGAGGTGCTTTCTTCAAAGGACATTGAAATTGTAAGACCTGATTGCATCGTGATTTCGAATTATATTCATTCTGAAGAAATATATTCTGAAATTAAAGATTATGAAGAATTAGGAATAAAAATTGTCAAACTCCATGAAGAGCATGATGTTCCATGGACATTTCAATGATAGGAGTTAATTAAAAGCTTTTATTATAAATTATATAAACTACAGAAAAATTCAACATTAGATACAAATGGTTGCTTTAAGAAAGGGTATAACAAGGAGATATATATGAAAAAGGTTGTATTTTATACACAAGCATATAATTCTGAAAAATATATAAAAAAATGCATAGATAGTGTATTGTCACAGACATATGAAGAATTTGATTATTATCTAATAGATAATGGTTCTACAGATAATACATGGGATGTAATATTAGAATATTCAAGACGGGATACAAGAATTATACCTGTACATATAGAGAACAATACAAGACACTTATTAGAAAAGTACATACATGTTGCACATGAGAAAGGTTATCAATATATAGCGACTTTAGATTCTGATGATTGGTATGAGTCTGATTTTTTGAATGAAACAGTAAGGCTGTTAGAAGAAACGGATTCGGATATGGTTACATGTGGTACATTATTTTTGCCGGAAGGAGGCAAAGAGACCTTTTTAAAAAGACCTTCCGATAAAGTTCTATGTGTTGAAGAAAAACAATTTGGTGTTTCTTTTCCGTATTTATATTCTTACTATGGAGCTACATGGGGCAGAGTATATAAATTAAAGGTTTTTGTTGAAAACAACGTAGAACCTTGGAAAGATGTTTATTATGGTATAGATACTTCTCTTGTTCTACAATATCAAAGCTGTTGTAATAAAGTAACTTTTTCACCTAAAGTATTGCACAATTATTTAGTAAGAAAAAATTCTGTATCATCATCATTTAATGAGCAATCACTTTCAAGCAATGAAAATTTTTATAAGCATCTTATAGAATACTTAAAAAGAATCAATGGACTAACAGAATTAAATATAACCTTTAGTGCATGTGTTTATATGGGGTTGATTACAAATACAAATGTTAACACATTGTTGTCTGATGCTGTTTCATATGAGACTAATCTGAGTATTTTATGCAATACGCTGACTTCAAAGATTACCCATGAGTGCTGGGATATTATAAAATATGCTGATAGCCAGATAAATCGTATATTTGATACAGACGGTATGATATCTAAATATACAGAGACATTACTCAAATATATATGCAAGATATACAATAAAAAAGATAATGACAAATTCTATACGATGATTTGTTTTTTATTTCCCCTTTTTAATGAAATGTGTGAAGAAGAGGATGTAGGGTATTGGATTAAGAATAATGAATTATTATATTTATTGATGAATTTAAAAAATAATGAAGTAGTATTCAAGATGATTGATGTTCTTCCTAAATGCAAAAATTCCTACAACCTTTGGAAAGCATTAAAAAGACTGCTTAAAAAAAATGCTTTTTTAAGTTCAATAGATAAAAAATTGTTTATAACAGAATACCCTAATGTGGTTAAAGATATTTATTCAAGTAATATTGATGCTGCCATATCTAAAATTATTGATATACTAACAAATGGAAAAGAAAATAAGTTTGATGAAGAACTTTTATCAATATGCTTGAATATCTCAGCAGCAACAGAAAACGCCCCATTATTTGTATTACTCAAAAAGCTCCAGGCGGAGCTTTATATTCAGGAAAGAAGGATACAAGAAGCAGCGATTGCAATAGATAATTTAACAGAAATGTGTCCTGATGATGAAGATGTAATTATGCTTAAGAAATGTTTGGAGAATTAATATGAATGAAAATAAAAAATTTTTGCTTTACGGGCATGGAGGTTCATATAATCACGGTGCAGAGGCTATTATAAGGAGCACAATTGAAATAATAAAAAAGAATTATCCTTATAGTTATATAATTCTTTCCACCCATTTTAAAGAACAGGATATAGAATTTGGAATTGATGTTGATGAGTATTGTGAGAGAGATATGTACTACGTCGTACTTGATAAATCCTCACAGGAAAAAGGAAAATACGATAAGGATATATATAAATCCACAATTGATAAAATTGATAAAAATACGGTGTGCCTGTCCGTAGGAGGAGATAATTACTGCTATGATAATTGGAGAAAGTGGAAGGTTATCCATGAAAGAGCAATAGAAGCAGGTGCAAAAAGCATTTTGTGGAGCTGTTCTATTGAACCTTCAATGATGGATAATGAAATGATAGATACCTTAAGGACACATCATGCTATAACTGCAAGGGAAAGTATAACATACAACAGTCTTAAAGCACATGGGCTTAATAATGTTGTACCATGTTCAGATGTAGCATTTGCCTTAAATTCTATGCAAACCGCTTTACCAAACAATTTCATCGAGCATAATACAGTGGGTATAAACCTAAGCCCATTGGTAGTAAGGAGAGAAAAAAAACAGGGCATAATCCTTGAAAATGTAACGACCTTAATTGAGTATATAATTGAAAATACAGATATGAATGTTGCATTGATTCCTCATGTTGTCATGAGCATGGATAATGACTATACCTTATTGAATAAAGTATATGGCAAGTTTAGCAGCAACAGAATTTGTTTGATTTCAGATAAGCTAAGTGCGTCGCAGTACAAATATGTCATATCCAAATGCAGACTTGGTGTGTTTTCTCGTACTCATGCTACTATAGCTGCATATTCATCAGGGATACCATGTATTGCTATTGGATATTCTGTAAAGGCAGCAGGCATCGGACATGATTTGGGTGTCGGTGATTATGTCATTGGACTTGACAAATTTGTCAACGGATTCAGCCTTTGTACAATGTTTAGAAGTCTTATTAAGGATGAAAAGATACTTTCAGATAAGCTTGAAAAAAACATTGAAACCTATGTGGAAAACTCTCGAAATTGTGAAATAATTGATGTTTTAAGATAAAATTTTAGATTGGAGACTGATTATGTACATATCACAATGTTTAATTGTAAAAAATGAAGAAGAAAACATAGAACATTGTCTGGGGCATCTTAAATCTGTTGTGAATGAGCAGATAGTGGTCGATACAGGTTCAACAGACAGAACTGTGGAAATAGCTGAAAAGATGGGAGCTAAAGTGTTCCATTTTAACTGGGTGGATGATTTCAGTGCTGCACGTAATTATGCCATAGGTAAAGCAAAGGGAGATTGGATAATATTCCTTGACTGTGATGAGTATTTTTCAGAGGATTCAGTTCTAAGGCTTAAAAGGTATATGAAGATTTGGGTTAAGGATAAGAATGTTGACGGTATTATGTGTCAAATGTTTAATATAGATAAGAATAATAATCCAATAGGAATTGTAAATAACATAAGCCCACGAATATTCAAAAATAAAAAATATTTGAGATATAAAAACAGAATTCATGAGGCATTGAATAATTTATGCAGGAGTAAAGGTAAACTTACTATAGGGGATGCAGGAAATGATATTGTAATATATCATACAGGATATGACAAAGGCGTAGTTGAAGAAAAAAGCAAAATTGAAAGAAATATACACATGATAAAATCGTCTATTGATGAAAGTCCTGGGGATTCAAAGATGTATTATTATTTGTCAAATGAATACTTCAGGTTGGGAAAACATGAGGATGCAATAAAATCGGCCTATGAAGCTCTTGTGTATAAAAAGAAAGATGATATAGAATCTCATTATCCACTTATTTATCGAAATATATTGCGCAGTATGCACAGTATGTCAGCACCTGCCTCAGATGTAAAAAAAGAATTTAGTAAGGCAATTACAGAATATCCAGAATATCCAGATTATTACTATATAATGGGACTTGCTTTACTAAGAGAAAATGAAGCTGATGAAGCTATAGTGTGTCTGGAAAAATGCATCAAACTTTGTGAAAGCTATAAAATGATTATAGAAAGCAATGCTGTGGCAAATATAGAGGATGTGTATACAGCTCTTATTCAGGCATATATTCTGGCAGATAATAAACTGCGGGTTGTTGAGCTTTGTGCTGTTGTTCTCAAGGTAGATAAATATAATTATCAGATTCTTAGAGTATTGATAAATACGTTTTTGTCTGGAGAAAAGGAAGAAAGTATTTTCGAATTTTTTAAAAAGATTTATAGTTATGACATATTCAAGGATAAGCTTTATTTATTGAAGGCAAGTGAACAAAACAACAGCAAAAAGCTTACTGATCTTTATATGAATCTTTTAACACGAGAAGAGCTTAAAGCTATAGAAAAATAACTTTTAAAAAATGAAAAAGGGCTAAACTTTTTAAAAAATATTACGATATATATTTTGTAAAGAAAATATTTTCGGCTGCAGGGCCCGATGCCGGAAATATTATTCAAAAATTAAAACAGGGAAGGATCCCGACAAATTACACGGAGGTAAAAAATGAGAATTCAACACAACATTAACGCATTAAATTCCTTGAGACAATTGGGAATGAACAACACTAACACTGGAAAGAACATAGAAAAGCTATCATCGGGTTACAGAATCAACAGAGCTGGTGATGATGCTGCAGGATTGGCTATTTCTGAAAAAATGAGAAGCCAGATAAGAGGTCTTGACATGGCTGCTAAAAATGCTGATGATGGAATATCAATGATTCAAACAGCAGAAGGCGGACTAAATGAAACACATGCTATTTTACAGAGAATGAGAGAATTGGCTGTTCAATCTGCAAGTGATACTAACACTGGAATTGACAGAGGTGAACTTGAGAAAGAAAACCAGGCACTTATAGCTGAAATCGACAGAATATCAAAAGATACAGAATTTAACACACAAAAATTGCTTAATGGAAAAGGCGGAGCAACCACTAATGGAGCATTTACTCTTCAAATAGGAGCAAATAAAGAGCAGGAATTAACTGTAACATTCGCTAACATGAGTGCTGATTCAATAGGAGTAATTGATGTTTCATTAGCAGACAGAAGTAAAGCAAGTGAAGCAATCGAGACAATTGATGCAGCTATTAAATCAGTTTCAGATGAACGTGCTAACATGGGTGCTGTTCAGAACAGACTTGAACACACTATCAACAACTTGAACGTAACTTCAGAAAACTTGACAGCTGCTGAATCTCGTATCAGAGACGTTGACATGGCTAAAGAGATGATGACATATACTAAGAACAACATTCTTACTCAGGCTGCTCAAGCTATGCTGGCTCAGGCTAATATGCAGCCACAAGGTGTATTACAGTTATTACAGTAATTATATGCCTAATTCAACAAAGGTGCAGCTTTGGCTGCACTTTTTTAAGTGAAGAAACTTTAAAATTGTTGATGTAAAATTATTTACTAGAGGACGATAGAATGAAATTTATCCAAAAACAAGATATAGGAAACAAAATAAGAAGTATAAGGGGTACAAAGAGTACAGTGAAAGTAAAAAATATAAAAGATAAGATATTATTCAGCATTATATCCATAGTATCTGTTTTTTTAGTAATATTAGGTTGTGTTACATCTTATCTGAATTATGAAACTGCAGTAGATACTTTGGAAAAAACATTGACCGGTGTTGCAGATGTGGTATCTGGTTCAGTGGCCAATATGCTTATTGAGCTTCAGAACTCAGCTGTTGATTTGGGACAAATGAAACAATTAGCTGATACAGAAGTCAGCCCTCAGGAGAAGGAAAGGATTTTTCAGCAGAAAATAGATCAAAATGGTTATCTTGATGCATATATGGTTGATAAAACAGGAAAAGGGACTACTACCAAAAGCAAAAAAGGTGTTGATGTTTCAGCTGAGGATTATTTTAAAGCTGCTGTTTCAGGTAAGGATTTTTTGTCAAACCCCATTTACAAAGATAACGGTGAAATGTATTTTATAATATCCGCTCCTTTATGGGAAAACGGTGAGTATAATTCACATGTAGTAGGAGCCGTAGTAATCAAAGTTGATGGCATTGTACTGTCTGAATATGTTTCGGGCATAGAAATAGGTGAAGGCGGTTTAGCTTTTATAATTGACAAAGACGGAAATACAGTGGCTCATAAGGAATATGATAGGGTACTGAACAGAGAAAATGTTCAAAATGTAGCATCAACGGACAAAAATTATAAAAAATTGGCAGAAATTGAAGCAAAGATGTTAAATAGGGAGGTTAATTTTGGGAGCTATAAAATGAATGGCAATAAAAAGCTTCTAACATATGCTCCTGTTAATGATACTGACGGCTGGGGAATTTTAGTAAATTCAGAATTATCTAATTATATGGGTAATACAATTTTCAGCATCTTGTTCACGGCAGTGTTTGTGGTTTTAGGGATAGTTGTTGCGGTGGTTATTGGAACCTCTGTAGCAAAAAAAATCGCATATCCTGTTACAGCTTGTGCGGATAGGCTTAAAACTCTTTCTCAAGGGGATCTGCATTCTGATATTCCTGAGGCTAAGAGCAACGATGAAACAGGAGTACTCCTTGATTCCCTTGCGAAAACTGTCACTATGCTGAAAGAAGTTATAGGTGATATTTCATATCATTTAGGGTCTATTGAGCATGGAGATATGACGACTTCAGTTACAATAGATTATCTGGGTGATTTTTATCCGATAGAACATTCAATATCTAAACTTATTGATCATAATAATATTCAGATGAGACAGATAAGTGAAAGTGCGGAGCAGATAGCAAGCGGCTCAGAACAGGTAGCAGCAGCGGCACAGACCCTTTCACAGGGATCGACAGAGCAGGCAAGCTCAGTAGAGGAGCTGGCAGCTGAAATAAGTAAAATATCTGAACGTACAACTAAAAATTCTAAAAGTTCTGAAAAAGCTGAAAAAGCGTCTTTGGAAGCACAAGAGGCAGTTAAGGATGGCAGCAGACATGTTATGGAAATGAATGATGCGATTTCTGAAATTAACGATGCTTTTAAAGAAATCTCAAAAATAATAAAAGTCATTGATGATATTGCTTTCCAGACAAATATTCTTGCGCTTAATGCAGCCGTGGAAGCGGCGAGAGCGGGTACAGCCGGAAAGGGATTTGCAGTTGTTGCGGATGAAGTAAAGAATCTTGCTTCAAAAAGCTCCACAGCAGCAAAAAATACTACAGAGCTTATAGAAGGTTCACTTCAATCTGTAAACAAGGGAACCAAAATTGCAGCTATGACCAAGGATTCACTGGATGTAATTGTGGAGAGGTCAGGTATTTCGGTAAGTATGATTGAAGAAATAGCAAAGGCAACTGAGCAGCAGTCAGCTGCAGCGGCACAGGTTTCTTCGGGAATTGATCAGATATCAGCAGTGGTGCAGACAAATTCTGCTACATCAGAAGAAAGTGCGGCAGCAAGCGAGGAGTTAAGCAGTCAGGCTCAGATGCTGAGGGAAATGGTTAAGGATATAAAATTGAAGGAACTTGCAAATAATTCGTCAAATGTTTAAATGAAGAGAATAAATAATGATTGTATAAAGAAATATAAGAAAAGTAAAATACACTTGGTATGTAATATGACCCTTGTCAAGTAGACAAGTCGAATATCTAAAGTTGTGCCTAGCTGTCGCATAAATTTGTGTGGCAGCTTTCTTATTATACAATCTAATTTTTTTATTCAGAGACTTTAAAAAAATTTTTAGCAATATCTACCGCTCCTCTGGCGTCTTTGGAGTAGTAATTGGCTCCGATTTTTGCCGCATAGCCGGAAGTTAGAACCGCTCCACCTACCATGATTTTAACATGAGGAGTTTTTTCTTTTAGTACCTGTATGGTGTACTCCATATTCTGTACCGTAGTAGTCATTAAAGCGCTGAGGTCCTTAAGCAAATTTTTAATTTTACAATTGAAAAAATTGGGTATGGACAAAACAAAAAAAGAAGTATATAATTAATAAGTCAATTGTTAAGACTCATTGGTCAAGTGGTTAAGACGCCACCCTCTCACGGTGGAATCAGGGGTTCGACTCCCCTATGGGTTATTTTTCAAGGGTTACAGCACTTAAAAAGTTTAAAAATCAAATATTCGCCAACTTAAAAAATATTATCCAAAACCGATAGTGATTCTGCTTTGGTGTCTCCAAGCACGTGCAGATAAACTTCGGTTGTTTTTATAGAGGAGTGCTCCGGCAGCCTTGACACCAAAAACTGACGGGAATGATGCCCATAGGAATCCGAGTATAATGACATAAAAGGGGAAAGAAAAAGCATCCCCATAAAAGATAACTGTGAATCAGGGGGTGCTCTCCACAACTTATGATAATTATACTAAAAAATTCAATATTTCCCTATTGGTGGTTTTACGCTATCCGGCAGGGGGCACTGGTATGCTCCGCCGTTCTGTTTCAGAACAATATCCTTGGCTTTTCTTATTGCTTCGGGGTTATTCATCGTCTTAACTGCAGATAATGCCATAATCTTTACGGCTGTAAGAATCCCCTTGGATGAAATGCTGCTTCTGGATTGTCCCGTCATTTGCCATGTGTGTCCCACATTACCTATGCAGGCAGTTGCAACATTGAAATTAATGGTTGGCACGGCATAGCATATATCTCCCACATCTGTGGAACCCGATGTGTATTTAATGCTGTTTTCATATGGATGAACTTCTGAATCAAGAGGCTTATCCCATATTTCACTCAGATGTTCTTCACCGTATTCTTCTTTTATATATTCTTTTATGGACTCTATAGTTGAACTATTATAGCTGAGCATAAATTCTTGGGCTAATTTGTAGTCCTTTTCATCCCATTTAGGTGCACCAACTTCTCTGAATGCTTCATCGGCAACCTCTGCTAATGCTGCATTGGGTATGTAATCGGAGAATGCCATGGTTATTTCATATTCTACCTTTGTGTCTGTCATAAGAGCAGCACCCTTTGCTACATTTACAACTCTTTCAAACAATTCCTTGAGTTGTGATACCTTGGGAGAGCGAACCTCATATTTTATCAGGGTTCTGTCCTGCACAACATTGGGTGAAACTCCGCCTGCATCTACATAAGCATAATGTATACGAGCCTGATCAATCATGTGTTCTCTTAAATAATTTACACCCACGCTCATGAGTTCTGTGGCATCGAGAGCACTTCTGCCCAGGTGAGGAGCACCCCCTGCGTGAGAAGCTAACCCCTTGAATTCAAAATTGGCTCCCATGATTGCAACGGATCTTACGGATTGCACCTGATTAATTGTGGACGGATGCCACGTATAGACAAAATCCACATTATCGAATGCTCCTGCTCTTGCCATAAATTGCTTTGAGCCTGCGCCTTCTTCTGCAGGGCAACCGAAGAAAATAACAGTTCCGTTCAGTTTATTAGCAGTTAAATATTCCTTCATAACCAATGCGGCTCCAAGAGAGCCTGCACCCAAGGCATTGTGACCGCATCCGTGACCGGGCTTACCTTCTTCAACAGGATTTTTCCGGGAACATCCTGCCACCTGGCTCAATTTATCAAGAGCATCGTATTCGCCTAAGAAGCCGAACATCGGTCCGCTGTTTCCGAAACTTGCTGTAAAGGAAGTAGGTATATCCGCCACATTTCTTTTTATTACAAAGCCTTCATCTTCCAGAGCCTTTGTCAGAAGGCCGTATGACTTGTATTCATTATATGGAAGCTCCGCAAACTCCCATATTTTATTGCTGACATCAATTATTTTATCTTTTTTCTTTTCAAGTATTTCTTCTATTAATTTTAACGTTTCCATAAATCCTCCTATAATACCTTGCTCAAAAAATCTATTGTTCTTATATTTTCAGGATTGTTAAATATCTCATCAGGTGTTCCCTGTTCCTGTATAACTCCGTCGGACATGAACATAACCCTGTCGCTTACTTCCCTGGCAAAACGCATTTCGTGAGTTACTATGACTATGGTCATTCCTGATAAAGCCAGGTCCCTGATAACCTGAAGAACTTCTTTTACCATTTCGGGGTCCAATGCACTGGTGGGCTCATCAAACAGCATTACTTTCGGATCCATGGCCAGAGCTCTGACAATTGCAAGGCGCTGCTTTTGACCGCCTGACAACTTTGTTGGATAGACGTCTCTCTTATCTGTCAGCCCCACCCTTGCCAAAAGTTCATCAGCCTTTTTTTCAGCTTCTTCCTTTGTCATTTTCTTTTCAAGCATAGGGGTCAGGGTAATATTGTCTATAACCTTCAGGTGCGGAAAAACATTGAAAAGCTGAAATACCATTCCGATTTTCTGTCTGTGCTTATCTAAATTAACTCTTTTGTCAGATAAATCAATTCCCTCAAAATAAACTTTTCCGCTTGTGGGTCTTTCCAGCAAATTAAGGCATCTTAAAAATGTACTTTTTCCGCTGCCAGATGGTCCTATGATGGAAATAACTTCTCTGTCGTATATACTTTCTGTAATGTCGTTCAGTACCTTTAAATTTCCGAAGGATTTATTTAAGCCTTCAACTCTTATTAATTCTTTATCTTTCATTGACCTGAAGCCTCCTTTCGAATACATTTATACCTTTGGTCAGTACTGTTGTTACTATAAGATAAATTATACCTGCAATTATCAGTGAAGGTATTGCTAAAAATGTTGCTGATTGAACAGACCTGTACGACGTCGTAAGCTCCTGTACAAAGAATACAGATGCAAGGGAGGTTTGCTTAACTATTGATATATATTCATTACCCAATGCAGGAAGTATATTTTTAATTGCCTGAGGAAGAATAATCTTCTTCAGTGTGTTTGAACTTGATAACCCAAGACTTCTTGCAGCCTCAACCTGGCCCTTGTCAACTGCCTGTATGCCTGCTCTTATAACCTCTGCCACGTATGAGCTTGCATTTACGATAAGAGCTATTACGATACATGTTGTATCACTTAAATCAAACGGTACTATTTTAGGCAACAACAGCCAGAAGAAGTATAGCTGCAAAAGTATGGGTGTACCTCTGAGCACACCTATGTATGCAGATGTAATTACATCAAGCACTTTAATTTTAGATAATTTCATAATTGCTATAAGAGTGCCCAGTATGGTCGCTGCAAACACCGTCAGTGCAGCCAGCCATAGTGTGCCGACCAGGCCGTCAATATAAACATAATTGTACTTATTCCATAGCATAAATGTTGTTTTAATCATACCTTCACCTTATCCCTTCAATAAATTACAATCCTAATTGTTTTGCGTATTCGGTATATTCTTCATGCCACTTTTCATATTGTCCCGAGCTTACAACTTCATCTATCAGTTCATTAATTTTTTCGGCAAGCTCATTTTCACCTGATGGTATTCCCACTCTTACTCCGCTTAATTTTTTATCAACCGTGAATTCAAAATCTTCAACTATTGACAGCCCGCATCCTTCGTTTGCATCAATGTACAGCTGAGCCATCGGTATGGATACAACACATGAATCTGCTTTATTTTCCTGTACCATCAATATACCGTCTGTTGTGGAGGAAACTCTCTTCAGCTCCTTATACTCAGGTATTTGCTCATTTGCAAACAGCTCCTGCAGTGATCCGCTTTGTACTGCAACCGTTCTATCTGCTAAGTCATATGTATTTTTTATTTTATCTGCATTTTCTTCTCTTATGAGCAGACCGTAGCCCGGTGCATTTTCTGCAAAATAGTAGCTCTTTGACAAAATCATGGCTTTCTCTCTTGCAGGTGTGTATGCCAGGGCAGAAATAGCTAAATCATACTTGCCCTCTGTAATACTGCTTAAGACTGCACCAAACTCCAGAGGAACAATTTTTAACTCAACTCCTAATTTATCTGCAATGTACTTTGCAAATTCTATATCGCTGCCGACATATTGCTCACTGCCGCTTTTCGTAGGGTCAATAAACTCATTGGGTGCGAAGTATGGTTCCGTAACCACTTCTATATATCCTCTGCTGATTATTTTCTCCAGTCTGTTGCTTCCTTCTTCATTTGATGATTTCTTTGCACAGCCTGCTGATAAAACCAATGATGCCGAAAGCATAAGCATTAAAGACATTTTAAAAAACTTTTTCATAATAATTTCCTCCTGATTTTCATATAAAATTTTGTATAAGGCAATTCATAGTAGCGGAATATATCAAAGGGCAGAATATAAAAAAACTCCCGTCATCTAAGTTTCCTTAGAGGACGGGAGTTTTTATTCACGTGGTTCCACCTCTTTTTATTGATGCTTCACAACATCAACCTCACAAAGTACTATCATACTTTTGCACTGTAGCGGGTGCATTCCCGAATCCAACTACTCCCCGAGGGTTTCATCGATTAGCTCAAGGATGTGTTCAATACAGCATATTTATGTACTTTCACCAATTGTACACTCTCTGAAAAACACAATGTATTTACTATTTCCTGTCTCAGCTTTATTTTTATTGTGTTTAATGATTTTTATAAAAATACCATAATTACTTCGTTTTGTCAATATCCTATTGAAAAAAATTAATCTCGCCTTTAAACTGTACTTTTGTTACTTTTATTTCTTAAAAATGTTGCATAAAAGGATACGATATATTATACTTATAGTTAAATTAACGACCCTAACATTAACTTTATAGGCCGTCATACATATACGGTGGAATCAGGGGTTTGACTTCCCTGTGGGTTATTATCAGAATATTGTGGGGCGGTTCGTTTAATTTAAACATACCGTCTTTTTTATTCATGCAAGTTAGAAAGGAAGGAGAAAGATGATGTGTTTATATTTTTAAATGCATCATATAAGGATAATGGAGTATAAAAAATTAGCTGAAATTTTGTTCCCTGATATTAAAGAAACTATAGGATATTATGAAAATGATGTTTTCCCAAAAAGGAATCTGCCGACGGGAGCAAAGGTTACAAGATTGGCTCCAAGCCCAACAGGTTTTATTCATCTTGGAAATTTATACGGGGCATTCGTTGATGAAAGGCTGGCACATCAAAGTGACGGGGTGTTTATGCTTCGTGTAGAGGATACAGATGAAAAACGCAAGGTTGAGGGAGCAGTTGAAACGATTATTTCATCTCTTAAATATTTCGGATTGAATTTTGATGAGGGAGCTTTGTTGGAAGGTGAAAAAGGCAGTTACGGGCCTTATTACCAAAGCAGACGCGGCAAAATCTATCAGTGCGTTGCAAAATACTTAGTTGAGCAGGGAAGGGCATATCCTTGTTTTTGCACGGAAGAAGAGCTTGAAGAAATAAGGGAAAAGCAGACCGAAGGAAATATCAATACCGGGTATTACGGCAAATGGGCAAGAGACAGAAACCTGAGTTTAGAAAAAGTTCAATCTCATTTAAATAATAATGAGGAGTTTGTAATAAGATTTAAATCAATGGGGACAGAAGAAGGCACTTTTGAAATAGAGGACGCAATAAGGGGCAAGCTTATAATCCATGAGAATTATAAGGATATTGTAATTTTAAAAACCAACGGAATCCCTACATATCATTTTGCACATGTTGTAGATGATCATTTTATGAGGGTAACTCATGTTGTAAGAGGAGAAGAATGGCTTTCAACACTTCCGATTCATTATGAAATATTTAAGACGCTAAAGTGGGATGCTCCTGTTTACTGCCATACGGCGCACCTGATGAAAATGGATAACGGCTCTAAAAGAAAACTGTCAAAAAGGAAGGACCCTGAACTTGGTCTGGGATACTATATGGATTTAGGGTATCATCCGAAAGCGGTAAGGGAATACTTGCTTACGATTTTAAATTCAAACTATGAAGAGTGGAGAATTAAAAATTCGGACAGTCAGGCGGAAGATTTTAAATTCACACTGGAAAAAATGAGCAATTCCGGGGCTTTGTTTGACTTGGAAAAATTAAATAATATAAGTAAAGATGTGCTGTTGAAAATTTCTGCAGATGAAATTTATGAATTTTTATTGGAGTGGGCAAAAAGATATAAAAATGAAATTGCTGATATTTTAGAAAGTAATAAAGAACAGGTAACAGAACTTATATCTGTAGGAAGAAGCGGTAAAAAGCCACGTAAGGATCTTATATATTGCAAGCAAATATTTGATTTCATAAGTTATTTTTTCGATGAATACTTTGAAATTGCCGACAGTTATCCTGAAAATATTGATGATGACGAAGCTAAAAAACTCCTTAAAGAGTACCTGAAAACTTATGACCATAGTGATGACCAGTCCCATTGGTTTGAAAAAATAAGAACTATTTCGGAAGAAAACGGATATGCGGCTAAGCTTAAGGACTACAAGAAAAATCCGGACACGTACAAAGGCCATGTGGGAGATGTCAGTTCGGTAATAAGAATTGCAGTGGTAGGCCGTGCATCATCGCCGGATGTATGGGAGCTGCAGCAAATTATGGGAGAGAAAAAAGTAAGAAGAAGAATAGAAAAAGCTATAAGTGAATAAAAACCGGTATTAATAGACATATAAGAATAATGCAAGAATCTATTGTGTAATGTGATAGATTCTTTTTTTATCGCCGGACAGGCAGTGGAATTACTTATTTAAAATATGCAATTTTGCAGTAATGGTCTAATTATTATATGCATTTTTGCATATGTTAAAATTTTAACATCAATATGTTGATTGAAGCAGCCTTGACGGTTAATATATTCAAGAAACTTATAAAAAAAATTTTTGTGACATTAATTGATTATAATTATATATGCATTTTTGCATTTTTTAATATAAAGTTTTAGATATAATAAATCTCTAACATGTGTTATTCTGCTGAAATAACACTGCCTTAATTATATTGGCATAATATTTGCAATACATTAATGTGAATGTAATGAAATTTAAAAAAGGAATCATGACTGTATCAAAAATATACTCAATAGATATCAACATTATAATTTAGCAGCTCATTTTTGTTTTCTGTGTATTAATATTTTAATTAGAAGGGATGAAGTTATGATCAATAAAATTATTTCAGTTAATGAGGCGGCAGAAAAAATTCAAAATGGAATGACAATCATGGTCGGCGGTTTTTTGGCAAATGGTACTCCTGAAAAAATTATAGATATACTTGTAAAAAGAAATGTTAAAGATTTAACGCTAATATGTAACGATACAGGTTTTCCTGATAAAGGTGTAGGGAAAATGGTAGTAAACAAACAGTTTAAAAAAATAATTGCTTCACATGTGGGAACTAATCCGGAGACAGCAAATCAAATGAATTCCGGAGAAACTGAAGTTGAACTGATACCTCAGGGAACATTGGCAGAAAAAATAAGGTGCGGCGGAAGCGGTTTAGGGGGATTCTACACACCTACAGGAGTGGGAACGGAAGCTGAAGCCGAAAAGGAAAAGAAGTTGATAGACGGTAAAGAATATATTCTGGAGACTCCCTTAAAGGCTGATGTTGCGTTAATAAAATCATCCATTACAGATAAAAAAGGGAATATGATCTTTAATAAATCAATGAAAAATTTCAATCCCATAATGGCAACGGCTGCAGATGTTGTCATTGTAGAGGCTGATAAAATAGTTGAAATAGGAGAAATTGATCCGGAACACGTTATGTGTTCGGGTATATTTGTTGATTATATAATCGGAGGTGATAATAGTGGATGCTAAAACAATTATAGCAAAAAGAACAGCTAAGTTATTACAGGACGGAGATGTGGTGAATTTGGGCATTGGGCTTCCAACGATGGTGGCAAATCATATTCCGAGGGATATGGATGTAACATTTCATTCTGAAAACGGATTTTTAGGATTAGGCCCTGCTCCGGAACAGGGGAAAGAAGATTGGGAGCTTGTTAATGCAGGCGGAATACCTTCGTCCATAGTACCCGGCGGCATGTTTTTTGACAGTGCAACTTCGTTTGGTATTATACGCGGAGGACATGTAAACGCCACAATTCTTGGAGCTATGGAAGTTGACGAAAGAGGGAATTTAGCCAACTGGAAAATACCCGGCAAAATGGTCCCGGGAATGGGCGGAGCAATGGACCTGGTGGTAGGAGCTAATAAAGTAATAATTGCAATGATCCATACACAAAAAGGAAAACCGAAAATTTTAAAACAATGCACCCTTCCATTAACAGCCAAGGAAGAAGTTGACGTCATTGTTACAGAAATGACTCTCATAAGAGTTACAGACAAAGGTCTTGTTTTGGAGGAGTTAGGTCCGGGATTTACGATGGAGGATGTAATTGCCGCTACAGATGCTAATTTAATTATATCACCTGAATTGAAAAGATTTAAATTAAATTAGATAATTAATTTGACATTTTTCAAATACCTGCATTTTAACATAAAAAACCCGATTTCGAATAAGCGAAGTCGGGTAATTTTAAGTTTCTAAAAGATTATTCTATATATGCTTGCTGTTATAAAACATACCGCAAATGCTATTGCTGTTGGTAAAAAAAAGGCTACGACAGTCCATTTCATGCTTCCTGTTTCTTTTTTTATGGTCAAAAGCGTTGTTGAACAGGGCCAGTGAAGCAGGCTGAAAAGCATTGTATTCAGAGCAGTAAGAGGGGTCCATCCATTGCTTACAAGGATTGTTCTCAGATGTCCGATGCTTTCAAAATCTGTCAGTGTGCCTGTTGAAAGGTACGCCATGAGCATTACAGGTATAACAATTTCATTTGCAGGAATACCTACTATGAAAGCCATTAAAATGAATCCGTCAAGACCTATTAGATAGGCGGCAGGTTCCAGGAAATTTGAAATATGAGCGAGTATGCTTAAGTCACCTATATAAATGTTTGATATAAGCCATGTTACTGCACCTGCCGGGGCTGCTATGACGACTGCTCTTGATAATACAAAAATTGTCCTGTCAATGATAGAGGTATATATCAGCCTTCCTATTTGAGGTACCCTATAGGGGGGAAGTTCTAAAGTAAAGGTCGACGGAATACCCTTTAAAAGTGTTTTTGACAATAAGTATGAAACTGCCAATGTAATGCAAACACCTAAAACAATAAGCAATGTTATGAATAATGCAGGTACTGCCCCGTTTACAAATGAGCTGGAAGTTACCGCAAAGAAAGCTGATGCTATTGCTATTATTGTTGGAAATCTTCCGTTGCATGGAATGAAATTATTGGTAATTATTGCTATAATCCTTTCTCGAGGAGAATCAATTATCCTGCATCCTATAACTCCTGCAGCATTACACCCCAGTCCCATGCACATTGAAAGGCATTGTTTTCCATGGGCACATGCTTTTTTAAACAGATGATCCAGGTTAAACGCGACTCTCGGCAGATATCCTAAATCCTCCAACAGAGAAAACAATGGGAAAAATATTGCCATTGGCGGGAGCATTACTGATACAACCCATGCTAAAGTCCCGTAAACACCGTCAACTATAATTCCTATGACGAAATTGGAAGCTCCGAACTTAATTAGCCAATCAGCAAGCTTGGGCTGAAAGCCGAAAAACAAGCTGCTGAGAATTTGAGAAGGTACATTGGCCCCCTGAATTGTAATCCAAAGTATTAGACATAAAAGCAAAAGCATAATAGGTATGCCGAATATTTTGGATGTGACAATATCGTCGATTTTCTTATCACGGTTCAATTTAGCATAATCTTCAGTTACATACTTTTGTTTTAAGTAATTTGCATAGTTGTAATTTTGTTCTGAAATTTTTTCTCTTATGAATTGATTATCCGGTTCGATTTTTAGTTTGCTGGCCAGGTATTTGGCTTGGTCTATACTTAAATTGTTATTTTTTTTATACGAGAATATATCGATTGAGCTGTCTAAGAGACGCAGTGCAGACCATCTTGGGTTTGATATATTCATTTCTTCTAAGTAAGGTATTATTTCGGAAACTCTTTTTTCAATTTTCTCGTCATATTTTACATTATGACGTTTATCTTCAATATTGCTTGATGCTACTTTTTCAATTGCTTTTTTTAGCTCATTCATTCCGATTCCTTTTCTTGCGGAAGTTAATATTATCGGAATATTTAATTCGCTTTCAAGACCCTCCTTATCTAAAACTATATTTTTCTTTTTTGCCTCGTCAATGAGGTTTACGCATAATATTATTCTGTTGGTTATTTCAGATATTTGAAAAACTAAGTTCAAATTTCTTTCCAAACAGGTAGCGTCTAAAACCACCACTATTGCGTCATAGTCACCGTAGCATATGAAATCCCTTGAAACTTCTTCATCTTTAGAGGCCGTAAACAATGAATAAGAACCAGGCAAGTCAACTATTATATATTCTTTTTCATTGTAGTTATATTCTCCTCTTGCCGATACTACAGTTTTGCCCGGCCAGTTGCCTGTATGTTGGTTTAAACCTGTAAGGTAATTGAAAACCGTGCTTTTGCCTGTGTTGGGATTTCCCGCCAAAGCAATAACTTTCTGTGCAGCGGTTCTTGAAATATTAAAGATATCATTCATTGATTCCAATTTAGTAGATTGTGCTGTAAGGCCCAATTAAACCGCCTCCTTATAAAATTTTTATGAGCCTGGATTCTTCATTTCTAAGTGCTATCATGGCTCCTCTTATTCTATAAACGGTAAGGTTGTTTTTTGGACCTTTTCTTAAAACTTCCACTTTTGCTCCATTTGTTAGACCTAAGGCCAGAAGCCGTTCCTTTAATGAATCTTTGGCGTCATTTTTTCCGACCTTAACAATTTCTCCTATATTTGCATCTGTAAGAATCTTCATAATTATATCTCCTGTCATATTGTTTTAGAATAATAATTTTAGCCTAAGCTAACATTCATAGATTATCTTATGATTCATATCAGATTTTGACACAGTTTTTCAAACCATCTAAATGTACAAAGAGTAAAATTAGTGGAAATTTCAAAGAAAAGTAATTATTATAAATTATTAAAAGGAAAGTTATCATAATATAAAAGTTTTTGCAGATTTAATAGGCATGAAAAAAATTCCCCCTGTATTTATTATTGTTATATTTGGTAGGAGTTAAGTTACATGGATATTTCTATCTATTTTTCATTGGCATCTACATCTTCTTTTCGTTCTTCTACTTCAAAATTTTTAGGGACATAAACATTTCCCGGGTTTGGATGAGTGCTGTTTTTCATTTTTAACCTATTTATAAGCTTATCTATAATAATCATTTTTTTCACCGTCCTTATAATTTGAATCTTATTTTTATTATGATAATTTTGAGCGTTGTTATGAATGTTTTTATCAGGTATGTCTTCCAAAGTTATCCTTGAAATTCTAAATAAATATTCATTAACTAATTAGAAGAAATTGAATAACATAATATATAGCTTTTGCGTCTGACGGAGGTGGAAAATGGAATATATATGTAAATTGAAGAATGTCTCTAAAAGGTTTCATACGATAAATAACGAAACAAAAGCAATAGAAAATTTGTCTTTTAATGTAAAAAAAGGAGAGATTGTTGCTATTGTAGGTCCATCAGGTTCAGGCAAGTCCACAATACTTTCGATAATTGCCGGATTGGAAAAGCCGTCTGAAGGTGAAGTCATAGTTAATACCGACAGCATAGGTTTTATGTTTCAAAACGACCAGCTGTATGAATGGAGGAATATATTTAAAAACTGCCTTTTGGGGCTGGAAGTAAAACATATGGCTACAGATGAAAATAAAGAAAAGGTTATGAATATGCTGAAGAAGTATGGATTATATAATTTTAGGAACCATTATCCAAGTCAGTTATCAGGAGGTATGAGGCAGCGGGCTGCTTTAGTCCGTACGTTGGCTGTAGAACCTGATTTGCTGCTTTTAGATGAACCTTTTTCGGCTTTGGATTATCAAACAAGGATTTCTATCGGAAACGAAGTAGGCCAGATATTAAGGAGAGAAAAAATAACTACTATATTGGTAACACATGATATTCCTGAAGCTGTCAGCATTTCTGACAGGGTAATTGTTTTTACTGAAAGACCTGCAAAAGTAAAAAAAGAATATGCCATTACGTTTACACAGTGCCAAGGGGAGAGGACACCTATGAAGTGCAGAAATACTTTGGAGTTCGGAGAGTATTTTAGACAGATATGGAGGGATTTGGATGATATGGAGGAATAAAACAGGGACGTCTTTCGATATATCCAAGGAACAGGAAAATTATTTAAAGTCAATAAAAAAAGAAAAGAAATTTATAAAAATAGCACAAATATCCGTATTTATTATTTTTGTTGCTCTCTGGGAATGGGCTGCACGTTGTAATTTTATAGACACGTTTTTAACCAGCAGTCCGGGTGCCATATTTAAGTTAATTGTTAAATTCGTAAAGGACGGAAGTTTATTTAAACATTTATATGTGTCAACTACAGAAACCCTGGCCGGTTTTTTTGTCGGCACAGTCGTTGGAATGTTAGTTGCGGTATTATTGTGGTGGTTTGAAAAATTGTCAAAGATTGCCGATCCTTATATAGTTATTTTAAACAGCCTTCCGAAAACCGCTTTAGCGCCTATAATTATTTTGTGGGCTGGAATGGGTTTTTCGGGCATAGTTGTAACTGCCGCTTCAATATCCGTTGTAGTTACAACAATGACATTGTATACGGGATTTACAAGTGTTGAAAATGATAAGATAATCTTGATGAAAACTTTTGGCGCAAGTAAATACCAGATTTTAAGCAAAGTTATAATTCCTGCGAATATTCCCTGCATCATGAGCGCAATAAAAGTAAATATCGGATTATCGTGGATTGGAGTTATAGTAGGAGAGTTTCTTGTATCCAAGGCAGGTATTGGATATTTAATATTATATGGAAGCCAAACGTTTAAATTGGATTTAGTAATGATGGGGGTTTTTGTACTGGGAGTTATTGCTGCTGTTATGTACTTTTTTGCTGCCTGGTTGGAGAAAAAAGTCATAAAATATTGAAAAACAGTTTTTTTTATTATATAATGCAAAAAAATAAAAAATAAAAAAGTATTAGCATGGAATTTTTCAAAGGAACCCGCCGGCTTAAGCTGGCGGGATTGTTTTTAATAATGAACATGCAGCATGTGTCTCTTATCTTTCATAATACCTTCTAAAATGTTTACAGCAATATAATTATCATCAGAATTTTTTATTGAATTTGTTTTATCAATGTTATACAGTCCCTTTGCCCTTAAACTCCTTGTTTCTTTTGTTATCAATTTAGGCGTGGGCTGTCCTCCTCCTGTGACACATCCGCCAGTACATGCCATAATTTCAATTAAGTCATATTTTTTTTCTCCGCTTTCAATTTTCTTTATCAAATCGTCAGCATTTTTTAAGCCGTGAACCACTGCTAAGTTTATTTCGTTACCGTCAATAGTTACAGAAGCTTCTTTAACTGAATTCAGTCCTCTTACATTGTTATAGATAATTTCACAGTCCTTTTTTCCGAATTTGTCCTTTAATACTTTTCGCAGAACGGCTTCGGTTACTCCTCCTGTGGTTCCAAAAATAATTCCGGCTCCTGAACCTATACCGAAAGGCATATCCATTGCTTCTTCTTCAACTTCATCAAATTTAATGCCTATTTCATTTATCATGGTTGCTAATTCCTCAGTAGTAATGACTAAGTCAACTTCTCTTACACCGTCATGACTAAATTCGGTCCTTGCTGCTTCTGCTTTTTTTGCTGTACAGGGCATGACGGAAATAATGAATGTTTCTTTTCCGTCTTTCTTATCTTTCTCTTTGTAGGCTTCTCTCAAAACCGTACCTAACATTTGCTGGGGGGACTTGCACGTTGATATATTTTTTACAAGCTCAGGATATTTGTTTTCGGCAAATTTAACCCAGCCTGGGCAGCATGAAGTAAACATCGGTAGATTTTCACTTTTTAAATATCTGTCCAAGAATTCGTTACTTTCTTCTATAACTGTTAAATCAGCAGATAAGGTAGTGTCAAAAACATCATCAGCTCCCAGCCTTTTTAAAATTGCTACAATTTTTCCTGTTGCTATTTCACCAGGTTTTTTACCGAATTCTTCACCTAGGGCAACCCGCACCGCAGGTGCTATTTGAAATATGACTCTTTTGCTGCTGTCGTATAAAGCATCCCAAGCTTTGTCTGTTTCGTTTTTAATGGTTATTGCTCCCGTTGGACATACAACGAGACATTGACCGCAGCTAACGCATTCAGTTTCGGCAATGGTTCTATTGAAAGCAGGTTTGATTATGACATCGCTTCCTCTATTGACAAAACCCAATGCTCCTATTCCTTGAATTTCTGCGCACATTCTTACACAGTCACCGCATTTTATGCACTTATTGGGATTTTTTATAATGCTGGGGCTTGAATTGTCAATTTCGTAATATTGATGATTCAGCTGTGCAAATCTGTTTTTGTTAAGGCTGTATCTTTTAGCCAGATTTTGCAATTGACACCTTCCTGTACGTCCGCAAGATGTGCAGTCTTTGTCGTGATTAGCAAGAAGAAGTTCAAGTATCATTTTCCTGTATTTTCTTATTTTTGGTGAATTTGTGTATACTTCTAAGCCGTCCTTCGGGCTTTCAGAACATGAGGCAATTATTTTTCCGCTTGATGTTTCTACTGAGCACATTCTACATGCACCGTAGATGCTTAATTCTGAATGATAGCAAAATGTAGGCAAATTAATGCCCGAATCTCTTATAACATTTAAAATATTTTTTTGTTTGTCATATTGTACACTTCTACCGTCTATAATCATGGTGCCGCCCATAGTTTTACCTCCATAATGTGTTGAATAGATTACGTAAAAACAGCCTGACAACTAAGCAGTAAATCGTTTTCATTTTCTCCAATCTTTAGCTGCATTTTTTCGAAGTTTTAGTGTCTAATTCTTTTGTCTTTACCATCATACATCCATATTTTATTACAGATAAATCTAATTTTGCTAACATTAAAGGTCACAAATACATCATTATAATTATTGTATTTATACATAAATTACATATATTTAATTATATATAATTAACCTATGTATGTCAATAAGGAAGGCTAATTTTATTTTGACGAAAACGTATCTCAACATTACTTAATTATGTATATCTGTTATAAGGAAATATATAATATAAAGAAATCAAAAAATATATTAATTAATAGCATATTTCTTGAAATAATAATAATAATATGCTAAACTTAATTGAAAATATCGAAAAAGAAGGAAATACGTTATGAACGCTGTGCAGATAGTTTATTTACTTATATTTATTTTTGCTATTTACTTTATTTATTTAAGCTTTAAGAATAAGTTAAAGTATAAAAAGGAAAACATTAAGCCGTTGTTTTATTTGGATAACGATGATAAAATAAGACACATAGTGAGTAGTGCAGTAATAATTTTTGTTGTGATTGTAGCAGTTTTTTTAATCATCAACAGCATCAGAGTTGGAATTTTTAACACGGAAATGTTATTCTTGACAGTTGTTTTTCCGGTTTTAATGGTGTTGTTATATATTCCTATTATAAAAAAAACAATGGTTTCTACTTTAGGTATACATAAGCGCGGTACATTAATAAGGTGGGGTGAAATTAAAGCTGTTAATTATTTCAAGCCTAATAAAAAGGATCAGGTTAAGGTTAAAATAGTCTATACGTACGCCGGAAGAGATATATCTACAGGACTGACATTCGGCAAAGATGATCCGCAACTTGGAGCTTTCAAGAAAACAGTAAAGGAATACAGAAAAAGCAGTAAGAAAGGAAGTAAAAATGATAGATAAATTTATAGACAGCCATGCCCATCTTGATGATAAAGCTTTTGACGAAGACAGAGATAAAGTAATAGATACCTTAAAAGATAATAACATTGAATTAGTTTTAGATCCTGGGTCCGACTTGGATTCGTCAAAGGCAGCTGTTGAATTGGCAGGTAAATATCCATTTATATATGCGGCTGTAGGATGTCATCCTCATGACTCTAAATTCATGAATGGCGATACAATGGATATATTCAGAGAATTGGCCAAAAATAAAAAGGTCATCGGAATTGGAGAAATAGGCCTGGATTATTTCTATGATAACTCTGACAGAGAGACGCAGAAAATATGGTTCAGGGAGCAGATACGTCTTGCTAAGGAGCTTGATATGCCATACATAGTTCATGACAGGGAAGCACATGAGGATGTCTTCAAGATTATGAAAGAAGAGAACTACGATGGAACAAGAGGCATACTTCACTGTTATTCAAGTAGTGTGGAAATGGCAAAAGAGTTCATGAAGCTTGGTTTTTTCATTTCTCTTGGAGGACCTGTTACATTCAAAAAATCAAAAACGCCCAAACTTGTGGCAAGGGAAGTTCCTTTAGATAGAATTTTGATTGAAACCGACAGTCCGTATTTAACGCCGGAGCCTTTCAGGGGAAAAAGAAACGAACCGAAATATGTGAAATATGCTGCAGAAGAAATTGCAAGGATCAAGGAAGTTCCAGTTGATGTAGTAGCGAAAAAAACTGCAGAAAATTTTAGAAAATTATTTAATTTATAATAAATTGTAATTAAAAATCGGGAGTAATTTTATAATGAACAAATTAAGCAGAAACTTCTATGACAGAGATGCACGCATTGTTGCGGAGGAACTGCTGGGTAAGGTGCTTGTGCGTGAATATGATAATAAAATAATTAAAGTCAGAATTACGGAAACTGAAGCGTATATTGGTGAAATTGACAAGGCAAGCCACGGTTATGGCGGAAAAATCACTCCAAGAACAAAAATAATGTTCGGACCTCCGGGATATACTTATGTTTACCTAATTTACGGAATGTACTATTGCTTGAATTTTGTAACTGATGGAGAAGGCATATGCAGCGCCGTGCTCATTAGAGGTGTAAAATCTCTTGAAAATATAAATGAAATGTGTATTAACAGATATAATAAGTCTTTGGAAAGTTTATCAAAAAGGCAGATAAAAAATTTGTCTGACGGACCTGGAAAGTTATGCAATGCACTTAAAATAACGAAGGAGCATAACGGTACAGATCTTACGGGCGATGAGATTTATGTTGAAAATGACGAATTTGAAGATTTTAATATTGAAAAGACAAAAAGAATAAATGTGGACTATGCTGAAGAAGCAAAAGATTTTCTTTGGAGATACATTATTTATAAATAATTGTTGACAATATTACTAAAAATAAATATAATTTGATTATCAAAATAAATTGAGGTGGTTTTGATGAGCAATCATAATGCTGTAAATGATATTCTTGTAAGACTTTTTGCAGATGTTTTGGATGTTGAAGAAAAATGTCTGAAGGTTGGAAGCTTTTCAGATTTAACAATAACTGAAATTCATGTGATTGATAATATTGGCATAAATAGGGAAAGAAATATGTCTGACACTGCAAGGGACTTGAGAATTACATCAGGGACCCTTACAACTGCAATAGATAATCTGATTAAAAAGGGATATGTTATCAGGAAACGCTCAATTGAAGATAGAAGGGTCGTTAATATAAAATTAACAGAAAAAGGAATTGCTGCGTACCATTCTCATGAAGATTTTCATAAGGATCTTGTAGTTAGCGCTCTTCAGCAATTGGACGGCAAGGAAGAAGAACTATTGATAAAAGTTCTGACGAACATAGACGTATTTTTTAGAAACAAGTATAAGTTCAGTATGACCTAATTTATTTTTTCATTTCATTTGCAGCAGTTTGATGGGAGGGATAATTGACATTAATACTTTAACAATCAAAATATTTGGCATTAAAATAAAGGGGGTATTATGAGTATTAGAATAGTGGTAGATAGTACATCGGATGTTACAGAAGATGTAATCATTGAAAATAATTTGAAAATGGTGCCGTTAACAGTTAATTTTGAAAATGAATCTTATTTGGATAAAGTGGAGTTAAGCATGCCGGAGTTTTTTAAAAAGCTTGAAACGGCTGAAACATTGCCTACAACATCTCAGGTATCTCCGGGAACATTTGTAGATGTTTTTGATGAAATACTTTCAGAAGGGGACCAGGTTCTGGGGATATTTCTTGCTTCAGAATTCAGCGGCACATATGATTCGGCGCAAATTGCAAAGAATATGATAGGCAGCAGTAATATCCGCATTATAGATTCAAAAAGTGTATGCCTGGGTGCTTTCGCCTCAATATTAAAAGCAATTGAACTGATAAAACAAGGTATTGACATTAATGAAATAGTCGATGAATTGGAAAAATCGAAAAAAAATATTGTAGCTGTTGCCGGGCTTGATACTTTAAAGTACCTGGAAAAAGGCGGCAGACTTTCTAAAGGGCAGTCAATCGTAGGTTCAATTCTCAATATAAAGCCGATTATTGAAATAAGAGATGGAAAATTATCGGTGATTGATAAAATAAGAGGAAGAAACAAGATGGTTAAATGGTTTGACCAATGGATTGAAAAAAATTGTTTTGACTTATCTGATAAAACTGTTCTGCTGTTTCATGGTCAAAACTACGTTCAGCTTAAAGAATTAAGAGAATCTATTGAGAAAAAGTATAATATTAAAAATATTATTGAGCAGGAGGTCGGATGTGTAATTGGAACCCACACAGGACCAAATGCCCTTGGAATAGGGTTCTTAAATGAATAATCGGTAATAAATAAATACGGGACAATTCATGGTCATGACTTGCCCCGTATTTACATACTTAAAGGTTTGATTTAATAAATAATCATCTCGGTTTTTTTGTTGTTATCAATAGTTATTGTAACAGAAGAGTTTTCCTTTAATGTACCTTTTAAATAGGCTTCAGATATTTCATCTTCTATATATTGCTGAATAGTACGTCTTAAAGGTCTTGCACCATATTTTGTGCTATAGCCTTCTTCAAGTATGAAAGCTTTCATTTTGTCTGTTACATCAATTGTTATTTTCTTTTCTTTCCCTTCCTGAACGACTTCTTTTAGCATAAGGTTCACAATTTGTCTGAGCTCATCCTTTGTCAGTTTTTTGAAAACTATAATGTCATCAATGCGGTTTAGAAATTCAGACCTGAAGGTTTGTCTCAAAGCATCTTTTACTTTGGACTCCATTGCTTCGTATTCTTTGTTACCAAAGCCTATTTTATTTCCGCTTATTGTGTTTCCTGCATTTGAAGTCATAATAATTACAGTATTTTCAAAGTTTACAGTTCTTCCCTGATTGTCAGTCAGCCTTCCATCTTCCAGTATTTGAAGCAATATGTTGAATATATCTTCATGTGCTTTTTCTATTTCATCAAGCAGTATTACCGAGTAAGGGTTTCTTCTGATTTTTTCAGTTAAAAATCCTGCTTGGTCATAACCGACGTATCCCGGAGGAGCACCAATTAACTTGGAAACCGTGTGTTTTTCCATATATTCTGACATATCTAGTCTTATCATTGCATCTTCATTTCCAAACAGCTCATAGGTTAATGTTTTGGCTAGCTCGGTTTTTCCTACGCCTGTAGGTCCTACAAATATAAATGAAGATGGCTTTTTCTTTTTCTTGAAGCCTGAGCGGTTTCTTCTTATTGCTCTTGCCAGGCTTGTGACAGCCGGCTGCTGTCCTATAACTCTTTTGTGAAGTCTTTCCTCCAAATGAATTAGTTTATCAGCTTCATCTTCTGTTATTCTTTGTACAGGAATTTTAGTCCATGCTTCAACTACATATGCTATATCTTCAGGTGTTATGCTGACATTATCACATTCCTTGGATAATTCTTTTATTTTGGACTCTATCCTAAGTTCATTGACTTTTAATTCTGCAGCTTTTTCATAATCGTCGTTTTCAGCAGCTTCTTCTTTTCCTTTTCTTATCATTGATAATTCTGCTCTCAAAGATTCAAGTTCAACTAAGCCGCTGTTTTTTAGATTGGCTCTTGATCCTGCTTCATCAATTACGTCAATTGCCTTGTCAGGCAGAAATCTGTCAGTGATATATCTTTCCGACATTAATACTGCCTGCCTAATGACTTCATCGGAAATTATCACATTGTGATACGCTTCGTAATAATCTTTTATACCTTTTACTATTTCTATTGAGTCTTCAATAGAAGGCTCGTCTACAATTACAGGCTGGAATCTTCTTTCAAGTGCTGTATCTTTTTCAATGTGCTTCCTGTATTCGTCTAAAGTTGTTGCTCCAATTACCTGAACATCACCTCTGGCAAGAGCAGGTTTCAATATGTTAGCTGCATTCATTGCACCGCCTTCAGCTTCGCCGGCGCCTACAATGTTATGGACTTCGTCAATCACGATAATTATATTTCCTGCTTTTTTTGCTTCGTCGATTATGGCTTTCATTCGGGATTCAAACTGGCCTCTGAATTGGGTCCCCGCCACAACTGCAGTCAGGTCCAGTAGGTAGACTTCCGTATTGTATAGTTTTACAGGTACCTTGTGTTCTGAAATTCTTACGGCAAGCCCTTCTGCAATTGCAGTTTTCCCAACACCGGGTTCACCTATTAAAATAGGGTTATTTTTTGAGCGCCTGTTTAATATCTGTATAACTCTGTCAATTTCTCTTTTTCTTCCTATAATTCTGTCTAATTCGCCATGCCTTGCATGTTCTGTAAGATTAGTGCCATAAGTATCAAGATATTTAAGTTTCCTTCGTTTTACTTTTTCTTTTACTTTTGTACCTGATCCACTTGCCCCTCTGGGAATCTCCATCTCCTTATGGTTGTCTTCCTGATTAAATTCTGTATTTGAATTAGATATTCCGGTAAAAGCGGAATTCATTAAATTCATAAGTGAATTCATGCCTTCATTATCTTCGCTATCATCAGAATCCTGAGATAATTTATCCAAATCCATGTCTCCAATGATTTCTGTAAGCTGATTATTAATATTTTCAAAATCTTCCGGTTTCATGCCGCTTTGTTTCATTATTTGGTCCATGGGCGCCAGGCCTTGTTTTTTTGCGCATGGAATACATAAGCCCATAGTTTGCATTTTTCCTTCAACAATTTTATTTACATATATTACTGCCACATTTTTTTTGCATATTGAACATAACATTTTTTCTCTCCTATATCTGCGATAAATAGTTAATTATTTTATTAAATTTTAATTAATAAAATAAACTCGCTTCTTTATTATAAGTACTTAGGATAGTGCCAAAATATTCATACAGTTTAATTATAATCTATTTTTCTTAAAAAAGCATTAATTATTTGAAAAAAGTTATGTTTATATTTCAATGTTATATATTGATTCCGTTACTTTTTTTGTCATAAAACGACTTTTTAGGGAAGACACGGGGGACTTTTTGTCTGTATTTTTTGGGAAGATGGGAAAAGACACAGCATTAAAAGCCGTTGACAAAGGTTGTCCAGTGGTAGTATACTACAGTTAAGTAAAAAAATTATAGTTTTATTTAATTATGGAATCAGGTGCAATTCCTGAATAATCGGGTTACTGTGATGTGGAGCTGACTCTTAAATGCCACTGCGGAAGCGGGAAGGCGGAGAAAGCTGTGAAACTCAGTCAGGATACATGTTAAATAAATTCAAGAAGTTATTTCCCGGTGAAAAATAATGGACTATACATAATTTAAAATTGCATTTAAATGTCTGTATTTTTGCCGAATATAGGCATTTTTAATTTGGGTACGGCAACGGTGAGTTCGCTCCTGATGATCCTGTAACTCGCGAGCAGATGGTGACAATTCTGTGGCGTTATGCGCAGGAACCAAGTGCAAGCGGTGATTTAAGCAAGTTCCCTGATGCTGATAATGAAAGCCTCTGGGCAGCTGACCCACTAAAATGGGCGGTCGGAACCGGAATAATCAGCGGAGACGAACGGGGATATGTCAATCCGGGGAACAGTGCAGTACGAGCCGAACTTGCGGCGGTACTGCAGCGATATGGCGAAAAACAGGATAACTGACTTAACAAGACATATTCGTTATAAATAGAAAAGAAATATCGCCGGTCAATTGATCGGCGATATTTCTAATTGAAAAACTTAATATTTGCTATATAATATAAATTACAGAATAAAAAATGCACCACACCCAAATGCAGCAATAAAGCAGGTATTTGGAGGATTAATTCGATAATGATTATTTAAATTCAAGTTTTATAGTTGAAAAAAAGATAAAAAAATTCCTGATATTATATTCAAATCAAAAGAAGAAAAAATTCCAATATCTATAATTGTATTCTATCACGGCTGGAATTCAAATAAGAATTGCAGAGTGTGAAAGAAATAAATAAATTTAATAAGGGGGAAAAAATGTCTAATGTAATAATTAATAAAGAAACATGCACCGGATGTGGATTGTGTGTTAGAGATTGTTCAAGCTGTGCAATTATTTTAGAAGATAAGAAGGCAAAAATTGATTTGGAGTTATGCAATGAATGTTCCCATTGTGTAGCAGTTTGTCCTAAAGCTTCGGTGTCCATGCCAGATTATGATGAAAATGAAATAATTGAATATGAAAAGGACAGATTGAATATTGATCCGGATGACTTTTTATATTTTCAGAAATTCAGGAGAAGTGTACGTCAATTTAAGGATAAAGATATTGAAACTGATAAATTAAATAAGATTATAGAAGCGGGCCGTTATTCTCCTACAGCCAGCAACAGACAATTAAACCAGTTTATAATAATTAAGGATAAAATAGATGAGGTCAGGAATTCAGCAATAAACACATTGTATGATATGGCGGTTAATACTGATTATATGAAAGACCAGCCTGTCTATCAAAAGTTGTTTATAAAAATGCATGAGGATTATAAAGATAAAAATATAGACAGGCTGTTTTTTAATGCTCCTGCAATTATTGCCATTGTAAGTGAAGAAAAATCAGGATTTGCTGATGTTAATGGAGGTATTGCGGCCTCAAGAATGGAATTGCAGGCGAATACATTAGGGCTCGGAGTTTGTTATATTGGATTTTTAAAAACTGCGGTTGCATTAAGCGGCGATATTAAAAAGTCAATCGGTATGAAGGATAATGAGGAATATCTTCTTTCATTTGTTCTTGGTTATCCTGATGTAAAATATCAAAGAACAGTAAATAGAAAACCCGCAGATTTTAGGATTATTTAATTAGAAAAATGAAAGCAAACGTTTTACATGCATTTGCAGCAAGAGGCTATGTTTTATGTAAAACTATTTTTGCTTGTTAAACAAGGTATTAGCGTAAATAATTTAATTTGCTGCTTAAGATGATATTACAAATAATTATTTAATCAAGGATCGCTATCGCTTTCCTCCTTGGCAAAATAATTATTAGCAATTTTTAAAACCACAGCATTATTCAGAGAAAATTTTTCAGAGGTCGTGTCACATATGTTTGACTTCTCTAGAATTAATATAAAATCAAAAAAATTTGACTATTGACATATTACGTTTAAGGCAATATACTATAGTGAATAAAATATTTTCATGAGCATATTACGTGAGGATGCGATGATCAAGAGTAAAAGCATAGCTTTGAAAGGGTGATTCGCCGAAGGGATTTTCATTTCCTGGGGTTACGTTTAAGAGATGTAATACTGTTTTTATAGAATGCTTCCCAATTCTATAAAAGAGAGCTGTAATATGCTGGGCAGAAGGTTTGGTGTTTTTTGTAAGCGTCTGAGAGCCCTTTTGCTCTTATGGCCGCTTTTTTTTATACATTTTTATTTTATCCGAATTGTTTTTAATGCATAAAATATAAGCGGTATGAAAATTATTTAATAATAATTTATAGGAGGAATAAAATGGGAGATTTAGTAAGAGGATGTGGAGTTGCATTGGTAACACCATTTACAGAAAGAGAAGTTGACTATGATGCTTTAGGCAGATTAGTTGATATGCATGTTGAACTGTCAGGTTCAATTATTGTGGCAGGTACAACAGGAGAAGCATCAACGCTGACGGATGATGAATATCATAAAACAGTAAAATTTGTAATTGACAGAGTTAATAAGAGAATACCTGTTATAGCAGGAGCGGGAAGTAATTGTACAGCTTCAGCTGTTGATAAAGCAAAGTTTTGTGAAGAGGCAGGTGCAGACGGATTGCTTATTGTAACTCCTTATTACAATAAAACAACTCAGAGAGGCTTAATAAATCACTATAGAGTAATAGCGGAGAACACATCACTTCCTATAATTGCATATAGTGTGCAGGGGAGAACCGGAATGAACATTGAACCTAAAACTGCTTTAGAGCTTTCAAAAATCAAGAATGTTGCCGGTATAAAAGAAGCAAGCGGAAATATAAGCCAGGTGGCTGAAATTATAAGAATTTGTCCAAAGGAATTTTTAGTATATTCAGGTAATGACGATATGGTTATTCCCTTGATGTCTCTTGGCGGCCGTGGGGTAATTTCAGTTGTGGCAAACATACTGCCTGCAGAAACAAAAAAGATGGTAGATGACTATAAGAACGGCAACATTGAGGATGCAAGGAATGCTCAGCTTGAACTAAATGGTCTTGTAAAGGCTTTGTTCATTGAAACAAATCCCATTCCCGTTAAAGAAGCAATGGGTATTATGAATATGTGCAAATCTGATGTAAGAGAGCCCTTGTATCCAATGTCAAATGAAAACAGGGAAAAATTAATAGAGGAAATGTGCAACCACGGATTATGTTCTGCATCTACGACTGCAACTGAATAAGATGTTAGAAAAGTACAAAAGAAAGGGAAAGTAGTATGAATATAATTATATGCGGTATAAACGGCGCAATGGGCACGGCTTTGAAACAGGAGGTGCAAAATTACGATGATATAAATGTCATAGGTTCTTTGTCTCCCATTAAGGGAAATTACGGACAGGATATTAAGGAAATAGCAGATGTGATAATTGATTTTTCAAATCCTTCAAACCTTAATTTTCTTATAGATTATGCTAAAAAAACCAAATGCGCACTCTTAATATGTACCACGGGTTTTACAAAGGAGCAGGAAAGTAAGATGGTAAATGCCGGAAACAGTATACCTGTACTTATTTCTTCAAATACATCCTTTGGTATTAATGTATTAAGAAAAATATTAAAAAGCATTTCTGCCGAACTTAATGACTTTGACATTAATATTGTTGAAAAGCACCACAATAAGAAAAAAGATTCTCCCAGCGGAACCGCTGTAACTTTAGCTGAAGATATTATGGAGGCAACCGGAAGAGACAATATTGAAACACTATCCATTAGGGCAGGGACAATTCCGGGGGAACATACCGTAATGTTTTCGGGAGTTGATGAAGTATTAGAAATTAAACACACTGCATTCTCAAAAAGAATATTTGCAAGAGGGGCTTTGGACTTGGCACTTAAGCTTTCGACTAAACCGGCAGGCTTTTATAGTACAGAAGAATTTTTTAAATGATATGCTTACGATGAGCAATTGGCTTGAAAATTATTTACTGATTGCCCGTCTAAGTTTTCATTTAATTTTTAAAATATAGGAGGAATTATGGTTGGAGATCCATATGAAATAGCAAGATACATTAAAGAAGCAAAAAAATCCACACCTGTCAAACTGTATGTTTCAGGTGAGGTCAATAATAAATATAATTACAATATGAAGGTATTTTCAGCAGGTAAAATGGCAATTTTTGTGGGAGAATATAGTGATGCGCAAAATTTTTTGCATGATAATCCACAGATTGCAAATTATCATTTGGAATATGATAGGAGGAATTCAGCGATTCCGCTTTTGGATACGAATGAAATAAATGCCCGTATTGAGCCCGGAGCTATTATACGAGATATGGTTTCCATAGGGAAAGATGCTGTAATAATGATGGGAGCCGTTATAAATATAGGAGCGGTAATTGGTGAAAAGTCAATGGTTGATATGAATGCCGTTGTTGGAGCAAAAGCGGTAATCGGGAAAAACGTACACGTAGGAGCAGGTGCGGTTATAGCCGGAGTACTAGAACCCCCAAGCAAGGCTCCTGTTATTATAGAGGATAATGCTCTTATCGGCGCCAATGCGGTAATACTTGAAGGTGTTAAAATTGGAAAGGGAGCCGTTGTTGCCGCAGGAAGTGTTGTGACTGAAGATGTGCCGGATATGACGGTGGCTGCAGGAAGCCCTGCAAAAATCGTTAAATACAAAGATGGCGGGACGGCGGAAAAAACTAAACTCCTTGATGATTTAAGAGGTAACAATGATTGATGAAAGGTATATTCTTAAGACATATAACAGATTGGATTTAGAGATAGATAAAATACGGGGTAATTATATTTATACTACGGACGGAAAAAAATATCTTGATTTTTTTTCAGGCATTTCGGTCAATAATCTCGGATATGATAAAGATGTTATAAAAGCTATGACTGACAAAATGCAAAGTTATACCCATATATCCAACTATTTTGCCGATAAGGACAGAAGCGAGCTGGCAAAAGCATTAATTGAAAACTCCATCGACGGTAAAGTGTTTTTTACTAATTCCGGAGCTGAAAGTTCTGAGGCGGCATTAAAGCTTGTGAGAAAATGTGGAAAATCAAACGGTAAATATAAGATACTCACAGCTGAAAATTCGTTTCACGGAAGGACAACAGGAGCTTTGGCGCTTACAGGCCAGAAAAAATATCAAAAGGATTTCGAGCCTTTGATAAGCGGAGTGGAGCACTTTGTATTTAACGATTCGGATAGTTTGATTTCAATGGTTGATGAACATACTTCAGCAGTATTTTTAGAACCTGTTCAGGGAGAAGGGGGGGTAATCCCGTTAACTGCGGAATTTGTTCGAACATTATCTAAACTTAGAGAAAAATATAATTTAATATTGGTTATGGATGAAATACAAACAGGGCTTAGGCGTTGCGGCACTTTATTTGCTTATGAAAATTACAATATTAAACCGGACTTGATTATGCTGGCAAAATCCCTTGGCGGAGGTCTTCCATTAGGGGCTGTCATTATTTCAAAAAAGTTGGAAAATGTAATAGGTGTAGGCGATCATGGTTCTACCTTTGGAGGTAATCCAGTCGCGTGTGCCGGAGGGTTGGCTGTTTTTAAAAAAATTAACGACGAAAATTTTGTTATGTCCATGAAGAAAAATGCTGACTATTTATATAATGAATTATCATCTCTAAAAGAAAAATTTTCGGGAGTTATTAAGGATCTAAGAGGAATTTCAATGATGCTCGGCTTGGAGGTTGGTGAAAATGCATCCATAATAAGGGACAGAGCTGTGAAAGAAGGAGTTTTATTAAATGTGACTGGAAGAACTGTTATAAGGATAATACCTCCTCTTACAGTTGATTCAAATGATATTGATCTATTTGTAAATGTATTTAGAAAAATAATTTCAACTCTATAATGTATCTGATTTGAATACAACTGTATCAAATATATTGACATGTTTTTTTAATTGTGCTATTGTAATATAGTTATTGGGTGATTAAAAGGAGATAAAAATGTTAAAAGTTGCAAAATTCGGCGGCACTTCAATGGCTAATGCAGTTCAGTTCAAAAAAGTGCATGACATAATAGTAAGTGATGAGGAAAGAAAATTTATTGTGGTTTCTGCTCCTGGGAAAAGTTACAATGAAGATAACAAGATTACAGATTTGTTATATTTAACATATGCCCATATAAAATATTCGGTTCCTTATGCACAGGTGTTTAAAATTATTGAAGACAGATTCAATTCAATTAAGGAAAAATTGAATTTAAATATAGATTTGGATCATGAGTTTGAAATAATAAAAAAGAACTTAGACAATAAATGCGATGAAGATTATATTGCAAGCAGAGGTGAATATTTAACCGCAATGCTTATGGCTGATTATCTGCAGTGTGATTTTATTGACGCAGAGAATGTTATTATGTTTAACTATAACGGCACAATAGACAGCAAACGTACAGATGAAAAGCTGAAAAAAACTCTGAGTGGATGCAAAAAGGCAGTTATTCCCGGATTTTATGGTGCATATCCTGATGGAAGCATTAAGACGTTCTCAAGGGGAGGTTCAGATATTACAGGTTCGATTATTGCTGCGTCCGTAGGTGCGGATATTTATGAAAATTGGACTGATGTTTCCGGATTTTTAATGGCTGACCCGAGAATTGTAGAGTATCCGGAACAAATTAAGAAAATAACATATCAAGAACTTCGTGAACTTTCCTACATGGGAGCTTCGGTTCTGCATGACGAAGCCGTGTTTCCTGCAAGGCAGTCGGGAATACCTATTAACATAAGGAATACTAATGAGCCTGATAATGCGGGTACATTAATTGTAAGAGATGGGTATGACTGCGGCAGCTATAAAAATGATCATATAATAACAGGAATTGCAGGAAGGAAAGATTTTACCATATTTGATGTCCATAAAGAGCATATGGCAAATGAAGTCGGAATTGTTAAAAAGGCATTAGAGATTTTTGAGGACAAAGGTCTGAGCATAGACCATATACCTTCGGGGATTGACAGTTTTTCCATTGTTCTTCCCACAGAAAGTGTGAAAAGAAACACTCATGAGATCGTGGAAGAATTAAAAGTAAAATGTGATGCTGATACAATTACTGTTCATAAGAATTTAAGCTTGATAACAACTGTAGGTGTTAAAATGGCTTACCAGCCGGGGATTTCTGCAAAAGTTTTTTCGGCATTGGGGGAAAATAATATCAATATACGCATGATTGACCAGGGATCAAGTGAAATTAATATTATAGTAGGTGTTGAGGACAAGGATTTTGAAAATGCCATTAGAGCTATTTACAATGTTTTTGTAAAATAACAAATAATATTAAATTATAATTCGTTAAAAGAATCATGGATGAACTCTTTTATTTGATTAATTAAAGTTATGCTTAGGTTAAATCAAAAGTTAAGGGTTTATCCATGATTTTGATTTTTATCTTAAATATCCTCCAACCATTGATTTAATATCATTTACCGTTATGTAAGCACTGGGGGTAGCTTCTTTAATTAATTCAACAGCCCTGGGAATTTTTTTTCTTTTCAGTTGTACAAATAAAAGGTTCTTCTTGCTGTCGTTTTTTCCCCTGCCATCAATTATTGTAACACCAAAATTTTGTTCTCTGAGTATTTCTGCTAATTTTTCTCCGGTTTCTTCATTAACTACAACCTGGATGGATGCAAGTCCTATAGCTATTTTTGATTCTATTGTAATTCCTACATAGTTGCCTAATGCAAAGGCAATACCATATACAAATACTTTAATGGGATCCTCGGTTATGTTATTAAGCACAGAGCTTACAACAACCAGCCAAATCATTATTTCTATGAAAGCCAGAATAGTACCTTTGACCTTTTCACCCTTATTGATGTATACTAATCTTATAGTTGAAGCCGTTACCTCCACTATTTTGGCGCAGAATATTGTAATATACAATGCCGGGCCATGCAAATTCATTATAAATTCCATAACACACCTCATATTGTTTTTAATCATATTTTACTTTGCTCAGAGACTTTATGCAACAGATAGTTTTTAACAAATTTATTATTGATACTTGTTTTAAAATAATGTAAAATCAAAGCAGGGAGAAAGAGGAATAATGTGATGAACGAATATGAAGAGCGATTTATAAATAAAGTAAAAAAAATAGATATAATTATTGTGAGAAAGAACGGATAAGTATGAAAAAGTTAAATAAAACCAATGCCATGCGAATTCTTGATTCAATGAATATTGAATATGATTACTTGACATATGAATGTGAGGACGAACATATAGATGGAGTTTCAGTTGCTCATAAAACGGGGCAGAATCCGGAATCTGTGTTTAAAACGTTAGTTGCACAAGGCCGCAGTCGGGAGATTTATGTTTTCTGTATCCCGGTTGAATATGAACTTGATCTTAAAAAGGCGGCAATTGTTACAAAAGAAAAAAATATCGAAATGCTACCTCTTAAAGAACTTAAAAAAACCACCGGATATGTAAGAGGAGGCTGTTCACCTTTAGGTATGAAAAAGAACTACAGAACATTTATAGATGAATCGGCAATATTGCAGGAAAAAATACTGATAAGTGCAGGTGAAATAGGGGCACAGATAATTATCAGACCTGATTATTTAATAAATGCTTCAAGAGCGGCATATGCCAATTTAATATAATGAATCCACAGGCTTGGTGTGCAGACACTTAAGAAAAAGTCATAGATAAATCGGGAGGGAAAAAATGAAAATAAGGTTAAAAAAGAAGCAGGCAATACTGCTAATGTTGTTTGTTTCTGCACTTATTGCTGCATACTCGATATTTTTGGGGGGACAAAATTTATATGAAGAAAAGACCGAAAAAGTTAAGATCGGCAAGATTCAAAACACGTTAAAAGAAACGGGTACTGTTTTTTCCAAGAGAATTAACACATTTTATTCAGATATGAATCAAAGAGTTAAAACAGTGAATGTTTCCGTAGGTGATAAAGTAAAAAAAGGTGACATAATTTTAACATATGAAAATGACTATGACTTGGAAATAGAAAAAGCAAATAAACAATTAGAAGCTATAACGGCTACGTACAATGAAACTGTAAACGGTGCTGATTTTAAGAAGATTTCTGATACAAAGCTCAATATAGGTATTATTGAGAATAACCTAAATCTTGCAAGGGACAGATTTGAAGAAATAAAAAAACTTTATGAAAAAAATGCTGTGAGCAATGCCGAATATAGTGAAGCAGAAAATAAAGTGGCTGATTTGGAAAATCAGCTCCAAGAAGCAAAGGACAGCTATGATTTACTTATGCAGGGAGTTTCTTCAAACATTAGAAAGCAATATGAAAATCAGACAGAAGGAATAATTGTGCAAATTAAAATGTTGGAACAAAATATAGAGAAAGCATCTATTAAGGCTGAGTTTGACGGAGTTATTACCGAGTTGAATGTTCATCAGGGAAGCATGACACAGATCGGAGTCCTTGTTGTTGAAATACAAGATGAAAACAGCCTTGGAATTTATGTGGAGGTGTCTGCCGAAGATGCGGCAAAGGCCGTTAACGGTATGCCTTTTATAATAAGTACAATTGGCGAAACAAAGGAACTTAAAATCGACAGAATTTGCTCCAAGAACAAAGAGGATATACCGGATATGGGAATTGAAGAGGATCGTGTAAGGATAGAAGCCGATCTGGGAAAAGGAATAAAAATGAAAATTGGAGCAAAGGTTGATGCTGTTGTTGTTCTGGAAGAGAAATCCGATGTTTTGCTTGTAGCCAAAGATGCTGTGTATGAGAAAGACAACAAAGAGTATGTTACTGTTATAGAAGGTCGAAAGCAGGTAGAAAACGAAATTACAACAGGCATTAAAAATAACAAGTATGCCGAAGTAACCTCTGGTTTAAGTGATAATGAAACTGTTTTAATTGAACATTAGGATAGCTTGTATTTTAGGTAATTAATAGTCATGTAATTTGAGAGCATGTTTTATGATTCTTAAATTGTGGTATAATATATTTAATTGATGGAACAGAAAAATATGTGAGATATGGAGATATGGGAAAAAAATGAAATATGATTTAATAATTGTAGGTGCAGGGCCGTCCGGAATATTTACAGCCTTAGAACTTAACAGAAAAAAACCGGTAAAAAAAATATTGCTTATAGAACAGGGGAAATCTATTGAAAAAAGGCGATGCCCTAAGGACAAGACTAAAAAATGCGTAAACTGCAGGCCGTTTTGCAACATTACCACAGGGTTTTCAGGAGCTGGGGCATTTTCCGACGGAAAGCTTTCCTTAAGCCCTGAAGTTGGTGGTGATTTGCCGGAATTAATAGGGTATAATTATGTTCAAGAACTTATTGAATATACAGATAAAATATATCTTCAGTTTGGTGCTGACACGAAAGTTGAGGGAATGGACAGCAGGGAAGAAATAAAGGAAATACGAAGAAAGGCAATAGAAGCAGGCCTTAAGCTTGTTGACTGTCCCATAAGGCATCTGGGAACCGAAAAGGCCCAGGAGATTTACCAAGAAATTGAAAAATATTTATTCAGTCGGGGAATTGAAATAAAATTAGAAACAAAGACAGCTGATATTATTGTGGATAATGGGACAGTTAAAGGTGTTGTAGTAACTGATTCGTTAAATGGTGATTTAAGCGAAAAAATTTATGGTGATAATGTGGTTATTTCAGCAGGCAGAAAAGGTGCGGACTGGCTTAAGTCACTATGTGTACAGCATGGTATAATACATAAGGCAGGTACGGTGGATATAGGTGTAAGAGTTGAAGTAAGAAATGAAATAATGGAAAGAGTCAACAACGTGCTTTATGAATCAAAGTTAATTGGTTATCCACGGCCATACAGGGATAAGGTGCGGACATTCTGCCAGAATCCGGGAGGCTTTGTGAGCCAGGAGAATTATGACAACAATCTTGCAGTTGTAAACGGGCATTCGTATAAGAACGTTAAGTCTAATAATACAAATTTGGCTATATTGTGTTCCCATAATTTCAGTCATCCCTTCAATGAGCCTATTAGGTACGGGGCACAGGTTGCAGAATTGTTAAACATGCTGGGGGACGGAAGAATTTTAGTTCAAAGATATGGGGATATATTGGACGGAAAAAGAACATGGCAGAATGAACTGTCAAGATCAAACGTGGTTCCTACACTGCCTGATGCGGTTGCCGGAGACATTACATCGGCTGTTCCATACAGGACAATGACAAATATTTTAAACTTCATAGAATCTTTAAACACGGTTGTGCCGGGTTTTGCCGCAGCTGAAACTTTGCTTTACGGTCCTGAAGTTAAATTTTACAGCAATAAAGTTATCATAAATAAAAAATTTGAAACAAATATTAAAAACCTGTATTGCCTTGGAGATGCCAGCGGATGGACAAGAGGACTTATGATGGCTTCACTTATGGGAGTAAGGATGGGACAAATATTAAGTAATAAATAAATAAAACGCTAATATATTATACTATTAAAGTTGTAATGTTGCGAAGAAACAATAAACAACATCAGATTATTTATAGGGGGAAAATAATTTGGAATGGTATAACAAAGGTAAAAAAGAAGTTTTAAATGAACTAGGGATTGATTTAAATTACGGGCTGAGTAAAAATGAGGCAGCAAAAAAATTAGAAAAATATGGTAAAAACGAATTGGAGCAACAAGCTAAAAAAAGTTTTATTTCAAAACTTATAGCGCAGTTTCAAGATTTCTTAATCATTATTCTACTTGTTGCAGCAGGAATTTCGGCATTCGTCGGAGAAGGCAGCGATGCTTTTGTAATTTTGGCAATTGTGGTCATTAATGCAATTCTTGGAATTTACCAGGAAGGCAAAGCAGAGAAATCAGTAGAAGCATTACAAAGGCTGAGTGCTCCGGGAGCAAGGGTCATAAGGGAAGGAATCCAGGAAGAAATTGCTTCATCTGAAATTGTACCCGGTGATGTAGTGATATTAGAAGCAGGGGACATAATTCCGGCAGACATGAGGTTTTTGGAAAGTTCTAACCTGAAGGTTGATGAAGCATCTTTAACCGGAGAATCAGTTCCTGTTGAGAAGGATGCCAAGGCTAAGATAGTAGGTCGTACCGGAATAGGTGACAGGCATAATATGGGTTTTTCAAGTACAGTTGTAACTTACGGAAGAGGCAAAGGTATAGTTACAGGAACAGGGCATGATACTGAAATAGGCAACATAGCCACTAAAATCCAAACCTATGATGACGATGAAACCCCTCTTCAGATTAAATTGAATCAGCTGGGAAAGGTTTTGGGAACATTGACAATTGTCATATGTGCCATAGTCTTTTTTGTTGGGATTATTCAGGGGAGGCAAGTACTTGAGATGCTTCTAACATCCATAAGCCTGGCTGTTGCTGCAATACCGGAGGGCCTGCCAGCTATTGTAACAATAGTTCTGGCAATAGGCATGAATAGAATGGCTGAGAAAAATGCTATCGTAAAAAAACTTTTGGCGGTTGAAACCTTGGGAGCAACTTCTATCATATGTTCTGATAAGACAGGAACTCTAACCCAAAATGAAATGACTGTGGTAAAGGCTTATGTGGACAATAAAATATTGGATGTGGAAGGAGCAGGCTACGAACCTTTGGGGGATGTGAAACTTAATGGCAGAAAAATAAGTATTAATTCCCTTCCTGATTTAAGGAATCTTGTTTCTATAGGCACCCTTGCAAATGATGCACGAATTAACAATTCATCAGGAACCTATAAAATTATAGGAGATCCTACAGAAGGTGCAATTATAACATTTGCGGGGAAATTAGGGCAAACTGCCGAGCAGCTGAATATGGTATATCCCAGAGTCGGGGAACTGCCATTTGATTCGTTAAGAAAAATGATGACAACCTTTCATTCAAATTATATTGGCGGTAAAATTGTGTCCTTTACAAAGGGAGCTCCGGATGTAATCATCGGGAGATGTTCGAAAATTGCATTGGACGGCAAGGTTGTGGATTTTACAAGTGATTTAAAGAAAAAAGCACTTTCAGTCAATACAAAATTTGCACGTTCGGCATTAAGGGTTATAGCTATGGCATATAAATATTGGAATGAGGTGCCTGAACATCCGACTTTTGATTCAGTGGAAAGCGGGATGATATTTGTTGGCCTGGTAGGAATGATTGACCCGGCACGGCCGGAAGTTAAGGAGTCCATAAAACTTTGCAAACAAGCTGGTATAGAGACTGTAATGATAACCGGAGATTATAAAGAAACTGCATATGCAATTGCAAGAGATTTAGGAATGGTTGATTCAGAATCTCAGGCAATGACAGGAGAGGAACTTGATAGCTATACTCCTGAGAAGTTAAGAGAAGTTGCCAAGGATACAAAGGTGTATGCAAGAGTTTCTCCTGATCATAAGGTTAAAATAGTTAACTCCTTAAAGGAGGACGGATATATTACTTCTATGACAGGAGACGGAGTTAACGATGCTCTTGCACTTAAAAAGGCTGATATTGGTGTTGCTATGGGAATTACAGGGACGGATGTTGCTAAAAATACGGCCGATGTAATTTTGACAGATGATAATTTTTCAACCATAGTTAATGCTGTGGAAGAAGGACGCATTATATTCAGCAATATTAAGAAATTTGTTTACTTCCTTTTAAGCTGTAATATAGGAGAAATCCTTCTTGTTTTTGTAAGCATATTAATAGGCTGGGAGGTTCCTCTTGTACCTATTCAACTTTTGTGGCTGAACCTTGTTACGGACAGCTTTCCGGCATTGGCATTGGGTGTCGAAAATGCGGAGCCGGGTATTATGAATCAACCGCCCAGAGACACTAAGGAGCCCATTTTGGACAAAGACATGATGGGAGGAATCATATTTCAGGCTGTTGCCATTGGTTTTGCAACTCTTCTTTCTTATTATTGGGCACTCAGGACGTATGGTACAGGCAGCGGATTGATTCACGCAAGGTCGGTTGTGTTTACAACGCTGATTATGGCAGAACTGTTTAGAGCATTTTCTTCAAGGTCTCAGACGTATACCTTATTTAAATTAGGCTTTTTTACTAATATTAGAATGATACAAGCAGTATTTGCATCTTTTGCTCTTACGGTAGTTGTACTGTATATTCCAGCACTGACAGGTATATTTGACGTAGTGCCACTGACAGCACATGACTGGGAGATTGTTCTGGCATTTTCATTAATTCCCATGCTTGTAGGTGAATTGTATAAGGATTTGTTCAAGAACAAGTAGTATTTAAGAATTTTGTATATCTCAAAGAGAAAGTAGATGGGGGCAGCCCATCCAATAATAGTTATGCGAAAAGCACCTTGCCGAGCAGAACGGTAAAATCCTCGATTTTGTCCATACTTATGCCGCTGTAGTTTAAGGAAAAAATAACTTTATTGTCTTTGCTGCTTATAATGTTAAGGAGGATGCGTGATTTTTTTGCATCTTCCGATAATTTATTATGGCTTTTACTTGTTATAGCTTGGCAGACTATGTGTAGCCCGGAATTTGAATTTATTATTTGCAATTTATTGTTATATACACTTTTTAATTTGTCTATAAGCATAGAGTTTTTATTTTTGTAAATTCTTTTAACTCTCCTAAGGTGCCTTGCCATATAACCTTCCTTCATAAAATTCGCAAGTACCAACTGGTCGATTTTAGAAGTTGATTGGGTATGTCTTGCTTTAATTAAATTGTATTTCGTCAGAAGTTTTTTAGGTATTACCATGAAACTTATTCGCAGTGAAGGCAGAAACATTTTAGAAAATGAGCCTAAGTAAACTACACAGTCGTTTTTGTCTAATCCTTGAAGACACGGAATTGGCATGCCTCCATATCTTATCATTGCGTCATAATCGTCTTCTATTATGAAGCCGTTGTTTTTGTAAGCCCATTCCAATAATTCCATTCGCTTATTAATGGGCATTATTGTACCTAATGGGTATTGGTGGGAAGGGCTTATATAAATCAGTTTTGCATCGCATTTAAGAAGCTCTTCTACAGGAAAGCCGTTATCTGTAATTGGTATATGCCTTATATTGAACATGTAATCTTCAAATATAAATTCAGCTTTTTTAAAACCTGGGTCTTCCACAGCCACGGTATTGTAGTTTTCTTTGATTATACCTATTAGAATCCCAAGGAGGTATTGGACTCCCGCACCTACTATTACCTGAGCCGGATCTGTGTTGCCTCCGCGCATAGTGTTGACGAAATCGGCGATTTCTTCTCTTAATAGCTTTTCTCCCTGCAGTGATCCGCCGGTGAAAATATTAGTGTTATTATCGTTTATTATTTTGTTATACAGTCTTTTCCATGTAGAGATATCGAAGCTGTCTTTATCAACACCGTCATTTATATATTTTATTTCTTCCGGTTGACTGACTATGATTTTATGAGGTTCTGTATTTATTTCAATATTGTAATCGATCAAGTCACAGACAAAGTATCCTTTTTTAGGGTAATTTTCAATATATCCTTCTGCCACAAGCTGGCTGTAGGCATTCTCTACCGTGGTTTTGCTTAACTTAAGAGAAGATGAGGACTCTCTTATGGAAGGAAGTTTAGAATCAGGTTTCAGCAAACCGGATGTTATTTCTGATTTAATATATTCATATAATTGAATGTATAAAGCTTTGTTGCTGTTCTTATCAAAAACAGGTGATATAATCATTAGTCCTCCTATCTGGCATGTGCGAATTTGTAAATAATATTATAAACTATAGATACACATTATTTTACCACAATACTTATTTATATACAAAAAATTTTTACGTGATATAATTAGTTCATACGAAACAAATATTTTGTGTTATTATGGATTTGTTGTGTTAATGAGAAGCAGGACAGGTAAAACGTCCCCATGTACGCCGACAATTATCACACAGTCTGAAGTCCCCATTAATAAGGAGCTACTATTATGTATAAATTAAATGAAATACAGGATTTTAAATATATAACATTTCCTTCCTTTGAAACATTTGACAACATTCTGCATTGTTTCACAACCAGAAAAGGCGGGGTTAGCCGTGGTCCTTTTGAATCTATGAATATTGGCATAGGTACAGGAGACAGCAGTGAAGATGTAAAGAGAAATATTGAAATAATGACTGATAAGATCAATATAAATGCTGCGGACATTGTAGAAACTCAACAAACACATACAAACAATGTTATGTACGTAACCGAAAGATACAAAGGTAGAATTTATACACATCCTGCATTTAAAAATGTTGACGGAATCTACACTGATAAAAGGAATCTTGTGTTAATGACATATCATGCAGATTGTACGCCTGTGTTTTTTTATGATCCTGTAAAAAAAGTAATTGGTCTTGCTCACGCAGGATGGAGAGGAACATTGAAAAATATTTCAGGAGAGATGGTGAAAGCTTTTATTAAAGATTTTAGCTGTGATCCCGGTGATATTATTGTTGCCATAGGACCCTCTTTGTGTCAATCCTGCTTTGAAGTGGACAAGGATGTTGCTGATATGTTTCTTACAGAGAATAAGGACTTTAAAAACTACATGGAAATAAAGGGTATAAAATATCACTTTAATTTGTGGGAAATAAACAGGTATTTGCTTATGGAGAAAGGAATCAAAGAAGAAAACATTGAAATATCAGGGTTATGTACTAAGTGCCGAAATGGTTTGTTTTTTTCCCATAGAGGTCAGAAAGGTAAAAGAGGATTAATGGCAGGTATCCTGATGATGAGATAGGATGCTTGGTGATATAATTAAAATGCATGTTAACTATCTCATATGGTGAAAAAGTCCAGCTGGTCTGTGGATTTTTTCAGCTTTTGTTTTATTGAAATTGAATATTATTAAAATTCTGTTTAAATATGTATACTAATACAAAAAAGATAATAAAAATTAAAATAAACTATTGTGTTTTGTGGACCAATAGTTTATTATTATTTAAAGATATTTTCATATAAATAAGAAATTTTATCGCAATATATTTTTATGGAGGATACTAATGGTTCAAAATGAAAAAGAAAAGAAGCGTGAATTTCCGCATGTCTTTGTAATCTTACTGACTATTATGCTTATTGTAACTGTGCTTACATATGTGGTACCTGCGGGAAAATATGAAAGAGTCTTGGATGAAGCTACAGACAAGATGGTAATTGATCCTGATTCATTCAGGTATATTGACAAAACTCCCGTAAATCTCTTCAATATGTTTGTCAGTCTTGTAGAGGGGCTCATTGAGGCATCAAATATTACTTTCCTGATTTTTTCGGCTATTTCATGTCTGCACCTGATTGAAAAGACCGGGGCTTTAGATGCAAGCATTGCAGTAATGGTCAAAAAGACACAATCTAATTCAAAATATTCAACGGTACTGATAATAATTATTATGGCTGTGCTTGCGGCATGGGGCTCTACGGGAACAATGTCATACGAAGAAATTGTAGCTTTTATACCTATATTTTTATCATTAAGCCTTGCATTAGGATATGATTCTCTGGTTGCAATAGGAATTTCTCTGCTGCCTGTAAGTGTAGGATTTTCTTCTGCTACAGTGAATCCGTTTAGCATAGGAGTTGCCCAGACAATTGCTGAGCTGCCTCTTTTTTCGGGTATAGAATACAGGATTTTTATACTTGTGATTATGACAGCATTTACTATTGTTTATGTGCTTTTATACGCGAGAAAAATAAAAAAAGATCCATCAAAAAGCCTGGTTTCTGATATTGATTACACTGATATGGTAATAGATGAAGAAAGAATGCAGACTCCGTTTACTGTACAGCGTAAGCTTTCAGTGATGATACTGTTTATTGGAATAGCTGTTATGGCGTACGGTTTAATAAGACTTAATTGGTACATAAATCAAATTTCTGCAATATTTATAATTGTTTCTATATCAGTAGGAATTGTGAATGGCTGGAGTGCAAATAAAATTACCAATGTTCTTGCAGAGGGATTGTCAACGGCTGTGGTATCTGCTTTAGTAGTGGGAGTTGCAAGAGGGATATTAGTAGTTCTTACTAATGGTAATATTATTGATACCATAATATATAGTGCTGCAAATATTTTACAGGAAATGTCTTTATATGCAAGTTCAATAGGTATGTTGATTCTGCAGAACTTTTTGAATTTCCTCATTCCGTCCTCATCCGGTCTGGCAGCTACAACAATGCCTATCATGATACCAATTTCCGATTTGATAGGTATAAACAGGCAGATAGCTGTTCTTATATTTCAGTTCGGAGACGGATATTCAAATATATTGTGGCCTACAGGATTTGTACTTATTGCATGTGCTATGGCGAAAGTGCCTCTTAACAAGTACTATAAATGGTTCATACCGTATTTTGTTATATGCTTCATACTTCAGATTATATTTGTATTTGGAGCATTGGCAATTAATTATGGGCCGTTTTAGCAGATATGAAGGGAGATAGAATTGAATCAGATATTTAAAGAAGCAGATCAAATAAAAGATGAACTTATATTACACAGAAGATATCTTCATAAAAATCCTGAAGTGGGATTTGATACTCACAATACGGAAAAGTATATAACAGAATTTTTAAACAGTCAGAAAATTGAAATAATTCCTTCCAACATAGGAGTTATGGGGATGATAAAATGCAGCGGAAACAGTGATATAATTGCGTTGAGAGCGGATATGGATGCTTTGAATTTGACAGAAGAAAACAAAGTTAAATATAAGTCACAAAATATCGGTAAAATGCATGCTTGCGGACATGACGGCCATACTTCCATGCTAATGGGAGCTGCAAAAATATTGAATAATAACAGAGGGAAGTTAAAGCATAATATTTTACTCATCTTTCAGCCGGCAGAGGAAGGTCCAAACCTTGGAGGGGCAAGAATCATGCTGAAAGATTTGGAGAAAAAAGGATTAATTTCTAAAATCAAATGCATATACGGACAGCATATTACAACAGAATACGAAGTGGGGAAAATACCTGTAAAATATGGAAGCTTAACGGCTTCAACAGATGAATTTACCATAAATATAATAGGCAAAGGCGGTCATGCAGGCATTCCGCAGGAGGCTATAGATGCTATATCGGTTGCATCAAAATTTATATGTGAGATGGAAAGTTTTATGTCCAGGAAGATTGATCCATTTGATCCGGCAGTATTTTCAGTTGGAATGATAAATGGTGGCACAGCCAAGAATATTATAGCTGCTGAAGCTGAAATAAGCGGTACTATAAGGTGCCAGTCTGAAGCAAACCGTAAGTATATATTAGAGAATGTCGAAAAAATTCTTAAAGGAATAAGCTTATATTCCGGAGCTTCGTATAAGTTGGATATTCTGCACGGCTTGCCGGTGCTTGTCAGCGACGCCAAGGTAATGGATACTGTAAAAAATATCGCTGTTGAGGTAGTAGGGGAAGATAATGTAATCGATAAGGAAAAAGCAGGTATGGGCGCAGAGGATTTTGCATATTTTGCTCAAAAAATTCCGGCAGCATTTATATGGATTGGTGCAAGGAATAAGAAAAAAGATTTTGTGAATCTAATGCACAGCCCAAAATTCGATTTTGATGAAGATGTTCTTCCCATGGGGGTAAAAATGCTGTGCGGTTTTGCAATGCAGTAATAATCAGCAGCACAACAGCACAGCGCACCAGCCACGTTATCATAAATATATCCGGGTTAAGGAGTGATAAGTATGGTGGAAAAATATCCCTCATCTGTCGCTTTGTCAATGTTTGAAAAGATATGCTGAGAAGGAAGACCGCAGTCAGCTACTAATGTTGAGTGTTCATTGAGCCCTTCACGGCGGATTAGGTTTATTACTTCCGGAAGTGCACGGCCTGACTTCATTAATACTTTGCCTCCTATCAGAGCCAGAGCAGACGGCAGATCCGGCATGGATGCAGGTAAGATATGTAATGGTTCATGCACATCGGTCAGACTTTGGTTTAAAAGGGCGGCGCAGGCACAGAAACTTGTAACGCCGGGAATGGTTTCCACCTGATACCCTTGCTTGAGAAGAATACGGCAGAGATATGAATATGAGCTGTACAATGATGCATCCCCTAGATTTAGTACGGCAACGTCACGGCCTGCATCCAGATGTACGGTAATTTGCTTTGCCAAATAATTGTGGTTTTTTGCAAGCTTATCAGGATCATGTATCATGAGAAAGTCTAAATATTCAATTTGTTTTTCCGAGATGTCAACAGCGCCTGATGTTATCTTGAGGGCAAGTGTATTTTCGCCATTTGTACGTGGTACTGCCAATACATTGCATTTTTTAATACAAGATACAGCTTTGAGTGTCATTAGCGATGGATCGCCTGGACCAACGCTTACCCCGTATAGTTTTCCCTGTTTCATTTCATTCCTCCATTTTGTATTTGTATAATTTAATATTGCGATTGTTCCGGCCGATATCTTTGTCTTATGTTCAGTGATAATCCTTACTGATTTATCATTTCACCTGCATGATCAACTATCATGTCCTGAACACCTTTGTACTCTCCAAGCCCTTTTAAGATGCATTCAACTTCAAAGCCTTCTGCCTCGAATGCATTTTTCCAGGAGCCTTCTTCGTCACCTGCCATATCATTGTTTGCATGATCTCCTGCTACGATCATAAATGGTGTTAGCACAACTTTGGCGGCACCGGATTCCTTAACAAGAGCAACTACATCATCCAAAGAGGGCGTTGCTTCCACTGTACCGATGAAGTAATTGCTGTGGTCTGCATCGGTTATGTATTGTTGAAGTTTTGAGTATACGGCATTTGCCTCGTGTTCGGTTCCATGGCCCATGAATACAATTGCCGTTGTATCTGTATCGTAGGATTTTGTCTCTTCGGTTATTACCGATACAATTTTTTCGTAATCTGCGTCGGAAGTTAGCAGAGGTTTGCCAATTTTTAAGCTTTCAAAATTGTCTTCATAAGGGGTTACTTCGCTGATGACATCATCATATTCGTAACCGTTCATAACATGGGTAGGCTGAATTACGACTTCTTTTATACCGTCGGCTACCAGACGGTCCATGGCTTCGGTTACGTTGTCAATTTCAAGATTGTCTCGTTCTTTAAGCTTATCTATAATGATCTGGCTTGTGAACGCACGGCGGATCTGGTAGTCCGGATAAGCCTTTTGCAGTGCTTTTTCAATTGCTCCAATAGACAAGTCCCGGTTGTCATTATAGCTGGTACCAAAGCTTACAGTCAGCAGAACCTTGTCAGATGAATCAGTTGGTTGGTTTTCAGCTGATGAATTATCAGGAGTTTCGCCAGGGGCTTTTTCACCTTCCTGATTTGTAGAAGTTGTACAACCTGTTACTGTCATAAGTGATAATGACAATATAAGCATAAGTGTTATTATTTTTTTAACTTGTTTCTTCATTGTTGACACTCCTTTTACATTTTTTTTATTTTTTATATCATTACCGATGGGAAAATAATACTATAAATCCAACGGTGATAATAAAAGCAAAATCATGTACAGTCTCTGTTAAAACGTTTACGCTAAACAAATAAAAAACGCCTGCGATCCAACTCACAGACGTAGACGTATATGTACAAAATTATAATGTACACTTACAATAAAAAAATAAAAAGGCATATATTTTTATTGCATCATAGCCTTGGTAGTCCGCAGGGCTGTACGTACCGTGCAATTAGCACTACATCAAAACAGGCAAGTATTCTGGCTTATCACCTGTGTTTTTTCATAGAACACAGCTTTTGCACCTTCCCGGAATTCTTTTTCCAGTGGCATCAGCTAGAGCATTGGTGAAATACAGCAACGGTCTTGCGTGGGACTAACACCCAACTTCCATGGCCTGTTTTTCATATTCAATTTACAATAATCAGTATAGCACCATAGGTAACGTTTTGTCAAATAAAATTGTCCTAATGCTGATGATGTGATAAAACGAAATAATATTTATATAAAATACTTATCATAACTTCTATACATGCCCAATATAATAAAATATAGAGATGCGAGGAGGTTTGGAAATTGGCTTATAATAAAATTATATATCTGATATTGATTATTTGTCTAACAGTAGGGATAACAGGATGCGGCACTTTAGATATGATGGTTGGTCTTAAAGGCGATAATGGTAATGATGTAGCGAAAGACTCATCAGAATTTGAAATCGTAGAAGATTCAATTAATGAAGAAGATGAAGAAGAACCGGCAGTTGAAACAGTAACAGTAAATACGGAAGAAACAAAAAAGATTGATATATTGGCTTATTATGAAGATGAAGATAATTTTATAGTTCCGGTTAATACAAAAATCTCATGGGAGGAAGGGATTGCAAAGGCAACATTGAGAAGCATGGTTGTAGGAAATGAAGCTGAAAAAAGAATTGCACAGTCGGGGCTTCATGGCGTGTTGCCTGAAGGAACGGAAATAAGAGGCATGTCAATTAAAGACGGACTTTGTACAGTTGATTTCAGCAAAAATATATTGAATACTTCGTCAATTGAACAGGAAGAGAACATGATATCCGCGGTTACATACACATTGACAGAATTCCCGACAATAGACAAGGTTGAGCTGCAGGTTGAAGGAAAGGTGACCGGGGCGCTGCCAAAAGGCTACGCCATAGATACGACATTTGAAAGGGAAAATATAAATTTATACGGTTCTGCCGGAGGTGTTAATTATACAGTTTATTATAAGGCTCCCGATACAGAAATTGCTGGGCACTATGTTCCTATAACTTTTTCTGCAGATAAGGTTGATAATCCCGCTGTTGCTGTTGTGGAAAAATTGTTTATCGGTCCTCCTGAGGATACAAAACTCAGCAACAATATTCCGGTAGGTGTAAATTTAAGAGGTATTAATGTTACAGAAGATACTGCTGTTATAGATTTAGGTGTTCAGGCTGTTAATCTTTCAGAAGAAGAATTTGATGATATGAATTCTATCGTTGTTTTATGCCTTGAACAATTTGATGTAAATGATGTAGAATACAGTATAGAAGGATTATCTTTTGAAGAGGCTGGTTTAAGTTTTGATGATGACAATGTAACTCCGGCTTTCAATCAATATTAAATATTAAATTTTTAGATAAATATGCCATTCTGACGGGAAGTAAAATTCGGGTTACCCCATGCAGATGGCATTCTTTTATTTTTCAACTATCTATCGTAATTTTCTTTTGCTTTCAAAGCAAATTCGGGTGTTTGAATTACATCATATGGAGCTCCTTCTTCAATTTCACCTGCAGTTTTCATAATGTCTATTAATCTGTTGTAGCCTTCTTCTCCTAATACCAAATCCGGGTTCCAGGTGTTCAAGTCCTTATACGTTTGGACAATTTTTGCAATAAATTCCGAGTCAGAATCAGCAAACTGAGGAAGAATTACATCTGCTGTTTCTTGTACGGAGTGTTCTTCAACCCATACCATTCCCTTATAAAGTGCATTTGCAAATTTTTGAATTACATTAGGATTTTCTTTGATATAGCTGTTTAATGAGCTGTAACATGTATAGGGTATATAGCCGGCAAGTCCGCCTACAGATTCTAAGACATATCCGTTACCCTGAAGTTCAAATGCTGACGCTAATGGTTCAAATAATGTTGTATAATCAGCTTCTCCTGATGCAAAAGCACCTGCCATCATATCAAACTGCACATCTGTTCTTACATTGACATTAGTGCCTGGAGATAATCCATTTTGTTTTATGACATATTCCAATGCCATCAAAGGTACTCCGCCTTTCCGCCCTCCAAGTATTGTTTTGCCCCTTAGTTTGTCAACTGTGAAGTTGTCATCTTTTTCTCTTCCTACTATAAATGAGCCGTCTCTTTGGGTGAGCTGTGCAAAATTAACCGCGTGGTCTTCTCTTCCTTGCAGATACACGTATATGCTTGCTTCAGGCCCCATGAAAGCTATATCAGCCTCTCCGCTTACAAGAGCTGCCATGCATTTATCAGCTCCACCACCATTAATAAGTTCAATATTCAGACCTTGTTCTTCGAAAAATCCTTTTTCAATGGCTACATACTGTGGAGCGTAGAATATTGAGTGCGTAACCTCAACTAATTTTATATTTTTCATTTGTGTTTCCTCTTGGCTGCTGCATCCTGCAATGAACAGCGACGTTATAAGCATAACAACAATAAGTAGTGAAACAATTTTTTTCATAAATACCCTCCCAATCTGAGTTCAGGTTATTATAATATTCATATTAAAGGTAAATAGTTACTATTAAATAACAGTAGTTGAATTTAAAAATATGTGGAAATGTTATTGTTCTTGTGGTATATTTAAGTTGCCTGTAAAAATTTAAAAAAATTTGAAAGAAAATATAATAAATTATTAAGGAATGAGGGAAAATATTTATATGTCTGTAACATTTTTGGATTTTTTTAGTCAGATTATCGATAACCCTATGTTGCTTGTTACGGCACTGTTAACATTTGGAGTAATATTGGTTAATGGATGGACAGATGCTCCAAATGCTATAGCAACGTGCGTTTCGACCCGGTCGATATCTGCAAAATCAGCCATATTAATGGCTGCAGTGTTTAATTTTTTAGGTGTTTTCATAATGACGATGATCAATACTAATGTAGCCCAAACTATCTATAAAATGGCAGATTTTGGCGACAATTCCAGGGATGCTTTGGTGGCTCTGTGTGCCGCATTGTTCGCAATCGTAGCGTGGTCGACATTAGCTTGGTGGTTTGGTATACCTACAAGTGAAAGTCATTCATTGATTGCGGGAATTTCAGGTGCTGCAATTGCTTTACACAATGGCCTTTCGGGTATAAACTGGAATGAATGGGTAAAGGTATTGTATGGTTTGGTTTTCTCTACTTTATTTGGGTTTATAATGGGCTGGATTGTTGTTAAATTAACTGAAATTATTTTCAGAGGATTTAACAGGATTACAACAAATGTTATCTTTCAAAATGCTCAGATTGCCAGTGGAGCAGCAATGTCATTTATGCATGGAGCACAGGACGGGCAAAAGTTTATGGGTGTATTTATGCTTGGAATATACCTTGCAAATGGACAAGCAAATGAGATAAGCTTTCAGGTTCCTGTCTGGATGATGCTTGTGTGTTCTTTGATAATGGGGCTGGGAACATCAATGGGAGGATATAAAATAATAAAATCAGTGGGCATGGATATGTGCAAGCTTGAAAAATATCAGGGGTTTTCAGCTGATATGGCAGCTGCAGCATGCTTGTTGGCTTCATCAATTTCGGGATTACCGGTAAGCACAACTCACACCAAAACTGCAGCTATAATGGGTGTAGGTGCTGCCAAAAGATTGTCTTCGGTAAACTGGGGCCTTGTAAAAGAAATGGTATGGACGTGGATTCTTACATTTCCAGGCTGCGGACTAATCGGATATTTCATGGCTAAATTATTTATGATTATATTCTAAAAATTTAAGAGGTGAAAAATGGCACGAAAAAATGAATTCGATTATTTTGATGGTTTTATAAAACTTTCTGGATATTGCTGTGATGCAGCAAAAATGCTTGACGAAGTACTTATTAATTTTGATGTTAACACATTGGAAGAAAAAATGAAGGAAATGCATGATATAGAACATGCGTCTGATATTCAGGGACACGAAATTATGAGAAGGCTCGCAAAGGAATTTATAACACCTATTGAAAGAGAAGATATTGTATTACTTGTTAATGAAATCGATAATATAACTGATACGATTGAAGATGTGATACTTCATATATATATGTATAATATTAGTGAAATAAAAAATGATGCCTTGAGATTTTCAAAATTAATACTTAAAAGCTGTGGGGAATTACGAATTGCTCTTGAAGAATTCAAAAATTTTCGCAAGTCAAAAACTATACACGATAAAATAGTCCACATCAATAAGTTGGAAGAAGATGGTGATGGTCTTTATACTGAATCCGTAAGAAAACTTCATATGAAGTCCAAAAATGCAATAGAAATTATGGCATGGACGGTTGCTTTTAACAGTCTTGAAAAATGTTGTGATGCCTGCGAAGATACGGCAAATGTAATTGAAAGCGTAATGATGAAAAATTCTTGATAAAAGTTTGTTAAAAATAGTTTATTTTAAAAAAAGCTTGCATTTACAAAAGAGGATTGTTAAAATAAAAGCAGGAGGCACAATATGAATAAACATGAAAGAATTTCACCTGCCGTTATTAAAAGAATGCCAAAATATTATAGATACCTTGGAGAGTTAACAAAGTCTGGAGTTGCTAAAACATCTTCAAGGGAATTAAGTGAAATGACAGGTTTTTCCGCATCTCAAATACGACAAGATTTGAATAATTTTGGAGGTTTTGGACAGCAGGGCTTTGGATATGACGTAGAAAATTTAAGAAACGAAATTGCAAAAATATTAGGACTTGATAAAAAATACAATATGATTATTATCGGTGCTGGAAACATAGGTCAGGCACTTGCAAATTATACAGGATTTTATGAAGCAGATTATGAAGTTGTTGCGTTGTTTGATAAAAATCCTAAACTCATTGGGTTGTCAATCAGGAATGCCTTGATTAAAGATATTGATGATATGGAAAGCTTTTTGAAAGAAGAAAAGGTTGATATTGCAGTAATATGTACTCCAAAAAATGTAAGCCAGCAAATTGCCGATAAAATAGTTGAATGCGGCATCAGGGCTATTTGGAATTTCGCACTGAAGGATTTAAAAGTACCTGATTATGTCCACGTAGAGAATGTTCACTTAAATGAGAGCCTTTTTTCTTTAACTTATTATTACAATCAGATTAACAAATCTAAAGAATAAGTAGAACAAGTGAATTAGATGAAACAGGTAAAAATAAAGATAATCTGGGCTGAATATAATAAATAATCTTAAGGCAATAAAGTTACAAATAATTAATATTTTTTTAATTTAAAGTTAAACTATTAAATTGTAAATTAAAAATTTCGTTGATGTGATAAAATTCAACATGCGTTTAAACTAAAATTACAAAGAATTAACATAAATTCTGTTGTATTGTTAATACTATTTGATATAATAAAAGATGGAATAACATTTAATTTCATGGAGGTTTAACGTATGAATGCATATATCCAAAGAATAATTGACCAGGTTAAAAAAAGAGATGCTAGCGAACCGGAATTTATTCAAACAGTTGAAGAAGTTCTATATAGCATAGCACCAATGGTTGAAAAACATCCTGAATATGAAAAGGCCGGACTTCTGGAGAGATTAGTTGAGCCGGAGAGATGTATATCATTTAAAGTATCCTGGGTAGATGATAATGGCAAAGTCCAGGTTAATAGAGGATACAGAGTTCAGTTTAACGGAGCTATAGGGCCTTACAAAGGCGGTATTAGATTCCATCCGTCAGTTAATTGGGCAATAATGAAATTCCTGGGATTTGAACAGACATTTAAAGATGCGCTTTCAGGTCTTCCTATAGGTGGAGCTAAAGGTGGTTCTGATTTTGATCCAAGAGGTAAATCAGACGCTGAAGTTATGAGATTCTGCCAGTCATTTATGACAGAATTATACAGACATATTGGTCCGGATGTTGATGTTCCTGCCGGAGACTTAGGCTGCGGTGGAAGAGAAATAGGTTATATGTATGGACAATACAGAAGGATTAAGGGAGCTTTTGAAAATGGAGCTTTTACAGGCAAGGGAATACCTTTTGGAGGAAGCTTAGCTAGAACGGAAGCAACAGGTTATGGTGCTGTTTACTATGCACAGGAAGTATTTAAACATTTTGGAGAAGAAGTAAAAGGAAAGAAATTTGTAATATCTGGATTTGGTAACGTAGCATGGGGCGTTGTTCAGAAAATAAATCAACTAGGTGGAAAAGTAATTGCAATATCAGGTCCTGATGGATATATTTACGATCCGGACGGAGTTAATAAAGGCGAAAAGGAAGACTACATGTTGGTTATGAGAGCATCAGGAAGGGACAAGGTTAAAGATTATGCCGACAAATTTGGAGTTAAATTTGTTGCAGGGAAGAAACCTTGGGAAGTAAAGGCAGATGTTTATATGCCATGTGCTACTCAGAATGAAATCAATATGGATGAGGCCAAGAAAATTACATCAAGCGGAGCTAAATATTATATAGAAGTAGCAAACATGCCTACTACAAATGATGCATTAAAGTTCATTCAAGACAGTGGAATGTTGGTTGCACCTTCTAAAGCTGTTAATGCCGGTGGAGTTTCTACATCAGCATTAGAAATGAGCCAGAATTCTATGAGATATTCATGGACATTTGAAGAAGTTGATGCGAAATTACATGAAATAATGAAAAATATTTATAGTAACTCCGTAGCAGCAGCTGAAGAAGCAGGATTAGGATATAATCTGGTAGCAGGAGCAAATCTGGCAGGATTCAAGAAAGTTGCAGATGCTATGATGGCACAGGGTATTATTTAATTAGAGTAAAAAGAAATAAATAAAAATAATTAGCAAGGCTTTTGCCTTGCTAATTATTTTTTGATATTGTTATGTGGCAATTGAAAGCTGTTATTTAAACAAATGAATTTTTCCCGTGTCATTAAGGTATTTAACAAGAATTGCAGCAACCGGCCCTAAAATAAATCCTGCGAATCCAAATAATTTAAGCCCTGCGTACATTGAACTTATTGTGATGATAGGGTGCAGGCCGATTTGACTTCCGACTATTCTCGGTTCTATTATATTTCTTACTATGGTGATTACCAGATATAGTGCAAAGAGTCCGACGCATAGGCTATAGTTTTTTAATATCAGTTCAACAACTGCCCACGGAATAAGTATTACGCCTGAACCTAGAATGGGCAAAATATCTAATACGGCTACAATTGCAGCAATAGGCAGAGCATAGTCAACCCTCAGTATTGACAGGCCGGTAAATAATTCTAAGAATGTTATACACATTATAATTAAGTAGGATTTAATCATTTTCCAGAGTGTACTTGTTAAAAATACCCGTGCTTCAGAAAACGTAGAATTAAATTTTGGCGGTAGCTGGCGTTTTATAAAAGCTGTTAAGTTGTCGTATTCCACACTTATAAACACTGACAAAACTATAGTAAATATTATTGTTATTAAATACATTGGAAAATTAGAAATCAGCCTGGTTATAAATTGTACAATGCTTATAGATGCATTTTTAACAATGTCTGATATGTAATTTATACTGTTTGTTATTATCTGAGAAATAGAGTTTGCTGTTTCGGGAGAAACAGTTTTGGCATTTTCAACAATCCATTCATTAAATTCTAAAAAAAGCGGTTCAATTCTGTCAAAATATAGATTAGGCATTATATTAATTAAATCTGTTATCTGTGATATTAAGGATGTTATTAAAAACCATAATAGCAATGCTATAACCGCATAAAAAGCAGCTATTGCAAAAATGGCTGCGCCCTTACCTCTTCTTATAAACTTGTTAACAAGTCTGGTTACAGGTCTTAAAGCAATTGTTATTAAAAATCCTACAATAAAAGGCATAAACCAGTGTATTGCATATACAAATATAAAACGCAGTACTGCATAAATAGTAAAAATAAATGCTACGTTTATTATAAATTTTTTCTTTTTATCTAAGGTCATTTTAATCCCCTTTAGTATGTATTTATATAATTATAATATTTATGAGTATTATTTGCAAATACTTTTTTCTTGCTTGCAGGCATAAAAAGTTTTTTGAATAAATTTAAAATAAAAAAACAATTGAAAAATCTTTATGGTAAGGTTAATATATAACTATGTAGTTTTAAAAACCAAGTGTAAAGGAAAAAGTATGATTAAATTAATAGTAGATAGTACATGTGACATAAATGGGGACATAACTGATAATTATGATATTGAAATTATTCCTCTGAATATTATTATTGATGATGTTTCTTATTTGGACGGAATTGACATTGATGTAGATACTGTTTATAAATATATGAAGGATGGAAAGGCCCTGAAAACTTCTCAGGTATCTTATGAATCTGTTTCTAAGGTTATTGAAAAGTGTATTTCTAATAAGGACGATTTCATTTATATTGCTTTTTCGTCTAAAATGTCAGGAACATATAATTTTGCTAAAACGATAATTGATTCTTATAGAGAAAAATATCCGGAAAGAAAAATGGCAATTATAGATTCAAAAGGCGGAGCCGGAGGCACTGGGATCATAGCCTTGCAAGCTTTGAAGATGATTGAAAGAAAGCATCCCTTTGAAACCATAATTAACCAAATTCAATTTATGATAGATCATATAGTTTACTATTTTACAATTGCTGATCTTAGATGGCTGTCAATGGGTGGAAGAATAAATAAAACAATAAGCTATGTAGGAAATGCATTAAACATAAAGCCATATCTGACTGTAGATAATGGATCCATAGTGGTTTCTAAAATGATTCGCGGCAGCAAAAGGGTAATTCAAATGTTAATAAGGGACGTGCAAGCAGGGACAGCTAAATTTACAAACCAAATAATAGGAATCAGCTATGCGGGAGATATAGAGGCTGCTTTAAACGTAGAACAGAAAATTAAAAAAGCAATCAATGGATGCAAGACTACAATTTTTGAAATAGGTGCAGTATTAGGTTCTCATATAGGGATAGGGGGTGTAGCTGTTTTTTTCTTTGATAAGAAACCTGAATTTTATGAATTTTAAATTTTTCGGCTCAATAAGCGGCAGTTAAAAAATTTAATGTATTGAAAAAATTTGAAACTTGTTATATAATAGCTGCATATAAAAAGCAAAAAAGACTTTTTATTTCTAGCTAATTTTCATGTTGACTCAAAGCAAAACATATAAACAGGCGGAGATAGATTCGGCATGTGAATTAATTGATTTTTTAAGGTATAACGCTTTTTGTTTGCGACAATTGTACTGTGAACAGCCTAACTCTACAAAGGATGTTTGGAACAGAACTGAGTACAGGCCTTTGGAAGGTTTTATTTTTGCTATAACACCTTTTAATTTTAATAGCAAGCAATTTGCATGGTGCTCCGGCGATCGCAGGGAACACTGTGGTATGGAAGCCTGCATCAAATACGGTTTTTTCTGCTTACGTTGTGATGCGCTGGCTGAGTCCCAGAGTAGTAAAGGAATATTTGGGATAATCGACAAATTTTCAAAGGAAACAAAAAAGTTCTTGAATTATTTCAGTAATTGATATATCATGATATATGAGAAAATGATTTCATATGGATGATTTTTGGTAGCAGGTGGTATAATGAATGAAACAGTTTATATAATAGGTGAATCCAGAACCAATTTGGATAATGCCATTACATTAATTTATAATTCATTTTACATTGCGTTTGTAATAAACACGGAAAATGATAAAATAGTCGATATTGGATGTACTCATACAATCGACATAACTGATAAATTTATTAAGAAATTGTTTATTGGAAAAAATTTCTTTGAATTTGACGAATTGGAACAGGAAATTAAAAGAAGATATCATGGAACATCTCAAAAGGCTGTAATTGTATCTTATAAGGATGCCATTAAAAAGTATCAGGATGTTAAAAATAAATTTTATGCGTAGCTGCTTTGTTTATGTGATGTAGTAAAACTATATCGGAGTAAATAAAACCCAGCAATAACAAGTAATTGTTGTTGTTGGGTTTTTGTTTTTATAAAAAAAATTTAAAAGGAGGTGAATTTCAAATTTTGGGAGGCCGTTTAGTTACTGTATTTACAATATATTAATTTTAAAGGAGGATTACTATGTTATTTAATTTATCACCGATTTTTGCTTTAGTGCCATTGCTTATTTACATTATTTTATCATTTAAAGATTTTAATCCTATATTAAACGTTATTATATGTGTCATTTTAAGCGGGATACTTACAAAACAGAAATTTTCGGATTTCGGTAGTATTATTTCCGAGTCTTTAGGATCCTTTTTAGGAACCATAGGTTTCATCATTATGCTTGGCTCAGGCCTGGGGGCAATACTTCAAAAAACAGGAGTGGCGGAATACCTTGTTATGAGTCTTGTTAAGAAAATCGGAGTTGATAGTGAAAGGAAAGCTATTATTGCAACAATGGTAAGTTCTATGGTACTTGTTTCACTGCTTGGCACCCTGGCGGGAGCAAATGCTATTATTGCTCCTATTATCATACCTCTTGTGGCTGCCATTGGCATTACTCCGTCAACAGTTGCAGTGATTTTTATGGGTGCCGGCCTGACAGGTATGTTCATAGGGCCATATACACCTCAGGTTGTTACTATAATGGGTCTTACCGGTTTAAGTTATGGTAATTACATGATGGCTGCAGGTATTCCTTTGGCTGTTCTTGTATTAGTGATCACATATATAATGTCAAACAAAATACAAAAGAAGACTTTGGGAATGTATGCCTATGAGAATATTGAAGAATATGAGGATAATTATGTAGCCAGTAACCAGGTGAAAAAGGCGGCACTGGCCTTTGGACTGTCAATGGCTGCATTGATAGGGTATGGGGTCTATCTTCAGAGCGGGTCATCTTATGCTATTTTAGTTATAACATTATCTGCTGCCATAACTGGTTTTGCAGGGAAATTAAACCCAAATGATTTGGTTGATACTTTCATCAAAGGTGCTTCGCGCATGATGTGGTTGTTTGTAATGTTTATATTGTTTAACCCGTTTATTAATTTTATTGCTGAGGCAGGCGCATTTGAAAAATTGGTTTCATTGCTGAACCCGTTGCTAAAATCACAAAGTAAGGTAATATTTTCATTTGTGGCAGCATTAACAGGAATTTTCGGAGTCGGAGGAGCTGCAACAGCAGACAATATAGTAATGGACAATATGTTTGAACCTCTTGTTCAGCAGCTTAATGTTTCTCCTTCATTATGGGCGTTGATACTGCTTGTTGCAGGCCAAATTACATCGTTTGCGTATCCTGAAGCTGACATGATCGGGCAGATGGGTCTTGCAAGATCCAAAGATATGAAGAATTTAGTCAAATACGGTATTATTGTAACCATAGGTTCAGTAATTCTCGTAGTTATAAAATCTTGTTTTGAATAGAGGTATAATATGTTAGAGGAAAAAATAAGAAACTATATTAAAACACAAAAAGGAAATGTTGCCGTGGCAGTAAAGGATTTAAAGAGCAACATGAAAATCAGAATTAATGGGGATATGGAGTTTCCATCAGCCAGTACTATTAAAGTTTCTATAATGTCAGAACTTTTTAATAAGATTAACGAAGGTGCATATAAATTAGATGATAAGATTAAAATTACAGAAGAAATGAAAACGGACGGTGATGGAATACTTAAGGAATTAAACTTAGGCCATACATTTACTATAAAGGAAATATGTACATTAATGATTATTTTAAGTGATAATATGGCTACAAATATATTAATAAACATGCTTGGAATGGATAATATTAATTCTAACATAAAAAATTTAGGAATGAAAAAAACCAGACTTCAAAGGGAAATGATGGATTCCCAGGCAGCAAATGAAGGAAGAGATAATTTCACAACGGCAGATGATTTTTCTCATATACTGGAGCTTACGTATAAGGGTGAAAATGTAAATAAAACTTACAGTAACATGATGATGGATATATTGAAGAAGCAGCAGGTTAAAGGAAGGTTGGATTTGTATTTACCTGAAGAAACCGTAATTGCGCACAAAACCGGAGACCTGGATAGCCTGGAGCATGATGGAGGAATAGTATATCTTCCTGATAGGGAATATATTATCTGTGTTCTTACCAATAAAGTTAAAAGCAATAAAGACGGAAGGGAGATAATAGGATCAATCTCTAAAATGGTATATGATGAAATGTCGGTAAATTAAAAATTATTTGAGGTGATATTTTGCTTGATGAAAAAGTTTTAAGCATGCAGGATGAAATAGTAAAAAGCGTGCAGGAATGTGTAAGAATTAAAAGTGTTGAAGGCGATCCTAAAGGTGATATGCCTTTTGGTGAAGGGGTTCAAAGAGCATTAGAATATTGTCTGCAGCTTTCAGGTTCACTTGGATTTAAAACCGTCAACTTAGATAACATGATTGGTTATGCAGAATATGGAAAAAGCGATGAAATGATTGCTGTCCTGGGCCATTTAGACGTGGTTCCTGAAGGAGAAGGATGGACATATCCGCCATACGAGGCACAAATCCATAACGGCAGGATTTATGGAAGAGGGACCACGGATGACAAAGGCCCGATTATAGGCGCTTTGTATGCGTTAAAAGCTATAAAGGATTTGAACATACCTTTAAAAAGAAGAGTAAGGATATTTTTTGGTTTGAATGAGGAAACCGGAAGTAAATGTGTTAAACACTATGTGGACAAAGGCGAGGAAATGCCGGTGGCAGGATTTACACCTGATGCTGAATACCCCATAATCAACGGTGAAAAAGGTATTGTAACCTGCAAGTACAAAAGATTGTTGAATCAAGGCGGCAAATTTATTTTAAAGTCTATTAAGGGAGGTACGGCTGCCAATGTTGTACCGGATTATGCTGAGGCGGTTGTATCAGTACCTGAAAACGGAATGAAAGAAATTAAAAAAATTTCTGATGAAATTGACGGGATAAATATAATTGAAAAAAATGGTTCAATGATAATAAAATCATATGGGATACCTGCCCATGGCAGTACACCTGAAAAAGGGAAGAATGCAATAACTCATTTGATGCTATTTTTAGGTAAGATTGGTTTTACGGGAGATTTCAAAGAATTTGTTGATTTCTTTAATAAATACATCGGCATTGAACTGAATGGACAAAGCTTGGGAATTTATTCCGAGGATGAAATATCCGGTAAGCTTATCGTTAATTTAGGAACTATATTTGGAGATGAAAATGAGATAAACATTGAAATTAACATGAGATATCCGGTTACAAAAAAATTTGATGATTTTATCGGCACATTTAAGGAAAAAATCAGCATTGGAAAATTGGAAGAAGTATATTTAAGACATAAGGAGAGCCTTTATGTATCGCCGGATACGAAATTTATAAAAAAGCTCCAAAAGGTATATGAAGAAAAGTTCGGCGAAAAAGCTGAGTTGATTTCCATTGGAGGAGGTACATATGCCAAGTCAATGAAAAACATAGTAGCTTTCGGGCCGATTTTCAAAGGGCAGCCCATGGTGGAACATAAACCTGATGAGTATATAGAAATTGGTTCGCTGATGAAAAATGTTCAGGTAATGGCCGCAGCTATCAAAGAGCTTGCTAATTAATTATTGAGGAGAAAGAAAATGAAAATTAAAAATATCAGAATAGGTGAAATTTCAGTACCTTTGAAGACACCGTTTAAGACAGCTCTTAGAACAGTAAACAGTGTGGAAGACATAATTGTGGAGATTCATACGGATACAGGAAATGTAGGATATGGGGAAGCTCCGCCTACAGGAGTAATAACGGGGGATACTAAAGGATCTATAACAGGTGCGTTGAAAGAGCACATAATCAAGAGTATTATAGGCATGGATATTGAAAATTTTGAGGATATTATGCTTAAGCTTGATAGATGCATCCAAAAAAACACCAGTGCAAAAGCGGCAGTAGATATAGCATTGTATGATCTGTATGGTCAGATGTATAATGCTCCCTTGTATAAATTACTGGGAGGATACAGAAATAAAATTATTACGGATATAACAATAAGCGTAAATGAGCCGGAAGAAATGGCAAGAGATAGTATTGATGCTGTAAAAAGAGGTTTTGATACGTTAAAAATCAAAGTTGGCAAGGAGTCGTCCAAAGATATTGAAAGAATGAAAGCCATAAGAAAAGCGGTGGGATATGATGTAAATCTGAGGATTGATGCAAATCAGGCATGGAAGCCTAAAGAAGCAGTTAAGATATTAAGAAAAATGGAAGACGAAGGGCTTAATGTGGAATTCGTGGAGCAGCCTGTAGAAGCACACGATATAGATGGATTAAAATTTGTTACTGATAATGTTTCAATACCTGTTCTGGCAGATGAAAGTGTGTTTTCGCCGGGAGATGCTTTAAAAATTCTTCAGGAAAGATCTGCAGATTTTGTAAACATTAAATTAATGAAAACAGGTGGAATCCACAATGCATTGAAAATTTGTTCCGTTGCTGAAATATACGGTGTCGAATGCATGATAGGCTGCATGCTCGAAGCCAAAGTAAGTGTAAATGCGGCAGTTCACTTGGCTGCGGCAAAGAGCGTCATAACAAAAATAGACTTGGACGGGCCTGTCCTTTGCAGTGAAGACCCTGTAGAAGGAGGAGCAGTATTTAATGAATATAAAATAATATTAAATGATGTTCCGGGACTTGGAATTAAAAAAGTAAACGGCATTAAATATTTGGATTAAATTTGTTGACAGTTTTGTATAGAGAGCTTGCTCATTTGTTTTTGAGTAAGCTCTTTCTGCATTTTGAATCGGTTTATTTTAGAACGGGCCAGTATGAGCAGAAATACCCCAAAAAAGGAAGCTGTTGCAAAACCTTAAGACAAGCATAGGCAAACTGCATATAATAATGAAGGAAGGCTTATATGATCCTTTCTTGAAGGGAGAAATTTGCTATGGAAAATATAAATGCAATAAGATTGGAAATATTCGGTACGCTTGGAATTGCTGGCAGTATTATAGCGAATTTACTTGGAGGCTGGGATACGGCGCTAAGAATATTAATACTGTTTATGGCTGTTGACTACGTTACTGGATTAATAGTAGCGGGAATATTTAAAAAATCCGGAAAAACAGAATCAGGTGCTTTAGAAAGCGGAGCCGGCTGGAAGGGATTGTATAGAAAGGGTGTCACACTTTTAATAGTATTAGTGGCAGTACAGTTGGATTTGCTTACAACAGGCACAGAAATGATAAGAAATGCGGTTGTAATCGGGTATATAGCAAATGAGGCTTTGTCTATTGTAGAAAATGCCGGTCTAATGGGTATACCCGTACCGAAAATATTAAGAAAGTCAATTGATATACTTCAAAAAAAAGATATTGGCTCAGATAGTTAAGGTTTAGTATATTAGATTTACAGTTACTTTTTTATGTAACCTATATCTTAACAATGAATAAGATAATATAGCTTATAAAATAAAGGAATGATAGTATGATTTGTAGATTAGCACCATGGCTTTTATTAGGTTACGGATTTGGCAGATGTAGCTGCCCTAAGCCACCGCCACCTCCACCGCCGCCCCCACCCAGGAGAAGAGGCTGTGGAAGAATAAGGTATTAAATATAATAAAGAGAGAGTGCTGCTATAATTGCAGCTCTCTCTTTGTTAATAATAGTTTAAGAATATGCTAAGATCTAATACCTGAGTTTATTATGTAAATATAACGAATACTATTATAATGATATAATTTAACTTATGATATAGCCTAGACAATTGGGGCACTATAAATATATAATATGATCTGTCGGATAGATAAAACGAAACAATTTATAAAATTTGTTATATGTTTTAATAATTAATTTTTATCGTGTAATAATGACATAATAAAGGAGCAATATAGATTGTACATCTTATCAACAATAGTTTTTGCATTAATATTAATTTATTTTAGATATGATTACTCAAAAGTAAGAGATTTTTCGCTTGATTTTGTTTGTACTGAACAAATTAAAGGTCTTGCTATATTAATGGTTATTTTAGGGCACCTAAATACGGAATTTTATGATTGGAGGTTCATGCAGCCATTCGGAAGTATGGGAGTTGCTCTTTTCTTGTTTATATCCGGATATGGTTTGACAAAGTCCTTTGAGAATAAAAGATTAGACGGATTTTTTAAAAAAAGAATTACTGCGGTTTTAATACCATACAGCGTTGTAACTGTTTTATGGATTATTGTTGACTACTTGTCCGGGATTAAACATTCAACCGCAACAATTTTATTGGCAGTACTTGGTCTTGATTTTAGCAGATCTGTAGATGAGACAATGTGGTATATTTCGTTCATTATAATTTGGTATGTGGCATTCTATTTAACATTTAGATTTGTAAAAAGGGACTTGTTAAAAATTGCAGCCTTATTTAGTTTTTCATTGATGTCAATAATAATCGGGTTAACTGATTTTGTTGGTGGTGCAAGTTATCTGTGGGAGGGGCATTCGATCATATTTCCTATTGGCGTTTTTTATGCCATGTATGCAGAGAAATATGTTGTAAAGTATAAAAATCGTCTGCTAATACCCTTAATAATTACATCATCAATAATTTTCTACTTGAATTTCAATGCCGATTTATCCAGTGCTGTTGACTATATAATTAATGATGTTTTCTTTATATTAACAATCACCGGTATGTTAATTGTATTAAGGCATTATAATTTAAAATCATTATTTTTAGAAAAGATAGGGAGCTATTCATATGAACTTTATTTATTTGAGGGATATTTAATATCAAAAATTATTAAGCCTGATTTTATGGAGAATGGAGAATCTTTATGGATATACTTGTTATTAGTAATAGTTTTATCATATTCATATCATAAAGTTATTAAAATTACAAATAAAAAGATATATAGATTATTATAATAATTTAAAGTCTTTTTATGAATAATATTTAAAGTAATCTTATGATAGCATACGCATTTTCTGTATAGATTCGATAAGTGAGATTTGATGAATATAAAAAACCCGAAAAGTTAATTTTTCGGGTTTTAATGTTCTTACGAAAAATATTTAATTATATTATATTTACGTTAGAAGCTTGCAGCCCTTTGTTCCCTTGAGTAATATCAAAGCTAACTGCTTGGCCTTCGTCTAAGGACTTAAATCCATCTCCCTGTATAGATGTAAAGTGAACAAATATATCATCTCCACCTTCAGTTGTAATAAATCCGAATCCTTTGTCTGCGTTAAACCATTTTACTGTACCTTTATTCATGAGGTACCTCCTAATTTTAATTTATATCGCATAGCAAATATAAAAAATTCACATGTTTTTACAAATTATATACACTTAATATACATATAATCTCTAAAAACATGTGAAATCTATAAATACATCTGTAATACTCATTTAGAATAACATAGTTGTTTATATATGTCAACATTTTTTATAATAAAAACATAGGGCAGCCAGTCACCATAAAAGTGCCGGTTCTGCTCTTTCAATATCCGGCTAACTCATGGGGAGGTGGCCACTAAAATTTTTCGGCTTCTTATGAGCCTGGTGTATTATATGAGTTGATGGACAAAGCGTTACAATAAAAAAATGCGTAGAATTATCTATGCATTTTTTTATTTTGGAGTTAGGAGTTAAAAAAGAGTTAAATTTTATATAAAACATAGCTTTTAAATCCTACAGCCATTGAATTTACTGAACCATGAGGGATTCGAACCCCCGACGCCTGGATTCGAAGTCCAGCACTCTATCCCCTGAGCTAATGGTCCGAAACAAATAAATTATATTACAAACAAGTAAAAATATCAATAGTAAAAAAAAGAAAATTTATTGCCAGATAAAAATAAACAATAAATCTTTTTTATTTATAGCAAATTATGTTATAATATTATTCATGTGGTTATTGTTGTATTAATTTAGATAGGATAAAATGGTACAGCGTGGCATATAAATAAATAAAGCACTTAATTTTGGGCTTAACATTAATTGTCGGGAGTGAGTTGAGTATATGGTATCTAAGAAAAAATATATTCTTACTATTGTTGCGGTTGTTTTGGTAACTGCTTTTTTGACTCTTACATTAGGAAATGTGTTTCTTGTTGGAATAGGTCAGAAGGTGGTTTTATCAAAGGAAGCATATACAGAAATGAAAAATATGCATGATAAGTACGCAAAACAGGAAAGTGTAATGGAAATTGCAAAACAGGATTTTCTTTATGACGCTGATGAAAGTAAAATGCTTGAAGGTGCATTAGAAGGCACCTTAAAAGCATTGGGTGATCCTTATACCCAGTTTATGTCTAAGGAAGAATTTTCTGCACTTATGCAAGATACGGAAGGCACATATGAAGGTATAGGAGTCTATGTAACAGCCAGTGATGATAATAAAATATTGATAGTATCGCCAATTGAGGATACACCTGCCGAAAAGGCCGGCTTGAAAACGGGTGATAAAATAGTGAGAATTAACGGCACTGAATATACTGCCGATAAAATGGATCAGGCTGTAAATATCATGAAAGGTGAACCGGGCACAAGTATAACGTTGACCATTCAAAGAGAAAATGCTGACGGGAATCATGATGTTTCGGATGTTATTGTAAATAGAGAAAAAATAAAAATCAAAACTGTAAAACCTTCGATGCTCGAGGACGAAATAGGTTATATAAGAATCACCACATTTGATATGCAGACAGCGGAAGACTTTAAGGCAGCATATAAGGACCTTAAGGATCAGGGAATGAAGTCACTGGTAATAGATTTAAGATATAACCCAGGGGGAATTATTGATGCAACAGTTGATATATCAGATATGTTCCTTGGTGAAGGTACAGTAACGTATACTAAAACCAAATCAGGAGAGGTTGAATATTTTAAATCAGATGCTAATGCTGAAGATATTCCGATTGCTTTGTTGATAAACGAAGGAAGTGCTAGTGCTTCTGAAATAATGGCTGGAGCAATGAAAGATACAGGCAGGGCAACTCTTATAGGGACAAAAACATTTGGCAAGGGGATAGTTCAAAGAGTTCAAAGATTTGGAAATGACGGCGAAGGTATTAAGATGACCGTTTCTGAATACTTTACTCCAAATGGAATCAATATTCATGGAATTGGAATTGAACCGGATATAGAAATAGTATTGCCTGAAGATGCACCGGGATACGGATATGAATTTTATGATACGGACAGTCAGCTTCAAAAAGCCGTTGAAGTATTAAAAGACAAGGATTAGAAAGTAAGGATTTAAAATTCAAGGTGTAAAAACTAAAAGAGGCAGTGCCTCTTTTTTTTAAGAAAGATGTAATAGAAATAATTAATTTATAAATGGATTTTATTGAAAGATAATATAAAATGATATAATATGATTTAACTGATAATATGATGTATCGCTTTATTAGATGTAGTTGTATATAATGAAAAGTTTTACAAACGAGGAGAAATATGTGTAAGAATATATTAAATGAAATATTAATGAGTCCTAAACCTTCAGATGGTATATATAGTTTGATCGAAAATGGAAAAATGCAGGATATTATTCCTGAATTGCTTGAATTGAAAGGCTTTGAGCAGCATACGCCTTATCATGACAAGGATGTTTTGGATCACACAATGGTGGTTTTAGATTCCATAAAGCCTGAGCTTCATTTAAGAATGGCAGCTCTTCTGCACGATATTGCAAAGCCCGGCTGTTTTACTATGGATGCAAATGGGAGAGGGCATTTTTATGGCCATCATATAAAATCCGCCAAGGAAAGCGAAAAAATACTTAAAAGGTTGAAATATGACGAAAAATTTATAAACGAGGTAAAAATTTTAATCCGCTTTCACTATATAAAAGAAGTGGTTTCTAGCGTAAAAGAAAAAGGAATTAAGAAGCTTATTAATGACGTGGGAGAAGAGAGACTGGATGATCTGCTTGAACTTATAAGAGCAGATATGATGGGCAAACCTGACATAGGAGATATGGACGTTGTGAAAAAGTTAAGTGATTTATTTAATGAATACCTGCATGAGCATTAAATCCCTGACAGCAGGTGAGTTTTTTCATCACCTGCTGTATACATTCCTACATAAGTTTCATATAATATTTCCACTGCAATATTCTTAAAACGGACTCATCAATTCTTTCTTCCGATATACTGCTGGTTTTTACAGCATTTAGAAGTGATTTGAAACTACTTTCAAAATCAGTTACTATCAGCATGTCGTTTCCTGCCAATACCGCCGTGGTTTCGGGAGAAAGGTCTGTTTGAATCTTTGTTATTGCTTCCATTGATAAATCGTCGGTCATGACAATTCCGGTAAATTTCATATCATTTCTTAGAATATCAATAATATTTTTTGAAAGGGATGCCGGCAGTTCACCGTCTATAGCTTCAACTATATTATGAGAGACGAGTATGCTTTCTGCGCCTGAATCTATTCCTTCTTTAAAAGGTATAAAGTCGCTGTTTACAAACTGTTCATAGGGCCGCGTGTCATAGGCTGACCCTGTATGAGTGTCGGCATTGCTTCCATAGCCCGGGAAATGTTTTAGTGTAGAGGATATGCCGCTGTGCTTCATTGCAGACACCACTGTTTTGACATACTCTCCAGTTTCCGGGGCAGATTTGCCAAAAGCTCTTTGATGTATGAAATCTGTTTCGTTTATGGAAACATCCGCAACAGGAGCAAGATTTAAATTAATGCCAAGGTTTAGAAGAAACTTAGATTTTTCTTCAGCATCCTGCTTAATGGCTTCAAGGCCTCCTGTTATATAAAGTTCCTGAGGAGATTTGAACCTTTCTTCGATTAGAAGTGGATTTGAGCTTGCTCTGACCACAGTCCCTCCTTCTTCATCGACACCTATTATCATAGGAATAGAATTATTAGCTTGATAATATCTTATGTCGTCGATAATCTGCTGTTTTGTTTTGTCGGCAAAATCTTTTCCGAACAGAATAAATCCTCCGGGTTTCATTGAAAGATAAAGATCTCTTTGTTCTTCATCGGGGCATCTCACAAGAAACATCTGTCCGACTTTTTCTTCCAGTGTCATATTGTTCAGTGTTTTTAACGCATCACTTTTATATTCATGAAACAGGCTTGTATCTTTTGGTTCAGTTGGCTGAACCGTTTCTTCTATTTTAGGCGGATTTCCATTATTTCCGGTACCGGGATCAGTCTGGGGATCCGATGTTGATATACACCCTGAAAGCAAAAATATCATTGTAAAAATTAATAAGTTTTTCATTTGTATCTCCAATATAATGATAATATGGTTTGGGCTGAAAAAGCGGGCCCGCTTTAATAGCGGCCCGCCTGCATGCCTTATTGAATTTATTATTTAGATTTTATATTACTGATATTTACTGAACTGTTTCAGATACTTCTGGAGCATCCAGTGCTTCCTTAGGAATTTCAAAATCTTTTGCCTGGTTTATATTTGAAATATCCATAATCATTTCGACTTTCATTTGTTTTAGTGTTTCCAGTTGTTCAGCGGGGATTTCAGTCATTCCTGACATTATGGATGTCATCATACTGCCTAAATTCATTTCATATTTTGCAAATTCGCCTGTTGCTTCATCAATATACGCTATGTAGGTTATGTCCCCAATATTGCCGGAAGCAAGAGCCTCAAATGCTTCTTTCATTTCAGCATCTTCTTCTCCTGATATCTCAGCCATTTCTTCTGAATATTTACTTAACATATCCTTGTAGATATCACCGGAAAGCGTATATTCCAACTTCAGCAGTGTTCTTCCTGAAGGGTCATTGTATTTACCTAAATATTTAACATCTTTCGTATACTTTTCTGTTAATTCTTTATTTTCTTTTATATAAGCATCATTATATTTTAATAAATTAGCAAACGTTTCATCTTCAATGGTTGATTTTGCCCAGTTATAAAGACCTGTTTTATTATCTTTTGTTCCTATATAAGTAGTATATGACTTATCATTTGTTGATAAATACATATCCATGGGCTGAGTTAATTCCTCTCCCATTGACTCCATTACAATACTCGAATTTATTTTAGCTTTCATGTATGGTTCCATGAATATGGTCATCATCATTTTCATATCCATGTTTATTGTTTGAGCAGTGCCGGAATCGTCTTTGAAAGGAATAGACATTTTCATTAGCACATTTGTGTCATAGTTTTTCCATTCATATGATTTGTCGTTTGCTTCTGCAAATAATTTTTTAGCATCCACAGGTGTTGTTGTAATTACAACGTTTTTAGTATTTTGGTCCCATTCTATATCTGCTCCGAAAGCTTCGATGACAGACCTTATAGGTAAAAATGTCCTTCCATTTACGATTTTAGCTGCGGTGTCATTTGCTTTTTGCTGTCCGTTTACAATTATGTAATTTTGGTCGATGGGAACTTCTACCTTTATGTCTCCTTTTACGGCTGTAGCAATACGGCTGTCATTGTTCCATTCAACAGTTGCACCATAATTTTCAAGGACTTTTTTGAAAGGTACAAGTGTCTTTGAGTTTTCATCTACAAATGGGAATCCTGAATCATCGGTAAATTCAATTTTAACTGAGTCCATAGAAACAGTAATTTCATCTGTGCCTTGAGCAAATGCAGGTACCGATGTAAATATCAATATTAACGCCAAGCTTAGGGTGAAGATTGTTTTCTTCATAATTACCTCCTACTATAATTATTCTACTGACGTATGTAAATAATATACTATTACAGGATATAAATCAATAAAATTTGCGAAATAATTATTTTATACTTCTTAGTTTAACGTTTATGAAATAAGTATCTTATTATTGCGTGTTTTAATTTTGGAGTATATAATTAACTTAATTAAGTATTGGAGGATCGGCTAATGAATAAGAATTTTTTTATTAACAACAGAGCTAAGTTTGCAAAAAAAATGGAGGATTATTCTACTGCAGTGTTTTTTTCAGGCATAGCGCCGAGAGAAAGTGCAGATCAGTCATATGAATTTTCCGTAGACAGGAACTTTTTCTATCTTACCGGTATAGATGAGGAAGATATGGTTTTATTAATCAACAAAATAGGAGGAGAAGTTTCTGAAACTTTGTATATTCCGCCTGTAGACGAATATTTTGAAAAATGGTTCGGTATTTTAATGAAAGAGGAAAAAGCCATGGAGGTTTCAGGAATTAAATCTATTAAAAATAAAAATGAGTTTGCAGAGCAGTTTGCAAGCAGGCTTTCATCTTCAGACAGGCCGGATAATGTCTATATTTTCTCATATATAACAGATAAAAATGAGCCGTACGATCTGTACAGAGGTCTTGCGCATTGGCTTAGAAACCAATATCCTGCAATAAACATAAAAAGCTCATTAGATATTATAACTGAACTGAGAAGTTCCAAATCGGAAGAAGAAGTTGAAGAAATCAAGAAGGCAATAGGTTATACTAAAGAAGCACTGGAATTTGTAATGAAGAATTTAAACCCCGGAAAATTTGAATATCAGGTAAGAGCTGATTTTGAGTATCAATTAATGTTGAAAGGCTCCAGACCAAGTTTTAAAACTATTGGTGCTTCAGGGGAGAATGCGGTGATACTCCATTATGTAGATCTTAAACAAAAAATAGAGGATGGCAGTATGATACTCCTTGATTTAGGAGCTTTATCCAACAATTATGCTTCAGATATTACAAGGACATATCCTGCAAGCGGAAAATTTTCACAAAGGCAGAAAGATGTTTACAACATTGTATTAGAAGCTCAGGATGTGGCAGTTGATGCAATGCACCCGGGAGCGTTTGAAGTGGATGTAAATGACGCTGTCAAGGCTCATTTTGCCAAAGGACTGAAATCATTAAATATTATAAAAGACAACAGGGATGTTGAAAAATATTATTATCACAGCATAGGACACCCGCTGGGCTTGGATGTTCATGATTTAAGAAGAAGAGACAAGACAATGCAGGAAAATAACGTGTATACTATTGAGCCGGGACTGTACATTAAAGAAGAAGGTATAGGCATAAGAATAGAAGATGATGTATTGGTCAAAAAAAACGGAATAATTAATCTTTCTAGTGATATTATCAAAACTGTTAAAGATATTGAAAATTTTATGAAGTAGAGAGTATTTTTATGTCATTTACCCCGAAATCTCCTATTTCAGCGTTCCATGTAGTTAATTCGGAACCGTGCCAATCGGTTCCTCCCGTACAAATCAAATCATGTTTATGTGCAAAATGTTCATAACGTTCTACTAATTTTTTATCATGGTACGGATAATAAACTTCAATTCCTCTCAAACCGTGGGGAAGTAGAATTTTGGTTTCTTCTAAATCAGCATAGCCGATTTTGGCCGGATGAGCAAAGACAGGAATTCCTCCTGCCTGCTTTATAACTTCAACGGCTTCTGAAGAATGTACAGGAAAATTTTCAATAAAATGTCCATGGTAGAGCTTTATTTTGGTATTTAAAAATTCCGGCCAGTCTTTAAGAGTGTAAGGTGCACCTTCTGCAATCATAGCCTTTAAAATATCGGACAAAGCTATTGATTGTTTGTAGCAGGCATATTTTATTATTTTGTTTATATCAAAATCCAGTATGTTGTTTTTTAAAAGATAACTGTAGTGTTCAAAAAATGTTTCATTAAAGTAATTGTTTATTATATTTAATAATTCTTGAAGCTGACTGTTTTCAATGTCTATGTTATATCCTAGTATGTGAATCATACGATTATTTGAAACTGATGAAATTTCAATGCCGGGAACAGCATTAATGTTTTCTTTGCTTCCTTTTTCCACTATTTCCTTGACTCCAAGTGTAGTATCATGGTCAGTCAACGCAAGATCAGGAAGATTTTTATTCTTTGCAATTTTCAGCAAATCGTCTATAGTATCTGTTCCGTCTGAAAATCTGGAATGAATGTGTAAATCAATCATTGGGCACTCCTAACTTTTATTAGTTAATTATATCATTTATTAAGATATTTTGCCATAATTTTAATTATATTTTAACTCTATATTAATAAACTTTGAACTTTTAGTGTGTATTATAATTATAGATACTTTAAACAAGTAGGAGATATAATGGAAATATTATTTGGATTAGCCATATTTTTTGTTTTTATAGTTGCTGCCATAAAAATAGGAGCCGTGCTTCTGAAAGTGGTGTTTACGATTATTGGAGCAATTGCAGGAGTGTTCGTTATAATTTTGTTGATACCTTTAAGTATAGGATTTTTGCTTATTCCACTGATTATAATTGGAATAATTGCAGCAGTGATTAAGTGCATACGGCTTATATTATGAAACAAGAGATATATGCTTTACATTTACCACTGAGTAATAATTAAAATACGTATGGAAGACAGTCTGTCAGTCAGATGTCTTCCGTACGTATTTTAAGCTTGCCTGTTTATTACTTTATTATTTCCTTTATTATCCTGTGAAAATTTTTATATGCAATCTTTTCAATTTCATCCTTGGAAAAACCGATCTTTTTTAATTCGGTAATGACGTTGTACGTTTTTGACGCATCCTCCAGTCTAAGTGTATATGATGTTTCTTGAGAGCTGAAGCTGCTCATTGCGCTGTCATCCAAAAAATCACAATAATCCATACCGATTCCTATATGGTCAGTTCCCATGACCTCTGCCATGTGGACGACGTGCTTTGCAAGCATTTCAACCGTCTGTTTTTTCTTATCTTTATGAACAAATTCATTAAATGAATTTATACCAACCAAACCGCCGGTTTCGGCAATTTTACTGAGCTGGTCATCAGTCAGGTTTCTGGAAACATCACATAATGCTCTGCAATTGGAATGAGAAGCAATTATAGGTTTATCTGTCACATTTACTACATCCCAGAATGACTTATCATTTAAGTGAGATACATCCATAAGCATATTCTTCTGGTTTATTTTCTTAACAGCCTTTTTTCCAAGCTCTGTCAGGCCTCTGTCGGCATTACCACGTGTTCCGGTGGCAAGTGCGTTTTCTTCATTCCAGGTAAGGCTTGCATGTCTTGCTCCAAAATCATAGAAAAAGTCAATTAAATCTAAATTTTCACCTATGCTGCTTAAACCTTCTAAACCAATCAGAATATAAAACTTATTTTCCGCCAATGCTTTTTCAATGTTCTCATATGACCTGACTATCAATACCGAATCTTTGCAATATTCCAGTTCCTTTTTTATTGAATCTACAAATTGCATTGATCTGGCATATGGGTCTTTCGTATACGGTGGGTCTATCCATATAACAAATATACTTCCTTCTATCTGTCCCTTTCTTAATTTGTCTAAGTGATATTTTTTTAATATATTATTTTCACCCTTTAAGGTTCGTTGTGTTACATCTGTCCAAATATCTGAATGTCCGTCAAAAATTTTCATATCTTCCCCCTATCCAAATAAGTTTATGAGTGAATTACCCACAAATAATGCTATAAAATTACCAAATACATATCCTGCGAGGCCACATAACAGCGAAGGTATGATATGTTCTTCCCAGCCTTTTGATATTGCCATGGCAGCTGCAGTTGTAGGACCGCCTACAGTGGCATTTGCAGCAAGCATGGCTTCTTCAAGAGTAATATTGGTTACCTTAGAACCTATTAAACAGGATAACAGGTTGGCTGCCGCTATAATTATACAGAATACAAACAATAACGGGCTGTTTACTATTATTTCCATCACAGAAGCCGGTATACCGATTACTACGAAGAAAATATAAATCAAAAATGTTCCTATTTCCTGCCCTCCTGCCAGATTATCAAAGAAATTAGGAAATAATGCCACTAGTGATACAGTTATGATTGTTATAAGGAAGTACTGGTTGCTTAAGATTATTTTTATCATTTCAAAGAAAAAATTACCTTCGGGAACCACTCCGCCCATGAAGCCGCCTATTACACTGCTTACACATGCAATGCCAAAAGCAATTGCAACTGTAAGAGCTATATCCTTAAGAGACATTTCCTTTCTTGACCAGTATGCACCGGCCTTGTTTTCTGCTTCGTCATTGATTACAACATTGTTGTCCAAATTGGGATATGACAGTTTAAAGCGTTTTCTGAAAAATTTAGAAGCCGGTATATACATGTAAACAAAAAAGAATGCTCCCATAACCAGATTATCTGCTACTATCGTAGAATTTACAAGATACTCCGAAGGTTTAAATACAGCTGTCATAGCAACAAAATTTACTCCTCCGCCGATATAGCTTGCAGTCATTGTGCCGCCTATTTTTCCCAGCTCAGGAATGGCTCCTTTCAATAAGAATGTTGCCACAAATGCTCCTACGCTTGTACCAATTGCTGCAAATACGAAAGCTTTGAGCATCCTTCCACTTTCCCTCCAGATTTTTCTGATATCCGCCTTAAAAAGAAGCATTGGTATGGCCAGCGGAACCACGTATCCCCATACGGCGTCATAGACGGGAGCCTCGGTTGGTATTATTCTTAAATTTGACATACCTAAACCGAAAAGCAGTGCTATTATTGCACCGGAAACCTTTGCAACCCAACTGTATTTTTGTTCAAGAACAATGCTAATGGCTGCAGAACTGATAATCAAGGCCCAAAGAACCCATGTGTTATCTGCGCTAATTAAAGTATTCATATTATTCCTCCCTCGTATAATATGTTTAGAAC
>DHER01000099.1 GCA_002399975.1 Firmicutes bacterium UBA4845 | reverse complement strand
AGTGGAGGAATATCATGAGAAAGAAAAGGCTTTTTAATTGTGTTACTGCGGCAATTTTACTGATTAATATATTTTTGATGCCGGCATTTGCAGTGGAAAGCACAGAACCGGATGATGAAAGGGGCTTCAAGGTAATAGGCTATTATTCAGGTGATTTGTTCAATGAGCCTGTGGGAAACCTGCAGACAGACAAATTGACACACGTTATTTATGCTTTTTTAATTCCTAAAAAAGACGGTACTTTGGTAGAATTTAAAGATGACATAAAGCTTAAAGAACTTGTAAAGCAATCTCACCAGGACGGAGCTAAAGTTTTTATAGCTGTAGGTGGATGGTCTTATGAAGGAAATACGCTTCAGCCTGTGTTTGAAGAAGTGGCAGCATCAGACGAAACCAGAAAATTATTAGTAGAAAATATATGTATGTTTGTTGATGAATATAATTTAGACGGAGTGGAGCTTGACTGGGAACATCCGTATCAAAACACCATTGGTGATTATGAAAAACTTACAGTTGAATTAAGCAGAGCTCTTAAGCTTAAAGGCAAGGAAATGACGGCTGCACTTAACGGTGCCTGGTCAGGAACAGAAGGTCCTGAACCATCTATGGTATTAACTGATAAATGCCTTGAGAGTTACAGTTTTATAAATGTAATGGCATATGACACCAACAACACCGACCACAGCCCTATTTGGTTTACTGAAACCTCTATAGACTACTGGTTTAATAGAGGTGTAGATGCAGAAGACATAGTTATCGGCATGCCGTTGTATGCAAGGCCCAGCTGGATGCAGTACAGGGACTTGGCTGCATTAAATCCTGAATATGCTTTTGTAGACTATGCTCCGACAACTCCGACAGAATCTTATTATAATGGAATAAACACCTTAAGAGAAAAAACAAAAATAGCCATGAATAAGGCAGGAGGAGTGATGCTGTTTGACGTTAATGAGGATACCAATGACGAATACAGCATAGTATCAATGATTGATGATGTAATTAAAAGAACGGCACATTTATCAAAAGAAGAATTAAACAAATATATTACTGTTATATTAGACAACAAAGAATTAATTTTTTCAGATGAAGAAGGTTTAGGAGTGCCGTTTATTAATACTGATAATAGAGCTATGATTCCTATAAGGAAACCGCTGGAAGCCATCGGGGCTGAAGTAACCTATGATAATATCGGCAGGGTGGTAACAGCAGTAAAAAATGATGTTACGGTAAAAGTACCTATAAGTAAAAACATTATTTATGTTAATGGCAAGGGAATCCAGACAGATACGCAGGCAATAATCAAGGAAAGCAGAACCTATATTCCTCTAAGGGCGGTAATGGAAGCCTTTGATTATAAGACAGAATGGCACAACAACAGCAGAACAGTTGTATTATCAAGATAAAAAAAGTAAATTGAATACTAAGGTAAGTATATGTTGGAAATTATAAATTATATGAAAAAAGCAATTGATTTCAATGCTTTAAGGTGGCTTATTTGGAAAACAAAAAATTACTATTGACTTTTAATACAATTTTTGATAATATAATCCGCATATGGTTTTATAGTATTATGTGACTATTTGAGTTTACATATTATAGCTATGACGATACTAAAGAAAAGGAATGTATAATTGAATTTTAATTATATTGTTGGATAGGTATGAAATTTTTCAGGAAAGCGTTTGTTATAGTGGGGTTTTCATCTGTTTTATTATGTACTAATGCATTTGCAGATGAAATTACTTACAATGGGGAAAATGCGGAAGATATTTCTTTGGAAGAACAATCTAGTGAAATGGGAATAGTTACAGTTGATGTTTTAAATGTAAGAAGTGGTCCTTCAACTGAAACAGAAATAGTGGGCAAGCTGTCACTTGGTACAAGTATTGAAATATTGTCAGAAAGTGAAAATTGGTATAAAATCAGCTTCAATTCTAAAACTGCATATATATGTGGTGAATACATAAAAATTGTCAACAGTGCGTTGATTGAAAAACAAAATTTGAATGGTATAGGAGTTGTTGAATATGCAAAAAAATTTATTGGAACTCCTTATGCTTATGGAGGAAATACACCTAAAGGCTTTGACTGCTCAGGATTTGTTCAATATGTAATGTTAAACTTTGAAGTAAAAATGCCACGTTCATCAACCGAACAGTATTCAGTTGGTGAGAGGGTGAACAAGTCACAGCTCATTCCCGGAGATTTGGTATATTTCAAATATTCTTCAAATTCTAATAACTTGAATCATGTTGGAATTTATGTAGGCGAGGGTAATTTTATTCATTCTACAGCACCGGGACAAGCTGTCCGAATTGATACCTTGGCATCAGGTTATTTTTCAAATTATTACTATGGAGCTACAAGAATTATTAGATAAAAAACAGTTTGCTTTTTAAGTCAATCTGTATTATAATGTATTTAATCAAATATCGGGAGCTTATTAATAGGCTGAGAGGAAACTTAAGTTTCGACCGTACCTGATTTGGATAATGCCAACGTAGGGACTGTTTATGAAATAAATGGGATTGCCGCTGCGCTGGTAATCCCGTTTTTAATTGTGGATAATTGATAATTAGATAGTTGCAAATATAAAAACGTAATTGATTTTTAACAGCTTAATAGTAATGAGATGAAACGTTTTATGTTTTAAGCATAAAAAGGGGTGCACCACCGCGGGCGCAATCTTCTTTTTATGCTTTTTTTATTTATAACTTAATTTTATTACATTATTCCATAATAGTCTACAAAATATATTTAAAAGGAAGGAGAGAGTATTGATGTATTTATTTTAAATACGTCATACGAGTAAACAATGATTAAAGAAAAGCAAATTAATCTAAAAAAACAAATTTTTACTGCACTGCTGGCATGCATGGGTTATGTGCTCAATACCTTTGTATGGTTTCCGAGGATGGCGCCGTTTCAACATTTTATAAATGTGTTGGCATCTGTATTTTTAGGACCATTCTGGAGCTTTGTATGTGCGTTGTTAATAGGGCTGTTAAGGATGATGTTAAATGGCAGTAGCATACTTGCAGTAATAGGTGCCGTTGTTGGAGCATTTTTGTCAGGAATTTTATATAAAAAATTTCAGAAATTATATTGGGCAGTTATAGGAGAGGTTGTCGGCACCGGTATAATCAGCGCCATTATTTCGTACCCATTTATGAGAATATTTTATGGATTGCCCAAGACTTCTGTATTTACTTATGTGCCGTTTTTTGTTCCTGCATCTTTTATGGGATCGATGCTGGCAGTTCTGCTCCTAAAAACATTGGAAAAAACAGGCACCTTTAATAAACTAAAGTCTATGCTTGATAACTGAGGCATAGCAATATATAATTGAAAGGAAAAGATGACGTGTTTGAGAAAATATTTAAAAACTTATCTGAAGTAAAACCAGTTGTCCAGTGCATAACCAACTTTGTAACAGTAAATGACTGTGCAAATATTATCTTGGCCTGTGGAGGTTCTCCTACCATGTCTCATCACAAGGGCGAGGTGGAGGAAACTGCCGCCTGCTGCCAAGGCCTTGTTTTAAATATGGGAACATTGTATGATTATGATTCAATGATACTTGCAGGCAGGAAATGCAATGAACTAAATATTCCTGTTATATTGGATCCCGTTGGTATGGGTGGATCGGCACTGCGGAATAAAACCTTTGAAAAATTGTCCGAAAATATTAAATTTTCGGTTATAAGGGGCAATGCTTCAGAAATCAAGCGTATTGCTACAGGCATAGGCTCTACCAGCGGTGTCGATGCTATTGAAAAAGATACTATTACTGAGGGCAATGTTTACGATATTGCTGCTATGGCTAAAGGACTCAGCAAAAAAATGGATTGTGTAATTGCTGTTTCCGGAGCTATAGATGTTGTTGCAGATGAAAAAACAGCATGTCTTATTAGAAACGGGCATCCAATTATGTCAAAGATTACAGGCTCAGGATGTATGTCTACGGCACTTTTGGGAGCTTTCTGCGGTGCAAATAAGGATGACATATTGGATGCTTGTGCAGCTGCTGTTGCTGACATGGGTATTTCCGGTCAGCTGGCTCAAAGGAAAACAGAAAAATTTGAAGGGGGAACTATGACGTTTAGAACATTCTTGATTGATTATGTCAGTACCATGACAACGGAAATTATAAACAGGGAGATAAACATTGAAAAAATTTAAATACAATATTTTCGATTTAGACGGTACGCTTCTTAATTCAATGCCTGCATGGAATAATTTAGGAAAAGATTATCTCTTAAAGCTGGGTATAGAACCACCAGACAATTTAAATGAAATTATTGCACCTATGTCGATGACGGAGTCGGCGTTATATTTTCAGAAAACTTTTAAAGTTAAATTATCTGTTGAAAAAATAATTGAGGAAATTAAAAAATTAATCAGGGATAAATATAAATATAATGTAGGATTGAAGCCTTATGTAAAGGATTATCTAAAGAGACTTAAAAACGAACAGGCAATAATGTGCGTTGCAACAGCAACACCGTTAGAATTGGCAAAAACAGCATTGATTAGGAATGAAATCATAGAATATTTTTCGTTTATCGTTACCTGTGATGAAGTAGGAACAGGGAAAAATAAGCCAGATATATTTTATTTGGCAGCAAATAAATTAAATGCACAACCGTCTGAAATCGTGGTTTATGAAGATGCCGATTTCGCTCTGACAACTGCAAATGATGCGGGGTTTTATACTGTTGGGGTTTTTGATGAGCTTTTTAAAGATAAAAGAAAGGATATAGAAATAATAAGCAATCTATACATCGAATCATTTAAAGATCTTTTGCAAGACATGGTTTAGGCAATAATAAAATAGAAAGGAGAAACTGCATATGTTTTCAGGAAACATTGATAAATCGCTGTTGCTTTATGCAATAACTGACAGGATATGGCTGAAAGGGAAAAAGCTTTCTGAAGCAGTAAGAGAGGCTATATTGGGAGGAGCAACATTTATTCAGTTAAGGGAAAAAAATTCAGGTTATAATGAATTTTTAAAAATTGCTCAGGAGGTAAAGGAAGTAACAGATAAATATAAGATTCCTTTTGTGATTAATGACAACGTGGATATTGCCGTTGCTGTCGGTGCAGATGGAGCACATATAGGGCAAAGCGACGAAGAACTTAAATCAGCTAGAGAAAAGTTAGGACCTGATAAAATAATTGGCGTTTCAGCCGGAACAATTAAGGAAGCCGTGGAAGCAGATAAAGGCGGCGCGGATTATATTGGCGTGGGGTCAGTTTTTACTACATCCACAAAACAAGATGCCAAATCTGTTTCAATAGAAACTTTAAAAGAAATATGTAAAACAGTAAATATACCTGTTGTGGCAATAGGAGGAATATCGGCAGACAATGTTCTCAGGCTTGCGGGAACAGGTATTGACGGAATATCTGTCATATCGGCAATTTTTGCCCGGGAAGATATAAAAGACGCAGCATCAGAACTTTTAAAATTAGCAAAGCAATTATAATAATAATTGATCTTGTTTGATTCCGCGAAAAAATATTTAAGCGGAATCATTTTTTAAATTTAAATGTTTAAAACAAATTTACTTCCTTGAATTTGTTTTACTGCTCCTTTCATTTCCAACACAGTCATAAAGCTTAGCAGTTTTCCTGCTTCTATTCCTGTTTTAGTGTTTATTTCATATAGGTTTTCAGTACCTTGTTTTATGCATTCAATTATTTTCTTTTCTTCATTTGTAAAATGGATACAATCTACAAATTTGTTTTTCTTTTTTAATTTTTCTTTGAGTTTAGGAAATTCTTCAAGTATATCGTAAACTGAAACGGTAATCTTGGCTCCGTCCTTGATCAGTGCATTGGTTCCTTTGCTGTACAGACTGTTAATATTTCCGGGAATTGCGAAAACTTCCCTTCCTTGATTTGCCGCATGGCCTGCTGTTATAAGGGTACCGCTTTTTGTCTGTGCTTCAATTACCAGTACTCCGTCTGACAAACCGCTTATAATTCTATTTCTGCCATAAAAGTTATTAGGCAGCGGTTGCATTCCAAAAGGATACTCGGTTATAACAGCGCCTCCTTTTTCTGAAATTTCACTGTACAGGCGTTCATTTGACATTGGGTATATTTTATCTATACCACATCCTATTACACCAAAAGTATTTGTATTTGATTTTAATGCGGTTTTATGGGCGACAGCATCAATGCCTGCTGCCAGGCCGCTGATGATGTTAACTTCAAGTTCGGCCAAATCTTTTGTAAACTTTTCAGCAGCCCATTTCCCATAAGCTGTAGCCTTGCGGGAACCTACTACTGCAATTGAAAAATCGTCAATTTTCTCAATGCTGCCTTTATAGTATAAAATATATGGAGCTCCACTGCATTGTTTTAATTTTTTAGGGTAGGCGTTATCAAATATTGTTATTATAGAAGCATTTTCTTGATTTAATCTTTTTATAAATTTTTCCTCGAAGCTGCATTTAGTTTTAATAAGAAAGGCTATAATTTCAGGCTTAAGTATTGTTAAATTATTTTTTTCCGATTCAAAGTTATCCCATAGGTTCTTTGTGCTTCCGTCAAAATATTCAATTAACTTTTCAATTTTTCTGTTTGATATGCCCCTTGCAGAATTAAGCCAGGCAATTACTTTTTGATTTAAATTCAAGTTTTCCATACTACCTCCAGTATTTGCGATCCAAACTTCTGTACTGTATGGCTTCGGCAATATGCTCAGTTTCTATGTTTTCAGATCCTTCTAAATCTGCAGCGGTTCTTGCAACTTTCAATATTTTATTATAGGCCCTGGCACTTAGGCCCAGGCGCTCAAATGCACATTTAAGAAGTTGTTCTGATTCCCTGTTGATTTTGCAGTATTTTGAAATATATTTGCTGCTTAGTTCTGAGTTGGTCATAATTCCTAAGCCGGTATACCTTTTTTGCTGAATATTTCTTGCCTTAATAATTCGTTTTTTAATTTCACAAGAAGGTTCTTCAGCAGTATTATTTTTTAAATCATCGTATTTGACAGGAGAAACTTCAATTTGAATGTCAATTCTATTTAAAAGCGGCCCTGAAATTTTACTTAAGTATCTGTCAATCTGAGCTCGGCTGCAGGAACATTCATGAGAAGGATCACCCAGGTAACCGCAGGGGCACGGATTCATAGCTGCTGCCAGCATAAACTTTGCTGGAAAGGTAAATGAACCCCTTGCCCTTGAAATTGAAATTTTTCCGTCTTCCATTGGCTGTCTCAGTACTTCGATGACACTTTTAGGAAATTCTGGGATTTCGTCAAGGAACAAGACACCATAGTGTGACAGTGAAACTTCTCCGGGGCTTGGTTTCGGCCCTCCTCCTGCCATTGCAGCCCGGGAGGCCGTATGATGTGGAGAGCGGAAAGGACGTTTTTTAATTAAACCGCTGTTGTTTAAAAGTCCTGCTATACTGTATATTTTGGTGACTTCCAGTGATTCTTCAAATGTTAAATCCGGAAGTATTGTAGGAATTCGTTTTGCAATCATGGTTTTTCCTGAGCCGGGCGATCCAAGAAGCAATATATTATGCATCCCGGCTGCTGCAATTTCCACTGCTCTTTTCATTGCAGGCTGTCCTTTTATTTCAGAAAAGTCTTCCTTAAAATTTTCAAGATTAAATGAATGACTATACACAACCTTGTACGGCTCAATAATTGAATGTCCATTGATATATTCAACTAAATCTCTGATACTTTCAGCAGGTATAATGTCAATTCCTTCTACTGCTCCGCATTCTTCTTTATTATCATAGGGTATAATAACTCTTTCAAAGTTGTTGCTGCGCATGGATATGACCATGGGCAGGGCTCCATCAACGGAATTAATTTTGCCGTCCAAAGAAAGCTCGCCGATGATACATGTTTTTTCTCCAATATCTTTTTCTATTATTTTATTTGCCGCTAATATGCCCACAGCAATAGGCAAATCTATTTGACTTCCTTCTTTTTTTAAATTAGCCGGGGCAAGGTTAACGGTAATTCTGCTCACCGGGAATCCGTAGCCGCTGTTTTTTAAAGCTGAACGAACTCTTTCCTTAGATTCTCGTATTGATACATCGGGAAGGCCTACTATGCTAAAGTTCGGCAATCCGCCGGACAAATCTGTTTCTACGTTTATCTCGTGGCCTTCCAGTCCATAAAGAACACAAGTTTTTATTTTTGAAAGCATATAACCTCCAAGCAATTTTTCTACATTATACCATAATTTTCTAAAAAAATATACAAAATTTTTATTTATTGTTCTTTAACTGTGTTCATGGGCATTGTTTTATGTATTATTATAATTAATTATACAAACTCAAAATTTTATAAACGACATATATTATATATTAAGATTAAAAAGTAACGTCATTTATGAGGTGGACTATGCTATTTGCAAATTACGTAAACAATCTTCAAAATACAATAAATGAAGAAGTTATTCCGGGAGGAATGTCTACATATTTTGTTACTATTCCTGAATTTATAACAGTACACTTGGGTAGTCCTTATGATGATGCTGAAAATGTGACCGTTGCATTTGTTGATTACATTAAAAATGTTGCATCTTCCGAACTTTATCCTACATGGCCTGAAAATGCCTTGAAAGCAAATATACATGCAATAGTATCTGTGGCCCTTAACAGAGTTGTACTTGAATGGTACAAGGCAAGAGGCTATAATTTCGATATTACAAATTCACCCCAGTATGATCAGGCATATTTTGCAAATAGAGGTATATATGATAATATAAGCAATATTGTAAATGAGACCATGACACAATATATAGTGAGGGATGACCAGGTTATACCTTTGTTTGCCGAATTCTGTGACGGCAGAATATCACAATGTGATGGTTTGCATCAATGGGGCTCTGTAGATTTGGCCAATGAAGGCTACACTGCTGAAGAGATTTTAAAATATTATTATGGTGACGATGTTTCTATCGTGACAGGCATTCCCGAAGACTTGGGTACAGGATTAGGGTATCCGGGAGAACCCATTGAATTAGGTAATTCAGGTATAATAGTATTAAGGGAGCAGCTAAAATTAAACAGAATTTCCCAGAACTATCCGCTTATACCGCAAATAGAACCTGCAGACGGATATTTTGGCCAGTCTACTGAGCTTGCGGTTCTAGCATTTCAAGATATTTTCAATTTGCCGCAAACAGGCATAATAGATCAGGCAACATTTTATGAAATAAGGAGAATTTATACTGCAATAACTAGATTGTCTGAATTAACTGCAGAAAGTTCAATATATGACGAAATATATGAAATAACAAGCGGAACTTTACTGGAAGGAGATATCCGCCCGAGAGTTGCGATTATGCAGTATATTTTAGATGTGCTGTCCCTGTTCTACAAAAATATAATTCCTGTTGCTTATACGGGTATATTTGATGAACCTACCAGACAAGGCGTAATTGAGTTTCAAAGAGTAATGGGGCTTCCGGCTACAGGTATTGTGGATTATGAAACATGGAGTTTATTATTTAATACAGCTATCGGAGTATTCGATACAATTCCTCCTGAAACAACGTATTTGCCATATGTCAGGTATCCGGGCATAGATTACGGGAAAAGCGAAAACGGAGAGCCGGGTGTTTTCATTATTCAGGTAATGCTGTCATATATATCTTTAGTAATTGAATCAATTCCTCCGGTAAATATTAACGGAGTATTTGATGATGAAACAGAAAGAGCGGTTATTGCTTTTCAAACGGAATTTGGGCTCAATCCAACCGGAATAGTCGATGAAACTACATGGAATGAAATGGCTAGAGTATATGATGAGCAAAGGTACAGCGGTGTATCAGTACCTCAGGGTATAATTTAATAATAAATTTTGTGTTTTCCGGAATATTTTGATATCCTATTTGTTTTACACAGTATCCTCAGCTCTGCCGTTCCTAAAATTCCTAAATTTTTTTTCAATATCTGGATTCTTGTTTATAAAAGAAATATATTCTTCAAGGCATTTATTTGTTTCTTCACTTATTGTATGTTCTATTTTTTCTGTTTCTATAAGAAGTATTTCTTTGGGTATTCCCATGATTTTTAGGAATGTTTCTATTGTGTTATGTCTTTTTAAAAGAATTCTGCCAAGAGCCTTGCCTTCATCCTTTAAAATGATAGCACCGTATTTTTCATATTTTAAAAGATTTTGTTTTCCAAGCCTTTGTACCATTCTTGTGGCAGAAGGCGGATGTACATTAAGTGCATCTGACAGCTCATTGATTCTTGTGAATCCTGTATTGACAGATAACCTGTAAATCATTTCAAGATAGTCCTCCATAGAAGCTGTAAGGCGACTTTCGTTTTTTTTCATGTATTCACTGAAAGTATGGTAATTTCTATTATCCATTATTTTCACCTCTTAGTAATATCAATAAATTATATTCATATAAAATTAAAAGATAACTTTTTTGCATTGTTTTAATTCAAATATCAGGATCAGAAGACTTGTCTGCCAGGTCATTGACTATTGACAAATAAAAAAATGTATTATATTTTAGTAAGTAATAAAGCAGAAAATGCATATATTATGTATGCAGTAGTACACGGTATTGGAGGAAGTTAATGAACAATTTGTTAATAGTTGAATCTCCCTCAAAGGCTAAGACAATAAGTAAGTTTTTAGGGAAAAACTATACTGTCAAAGCTTCAGTGGGACATGTAAGGGATTTGCCAAAAAGCAGACTTGGAATTGACATCGAAAATAATTTTGAACCTGATTATATTACAATCAGGGGCAAAGGTGATGTAATAAAGGAACTGAAAAAGGAAGCTAAAAAAGCAGATAAAATATATCTTGCCACAGACCCGGATAGAGAAGGTGAAGCTATTTCCTGGCATTTAGCTAAAATATTGAAGTTAGACGAAAGCAAGAAAATAAGAATTGAATTTAACGAAATAACAAAAGATTCAATAAAAAAGGCAAGTAAAGATCCGAGAAAGATAAATCTGGATTTAGTTGACGCTCAACAGGCAAGACGTATACTTGACAGACTTGTAGGATACAATATAAGTCCTCTTTTATGGAAAAAAATTGAAAAAGGGTTAAGTGCCGGAAGAGTGCAATCCGTTTCTTTAAGGCTTATAATAGACAGAGAGAGGGAAATACGTGAATTTAAGCCGGAAGAATATTGGACCCTTGATCTGGAAGTCAAAAAATCAAAAAATAAATTTACTGCAAGATACGTGGGAAGTTTAAGTTTAGATAATGGAAAAATTAAGAAAATAAAGATTAAAAGTGAAACTGAAGTAAATGAATTAGTTGCAGGTTTAAATAAAGAAACAATAAATGTTTATAAAATAAATAAAACAAGGAGCCGTTCTAAACCAAGTGCGCCTTTTACTACAAGCAGCCTTCAGCAGGAAGCAAACAGAAAAATTAAATTCACATCTAAAAAAACAATGATGATTGCCCAGCAGCTCTATGAAGGCATAAATATTAAAGGCGAAGGTAGTGTTGGCCTTGTAACCTATATAAGAACGGACTCGTACAGATTGTCTGATGAAGCGTTGGAAAACGCCAAAGATCATATTACTGAAAATTTCGACAAAAAATATTATAAAAAAAGAATTTATAAACAATCAAAGAAAAGTGAAAATAAAATACAGGATGCCCATGAAGCAATACGTCCTACGTCTGTTTTGAGAAGCCCTGAACAAATTAAGGAAAGTTTGACAACAGATCAATATAAATTGTACAAATTAATATGGGAAAGATTCGTTGCCTCTCAGATGGCTGATGCTCAGTACGATGTTACAAAAATATTGCTGGATAATAACGGCAGTATTTTTGAAGCTCAGGGAAAAGTCCTTGTTTTTGAAGGATACAAAGCTGTCTATAAGTATAATGACGGTTCGAAAGACAAACTTCTCCCGGAAGTTGATACAAATGAAAAATTAGACATATCCAAAATAGAACAGCTGCAGCATTTTACCCAGCCTCCTGCCCGCTATTCAGAAGCAAGCCTTATTAAGGACCTGGAAGAAAAGGGAATAGGAAGGCCAAGCACCTACGCCCCAATTATGGCAACCATAACCGGAAGAGATTATGTGGTTAAGGAAAAAGGCTACTTTATTCCTACAGATATGGGATTTCTTGTAACTGAAATGATGGAAAAATATTTTCCTAATATAGTGGATGAAAAATTTACTGCCGAAATGGAAGACAGCTTAGACGAAATAGCATCAGGAAAAAAAGATTGGCATGAAGTAATAAAAGCATTTTACATGGATTTTGAAAAAGAGCTGGACATTGCTGAAAATGAAATGAAAGAAATCGAAATAAAGGATGAAGTTAGTGATGTCAGGTGCGAAAATTGCGGTGCATTTATGGTAATAAAAAAAGGAAGGTACGGCAAATTCCTGGCATGTCCTAATTATCCGGAGTGCAAAAATACAAAACCCTTAAAAGAAAAAGGAGCCGTGGAGGAAACAGATGAAGTTTGTGAAATTTGCGGATCCAAAATGCTTAAAAGAAAAGGGAGATATGGTGAATTTTTAGCATGTTCGAATTATCCAAAATGTAAAAATACAAAGCCCATCTTAAAGACAATTGATGTTAAGTGCCCCCAGTGTGGAGGGAAAATTGCAATTAAATATTCCAAATCAGGTAAAAGATTTTTCGGATGTTCAAATTATCCTAATTGCAAGTATTCGTCCTGGTTGGAACCTGCCGGTAAAATGTGTCCAAAATGTGGGGAAATGATGGTAAAAAAAGATAATAAGATTGTTTGCATCAATAAAAATTGCAATAATACAAGTAAATGATAACAATAATTTCCTTTCAAACTGCTAAAAAATTGCTATTTGACAATAAAAAAAATTAATGCTATAATCATTCTACATTAGCGGTAGGTGATTAATATGGCTGAAAATACAAGAAATGTTGCAAACAATAAAAAAGCATATCATGAATATTTTATAGAAGATAAATATGAAGCAGGCATAGTACTTGTGGGTACAGAAGTTAAATCAATAAGACAGGGAAAAGTTAACCTGAAAGACAGCTATGTTAACATAAAGGATGGCGAAGCGTATATCTATAATATGCACATCAGTCCATATGAAAAAGGAAATATTTATAACACTGATCCCATAAGACCAAGGAAACTTCTTTTAAATAAAAGAGAAATTAAGAAACTGCTTGGCTTGGCAACAATAAAAGGTTATTCCATGATACCGTTAAGATTATATCTCAAAAACGGCCTTGTTAAAATGGAAGTGGCTGTGGCAAAAGGCAAGAAAATTTATGATAAGCGCCAGGAAATTGCTAAAAAAGATGCTCAGCGCCGCATGCTCAGACAAGAATATTAACAATTACGGGGGCGTAAATGGTTTCGACGGGGGTATAGAAGGAAGATAAGCGAGTCGTTGTCGCCAAACAACGTTAAAAGTGGCATCAAAATATAAACGCAAAAGATAACGATAATTTAGCATACGCTGCTTAATTGCAGCTTGCTTGTCCCGCTTAAGCCACCTGCAGCTTAAGTTGGGGCATCATCTAAAGCAGGGAACTGCATCAGGGGATCTTCGACCTGGTGTTGAATAATTGAAGATAGCTGAAACTGCAGCTTGACCATAGGCGGCAGTCAAGGCGAATATGAAATTATGGTCTGCACTCGGAGAAAGTCTTTTGGAAATATTTTCGGACGTGGGTTCGACTCCCACCGCCTCCATCTACCAAATCCACAATAAACTCTATGTCAATGCAATTTTCAAAAACAGTTACTTTACGGACATAGTTCTGAATTATAAGTCTCTGCTCATTCAGGGGCTTATTCTTTATATCCGCATCCTTTTTAAGATATTTTTCAATCATTTCAGGTGCGGGAGAATTAATGCTGAACTGTCTGTTAGCTTCCAGAATAGAAATATTTAATTGGCTTTTTTTTTCTTCCAGCTCATTCATTTTATCTTTCATCGAGGGATGAAACATTCCTGCAGCTATGGCATTGACTACAGGTTTACTTGCAAACCTCTTTAGTTAAAGGCACTGCTATTCCCCCAGCGGTGTCTTTGTAATATCTTGTCATATTATGGTTGACTGGGAATGTTTGCAGAATTATAATATACACATATACAATATATCTGTAGTCATCTAAAACATACAGAAAAATAAACAGGGGGATAAGTTTATGTATGATGTCGATTATAGTGAAAGAGACATTTCATTCAAATTAGAAGGAAAATCATTTGATGATGGTTATGATTTTAATGATACTCTTGCATCATTAAATTATTTTCAGGATATACTTGATAAAGCTTATTTAACAATTGTAAACAAGGATAGAATGTCTAAAGTAGATAGAGCTGTATTTAAGATTAAAGCTACAGACATAAGACATGGTTCATTTATAACAGACCTTATGCTATATACAGGTGCCGCTATTCAGGTAGCTTATCCTGTAATTAACACATATTATCCATCGCTACTTTTAGATGTAACAAAACAAGGATTTGAATATCTAAAAACTGTTTTAAAAGCAAATAAAGAAGACAAGAAAATTTCAATAAATTATGATGGGGAAGGAGACGTTATGGTATTGAGTATTGAAGGTGACAACAATGCACCTATAAACATAAATACAAAAGCATTTATGTTTGCTGGTAAAGCGTATGGCAGCATTAAAGACTTATCCTCCCTGATAGATGGTGAAAATATTAAAAGTGTTGATATATCTGATAAAACAGGTAAGAGGAATATTATTAATTTGGGAGTCGAAGAAAAGAAAATATTAAATGTTGAGTCAAAAATTGATGAAACGCCTATAAATATAACAGGTAAGATATTTAGAATAGATATTTGGGCAAAAAGCGGTAAATTATTGGTAATTGAAAGCGATGATAATAGCTTGATAGACAGTGAAATATCTTTTGAAATCATGGATGACGATGATATTAAAAGATGCTGTTCTGTAATTGATAAAGAAGTTAAGTTTAGTGTTTTAAGAAAAACACAATATGATCCCAGCACTTTAAAAGATCAAGTAAAGAGTTTAAAAATTTTTAGAATTTATAAATAATATTTTATATAGCTCAAAGAACTCCTAGCCGGGTTCTTTTTTAATACAGGAAAAAGCAGTAGAAATTAATCTACTGCTTAAAACCGAGTTTTTCGATTAAGGCTTCCTGAAGAATCTCAGAGAAGTTAATATTTTGTTTTTCTGCGGCGGTATTCAGCCATGCGGGGATTGTAAGATTTTTACGGATGGATTTATTTTCATATTTCTCAGCGTAAGAATCAATATCTAAAACTATTAGGTTTACGAACCCACCATCGTATTCGAGTTTAACGTCTTGAATATGTGAAGCTTCAGGAATTGGGTCATTGTTTTCAATTGAGTTGAGTATCCATCCGGATGCAGCATCAACGGCCATTTCAATAGCTTCTGCCAGTGAATCACCTTGTGTAATGCAGCCGGGTAAATCCGGAACAACTACAGAATATCCGCCATCTTCTTCGGCATAAAAGCATACAGGGTATACAAGTTTCATGTTTTACTAAACCTCCTTTATTGTTGGTATTAGCAGGGCTACTTGAGCCCTGCCTGTTTAAGTATAGATTTGAGAGTTAAAGGTTTTATGTCTTTATTATGATTAGGGATTGTTACTTTACCGGGTTTTGTTGGGTGTTTGTATTGGTAGTGAGAGCCTTTTATGTCTATTAATTCCCAACCGTTTTGTTTTAATATTTTTTCGATTTCCCTAAATTTCATGCTTAACTCCTTTCTATATTTATATTATAATACGCATTATGCGTATTGTCAATAGTTTTTTTACAGATATTTTAAATATTTTTATTGAAATAGGAATCCCTAGATAACCCTAATCACTGGTTTAAGGTTTTTTTAGACAGCGATGCAGATTTATATCACCAACACTACACTATAGACGACAATCCTTTTTTAACTTCATATTTTGTAGATGAACTAAAAAAAGAATATGCAGGTACAGTTTACTACAATCGTTACATATTAGGGCAATGGTCAAGAGCAGAAGGTATTATATACGATATATTTGACGAAAATATCCACACTGTAGATACAGTAGGTAGGAATTATACCGATTATTACGTTTCCGTAGACTATGGAACGCAAAACCCTACAGTGTTTGGTTTATGGGGTTTATTCAAAGGTGTATGGTACAAGGTAAAAGAATATCATTACTCTGGTCGAGAAACTAACAGGCAAAAGACAGATGGAGAGTTTGCAGATGATTTAATAACTTTTATAGGAGAATTGTACATAAAGGCAATAATAGTCGACCCTAGTGCAGCAAGTTTTATAGCAGAACTAAGAAAAAGAGGACTAAAAGTAAGAAAAGCTAAAAATAATGTTGTTGATGGTATTAGGATAGTAGCAACTGCATTAAGCACAGGCAAAATAAAATACAATGATTGTTGTAAAAAAACAATAGAAGAGTTTTACTCTTATGTCTGGGACAGTAAAGCAGCAGACCGGGGAGAAGATAAGCCGGTAAAGAATTTGTAAGAGATTTAGCATATTACAAAGGTATAAAAGTTGACCCGGATGAAGATGCCGGAGTTGACACTATAGAAAATGATATAAGTATAGATGCTGCCAAAGAACATTATAACACACTTAGAAAAGATATCTTCGACTTTGGACAAGGTGTGGATAAAAATTCAGACAAGCTGGGCAACAATCAATCCGGCATAGCTCTTAAATTTATTTATAGCGGACTAGACTTAAAATGTAATCGCCTTGAAGAGTGGTTTAAATGGGGGTTTGAAGAATTAATAAGGTTTGTAGACATATATCTTGGGATAACCAAACAAAGTGTGTCTAACGAGGAAATAACCATCGCCTTTAATAGGGATATACAGATAAACGAGACAGAAAGTGTAACCAACTGCCTAAATAGCAAGGGTGTGATTTCGGATAAGACAATAGTTGCTAATCATCCATGGGTAGAGAATGTTGAAGAAGAAATTAAACATTTAGAAAAACAAAACCAATCAGATGAACCTCCAATGTTTACAGAGGAAGAAGGTGAAGAGGAATGAAGTTAACTTGTAATAAGAAGGCTTATAAAGAGTTTCAGGAAGAATGTAATAAATGCTCAATGAAAACTGAATGTATTGATAATGGTAAATCGGTATTTGTTGGATTAATAGAACCTTCTCCAGTAAACGTCACACTAAACTTTTGTAGGTGATGAATAATGTCTAAATCTTACTGGGAGCAAAGGCAAGAACAAAAGTATCTTGTCGGTGAGATGAAAGTAAAGGAATATTACAAAGGTCTTGAAAAAGCATTTGAGCAGTCAAAAAAGGAAATTCAATCTGTTATAAATGATTTTTATGTTCGATATATGGATGAAAACAATATAGTATCTTATGCAGATGCTCAAAAGTTGCTTAGCAGGGTTGAAATTGGAGATTTAAAAGATTTTATAGCCAAGGCAAACGAGCATATGGGAGAGTACAATTTAGAGCTTAACAATATGTCTATTAAAGCCAGGATAACAAGATGCCAGGCATTGAAGAAACAAATAGATGCTATTTTACGGAAGTTATATTCTATAGATTATCAATATCAAGGGGAAGATGCTTTAAAAGATGTTTATTCCGATGCATATTACAAGACTTGGTATAACATAGACCAATACCATGGCTTTCATCAAGAATTTGCACAAGTTAATCCTCATACTGTAGAGGAATTAATAAAATACCCTTTCAACGGAGCTGATTTTTCTACTCGGATATGGAAACAAAAGGACCATATGCTGCAACAGTTGAATGAATCTATTACGACTATGTTGGTGCAAGGCAAGAATCCAAGCACTCTAAGTAGAGATTTTGCCAAGAAATTTGGTACTAAAGAATATGAAGCATACAGGCTGTTGCATACTGAAAGCAGTTTTATTATGGAGCAGGCAACCTTGGAAGGGTATAAAGAAGATGGGGTGACAAAGTATCAAATACTTGCAACTCTTGATATGAAAACATCAGATATATGCAGAAGTGAAGACGGGAAAATATATGATGTAGAAAAAGCTAATGTCGGAGTAAATTATCCGCCATATCATATATTTTGCAGAACAACGACGGTACCTTATTACGAAGATTCGGATTATTCGAGTGATAAGAGAACCGCCAGAGACCCGGTAACAGGTGAAACCTATAAAGTGCCGGCGGATATGAATTACAGCGAATGGCACGAGAAATATATTGAGAGCAATCCGGAAGCAGTTACAGCTGAAAAGAAGTGGAAGAACAGATTTACCGATAACAAACAGCTTGCAGAATATAAGAATATTCTTGGGAAAGATGTCTTGAATAGTCTTGATAGTTTCCAGAATTTGAAGTATAATAACAGTGAGAATTATAGACTTGTAAAGATAGATTATTCAAGACGAAAGAAGCTAATTGATAATCCTGAATTAAAATTACCAAATGTTGAAAAAGCGATAATTGATGACAGAAAGTTTACAGAATATTTATTTAGCGGTAAAAAAAATGGATTAATAAAGGGACAACTAATTACTGATAAATTAGGGTATGATATAGATAACTATGAAGAATTTAAAAAAGAGATATTGGAAAGAGGATCTATGTATCCAGCTAAATTTAAGAGTACAATAAAACAAGGATATAGATATGAAACGCGAACCTTCTTTTATTCAAAGGATAAAGTTCCTGTAAATGTAGAGATTGGCTGGCTAGTGAATAAGGATAAAACGCATATGACGTCAGTTTATATCAATGAGGTGAAGAAGAATGAAGATTAAACAATTTGATAGGGTTAGATTGAAAGATGGTCGCGAAGGAGATGTCATGGAAGTGTTTGGAGACCAAGAACAGTTTATACTGACTATAGGAGATGGTCCCCATGACTGGGAAGATATTGATGTTTTCTTAGATGATATTGAGAAAGTAATATACACAAGCGAAGATTAGAAGCACTTACTAAATAAAAATAGTGAGTGCTTTTATTATGGTCATTTTGGAGGTGCTTATGATTAAAGTAAATATATTAGGAACTACTTATTCAGTAGAGAAAAAATCTAAGGAGGAAGATTCTTATTTAGAGCGAAATAACTTTTTAGGCTATTGTGATGAAATCGCTAAAAAGATAGTGATACTTGATGGATTGTCAACAGTAAACTAAA
>DHER01000049.1:8362-9742 GCA_002399975.1 Firmicutes bacterium UBA4845 | reverse complement strand
AGATAGAAAAGAAAAGAAAAATTGCTCCTATGAATAGAAAATTATTATAGAAAAATATACTACTATAAATAGTAAAAGAATAGTAAAGTACCACAAAACGCACAAAAAATCGTGGGTTGACACCATAAAAGAATACATGTTATACTAATATCAACAGAAAACGTTTACTGTAAGGATGTAATTTTATATTTGTACGGAGGCTTTGATATGGCAAAAAACAGAAAAAAGGTAACCATTTCTGATATTGCAAAAATAGCCGGAGTTTCTATTGCCACGGTTTCGCGTGTCTTAAGTAGATCGGATTATCCTGTAAGTGAAGAATTAAAACGAAAGATAATTGACATAGCAAATCAGGTGGGATATAAGCCGAATATATTTGGACAGATGTTAAGAAAAGGGAGAAGTTGTGAAATTGGAATTATTGTTCCGTCTATCACAAATCCTTTCTATTCTCAGTTACTTTCGGCTGCGGAACAGCAGTGCCTGAGTCAGGGGTATGTTCCTTTTATTTGTAACTCTATGAGCAATCAACAACTGGAGCTGAACCAATTAAGCATGCTGGAAGAAAGAAGTGTAGCTGGCATTATTCTATCTAGCGTAAGCAGTGACGAAGTCTTAATGGAAAGATTAAAAGGAGTACAAATGCCATTAATCTTGTTTGATCAGAGCTTTGATGGTTATAAGGGAGATTGTATACAATTCGATTTCTTCAAAGGTGCGTACCTGGCTACAGAGTACTTAATTCAGTGTGGTCATAGAGATATTGTTTTTGCCTCAGGCGAACTAGACCGAAGGAGCAGGTGTTTGATGTATGAAGGATATAAGCAGGCGCTGAAGGATTCTAATTTATCTGTCAGTAAACGAAAGATAATATATACATCTACCGAAGAAGAGAACTTTGAGAAGAAAGACTATTATCTTGGTCAGGAGCTTGGGAAGCTACTATTGCAAAAAGAGTATCTTCCGGATGCTGTAGTAACGATAAATGATATCATTGCCATTGGCTTGATTAATTATTTAAAACATGAAGGTATACAGGTTCCACATGATTTGTCTGTAATGGGTTTTGATGATATTGCAACCTGTGAGATGGTAACCCCCCCATTATCTACAATTCATCAACCTGCAGTAGAAACTGGAAGTTTGGCAGCGAAGGTACTAATTAATCGAATTGAGGACATGAACCATAAAACAGTACAAATTATGATGCAACCCTCCTTGGTAGAACGAGACTCCGTACGAAAAGTTCATAAAAAGGTAAGGAGATAGTAATGAATCAACAACAATATGATAAGGTCATTGTAAACATTTATGATACCAGAAAAGAAATGGGAGAAGCTGCTGCTAGAGAAGCTTCCCAATGCATAAATAAGCTATTAG
>DHER01000049.1:5166-8319 GCA_002399975.1 Firmicutes bacterium UBA4845 | reverse complement strand
TAAAAGAAGAGGATTCCCGTTCCTTTCGTGCATTTTTAAAGAATGCAATTTTTGATAAAGTTCCATTCAAAAATATTTATTTAATCCATGGTGAAAATGAACCGAAAGAGGAATGCAGCAGATATGAAGCAATTATGAAGGAACATCCTTTGGATATTGTTTTCATGGGAATCGGAGAAAATGGTCATATTGCATTTAATGATCCGCTGGTTGCAGACTTTAAAGATTCAAAAGACATAAAGATCGTTGAGCTGGAAGAAACTTGTAGAAAACAACAGGTGCATGATAAGTGTTTTGAAAGTTTAGATGAGGTGCCTAAATATGCATTTACAGTCACCATTCCTAAACTGATGCAGGCAAAGCATATCTTTTGTATCGTACCTGGAATCTTAAAAGCGCAAGCTACCAAAGATGCTATCCTGGGACCAATCAGTGAATCTTGCCCTGCCAGCATTTTAAGGACACATGATAACGCGCAACTTTATTTGGATAAGGATAGTGCATCCAGGTTATAAACAAAAAGAGCTTTCGATTATATAGCAGTCAGAAGGAGGATCAGATGAAATTAAAAAGCTTGAACATTTATTACATAATTGGAATTATACCTCTCACAGTAATTAATTTTATACTAGGTATAAAACTGGCATCAAATAAGATTTGGTTAGCCTGTATTATTAGTATTATAGGGATTGCTGTTATAAGTGGATTAATTAAAAAATTTATGGTCATGCCTTACTCGGTAGCAAGCTATGGTAAGCTGATACCGTTATCTCTTGATCTTCCGGTAGAAAGCAATACATTGCTATATACATCAGAAACAATGGATAAATATGATTTTTTAAGCAGAACGGTAGAAATTATCTCACCTATACGGCAAAACGGTAAATTTATTGTAGCCGTCAATCCCAAATTACTTAGAAAGTATGGAAAGAATTTTACGAAATGTGCAGTCGTAAGAGAGTTAAAAAAATACTCGACAGCAAGCGGCTTGAAAGTTATTCTGGGATTAGTAATACCGATGGAAGTGTTAGCCTCTATTATTATGTCTGTATTCGCATTTCATCTCAACCTAAGCAAATATTTTAGTGGTTTTGTTATTAATTTTATATTACCCTTTATCGTTGTTGTAATATTTGGTTTCACATTATATACATGGAATCGTTTCGTTTCCAAACAGGATATGAAGTTAGATCGTTATTTATTGGAATACTTTTCATCAAGTGATGTGGCACATTATGTAAAAGTAATGAATGAACTGCAGTCAATGGATGAAAAGGATAATAGCAAGAAGTTTAATCAGCACTATTCAGAAGAACGATTAAAAAATATTTCGTAAAAGGAGAAAATATTATGGATACAATGGTTATGCATTGGCTTGATTGGCTTGTTGTAATTTTGTTTTTCATAATGGTATTGTGGATTGGGGTTCGATCTGGTAAAAATATTAATAACTCAGAAGATTTCTTTATAGGCGGTGGAAAAATTCCTTGGTGGCTATCTGGTATCTCTCATCATGTTTCAGGATATTCAGGAGTTGTATTTGTTGGTTATGCAGGGATTGCCTATACACAAGGCTTGTCAATTTATTTTTGGTGGGCTGTTAACATCGGAATAGCAACTGCAATTGGAGCGATTACAATAATTCCACGATGGCCAAGACTTCGAAGGGCTTTGGGAATTCAGTCACCAACAGAATATCTAAAGATGAGATATAATCAATCCGCTCAATTATTAGTTGCAATATCCGGTATTATTACTAAACTTTTAGACGTAGCGGCAAAATGGACCTCTATGGGACTATTACTATATGGCTTTACGGGTATTCCAATTTGGGTTGGAGTTGTTGTTTCAGGCTTAGTATCTTTAATTTATATTGCTATTGGTGGCATTTTAGCGGATCTTTGGACTGACTTTGTACAGTTCATTGTCCAAGTAGTGGCAGGTTTAGCATTATTTATAGGAGTACTTGCCCATCTTGGCAATTATGGATTAAACTTCTTTACTGTGTTCAGTGAATTACCAACAGCAAATTCAGCAATTTTTAACGCCGGGAGAGGCCAGGGTTCCCTTAGCTGGACACTACTTTACTTTTTCGTTATTCTCTTTAGTTATAGTGGTGGTACCTGGAATCTTGCTGCAAGATTCATATCCACTTCTGACGGAAAAGAAGCAAAGAAAGCAGCATTATTCTCAGCAGGATTATACATAGTATGGCCCTTCATTCTTTTCTTCCCAATGTTCTGTGGACCATTGTTATTCCCGGGACTAACACAAAAAGCTGCTGAGGCTACGTTATATGCTACACTTACCAACACATTTCTTCCTACGGGTATGGTAGGACTTGTATTGGCCTCCATGTTTGCCAATACGATGACCATGTGTAATTCGGATGCCAATACCATAGCAGCTGTATTAACAAGAGACGTTTTACCTGTTTTTAAACCTGAGATACTAGAAGCTTCAGAAAAGAAGTCACTTTGGTATGCGAGAGTAACTACCGTTGTATTTACTGGTTTAACTGTAATAGTAGCACTATTTAGCGACTATTTTGGTGGTGTTACAGGATTAATTCTGACCTGGTTTGCTGCTTTGCTTGGCCCGACAGCAATTCCATTATTATTTGGCTTATTCCCACAATTCAAACACTGTGATTCCGTATCTGCGATTGCTTCAATAATAGCTGGACTTGGTGTCTTTGTAGCAACAAAGGTAGGACTTAAGCTTGAACCGGATATCGCTTTAATTGCACCGTTAGCTACTTCATTTATTGTCTATTATGGTATTGGTCTTTATAATCAATACGTTGCTAAGAAACCGGTTAAGCCAGAAATAGAACAATTAATGATTAACCTTTCCGACAAGAATGCGTAANNTTTATTTATCAGAGATTACGGAGAATTTTTACCCCTATTGGTCACAGTATGAGGATAAAGAATATGGTGGAATTCTAAATTGCATCAATAATTATGGGGACAAAATGATAAGTGACCAAAAGTTTACCTGGTCTCAAGGAAGATGGCTTTGGATACTCGGACGTATTTTTAAACTCATACAAGATGGTGTTATCACCAATCTTAAGGCAAATGACATTAGAAGCTGGATGGATAGTACATATGATTTTATTACACAACATTCCATCTATAGTCAAAAATG
>DHER01000049.1:0-5080 GCA_002399975.1 Firmicutes bacterium UBA4845 | reverse complement strand
AGGATAGAAAGCAATCAATTTAGGACAGAGCCTTATCCAATTCCAGCTGGATACAGTATTCATGGAATTCCAATGATACTTGTAAATACCGTTTATGAATATTACAGTATGAAAAAAGAATTAGGCTTTCCATACGAAGAAGAAAGAAATTATGCATTAAGGAAAGCACTCTATATTTTAGACGAACTTTATGATGAAAGAGGCCTGATTCGAGAGCACAAATCCACACCGGAAAACAGAGAATATCGATTATTGGATCGACACGTGAATCCGGGGCATACATTAGAGGACTTATGGTTCTTAATTGAAATTTTACAAGATACGGATCATTTACAGGAGTATCTTCCAAAAATTTTACAGATTGCAAGGTATACCTTTGACTTAGGCTGGGATAAAGAATATGGAGGGCTGCTCCGATTTGTTGACCTGGAGGGTGGCAAACCAAAGGGAAAACTTATCAATGATACACCATGTTCTTATGAAGAATTAATTCTGGATACATGGGATATGAAACTTTGGTGGCCACATTCTGAAATCTTATACCTGTTCCTTTTGCTGTATGAGCTTACCGGAGAGGAAGATATGAAAAAAAGGTATGAGAAGTCTAGCGATTACGTATTTAAAGTATTCCCAAATCGTGAGATTGGTGAATGGATGCAGATTCGTACAAGGGAAGGTAAGCCTATTAACAAGTTGGTTGCCTTACCGGTAAAAGATCCGTTCCATATCATGAGAGACTTTATTAAAATTGTTGAATTGTTGTGTTAACGCCTAACTTCACGGTGTTTCGGCAGAATGGAGATTATTATGAGATTAGGTACCGGGAAACGTATTATCACTCCTAAAAAGCCTGTTCGCCTATGCGGATATGCTACAAGAAGGGATGTTTTTGATGGTGTACTGGAGGATATCTATCTCCGTGTTCATTATCAGGAATATAAAAATAATACAGTTGTCTTTATCTATGGGGATTTGCTATGGTGGAATAGTGAATTCGTAATGGCTGCCAGGAAGGAGGCCGCTGAAGCGGCCGGCCTTCCCATGGATTCCATCTTCTTTGTAGCTTCTCACAATCATTCCGGTCCGGGAACAGGGACCACTTTCATTCCTCAATTGGAAACCATGGATATAGATTATGTGGATTGGTTAAAAAATCAGGTCATAGAAGCTGTTATGGAAGCCAAAGGTAATCTTGAGAAAGTTACTGCCATAAGACATGATGGAACATGTGATTGTAATGTTTTCCGACGAGCAAAGGATGATCAGGGAAAGATTGCGATGAAACCAAATTATCAGGTAAATGCAGATAAGCGTCTGACGGTGGTTTCTTATCAAAGAACAGATGGCTCAATAAAAGGTTTTATGTTTCATTATCCTTGCCATGCAAATCTTTCCGATGGTAACCAAGTACATCCGGATTACCCTGGAATAGCACTTGGTATGTTAGATGACTATTATAAGGGCAGTGTTTCCCTGTTTTTACAAGGATGTACAGCGGATATTAGACCAAATAGTGTTTTAGGAAATCGTTTTGTGCCATGCGATTTTGAGCATGTTAAGATGTTTGCACAAGAGTTTTTTGATAGTTGTAAACATGCGATATTATCTAAAGGGATTAGAATAGGAGATGATATTGAAATCAGACATGGGAAGGGGAAAATCCCTTTAACACAGGATTTTTCACTAAAAGATTTAGAAGAAGAAGCACAGACGGATGAAGCGGTAAGGCAGTGGTTAACAAAAGTTAAGGAAAAAGACCTAAGGCCATATGAAGTTATGGAGATATCAAAAATCAGGTTTGGATCCCAATTGTCAATATTCACATTCAATGCTGAGGTTTCCCAGTATTATGCAGAGTATGCAAGAACAATAGATCCTACAGCCATATGTGCTGGATATACCAATGGTATGATTGGTTATATTTGCACAGCAAATCAAATTAAGGAAGGTGGTTATGAACCGGTTGGTTCAGCAAGGTATTTTGCTTTAGCAGGAACATATAAAGAAGAAATTGAAACAATAATACATCAGATGATAGAAAGGTTATAGGTGATCATAATGGTAGAAGGTACTGTAATGGACTTGTACTACACAGAAGTAGTAGGAATTATTGACGAGATTAGAAGTACGGAAAAAGAAAATATATTGACAGCAGCCCGCATGGTTGCTGATCAAGTAAAAAAAGATAAATTGGTTTATATATTTGGACCAGGTGGACATTCGAATCTGGCTGCAATGGAAATATTTTTCCGCGCAGGAGGCTTAATGCATGTTAGTGCAATTTTAAACCAGGATACCATGCTAAGTAATGGCGCGCTAAAATCTATGCAGGCAGAGAGACTTCCGGGTTATGGTAAGCTTGTGGTAGAGGATTACGGTATTGGAAAAGATGATTTGCTGATTGTATGTAATGCTTATGGAATTAACGCAGCTACCATTGATGCTGCTTTAACAGCGAAAGAACATGGGGCAAAGGTGATCGGTGTAAGCTCACATAAACATGCCATAGAATGTCCAAAGGATCATCCGGCACGTCATCCATCCAAGAAGAATCTACATGAAATTGTGGATTGCTCCATCGATTGTAAAGTGAGATTAGGAGATGCAACCATAAAGTTAGATGGATTCGAACAAAAAATCGGAGCATTAAGCACCTTTGCTAATGCTTATGTAGTAAACAGTGTGGTTATAGAAGCTATTAATATGCTTGTGAATGAAGGCATTAATCCACCGGTATGGAGAAGCGGAAACTGTCCAAATGGTGATGAATGGAACAATCAATTTTTGGATAAATTCAGAGGAAAAGTTCGTTGCCTATAGAGTAATAGGAGGTGAATAGAGCTTTGGCTACGATTTTATTTAAGAATGGACGAATCATTACACCTACAGGAATTTATCACGGGGATGTTCGGGTTGAAAATCGGATAATTCAACATATTTACTTTAATGAAGAATGTAAGGAAGGTGCAGATGTTGTAATAGACTTAAACAATCAATATCTTTCCCCGGGCTTTATTGATATCCATACCCATGGTGCCGGTGGAGCTGATTTTATGGATCAGACAGAAGAAAGCTTGTATCAGGCATGCTATACTCACATGAAACATGGAACAACTTCCATTGTACCAACGACCCTTACAAGTACCCGGGAGTCCTTGAAAGAATTTTTAGAGTTCTTTGATACCATCCAGTTAGAAAAGGATGGAATGCCAAATATTCTTGGACTCCATTTAGAGGGCCCATACTTCGCCAATTCTCAAAGAGGGGCGCAAGATCCTAAATATTTAAGAAACCCGGATCCAGAAGAATATATGGATGCACTTACGTGTTCCAATCGTATTTTAAGGTGGTCATTTGCCATAGAATTACCTGGTTCCGAAGAGTTTTTAAAGGAGCTTAGAAAACATCATATTATTAGTTCTCTTGCTCATTCAGACGCTACTTGCCAAGAGGTTATGAGAGCATATGAAAATGGAGTTTCAGCCCTCACTCATTTTTATTCCTGTATGACAGGAGTACATCGTAAAAATGCATACAGAGTCGCCGGAGCAATCGAAGCCGGTTATCTAATTGATGACTTATATGTTGAGGTAATAGCAGATGGTTGTCATCTGCCTGCAGAACTACTTCAGTTAATCTTTAAGATAAAAGGTGCAGACAGAATCTGTCTTGTAACAGATAGTATGAGGGCAGCAGGAATGCCAGACGGTGAGTATCTATTAGGATCTTTAAGCTCAGGTCAAAGATGTATTGTTGAAGAAGGAGTTGCAAAACTACCGGATAGAACAGCATTTGCAGGAAGTGTAGCAACAACCGACCGGTTAGTTAGAACGATGCATTCTCTTACCAACGCTCCTCTTCATGAAGTGGTAAAGATGGCCAGCTTAACACCAGCCAAGTTATTAAAGATAGATGATAAAAAGGGTTCTATCTGTGTAGGTAAAGATGCAGACTTAATTGTATTTAATGATGAGATTGAAATTCAGAAGGTTATGGTTCGCGGTGAATTAATTCAGAATTAGCGAGATAATCTCAAATCAATCTTAATAGTTAAAAAATTGAATGATCTTGTATTTGAATGAAAACAGATCGTTGAAGCAATCAAATAGACAGAAAAAGACCCATCGCTAGGATGGGCCTTTTTTGGTAAGCAACTGGGGAGTTGCTACCTTTTAGCGTATAATAGGGTGGGAGTAGAAAGTGTTTTATCACTATCTATGTTTCACATTATAGGAGGGAAATGTGTCTACTTTGTGATAATATTCTTAAAATAAAATGAAGAACGAAAATATAATATTAATAAAAAATATAGATTTTATATGTAGAGGAAATATCCTATGATAGGAGAATGCTGGGAAAGGCATTCCCAGGCAAATCTCTTAGATAAGATTAAAATATGCCGGTCAGNNAGTATAAACGGAAGTTATGTTTAAATTATGGATAGAATAAAGATATTTTGTGAACATTTTGGTCCATAATTATGTCAAGTGGTTATATTTCCCTGAACTAGTAAAGCAGTTCCAAAACAGTACCGCGCAAAATAGTATTATAGTATTAGTTCTTTAGGTTAATGTGTCATNNAAAATAATTAATTAACTGGATATAACCATGAAAATAAAATAACGAAAGAGAAATGCGGTGTCACACTACTTAACACTGCAAAAATTACACAGGAGGAGAAGACTATGAAGAATCAAAAAAGGTTTATGAAAAGGGACAGGGAAAAAGGGAAAGACAGTAAAGAGAAAAAGAATGCGGCTGCTCAATATATTAGCTCAATCAAAGAAACATCATTTTCAAAATTTACTTCTTCGATTCATTTCAAATTAACGGCATCCTTTATCGTGCCAATTGCATTTATCGTATTATTGGGCGTAGTATCTTTTAGGGTAGCCGCTACGGGAATAAGAAATAACTATAGAGAATCTTCCACGCAGACATTAAGCATGACAGGTAAATATCTGCAGTTGGGACTAGATTCCATAGATGATACCGCCATACAGTATTCCGTAGATAAAACAATTAACAAGTATTTTTCGGGTCTGTATGATATGAATGTGATAGAGAAAAGCAGTGCGGT
>DHER01000054.1 GCA_002399975.1 Firmicutes bacterium UBA4845 | reverse complement strand
TTCTCTCTTTAAACCTATAAAGACACCTAAAGGAATTGCCAGAATAGGAGGCCCTAGGTTACCAATCTCCTGAAGTATCAATGCGGGACTTGCGGCTAATATCTTGGGCAGCGTAGGTCCGATATTGGTACCGTATTTTGCCATGAGAAGCATCAGCGTAATGCTTATCAGGGAGCCTGCATCATCCATTTCCTTTTCCTTGACGATATTCAAAAACTTGGGTGTCAGAAATATAGCAATTACCATTGCAAACAGCATGGGAAGGAACACTATTGATCCCGGTCCCACTTTAAAGCTTTTTACACCTATGAATTCGGAAATACATACTATCAGCAAAACTATAATATGCAGTTTAATATTTTTCATCGATTCACCTCATCTTTGTTTTTTATTTATATACTAATTCCCTTTAATACCATATTGCTCATTAAGCTATAACTTATATAAAAACGTTTTTACCATATAATACTTTATATCTGTATTCATGTCAAGAACTAAGCAAATAACTTGTTCTCAATATATATACATACAATAAATAATTATAAATGTTTTCGCGCTTTTCGGGATTTATTGAAGACCTTTATATCAATAAAAAAATCATAGGACTTTGTCCTATTACCTAATTAAAAGCTAATTTTTATTAATTGAGTGACATAATAGCGTTGGTATTTTTTGCAATGTTGTTAAAAAACAGGCTGCTTTCGATTTGAACATAATAAGAAAACTGGCACTAAACGTTTTGAAGATTTATGATGCAGGTAAAAAGTCTATGAGCCCTAGGATGAAGCGTTTCGTTATTGGAACTAACTCTGAAAAACATATAGAAGGTATTCTAAATTTACAATTTTGACTCATAATGTTTTTAAAAAATATTTCTTTCGAAAATTAATAGTGAAACACATTCATGCGTTTGTCGTGACTTTTTGGGCATAGCACCTTGAAAAACATAAATAATTATGATATAGTATATATGTGTTTAAGATATATCAGTAATGCCGGGAGGAAAATGGAAAAGTATACCGTGTCATTTACTACCTTGGGATGCAAGGTTAATCAATTTGAAACAGAAGCTATGGCTGAACTTCTTGAGAATGAAGGTTTTGAAGTCCTATATCATGGTGAAAAAAGCGATATTTATGTAATAAATACATGTGCCGTAACTAATGAAAGCGAAAGAAAATCAAGGCAATTTATAAATAAGGCAAGACGCTCCAATCCAAAGGCATTAATTGTGGCTGTTGGGTGCAGTGTTCAGCTTAATGGCGAAAAAATAAATAAAGAAACAAGTGCAGACATAATTATCGGGACAAAGCATAAAGGTAGTATAGGAAGATTAATTAAAGAAAAACTGAAACATATGGAAATGCATACTAAGTCCATAGAAAAATTCCAAGGGAAAGAAGATTTCGAGGAACTAAAAATAAGTGCTGTTCATGATAGAACCAGGGCAAACATAAAAATTCAGGACGGTTGCAGCCAGTTCTGCTCATATTGTATTATCCCTTATGTAAGAGGACCCATCAGAAGCAGGAATCATAATGAAATTTTAGAAGAAATAAAAAATGTTGCAGTCAATGGTTATAAGGAAGTAGTGCTGAACGGGATTCACATTTCGTCATATGGGAAGGACATTCACTGTAAGGATGCTTTAATTAGATTAATAGAAGATATTGATAAAATTGACGGCTTGGAAAGAATACGGTTGGGTTCGTTAGAACCTAAATTGATTACCGAGGATTTTATTTCAAGATATTCCAAGCTTAATAAGACATGTGATCATTTTCATTTGTCATTGCAAAGCGGAAGCGACAGCGTTCTAAAGCGCATGAACAGAAAATACACAACGGCTGAGTATAAAAATTATGTTGAAATAATCAGGAAATTTATGCCTAAAGCCGGAATTACAACAGATATAATCGTAGGGTTTCCTAAAGAGACGGATGAAGAATTTAATGAAACTCTTGAGTTTGTAAAAATTATAAGATTTTTAAGGCTTCACGTGTTTAAATATTCCGTGAGAGAAGGAACAAAGGCTGCAGAAATGGACGGTCAGGTGGATGGCTCGGTCAAGGCTGTTCGAAGCAAGTTATTGATTGATTTGGGCAATAGTTTATCCACTGAGGTCATGAAGCAATTTGTAGGCATGAATATGCCTGTTCTGATTGAAACCCAAAAAAAAGAAAATATATTTGAAGGATATACGACAAACTACTTGAAAGTTTTGGTGAAAAGTGATATTAATATAAAAAACAAAGTAGTAAATGTTCACATAAAAAACGTGAAAAGCGATTATTTATGTGGAGATAATATACAATGACTGAATCTAGATAATTCCAAATAGATATAGATGATTATTTAGATGATTATAGATGAGAGAGGTGAAAAGAATGAGCTGCATATTTTGCCAGATAGCAAATAAAGAAGTTCCGTCAAACATTGTGTACGAAACTGATAATTTTACAGCTTTCAGAGATTTAAACCCTCAGGCTCCGGTACATATTTTAATTGTACCAAAAGTGCATATAACATCAATGAATGATATTAATTCAAGCAATAGCAGTATTATTGCGAAAATATTTGAAGCGATAAATAAAATTGCAGAGCAGGAAGGAATTAAAGAAAACGGATATAGAGTTGTCAGCAATTGCGGAGAAGACGGATGCCAATCCGTACAGCATCTGCATTTCCACTTAGTTGGTGGGAAAAAGCTGTCAGAAATTTTATCATAAAATCCTTGCATTTACTTATTCTGTGTTATATAATAATAAATGCTATTTAAAACTCGCTGGTGTCTAGGACATACAGTAGTAGTAGACGAGGGGAGGGTAGCAGGATGACAGAGGTAAAAGTTAGAGAAAATGAATCAATAGATAATGCTCTTAGAAGATTTAAAAGGCAATGTGCTCTTACGGGTGTTATGTCAGAAGTCAGAAAAAGAGAGCACTACGAGAAACCAAGTGTAAAGCGTAAAAAGAAAGCTGAAGCAGCTCGTAGAAAGAAAAATAAAAAATCAAGATAAGAGGTGAAAGCATGCCTTTAAAAGAGAAACTTATGGAAGATTTAAAGCAGTCCATGAGATCTAAAAACAAGATCCGGAAAGATGTTGTTACAATGATAAGGGCAGCTGTTAAGCAACGGGAAGTTGATGAAAGAATAGAGCTGACTGATGATGATATAATAGGTATAATCTCTAAACAAGTTAAGCAGAAAAAAGATTCAATTTCTGATTTTGAAAAAGGAAAGCGGCAGGATCTTGTAGATCTTACCAACAAAGAAATTAAAATATTGTTGGAATATTTACCACCTCAACTGTCGGATGAAGAGCTTGATGTGATTGTTAAAAAAGCAATAGAACAAACAGGCGCACAGACTAAAAAAGACATGGGTAAATTGATGTCTCTCATAATGCCACAGGTAAAAGGTAAGGCTGATGGGAAACATGTTAATGAAATCTTGGCAAAATATATAAAATAGTTTAAAAGTCCTGGTTACCAGGGCTTTTTTATGCCAGGCGATAATTTTCATTATCATTTATTTTTGAACCGTTTTTTTTATTTATTTAAGCTTTATTTAAGTATATTAGTGATATTATATTATGATGTGTATTAAATTTAATATTATATATTCGTAGCTAATTAAGGGAAAGATATATAGACAATATGATGACAGGAGTGATAATGTGAGAAAATTGTTGCCTTTTATGAAAAAATATATTAAGTACGCAGTACTGTGTCCAATATTAATGATATTAGAGGTAGGCGCAGATATTGTTATTCCGTACTTAATGTCAATGATAGTGGATGTGGGAATTGCCGGACGAGATATAAATTATGTTGTTAAAGTAGGCATAACTATGATTTTAGTCGCTTTGTTCGGCATGACTATGGGGATCATCAGTTCTCATTACGGTGCAAAGGCAGGTTACGGCTTTGCGGCTGAAGTAAGAAAAACAACATTTGAAAAGGTTCAGAGCTTTTCATATGCTAATCTGGATAAGTTTTCCGTATCATCACTGATAACAAGACTGACTAATGACTGCAATACTCTTGGGCAGGTGGCAATGATGAGTCTTCGATTGGCGGTACGGGCACCATTTATGATGATTTTTGCCTTAATTATGGCACTGAGTATTAATGCACCGCTAGCAGGGGTATTTATGGTTTCAGTTCCGGTTATGGCGGTTTTTTTAATAATAATACTGTCAAAGGCAAGGCCTCTTTTTATTAAGATGCAGTCGCGTGTTGACAGAGTTAATGCAATTATACAGGAAAATTTAACGGGAATAAGAGTTGTTAAATCTTTTAACAGACAAAGCCACGAGGAACAAAGATTCAAAGAGAGAAATGATTCCCTGAGAGACACTGCCTTATATGCCATATCTAAAGTTATTATGGTAGGTCCTCTTATGAATATTGTCACGTACTCCACCATAATAGCAGTATTGTGGTTTGGAGGCAAGCAGGTGGTTGCAGGTGGTATGGGAAGCGGAGAACTAATATCATTTGTCACATATATAACTCAGATACTGATGTCTTTGATGATGATTTCAATGTTTTTTATGCAATTATTAAGAGGTATGGCTTCAGCATCCAGGATCAATGAAGTGCTGGGAACAGATTCAGAGATTATGGAAGATTCAAATCCTGTTATGAACATGACAAATGGTGATATAAAGTTTGATAATGTAAGCTTTACATACCCTTTCAGCCCTGAGAAAACATTAAAAAATATCAACCTTGAAATTAAATCCGGTGAAACAGTAGGAATAATAGGATCAACAGGTTCTTCAAAGTCCACGCTGGTTCAGCTGATTCCAAGGCTTTATGATGTTACTGAAGGAGTCGTTGAAGTTGGAGGAGTTAACGTAAAAAAATATCACATAAAATCATTGAGGGATAAGGTGGCGTTTGTATTGCAAAAAAACGTACTGTTTTCAGGGACTATCAGAGAAAACATGAAATGGGGAAATGAAAATGCAACAGATGAGCAGATAATAAATGCATTGAAGGTGTCTCAGGCATGGGAATTTGTATCCAAATATGAAGACGGTCTGGATCACATAGTTGTTCAGGGCGGAGATAATTTCTCAGGCGGACAGAAACAGAGACTGGCAATAGCAAGAGCCTTGGTTAAATCTCCTGAAATTATTATTTTAGATGATTCCACCAGTGCCGTAGACATGGCTACAGACGCTAAAATACAAAAAGCTTTTAAGCAAGATCTTGGAGATGTTACCACAATGATAATAGCCCAAAGGATTTCGTCAATTCAGCAGGCAGATAAAATACTTGTTATGAATGAAGGAGAAATTGAATCAATGGGAACACATGAGACGTTAATGGAAAGTTCACCTGTTTATAAAGAAATTTATGAATCACAGAAGAAAGGGGTGGTTGGACAATGAGTGAAATGAAAAAAACAGAAAAAAGAGATGTAGAATATACAATTCCCAGAAGACTCAAACCCACAGATCCTAAAAGGACACTTGTGAGGCTGTTCAGCTACTTTAAATTTAATAAATTTCTGTTTTTCGGTGGTATATTGTTTATAATCATAGGTTCTGTCGGTGAAATTGCAATAACCGGAATGCTGAGTCCTATAATTGATACTCTTGTGGGGGACTTTGATAAGTCTGTATTTATTAGGTATCTTGTTATTATGGGAATTATTGTTTTAGTAGTTGCTTTGACTCAATATTTGGGAAGCTTGTTCATGGCAAAACTTGCTCAAAAAACGGTGCATAAAATCCGTGAAGACATGTTCTCACATTTGGAAAAACTGTCCATATCATTTTTTGACCGTCGCACACACGGCGATATAATGTCCACATTTACCAACGATGTTGATATGCTCAATCAATCATTGGAGCAAAGTGTATCACAAGTATTGATTTCTATAATAACCGTTGTGGGTACATTTATAATGATGCTGTTTTTAAGCCCTCTGCTGACATTAATTGTTGCTGTAATGCTGGTGATGTTAATGGTTGTAGCTGCAAATGTCGGTAAAAAATCGTCCAAATACTTTCGCGGGCAGCAGGCAACTTTGGCAGGTATGAACGGGTATATTGAAGAAATGATGTCAGGGCAAAAAGTAGTTCAGATTTTTAATTATGAGGAAAGAGCAATTAAAAACTTCAATGAAAGAAATGAAGAACTGAGAAAAGCCAGTACAAATGCTGCATCCTACGGTGTAATGCTGATGCCAATTATGGGAAATTTGTCATATGTAAAATATGCGGTTGTTTCAATAGTGGGAGCATACCTTGTAATGCTTAACAAATTCAGTATAGGTAATCTTGCGTCCTTTTTACAGTACACAAGGACTATATCAAGACCCATAACACAGGTATCCAATCAGCTCAATACATTGTTTGCGGCATTGGCAGGAGCGGAAAGAATATTTAATGTGCTGGATGAAAAAATTGAATTAAATGAAGGCGATGTCAGGCTTGTAGAAGAATGTGAAGGCAAGAAAAATTTATGCTGGAAATTGCCAAAGGAAAATGGTGAATTTAAATTGGTTCCTTTAAAGGGAAACATAACAATGAAGAATGTGGATTTTGGCTATGAGCCTGGTAAGACAGTATTAAAAAATATAAACCTATATGCTAGACCCGGACAAAAGATAGCCTTTGTCGGTTCCACAGGTGCGGGAAAAACGACAATTACAAACCTTATAAACCGTTTCTATGAAATTAACGAAGGTACGATACTTTATGACGGAATAGATATAAGAAGAATTGACAAATTTGATTTGAGAAGCACAATGTCCATAGTTTTGCAGGATGTTCATCTATTTGAAGGAACAGTTGCAGACAATATCAGGTATGGAAAGCTTGATGCTACAGATGAAGAAGTAAAAAATGCGGCAAAACTTGCAAATGCCCATTACTTCATAAAACATTTACCAAATGGTTATGATACAATACTTACATCCGACGGCCAAAATCTATCCCAAGGAGAAAGACAGCTTCTGTCCATTGCCAGAGCAGCAGTTGCTGACCCGGCTATACTGATACTTGACGAAGCAACATCTTCAGTTGATACAAGAACTGAAAAGCTTATATCAGAGGGTATGGATAAACTGATGAAAGGAAGAACAACATTTGTAATTGCCCATAGATTATCAACCGTACGTGATTCAAATGCCATAATGGTTCTTGAACATGGAGAAATCATAGAAAGAGGCGACCATGAAGATTTAATGAGGCAGAAAGGTCGCTACTATGCTTTAAACACAGGAGCGGTTGAGCTAGATTAAATAGGAAACTGTAAAATAAATGAAAAAAAGAGTTTATATTGTTATTATAAAATTGAAGTTAAGGATGGGAACAAAGAATTATTAACTAAATTAAATTATGGATTGAATCAATTAAGAGTTAGCGGTGATTATCAGAAAATTTCTGATAAATGAGTAAATGAAGATAAATATATAAGGAATAAAATATTAGACAAAATTTTAAAAGGAGCACTAATTGTATTTGCAGTAATAACCTTGTTGTTTATAATTGCATTTAGATTTAACAAATTATTAAAAAATCAAGTACAAGAGAATTTCAAAAAACAAATGTTGATTTAAGGAAACAGATAATTGAAACGAAAAATTACAGTGAATTTAGTAATTTAATAGTTGAACATAGTCCGAGTACAATTATTGTGTTTGATCGTAAATTTAAAATAACATTATTTAATAAAACGGCGGTTTTTTTATTTGACTGTCGTTTTTAATTCAGCAGTAGTCGTATTGAACGGAGTTACAATAAATATATTTCATATCTTTACAATCTTTATAAGAAGTGTTAATATTATATAGATTTATGTGGCAAACTAAAAGCAGTATAATTAATACTGTATATGTGAAATAATATTTTAAATATACTATATATAGTAAGTAATATTTATTTGATTTATAATAACTAATTTTTTGCTGCATAAAAAAAGATAAATAACTATATGAAAAGAACAAAGGAGAAAAGCGAATGGATAACGTTTCATTAGTATCAGAAGTTTCAAATGCTCCAATTCTGTGGCTGCTGTGCGGAATAACAGTAGGAATTTCAGCACTTCAGGCAGCACTTTATATGCGTCAGAGTAAGAAAATGACAGCTCAGATAAGTCTTGATCCTGCAGTCCCTAAAAAAGCCTTTCGAGTAGGGCTAATTTCTGCGATTGGGCCGGCATTAGGTGTGTTTATTGTAATGGTTGGTTTAATGGCCTCTATTGGCGGGCCGATGTCATGGCTTCGTTTGTCTATTATCGGTGCTGCTGCTACAGAATTATCGGCTGCAAATATAGGTGCGGAAGCCTGCGGGGTTGTACTTGGCTCTCAAGATTATACACTAATGTGCCTTGCTGTGTCATGGTTTGCAATGGCACTTAACGGTGCAGGCTGGTTAGTTTTTACAGGTGTTGCCACACCTTCTCTGGATAAATTACGAACCAAAATATCCGGCGGAGATATAAATTGGCTGGTAGTTCTGAGCAGTGCATGCTCTCTTGGTATTTTCGGATATCTGAATGCCGGTGAGATAATGAAAGGAATAGGAAATACAATCGCTGTTGTTACAGGAGCAGTTTCAATGGTATTACTTATGAATACGATATGTAAAAAATATCCGAAGTTAAAAGAATATTCGTTGGGTATTGCTATGGTTATTGGAATGATTTTTTCAGTTGGATTCGATCAATTAATAAAATAGGAGAGGTACATAATGAATGAAAGAGAAGTATTAGAACAATGGAAAAAAAGCAGTATTAAAATCGGAACACCTACCAATATTATAGCGGCTCTGACAGCTTTCATCCCTGTTTTATGGTTATGTACAAGATATGATTGCTGGCCGCCTTTTAGCACTGTTATGACAGCATGGGGATTGATTGTAGCTTCATTTGGTGCGTTATATTTTGTTGAACCAATTTCATACTATGCGTCACTTGGTTTGTCAGGAACATATCTTGGCTTTTTATCAGGAAATATCGGTAATATGCGTGTTCCATGCGCAGCATTAGCATTAGATGTTACAGAATCCACGCCTGGTACTATTCAGGCTGAAATTGTTTCTACAATGGCAATTTGCGGTTCCATAATAACTAACTTAATTGCAACAACATCTGCTGTAATTGTAGGAGGAGCGGTTTTATCAGTATTACCTGAGTTTATAGTTGACGGGCTTACTAGGTATGCAAGCGCGGCAATTTTTGGAGCTACATTTGGAAACTTTGCGACGAAGTATCCTCAGGTTGCTATTTTTGCACTTGCCATTCCGGTTTTGCTGAAATTATTTACCGGATTTTCAGCTGCGCTTGTTATTCTTTGTACTGTATTTGGTACATTATTTATTGCGAGAATTATGTATAAAAAAGGTATAGTAGAATAGACATGTAATTTTCGTAATAATTTAATATATAAACTGGATAAAACGGAGGTATGTATTATGAATATGTGGAAAGAATGCAAAGGTCTTCAAGATGAAATTGTAAAAACACGAAGAGAATTACATCAAATTCCTGAATTAGGCGGTGTTTTGCCGGAAACTAAAAAGTATGTTGAAGATAAACTTACTGAATTTGGTATTCCGTTTGTAAAAAATAAAACTGATGATGGTTTAATTGCAACAATTGAAGGAAAGAAAAAAGGAAAAGTAATTGCTTTACGTGCAGATATGGATGCTCTGCCAATTAAAGAATTAAATGACGTTGATTACATTTCAAAACATGAAGGCTGTATGCATGCGTGTGGACACGATACACACATGGCAATGCTTTTAGGAGCTGCAAAAGTTATAAACGAAAACAAAGACAAACTTTCAGGAACTGTTAAGTTGTTTTTCCAAACAGACGAAGAAGGAGCCAGCGGTGCAAGAAGAATGTGTCAAGAAGGATGTATGAAAGGAATAGATGCGGTATTTGGCACACATATTGGTACTATCATTTCCAAGGATATACCTGTAGGTACAGTTATATGTGCTCCCGGTTGTGTAATGGCTTCCTTTGATAAATTTGTTATTAAAGTGAAAGGTAATGGGTGCCACGGATCAACTCCGGAAAAGGGTGTGGATCCAATTAATATTGCTTCACATATCGTTATTAATCTTCAGGAAATCATTGCTAGAGAAATTCCGGCAGTTAAGCCTTCTGTATTGACAATTGGACATATGGAAATGGGCAATGCATACAATGCAATTCCTTCTGAAGCAATAATAGAAGGTACTATAAGGGCATTGGAGGAAGATGTAAGGCAGTATTTGGCAAAGAGAATCGGTGAAATTGCTAAAAACACGGCTAATACATTCAGAGGTGACGTTGAGTATGAAATGGTATGGGGTGCACCTCCGGTTGTAAATAATGACGAAATGGCAAAATTAGCATATGATTGTGCTGCAGAAGTTGTAGGAAAAGATATGGTCATGGGTTCGTTGCCGTCACCAAATATGGGTGGTGAAGATTTTGCTTATTTCTTAAATGAATCACCTGGTGCGTTTATGTTTTTAAGTTCATCTAATCCAGCAAAAAAAACAGATATGCCTCATCATAATCCCCTATTTAATGTTGATGAAGACGTACTTTGGATCGGTTCAGCCGTATTTGTAAATATTGTAGAGAAAATGTTGGTAAAATAATAATTGATTAATACTATCACAGCAAAGAATGAGAGGAATTTTATTATGACTTCACCATTAGCATTATTCGGTTCGTATCTGGTTGTATTTTTTATTTCTATATATTTAATGATCTATATACCGAATAAAAAGAAACAGAAGAAAAAACAAGAAATACACAATAAGATGAAAATTGGCGACGAGGTTGTCACAATAGGAGGCATAGTTGGAACTATTGTAGAGAAGGATAATGCTTATGTTACGTTGATGATAGACAAAGAAAAAAAAACTACGGTAAAAATAATTATTTATGCCGTTGGTCAAATAATTGAAGAAGACTGATGCTTTCTTAAACCTTATCAAGAACTGCAGTCAAATAAAAGGAGTTTTTGCAGCAGCTGAACAGCTAAGTAAAAACTCCTTTTTTATATAATGACTATACTCAGGTTCCTTAGATGTTTTTAATTTAATGTTTAATTTTACTATTGAATATCTGAAAATTCAATTTTTATCATTTCTTTTAAACTGTCATAATTCATGATTTTATTACCGTACAATGGGCATATAGCGTCATTTTTTTTGCATGGGAGCTTGATTATAAAGGTGCTCCCTTCATTTAATTTGCTGAATACATGGATACTTCCTCCATGAGCATTTATTATTTCCTTGGATAATTTAAGGCCCATACCGCTTCCTTCTGCTCTTCTTGAAAGAGACTTGTCCACCAGTCCAAATCGACTAAATATATTATCTAAATGTTCTTTATCAATTCCAATACCTTTATCTGTTACGGCTATCTCTAATGTGTTTCCCTTTGAAATTACACTCACAAAAATTTCACCGCCGATATTCGAAAATTTAACTGCATTTGATAAAAGATTCAGTAATACTCTCTGTATGTATTCAACATCTGCTATCATGTATTTTTCTTCTATATTAGTATCAAAAATAAAATTGAGATGCTTGTACTTTATTGTTTCAGAAACTGTCTGAACAACATTTTCTATTACTTCAACTATGTTTACATAGCTATAATCTAAAATTAATGCGCCTTCTTCTATTTTAGATAAATCCAATATGTTATTTATTACTTTCATTAATCTGAAACAATTTTGTATAATTGAATTAACATTATAAAATATTTTATCATTGTATTGCTCTTTATTATCTGTTTTAAGATACACATCAATTAACTGAGTTGCGCTGTATATTATATTCAGCGGTGTCTTCAGTTCATGGAATGCATTAATTAAAAATTCATCGTTTTCTTTGTTTTCTTTAATGTTGTTTTTAACATTGTTATTAATTTCGTGGGATAGATCTGCAAAGTCAGTACTTGCATAATTTGCAGATGGGGGATTCTTATATGATTTCAAAGGCATTACATGACATTTCTTAAAGTTATACATATTATTCACCTCATGCTATCATTTTTTATCTATAATATTTATACCTAAGAAGATCATACATAAAACAAAAAATATTATTGAAAAAATATAATTGGTTTAAATTATGGATGCTTGTGTCGAATTTTGTTGAGAATATTGTTATTTTGATACCTGCTGATTTATCAGATAGGGACGATCCAACTTGCGGTTCAGTATGAACAAATATATTTTAATGAATTGTAATTTCAATATATAAAAAGTAATAAACCGGCTCAGCAGCATTCAATATATCCTTAAAAAAATATGTCAGTGGCTTAAAAAGGTACTAGGACTATCCTAAAAAAATAAAAAATACCCGGTGAATTGCCGGGATTTTTGTTGTTTATACCGGTATTTAAAAACTAATTGTTAATTATTAAAAAATATACTATAATATATTATAGTATAAAATTTATTAAAAAGGCGAAAATATGGAACCCGAAAGATTACAGAAATATATTGCCAGGTGCGGTGTTACTTCACGGAGAAAAGCAGAAAAAATGATTCTTGATGGCCGGATAAAGATTAATGGAATAAAAGTGACAGAGCTTGGGACAAAGGTTGAACCCAACAGTGATGTTATAATGGTTGATAATAAAAAAATATCCCCGGTCGATAAATACATATATTTAAAACTTTACAAGCCTGAAGGGTATGTTACCACAGTTAGGGATCAGTTTAACAGAAAGACTGTTCTTGATTTGATTGATATAAAAGAAAGGATATATCCGGTAGGCAGGCTTGATTACAACACATCAGGATTATTACTTCTGACAAATGACGGTGATTTGGCAAACAGGCTGACTCATCCTAAGTATCATATATATAAGACATATGTTGCAGAAATTGAGGGCAGGACCGGTGAAAACATAATAAACAGGCTTAAATCCGGTGTTGTAATAGACGGTTACAGGACTGCTCCTGCAAAGGTAGAGTTTCTGAAATGGGAGGGCAACAGGTCTACGGTTCAAATAAGTATATATGAGGGTAAAAACAGACAGGTAAGAAAAATGTTTGATGCAGTGGGCCATAAGGTAATAAAGTTAAATAGAATATCCTTCGGCGAAATTAATTTAGGCAATTTAAAAATAGGTTCATGGAAAAATTTGAGCAATAAAGAAGTAAAATTTTTAAAAAGAAAGCAGGAGGAGTAAAATGAAAAAAGTTAAATATGGCAAACTTGTAGAATTTGTTCACATGTTAATAGAGCAGAGCTGCTGTGGGAATCAGGCTCTTAATTTCATTGATGCAACCTGCGGAAATGGATTTGATACTCTTTTTTTATGCAGGGCTGCAGGGGAAAATGGTCATGTTTTAGCATTTGACATACAGGAGCAGGCAATTGAAAGGACAAAGATGCTTTTAAAAAGTAACCTGAACTTTGTAAATTATGAAGCAATTAAAGATTCTCATGAATTTATCAGTAAATACCTTACATCCGGATCCGGAATTGATGCTGTCATATTTAATTTAGGATACCTTCCTTTTTCGGATAAAGCAGTGTCTACAAAAGGGGATGTTACAGTAAAGTCAGTTCAGAACCTGCTCCCTTTTTTAAATCCTGATGGAAGAATATATATTACAACCTATATTGCTCACGATACGGGAGATGAAATAAAAATTATATACAGCTATTTAAGTTCATTGGATAAGTCAAAGTATAATGTACTCCATGTAAATTTAATTAATAAAGAAAACACGCCTCCTGAACTATTTATAATAGAAAAAAATGCATGATTGCTTTAATTGCTTTCATGCATTTTTAATGATGATCATACTGTTTTATTGCCGGAAATGCGTTTCCATTTCTAATCAGTGAATCTAATGAAATTATTCTTGCATTTATAAACTAATTTGAAATTTTGCTTGCAAATTAAAAAAAACATGTTATTATAGACATGGTCATCAAACAAGGAGGTTTATAAATGACTGATAAAAAAAATCTGTTACAAAATAAGGGTTGGTGCAAAGGCTGCGGTATATGCGTAGGATTTTGTCCTAAACAGGTGTTAAAGATTGAAAATGAAAAATGTGTAATAGCTTATCCTGAGAAATGCATATTCTGCGGTCAGTGCGAATTGCGATGTCCCGATAATGCTATTTATATATCTGGAGGTAAAGAAAATGAGCAATAATCATGGATATAAATTATATCAGGGCAATGAAGCCTGCGTAGAAGGAGCATTGGATGCAGGAATGAGGTTTTTTGCCGGATATCCTATTACCCCGTCTACGGAAATAGCGGAAATATCCTCCCAAAAACTGCCGAAAGTCGGCGGAAAGTTCATACAGATGGAAGATGAATTGTCAAGCATGGCTGCTATTATAGGAGGTTCTTTGGCAGGGGTCAAATCTATGACTGCAACCAGTGGCCCAGGATTTTCTTTAATGCAGGAAAATATAGGTTATGCATCAATAGCGGAAGTTCCGTGCGTTGTTGTTGATGTACAAAGGGGGGGCCCAAGCACAGGAATGCCAACATCTCCGGCACAAGGGGATGTTATGCAGGCAAAATGGGGGACACACGGCGATCATCCTGCCATAGCTCTTACTCCTAATTCAGTGCAGGAAACATATGAGTATACTATAAAAGCTTTTAATATAGCAGAAAAATACAGAACTCCGGTTATTCTTCTAATGGATGAAACTGTCGGGCACATGAGAGAAAAATTAAAGCTTAAAGCGTCTTCGGAAATTGAAGTTGTAGATAGGAAAAAACCTTCATGCAGTCCTAAAGAATATGTGGCGTACAGGCCTGATGAAGATATGATACCTCCTATGGCATCCTTTGGTGAAGGATATAGGTATCATGTGACCGGACTTACTCATGATGAAACAGGGTTCCCTACAAACAGCAATGAAATTTCAGGGAAACTAATCCATCGAATAGTTGACAAGGTTGAAAAAAATATTGACGATATATCATTTTTCGAAGAATATAAAATGGAAGATGCTGAAATAGTTATTGTAGCATTTGGAGGAACTTCAAGAGCAGTTAAAAGCGCTGTGGATGAAATGCGTGAGAAAAATATTAAAGTAGGCATGTTCAGACCAATTACAATATGGCCGTTTTTAGAAAAACAAATAAGTAAAGTTGCAGACAAAGCAAAAGAAATATATGTTGCTGAAATGAACCTGGGTCAATATTTCATAGAAGTTGACAGAATTGCAGGGAAAAAGTGCCATGTTAATAAAATAAATAAAGTAACAGGAGAATTATTTACTCCGAAAGAAATTACAGATGCTGTGACAGGAGGCAGACTATAATGAATTGCAGTGAAAACACACAAAAATATTACAGAGTTAACAGGTTACCTCATATCTGGTGCCCCGGATGTGGACACGGAACTCTGCTGAACGCTGTGGTAAGGGCAATTGACAAAGAAAACCTGAATAAGGATGAAGTTGTCATTGTTTCCGGTATAGGATGTTCTTCAAGAGCTCCGGGTTACCTTGATTTTAATACACTTCATACAACACATGGACGAGCATTGGGATTTGCAACAGGGCTTAAACTTGCTAATCCAAAACTTCATGTTATTGTAATAATGGGAGATGGAGACAGCTCAGCCATAGGCGGAAATCACCTTATTCATGCAGCAAGAAGAAATATTGATATTACTGCAGTTGTATTCAACAATGATATTTATGGTATGACAGGTGGTCAGTATTCTCCTACAACACCCTATGGAGATTTTGCAACAACCGCTCCATACGGAAACATTGACAGGCCTTTTGACTTATGCAGTCTGGCACAAGGCGCCGGAGCTACATATGTAGGAAGAGGAACCGCCTATCATGTGCCATTAATGCAGAAACTCATAGAAAAAGGCATTGAAAACAAAGGATTTTCATTTATTGAGGGATTAAGCATCTGCCCAACTTATTACGGAAGGAAAAACAAAAAAGGAAGTGCGTTTAAAATGCAGTCATTCCTTAAAGACAATTGTGTAGATATAAAGGTTGCCGAAAAGAATTCCGAAAAAGGAAAAGATAAAATAATAATAGGAGAATTTTACAATAATCCAAAGCCTGAATATACAGAGGGATACCAGGTAATTATTGATAAATTTCAAAAGCAGGGGAGAGATTGACATGTTTCAAAAAGTAGAATTAAGGCTAAGCGGTTCAGGCGGACAAGGTGTAATTCTTGCGGCAATAATTATGGCAGATGCTGCTATTGAGCAGGGGATAAATGCCATACAGACTCAATCCTACGGGCCTGAAGCAAGAGGTGGAGCCAGCAAGGCTGAAGTTATAATAAGCAAAGATGAAATAAAATATCCTAAAGTAACTAATTGTGACATTCTGCTGGCTTTGACACAAAGTTCATATGACAAATATATTGCATCTTTAAGCAAAAATGGTATACTAGTAGCAGATGAAAGTGTTAATGTAAACAGAGATGCACTTTATAAAATATATAGACTTCCTATATTGGATACTGCACAGAATAAAATAGGAACTCATATGGTTTCAAATATAGTTTCTGTAGGTGTACTCTATGCCCTTATTGGAGAAGATGTTATAAGTAAGGATGTAATGATGCGTTCAGTGGCTAACAGGGTACCGCCTGTTACCGTGGACAAAAACATGAGGGCTTTTGAAGAAGGTATTAAACTTATTCGTAATAATTAGAGGTAACTATGAACAAAAGTAATGATTTAATAAGCATTATAAAAAGTAATTATTATAAATTCAGCAAAGGGCAGAAATTGATAGCTCAATTTATAATTGACCACTATGACAAAGCTGCGTTTATGACAGCGGCAAAAATAGGAGAAACCGTTGATGTCAGCGAATCTACGGTTGTGCGTTTTGCAAGTTCCATTGGATATTCAGGCTTCCCTGAGCTTCAGAGGGCCTTGCAGATACTGATAAAAAACAAACTCACAACTGTTCAGAGGATAAACTTAGAGGATGATATTGGCAAAGATTCGGTCAAACTCCATAGAAAAATTATAAAAAATGAAATAAATAATATGAGAAGTCTATATGAAACAATTGATCCGAAAGCGCTGGATAAGGCAACAGATACTATTATGAACGCCAACAGGGTTTATATACTTGGATTGAGAACATCATCTACGTTATCAAATTATCTGGGATTTTACCTTGATGTTATCTTGGACAATGTGAAAGTATTAAACAATACCGGTGTTAATTCGCTTTATGAGGAAATTATAAGGATCAAAGAAACTGATGTACTGATAGTAATCAGCTATCCTCGATATTCTAAAATAACAGTGAGCGTAACAGAATTCGTAAAGGAAAGGAATGCTAAGATAGTGGCAATTACCGATACTGAGGCCTCTCCCGTTTACTCTATGGCTGATGTATCCCTTTTAGCAAAAAGCAATATAGTATCTTTTATAGATACGCTGGTAGTTCCCATGTGTTTAATAAACAATTTGATTATAAACATAAGTTTGAAAGAAAAGGAAGATATAGTGGGATATTATAATAACCTGGAGAAGCTTTGGGATAACAACAGTATTTACCAAGATTATAAAACTGAATAAGAAAAATTTCACGTCCTTTTGGGTATTCCCAAAGGGACGTTTTTCATTCGGCTTTTAACATTCTTCCTGAGCAATGAGAGCTGCGCCAAGCAGTATTTTGTGGTAAGAGTTAGTAAGTTTGTGGGATTCCATAATCTTCGGCAAACTGAACAAAAGTGTGTTCACAGCCCGCTCCGTTAAGATAACATGCCAATCCTTCGGCAAATTGAGGAGTAATGTTTATGGCATGCAGCATTTCACAGGGCATAAACACGCTTATGGCAGCAGAATTCTCAGGATGGGAAAATGGAATACGAATTGTATTGTTGCTTATTATAGAAGCATACTTTTGATGAGGTAACAGTCTTTTGTCAGGAAGATATTTCATCTTCATTCCGTTGGCAAAGTAGCCGGCTTTCAGTAGTTCCCTCGACAATTTAGGGTTTTTGATTAGTGTATTGCTGACGATTTTACCAAATCTGTCAATGACAGCGTTCATTTATCCGTATCCTTTCAAGTAAGCAATAAAGCAATATATTTTATATTTAAACTTTCTGATGTAACTGTATATTATTCATAATACATAGATACCGGTATTTTGTCAAGAAATGGCCGAGTACTTGCAAGTAAATAATTCCTTAAAATATTTTGTTGTTATATTTCGCAATTTGTAATATAATGATATGGTATGTATTAAATTAATATGAAGGGGCGGCAATATGATAATTGCAATAGACGGTCCGTCGGGAGCCGGTAAAAGCACTGTTGCCAGATTATTAAGCAAAAAATTAGATTTCGAATATATAGACACAGGTGCAATGTATCGTGCTATTGCCTATAAGGCATATCTGTGTAATATTGAAATTAATGAGAAAAACCGTGGTAAAATTGATAAAATGCTTGAAAGTACTATAATAGACTATTACGGCAATTGCGTATACCTTGACAAAAAAAATGTAGAAAATTTAATAAGAGACGAAAATATATCAATAGGCGCTTCAAAAGTTTCAGCATTGAAAAACGTCCATATTAAGATGGTTGAACTTCAAAGAAAAATAGCAGAAAACAAAGATGTGGTTTTAGACGGGCGTGATATAGGAACTAAAGTTTTTCCCAATGCGGACTTTAAATTTTTTATTACAGCGTCAGAAAAAACCAGGGCAGACAGAAGATATGCTCAACTTGCAGCTGAAGGAATGGATGTTGACTTTGAAAATGTCCTTTTAGATATTAAACTTCGCGATAAAAACGATACAACGAGAAAAATTTCTCCACTAAAAAAGGCAGAGGATGCAATTTTAATAGATACGACGAAAATGAGCCCTGATGAAACAGTCGATACCATTGCCAATATTGTCGGAGGCAATAATGTTTTATAAAATAATTGTAAAAATATTAAGGATTCTTGTTTTTATTGTATTTGACCTAAGGATATATAATGAAGATAGAATCAACAAAACAAATGGGCCCCTGATTGTCTGCGGAAATCATACTTCCATGTGGGACCCTGTTATATTGGCGGTTTCCACAAAAAGGCAAATTCACTTTATGGGCAAAAAGGAATTGTTCGACCATAAAATATTAGGCTTTTTTTATAAAAAATTGGGAGCATTTCCCGTAGATAGAGACAGCGGGGCATTATCTTCTATAAGAAATTCATTGAAAGTTTTAAAATCTAATGAGGTCCTGGGGATATTTCCTGAAGGTACTAGAGTCAAGAAATATGATGAAAACAGCGCCAAGCCCGGTATCGCATTAATTGCAAATAGGGCAAAAACAAATATTGTGCCATTTTATATCAAAGGGCCTTATAAATTTAGGGGAAGGGTTGAAATATTTTTCGGTAAAGAAAAGAATTATTTCGAAAATTTTAAAGGCAAGGCAAATACCGAAACGTATACTGAAATTGGCAGGCAAATGCTTAAAGATATTTATAAGTTAGGTGACAGATAATATGGAAATTGAAATTTCAAAATTCAACGGATTTTGTTCTGGAGTCAGGATAGCAGTTGATAAGGCTGAGAAAATATTAAATGAAGAAAAGAAACTTTACAGTTATGGCGAAATAATTCATAATAAGGACGTTGTGGATAAATTGGAAAAAAGAGGCATGATTGTGGTTAATGACGTTCCCCCGGCCAATGACGCAAAGCTGCTAATAAGAACTCATGGTGTTGGAAAGAAGGTTTTAGAAAAGTTAAAAAAAAATAATATAGAAGTAATTGATGCAACATGTGTAAAAGTAAAAAAAATACATAAAATAGTTGAAGAATACAAAAATAAGGGTTATGATATAATTATCGTAGGTGATAAAAATCATCCTGAAGTTCTTGGAATTTTAGGATGGTGTAACGATGATGCATTGATAATTGACAGCCCCGAAGGGCTTTTAAGTCTTAATATTAATTATAATAAAAAATATTGTCTGGTTTCTCAGACAACTTTTAATACGGTTATTTTCAATAAAATTTTGGAAGTTATAAATAAGAATGGCTTTACAAATATAGAAGTTTACAATACAATATGTGATGCAACTAGAAAAAGACAGGAAGCATGTGTAGATCTTGCTTCAAAATGTAATGTAATGCTTATAATAGGTGGGAAAAATAGTTCAAATACAAAAAAATTATATGAATTGAGCAAAAAATCCTGTCCTAAGACATTTTTAATTGAAAATTATAGGGATATACCTTATAACTATATTGATAAAAAAACTATTGTGGGAGTGTCCGCAGGGGCATCAGCTCCTGACTGGATAATTGAGGAGGTTATTAATATGTTGGAAAACAACAACATGGATGAACATATTGAAAAGAATGAACAGATTGTAGAGACTGAAAGAACAGAAAATGCTGAAAAGGTTGAACGGGTTGAAAATACCGAGCAGGCTGAACAAACTAAACCGATTGAAGATGCTGAAAGAACAGAACAGCATGAACAACCCGAAGAAACAAAAGGAATTAAAGGAATTAAAGGAAACGAGCAAACAGGACAAAATACAATGCATGATTTGCTTGAAAGCTACGGCGGAGTATCTTATATCAGAACAGGCCAAAGAGTTAAGGGAACCGTTATATATGTGAGCCCTGATGCCGTTTCTGTAAATATCAATTATAAATCAGACGGAATTATTACAAAAGAAGAATACTCTCTTACGGAAATTCAGGATTTAACCGAAGTATTAAAAGAAGGTGATGAAATCGAGGCACAGGTTGTTAAGATTTCAGACCAGGACGGAAATGTTGTTTTGTCCAGAAAGCCGTTGGAGGAGAAAAAGATCTGGGATGAACTGGAAAAGATGAGAGTTGAAAAAACAACAACCGAAACCATTATTATTGAAGCATCTCAATATGGAATTTACGGCAAATTAAAAGGAATTAAAGGTTTCATCCCAAGAAACCAGATTTCAATTAAAAGAAATGTGGATCCTTCAGAATATGTTGGCAAATCATTAAAAGTTAAGGTCTTGGAAACGGAAAATAAAAGAGGCAGAAGGCAATTGGTAATGACATCAAGAGCCGTAGAAAGAGAAGAAAAGGAAGCAAGGGACAAAGAAGCCTGGGAAAATATCGAAGAAGGCAAAATTTATGAGGGAACAGTTAAAAATCTCCAGAATTATGGTGCATTTGTGGAAATCAACGGTTACGGTATAGATGGTCTTCTGCACATAAATGAAATTGCATGGACAAGAATTAAACATCCTTCAGAAGTATTAAAAGTAGGAGATAAGATCAGCGTAAAAGTAAAAAGCGTCGATAAAGAAAGAAGAAGGATGTCCTTAAGTTATAAGGCAACAATTAAAAGCCCCTGGTCGTTATTTTTAGATAATCATCAAAAAGGTGATGTTGTTACGGGTAAAGTCAAAAGAATCGTAGATTTCGGTGCCTTTGTAGAAGTTGAAGGGATTGAAGGTTTGCTTCATATTAAGGATCTTGACTGGGCAAGAACTGAAAAAGTAACGGATGTTCTTCATGAAGGTCAGGAAGTTACGATGAAAATACTAAATATAAATAAAAAAGACAAAAGAACCAGTTTCGGATTAAAACAACTTACGGAACATCCTTTTGACAAATATGCTAAAAACCTTAAAAGAGACGATATAATACCGGTTAAAGTAACAAGAATTTTGCTTGACGGTATCCATGTAAGTGTAAATGGAAATATTGACTGCTTTATACCTATATCTAAGGTATCATCGGAAAAATTAAGGACGCCTGCTCAGGTAGTTAAAGTTGAAGAAGTAAAAGATGCAAAAGTGCTTGGTATTGATATGAAAGGCAAAAACCTTAATTTAACGTTAATATTGGATGATAAGGGTGATGGTTCTTCTTCAGATGATAAGACATCATATAAATCCGATGATTCAAATTTTACTATTGGGGAATCCATAGGAAACGCACTGGAAAATTTTTTAAAGTAATTAAAGTAATTAAAGAAAAATAAAATGTAATAGCAATTGACAGCGATTAAGTGCTTATTAAACTTGCTGTACAATTGCTTTTTATTTCTGCCGTAAGTTCACCGTTTTAGAATTTTTATGAAATAAATAATGAAATAAAATATGTATAAGGAGGTATTATGTTAAAGGAATTTTTGTTTGAAGCATGTTCAAATCAATTTGTGTCCGGATTTGAATACATAAACGGCTATATGCTCAAAAAATATTTTGAACCCTACACGGATTCTTCTGAAAAAGATAAAATAGGAAGCTATATATTTAAACAAAATGGTACTAGCGATAAAAAAATAATGCTAGCTGCTCATATAGATGAAATTGGTCTGATGGTTACCAAAATACTTGAAGACGGTTTTTTAAGTTTTACATCTGTTGGCGGCATTAATCCGGCATCATTAGTTGCACAGGACGTGATTATTTATGGAAAAGAAAAGATTTTTGGGGTAATAGGTATTAAACCTCCCCACGTAATTCCAAAAAATGAAAGAAGCAAAGCATTAAAAATAAAAGACTTGTACATTGACACCGGCTATTCTAAAGAAAAACTTGAAAATTTGGTGAGTATAGGAGATGTTGCAACAATTAAAAGGGATCCTGTTTCTTTGCAGGGAAGTGTGATTTCATCAAAGGCTCTTGACGATAAGGCTTGTGTTGCGGTTATGCTGGAAACAGCAAAAGAACTTAATAAGATATCACATAAAAGCAATATTTTTTATGCTGCAACTGCGCAGGAAGAAACAGGATGCAGGGGTTCATCAGCAGCCAGCTATAAAATATCTCCAGACATTGGCATTGTATTGGATGTTGGTTTTGGCATGACCCCTGATATGCCGCCGGAGACAGCTTGTTTGGGTAATGGCCCTGTTATAGCTTTTGGAGGAAGATTAAATTTAAAGCTTACCAAAAAATTTATTGAAGTTTGCCATACCTATAATTACAGTATACAGTGTGAAGCCATTCCTTCAGACACAGGAACGGATGCGGAATCCGTACAGATAAACAGAGAAGGCGTACCGTGTATCCTGCTTTCCATACCATTAAGATACATGCATACTTCTGTTGAAACAATAGACGTCAAAGATGTGGAAACAACAGGCAGGGCAATAGCACGTTTCATAAACGAGCTTGATAATTCTGATTGGGGTGAACTGTTATGTTTTTAAAAGAATTAACCGAACTTTCCGGTGTATCAGGATATGAATATGAAGTAAGAAATTATATAAAAAGTAAATTAGATGAGATTGGCTGCGAATATAAGGTTGATAAACTGGGAAATGTAATAGCTCACAACAAGGGCAAAAAAAATAAAAAAATAATGCTAGCTGCTCATATGGACGAAGTGGGATTAATCGTATCCCATATAGACTCCAACGGTTTTATTAAATTTCAGCCTGTTGGAGGGGTTGACCAGAGAATATTGAATTCAAAAAGTGTACTGATAGGAGAGAATAAAATTCCCGGTGTTATAGGTTCTAAGGCAATTCATCTGATGAGTGCAAAAGAAAGAGGAAAATCAATTCCCATAGATAAACTTTATATAGATATAGGCACCTATTCAAAAAAAGAAACTGAAGAGCTTGTTTCCATAGGTGATTACGTTGTATTTAAAAGTAGCTACGTAGAATTCGGCGAAGGATTAATCAAGGCAAAAGCCCTGGATGACCGGGCAGGCTGTAGCGTATTATTGGATCTTTTAAGTATGAAATTAGATGTTGATTTTTATGGTGTGTTTACTGTAATGGAGGAAGTAGGAAGCAGGGGAGCACAAGTTGCCGCATATGGATTGGAACCGGATTATGCAATAGTATTGGAAGGAACCGTGTGTGTTCATATGCCGGGAGTAAAAGAAAATTCAATGGTAACTTTAATCGGCAGAGGAGCTGCATTATCACTTATGGACAGCTCAACTGTTTATGATATCGATGAAGTGAGAAAGGTTGAGAACATTGCAGAGAAATATGGAATTTCTTATCAATTCAGAACTTCAACTTCAGGAGGAAATGACGCGGGAGCCATCCATAAAACAAAAGAAGGATCCAAGGCAGTAGCTATTTCATTGCCATGCAGGTACATTCATTCACCGGTAAGTGTTGCCAGTAAAAATGATTACGACAACGTCGTTCGTCTAATAAAAGCAGTAATATCAGAAAATCAGAAAGGGGAATAAAATGAATTTTAACAGTGAATTAATGAAAAAATTGTCCGATTGTTTTTCTCCGTCGGGAAGAGAAAAAAATATGCGTGAAATGATTATAAATGAAATAAAAACATATACTGATGAAATTAAGGTTGACGCTCTTGGAAATGTAATCGCAAGAAAAAAGGGCAATGGCAAAAAGATACTGTTTTCTGCTCACATGGACCAGATAGGATTGATTATCACTCATGTGGACGATAAGGGTATCTTGAGATTTTCAAATGTTGGGGGAATTGATCCTAAGAACCTTGCAGGGCTCCGGATGGTGTTCGGCAACGGACTGGAAGGAGTTGTTTGTTCAGAAGAAATTAAAGACGGCGAAAAAATTGCTATGAGCAGTTTGTTTATTGATGTTGCTTCAACATCAAAGGAATTTGTTAGAAATAATTTTAAAGCTGGAGATATGTGCATATTTAAAACAGAATACTACGAAACTGAAAATTGCGTAATATGCAGGGCCGCTGACGACAGGACAGGCTGCTACATATTGATAGAAGCACTTAAAAACCAACCTGCAACTGATAACGATGTGTACTATGTATTTTCAGTTCAGGAAGAGGTAGGTCCTATAGGTGCCAAAACAGCAGGCTACAGGATAAACCCTGATTTGGCTATAGCATTGGACGTAACTGCAACAGGTGATTCCGAAGACGGAATAAAAATGGATGTTAAGTTAGGTGAAGGAGCAGCAGTTAAATTAATGGACAAATCCTTAATTACTCATCCACAGATAAAAGATTTATTAACTCAGCTGGCAGTTGAAAACAACATCAAGTACCAATATGAAGTGCTGGAATTTGGTGGTACAGACGCCGGTGCGATTCATTTGTTAAGAGAAGGAGTACCCAGCGGTGTAATTTCCATACCGACAAGAAACCTGCATTCATCAGGGGAAATTTTCAGTAAGTCCGATGTATTGGAATGCATCAAACTTGTTCAGGAAGTAGCTGCAAAATAATAAAATATAAAGTTTCATACAGAATGGCATTAATAATGTCATTCTGTTTTTTTACCGGAAGATGGTAATTTTTTTTAAAGTAAATTTTTTTTTGCTTCCATCATTATTCAAAAAACCATCCCCCTGTTAAGCGGCGACCTTAAATCAAATCATTATTGGTGTCAATTGTATTGACTTCCAAGCTTGTCAATAATATCAAGGGCCTCAACCAGCACTACGTCTTCATTTCTTTCACGGAAGCTCCTTAAGGCGTATTGGTTCGTGAACAGTAGGACAGGCCTGTCGTAATGGTCAAACACAAGCATACATCTTGAATTTTCATATTTCTTAAGGCTTTCCGGGTTATCTGTTTTGATCCAGCGCGCAACGGTAAAATCTATGTTTTCCATTCGTATTTTCGTGTGGTATTCATTTGTCAGGCGATATTCAAAAACTTCAAACTGGAGTACTCCAACCGCTCCAAGTATAACCTCATTATATTCATTTCTGTATATTTGAATTGCACCTTCTTGGGCAAGTTGTTTGACACCCTTTTGAAAATTCTTTCCTTTTAAAGAATTTTTTGCACTGACCCTGCAGAATAATTCAGGAGGAAAGGTAGGAAGAGGTTCAAAAAAAATTTTTCCTTTGCTGTTAGCCAAAGTATCACCGATTTGAAAGTTGCCTGAATCATAAATTCCTATAACATCACCTGCATAAGCTGTATCCACAATTTCACGCTCGTTGGCCATTAAATGGGTTGACTGGCTTAATTTCATCTGTTTTCCCGTCCTTGTCAATGTAACATTCATTCCTCTTACAAAAGTTCCGGAACATATTCTTAAAAATGCCAGTCTGTCTCGGTGATTCGGATCCATGTTTGCCTGGATTTTAAAGATAAATCCTGTAAATTCCTCATCGGTGGGTTTAACATGTCCGGTTGTTGTTTTTCTCTCCGATGGGGGAGGAGACATTTGTAAGAAATGCTCCAAAAACTCTTTAACGCCAAAGTCTGCCAGAGCCGAACCGAAAAATACAGGAGACAGTTTTCCCTTACGGACAGATTCTATTTTAAATTCGTTTCCTGCACCATTGAGAAGTTCAATAGCGTTTCTTAAATCCTGTAAATTGGCAGGGCTGATTAGACCATCAAGTTTGTCCGATTGTACTCCCGTTTCATCCAGATGGATTTCTTCTTTTCTTTTAAATAAATATAACGTATTTTTTAGGCGGTCATAAACACCCTCAAATTCTTTTCCGCTTCCTATGGGCCATGTAACCGCAGTGGAAAGAAGCCCAAGAACGTCTTCCAGTTCCTGCATTAAATCAAGAGGGTCTTTTGCATCTCTATCCAGTTTGTTTATAAAGGTGAATATGGGAATACCGCGCATACTGCACACCTGAAACAGCTTTTTGGTCTGAGCTTCTATTCCTTTTGCAGCGTCTATAACCATTACAGCACTGTCCACAGAAGTAAGAATCCGATAAGTATCTTCGCCAAAATCGTTGTGGCCCGGAGTATCCATAATTGATATAACCTTGTCATCATATTCAAACTGCATTACTGAAGATGTAACGGAAATCCCTCTTTGCTTTTCTATTTCCATCCAGTCTGATTTTGCATATTTTGAATTTTTTCTGGACCTGACCGTCCCTGCTTCTCGAATAGCTCCTCCGTGGAGCAACAGCTTTTCTGTCAGAGTTGTTTTCCCTGCATCTGGGTGGGATATAATTCCAAATATGCGCCTTTTGTTGATTAAATCTATGTTATTGTTCATTTATATTCCTTTCCATTGTTTCTTAAAGTCCAACTTTGTTATTTTACACCATTTACACAAAAATATAAAGCCCTTCCCATAATTTTTTTAAATCTATATGTAGACTTAATGAAAAACTAAAGATAGAAAAACGCACGACAAGCGATTGACTGCAATAATTTCTTGTGATATAATTTACTTAATTAAATAAGGATAAATTTTGGTAACGAAAGTTTTAATAGGGAAAACAGTAAAAACTGTTACAGCCCCCGCTACTGTGAAAGGTGACGATGCTTAAGTCCACTGTGTTCGCATGGGAAGGAAAGCATTGGATGAACCGAGAGTCAGGAAACCTGCCAATTTTTATATTTATAGATCTTCGGGAGGATTATCTAAAATGAAATTTAAAACGTTTATAAAAAGAATCTTCCAGAATAATTTGGAAGATTCTTTTATATGCCATAACCTTGTTTTTTTGACCGTTAGAGGCAAAAAGAGGACGTACAAGGAGACAGCATATGAGTAATTATGTAACTAAGAACGGTAAAAAGCTTCGATGCGGCTTTACAACAGGAACATGTGCCGCGGCTGCGGCGACTGCCTCTGCCATAATGCTTTTTTCAGGAAAAATTATAAACAAGGTATATGTTAAACTTCCAGTTGGAAAAATGATGCTAATTGATATAAGGGATCAGAAATTTGACATTGAAGGAGTAAGCTGCTGTGTAAAAAAAGACAGCGGTGATGATCCTGATGTAACCAACGGAATTTTAGTTTATGCCAAGGTAAGGCTCACTTCGTCCGAGGGAATATATGTGGAAGGCGGCGAAGGCATTGGTATAGTAACACAAAAAGGATTGGACTGCCCGGTGGGAAGTGCTGCTATAAATTCAGTTCCCAGGAAAATGATAGCTGAAAATGTACAGAAAATTTGTGATTATAATAAATATTCCGGAGGAATGAGCATAACAGTATCGGTGCCCGGCGGCAAAGAGTTGGCAAAAAAAACATTTAACCCACAATTGGGAATTGTAGGGGGTATATCAATAATAGGAACTACAGGAATAGTAGAACCTATGAGTGAAAAAGCACTTATCGACAGCCTAAAGGTCGAGATGGAAGTTATTAAAGAAAAAGGTTATACAAGCCTTCTGGCTTTTCCGGGAAATTATGGTCAGACATTTATTGACAAAGAGCTTGGAATCAGGGGAGAAAACAGCCTTAAGTTCAGCAATTATCTTGGGGATGTCCTTGATTTTGCTGTTGAACTGGGATTCAATGAAATATTGATTGTCGGTCACATAGGAAAAATGATTAAGGTTGCCGGAGGCATGATGAACACACACTCCAACAACGGGGATTTTAGAATGGAAGTTTTTGCCTGCTATGCTGCATTATACGGCGCATGCAGAGAAATAATAGAGGAGATCCTCGGTTGTGTTACATCTGAACAGGTTTTGGATATACTTCAAAAGGAAGGCATTGAAAAGCAGGTAATAAATAAAATCAGTGAAAAAGCTGAATATTACATAAATAAAAGAGTTGGAAACAAATTGAGAACCAAGCTGATAATATACTCAAACACTAAGGGAATTTTAAACTAAGGAGGCATTTATGCTGTATTTTGTAGGAGCAGGGCCAGGAGCTGCAGATTTAATCACAATGAGAGGGTACAAGCTTTTAACCAAGGCAGATGTTGTTATATATGCAGGGTCATTAGTCAATCCGAAGCTTTTGAATTTTACTAAGGAAGGCTGTGAAATTCATAATAGTGCATATATGACATTGGAAGAAGTTATTAAAATTGTAAAAAAGGCCGAGGCTGAGAATAAAATGACAGTCAGGCTGCATACAGGAGATTCAAGTATTTACGGTGCAGTCAGGGAGCAGATGGACATTCTTGAAAAGCTGGGTATTAATTACGATGTAGTCCCGGGGGTAAGCTCGTTTTGTGGTGCGGCTGCATCTATAAATGCCGAGTATACATTGCCTGATGTAAGCCAGACGGTAATAATAACCCGTATGGAGGGAAGAACGCCGGTTCCTGAAAGGGAAAGCATACGGTCTCTTGCTGCCCATAAATCAACAATGGTTCTATTTTTGAGTTCAGGATTAACCGAAAAATTATCCAAAGAGCTTATAGCCGGAGGATATAAGCCAGAAACACCTGTTGCCGTAGTTTATAAAGCAACATGGCCTGATGAAAAAATATTTAGATGCACTGTAGAGACGTTGCATCAGACCATGAAAGAAAACAATATCGAAAATACTGCTTTGATACTGGTAGGGAACTTTCTTGGAAAAGATTACGGCAGAAGCCGGCTGTATGCCCCGAATTTTACTCACAGGTTCAGAAAGGGCAGCGATGAATAATCAAAAAATTTGTATATTCGGCGGAACGACAGAAGGAAGAATACTTGCCAAATTCTTATCAAACTGCAAAATAGAAGCAGACCTATTCATTGCAACATCATACGGATGGCAATTCGTAGAAGATATTGCACACGTGAATGTCTATCAGCAAAGGCTGAATGAAAATGAAATGATACAGCTTTTTAAAGAAAAAAAATATGACTTCATAGTTGACGCTACTCATCCTTTTGCAAAAGAGGTATCTAAAAACCTGATAAAATCATCAAAATCATGTAATATAAAATATCTGAGAGTAATAAGAGAATCCGTAAAATATGAAAGCTGCAAGTATTTTAATGATATCAGCCAATGCATAGATTATTTGAACAGTCATAAGGGAATAATTTTTCTCACAACAGGAAGCAAGGATCTTGATAAATTTACAAAAGTAAAAAATTATAGTGACAGAATACACTTAAGGATACTGCCTATGGAAAGCTCCTTGAAAAGAAGCATTGAACTGGGATATTCAAATAGAAACATTATATGCATGCAGGGTCCTTTCACCGAAGAATTAAATACGGCCATAATAAATAGTATAGGTGCAAAATATATGGTAACAAAAGAAAGTACAGGTTCCGGCGGATTGAAGGAAAAGGCTGATGCCTGCGTTAAAACAAGAACCGAATGTCTTGTACTAAAAAAAGTCGATGAAGATGGTTTAACTCTGGAACAGATGTGTGCATATATCGCAGAAAAGTATCAATTAAATAAATGTGAGGGAAAGTATGAAAAAAATTGATATAATAGGGATTGGTGTTGGAAGTCCAAGCTTTTTTACCCAAAATACAATTAAGAGCGTAAATAATGCTGATTGCTTAATAGGAGCAGGAAGAATGCTCAGAGAATTTTCCCACATGGAAAAAGAAAAATTCGAGAGTATTGATCTAAGAGAAATATATAATTACATAATAAATAGCGATTATAAATATTTCGGTGTTCTTGTATCAGGAGATACGGGTTTTTACAGCCTTTCAAAAAAACTTACTGAATCTCTTTTGAAAAACGGAGATATAGAAGTTGCAAATATTCCTGCAATAAGTTCACTCCAATATTTCTGCTCAAAACTAAACTTGCCATGGGATAACATAAAGCTGCTGAGTTCTCACGGAAGGACAGCAAACATAGTTTCTGAGGTTATGTTTAATAAAAAAATATTTATGATTACCGATGACAGCAGCAGCCCTGACAAAATATGCGAAATTCTTTGCTCTAAAGGGCTTGGACACCTGAAAGTAAGCGTAGGAGAAAATTTATCTTATTCAAATGAGAAAATTATCGAAGCTACCGCTTGTGAAATTGCAAAAATGAAGTTTGAAAAACTTAATGTAATTATAATACATAATGATAGCTGTCTTGATAAGGATGTTTGGCTAAGGCCAATAAGAGACGAGGAATTTATTACGGGCAGAACGCCTATGACAAAAAGTGAAGTACGGATGGTTTCCATTGGAAAGCTGAATTTGAAAAGTAATTCTACGGTTTATGATATAGGCGGCGGAACAGGCAGTGTATCTGTGGAAATTGCCCTGAAATTACACGAAGGCCAAGTCTTTTCAATAGAGAAAAATAAAGATGCCGTTTCATTAATTAAGAAAAACATAAAAAAATTTAAGGCATTTAACATACAAGTGGTGGAAGCTGAAGCACCAGGATGCCTTCATGATCTGCCTGCACCCGATTGTGTGTTTATCGGAGGCAGTGGAGGAAGTATGGATAAAATAATAAATGCTGTACTTCAAAAAAATCCACAGGTAAATATAGTCATTAATACAATAGCATTACAAAGCTTGAACGAAGCTGTCATTTGTGTGAAAAAATATAAACTGAACAATGTTGAGATAATAAATATGTCGATATCAAAAGCCAAAAAAGCAGGGACATATGATTTGATGACGGCTCAAAACCCTATATACATAATAAGCGGAAAGGGAAGTGGGTATTTGCCGCCAGACGAATCATGAATTTCTCTATCTTACTTTTTAGCTGATGACTCAGAGCGGCAAAAGTAATATTATCAAATAACAATTTAAAAATATAAGAGGTAGCAATGAACATCGTCATATACGCTTTTTCGAATTCCGGAGCCTTGCTCAGCGACAAAATAATTGAAAATTTCAGCAATGAAAATATAGAAGCTTTTGTCCCAAAAAAATATGTACAGTCTGCAAAATACGTTAAACTCCGTAAAGATAATTTATATAAAAGTGTGGCAAAATCTTTTGTGGAAAAAGACTGCATTATTTTTATAGGTGCAGCAGGAATTGCCGTAAGAGCAATAGCTCAAAATATAAGAAGTAAAAAGACGGATCCTGCAGTCATATGTATTGACGAAAAGGGGATAAACGTAATTTCACTTTTGAGCGGTCACATAGGCAGAGCAAATGAACTTACCGTGAAATTAGCTTTGGCAATCGGAGGTAATCCGATAATTACAACAGCAACGGATGTAAACAATAAATTTGCCGTTGATCAGTGGGCATGCAGTCATAATCTTCACATAATGAGTTTGAAGAAAGCAAGAGATGTGGCGGCGGATATACTTGAAAATAAACAAATTGGATTTACAAGTGATTTTAATGTAGAGGGACGTATACCAAAAGAAATATCCTTTTCCGAAGAGAAAACAGGTATATGTATAAGCCTTGATGAGAATAAGAAAACCTTTGAAAACACATTAACCCTAATACCTAAAATAATTTCAATAGGAGTGGGCTGCAAAAGAGGTGCGGATTTCAATGATATATACGATGCTATAAGGGAAGTGCTCCGCAAAAACAATATAAGCATTTTTGCAGTAAAATCATTAAATTCCATAGAACTAAAGAAAGATGAAAAAGGTATCATTAAAGTTGCGGAGATTTTCAAGGTGCCTTTTCATACATATACAAAGGAGCAGCTGAATAAAATCAAGGGAGATTTTACAGGCTCGGATTTTGTAAGAGACGTGACAGGTGTTGATTCTGTTTGTGAAAGAGCTGCAATTATGGACAGCAATTCTTCCAAATTAATAATTAAAAAGACAGTAATAAATTCAGTTACGGTTGCAGCTTCTCAGAATGACTATACAGTTGAGTTTAAAGAGTTTAAATCATATGATAGGCAGGGAATTATGAAAAATATTAAAATTACGGAACCTCATAATATTGAAAAAAGAAGTTTTGAAATAATACAGGGAGAACTTGGCAATATCAAGCTTGACCCTGAACTTGCCCCTATAATAAAAAGAGTTATACATACTACGGCAGATTTTGATTATTTGCATAGCTTATGCTTCTCAGGAAATGCCATAAAAAATGCAAAAAAAGCCTTTAAAAAAGGAGCAACTATTGTTACAGACACAAACATGGCTGCAGCCGGGATAAACAAGAAAGCTGCCGCCAAATACGGAATAAATATAATTTGCTTTATGGCAGATGAAGATGTTTCAAAAAAAGCACAGAAACGTGGCGAAACCAGGGCTGCAGTTTCGATGGAAAGAGCATCGCAGATAGACGGTCCTGTGGTTTTTGCCATAGGCAACGCTCCTACAGCATTAATAAAGCTAAGTGAAATGGTAGAAGAAAAAAAGCTATCTCCAGAACTCATAATAGGAGTACCAGTGGGATTTGTCAATGTGGTTGAAGCAAAAGAACTGCTTATGAATCTTCAAAATACGGAATATATTGTAGCAAAAGGAAGAAAAGGAGGAAGTAACGTTGCCGCGGCAATATGCAACGCTATTTTGTACAGCGTGGAGGATAATTAATAATTACAGATTAAATTAATAAACGATTAAAGGAGGGAACTTAAATGATATATGTAGTAGGAATAGGTCCCGGCAGTCTTGATATACTTACGTACGAGGCTAGGAAGGCAATTGAAAATTCGGAAGTTATAGTTGGTTACAAGATGTATATTAGCTTAATATCTGACATTATAAAGGATAAAGAAGTAATATCAAACGGAATGAAACAAGAAACAGAAAGAGTCAAAAAGGCGGTGGAAATTTCAAAGACAGGAAGGACAGTTACTGTTGTCAGCAGCGGCGATGCCGGGGTATACGGTATGGCGGGTCTTGTACTTGGAATGGCCAATGGTGAAAAAGTTAAAATCATCAGTGGTGTTACAGCTTCTACAGCAGCTGCGGCAGTGTTGGGAGCACCGCTGATGCATGATTTCTGCCATATTAGCCTCAGCGACCTGCTTACACCTTTGGAACTTATCTACAAAAGAGTGGAAACAGCATCAGAAGGAGATTTTGTAATATGTTTTTATAATCCCAGGAGCAGTACACGCCGGGACTATTTAAAACATGCCTTTGATATTATAAAAAAGTACAGAGAGAAATCAACACCAGTGGGCATAGTAAAAAATGTGTCCAGAGAAAACCAAGAATATCATATGTGCACTTTAGATACAATGAATTTTGAAATAGTAGATATGACAAGTATTGTAATTGTGGGAAACAGCTCCACATATGTTAAGGACGGCAAAATGATTACCAAAAGAGGATATACTTTGATTTAAAGGTGAAGAAATTATTTTGTAAT
>DHER01000056.1:7025-13229 GCA_002399975.1 Firmicutes bacterium UBA4845 | reverse complement strand
GAGCAGAGAGCGCCGCTCAACACCATAGTCATCGGGTCAAATTCAGCAACTATATAATCATTTTCAAGAACATAATCTACATAATGGTTCACTCGTGGGTCATGCTTGGACGGTATATAAGAGCTTTCCGGGTAGTCTTCATTTTCCTGTGTAATAACAACCGTTTCGTAACCAAAAGACGGAACCGTAACCTGAACCAGTATTTCCGTGTACCAGTGGCCCCAATACTGATTGTAACCATCTCCTACTTTTACAAGTGGGAGTTTCTCCTTATTCGAAGAATAAACTGCCAGCTTGCCAAGATCGTCCTTATAATCCCATAACATAATGGTAACGATATCATTACGGCTGTATTCCGTACTGTTAAAAATGTAGAATGCACGGTTTGGCCCGATTCCTCTGGAAACCTGGGACAGATTTAGGTTAAATGACAGCCCGCTGTCTCCATAAAGGCGCGATGGATTGATACCTACCCCTGCACCATAAGCATTAATTCATAGGCAATCCGGTCCTGCCAGTAGTTGACTTTCCTGCCGGGATTATTGGCAGAAGTCATTTGCTTCCAGGGTATACTTAAGTCATCTACTAAATGCTTAACTCTTTCAAAATAGCTCATTTTTATATCTCCTTTGATTTATTAAAATGCCTTAGATATTTCAGCCTACAAATACGGTTCAATCTGAAACTCCGTCTGCTCCCCATTCTTCTTACTTACCAGTTCAAATAAATTCTCCTTCGTTGCAAACAAATTCTTCGGATTACGACCAATAATAAGATATTGATTCTTACCATCGAGAGAAATATACTTTCTTGTTTCATCATTCAACAAAATATCAGCATTATCAATTACAATTAACTTTCCTTTTGCATGGCTTACAATCTCTTTAATATTCTTCTGATAATCTAAGTAATTCAGACACAAAATATCCGGATTAATTGCCATGCACTCTTTAATAAAGGAGAAAGATGCTGTTTTTCCTGTTGCAGACGAACCAGTTAAAATCGTAATATTATTTGTAAATTTAAAATTCACAACATATGAAGTATGAACCGTTGAAAAATGATCCATTACTATAGGTTTACTCTCCATTGCTCCACCACTCCTTTAACTCTTCATAATCATTTATTATCTTACTTTGCGTACCAAAGCATACTTTAACCTCACTCATATCAAAGGGAATCATCGCATAATCACTATATATAAAACCATCTTCCAAATTATACAATACTTCTAAAGCATTATCCCCACATTCCTTAAGGCAAAAAACTTTATCCGGGAAATATAGTACATTCAAAACGGTCTTGCATCCTGTAGATAAACAATCCACATCCAGTGTAACTCCATTGAACTTTGATTCAATCTTATATTTGCCAGCTAGTTTTGCATCATCAATCTTCTCTACAATTTCTTTTGCATGATCATCTAATCTTGCTACGGTATTTTTATTAAAGAATACATCGTTCAATTCGACATATTCCATATTCTGAGGTATGTCCTTTTTGTCTTTATATATCGTAATCATAGTGACACCTCCAATCCAACATTTAAAAACTCTTTATTCAATGACGTTCCAACATAAATGCTTTTCATCTTATTTGCAATAGATAACCTAGTATTGTCCAAACCACAGATGTCATTATTATGCCTATCCAACCAGTCACAACATGATTTTATCCAACAGTCCCCGATAACTCCTTTCGAAACTTCGAATCCGGTATTTCTTGTTAAATCAAATAGGAGTTTTGCAGATAACTGCTCTATATTATGATCATCTATATTATTGTCATATTCCATCACTTCCTGAATTACTTTATAATTCAGCTCTCCAGAATGCAATGTTTTAATCAACTTTTCTCTTGCACTGATTGCGCCAGCACGTTTTATCAGAAATTCATCATCTGATGCATAAATCCAGCTGATAAGTTTATCAAATTCCAATAAGGTGTACTCAAAACAAATAAGATGCACCATAAATACATTATCCTTATTATCAACAGATTTCTTTAATATCTTCTGTTCCATATACAGCTGCATATTATCAAATGAATTATCGAAAACAATAATGTATCTATTGTCCTCATCCGTCAATGTCTTTACCGCCTTAACTAATTCACTATTATTTTTCTTGCTTTCAACAATTACGTCCGGACAAAGTTGTTGCATCAGTATTTCCCAGAATATGTAACTCGCTTTGCCCTTCCGATCTTCTATCCATAAGTATGTCTTACACGACATGTAATCACCTCCATTATAAAAATAGTCGTGTAAATAAATTGCTGTTAAATATTTCCCCTGACTCCTCCATCCTTCTTAATTCCCAAGTTGTCTTTTTTTCAAATTGGCTTTGATTATCATCAATGTAATAAACCAGCTTTATACAATCATCGCGAAATCGATTTGAACTCAAGACCTCAGTATTCTTGTCAAAATAATCAAGTTCATTTATTGTATTTAATGCTAATTTCCAAGTATCCTCATTTTCAAATTGTTTTATATCTTTATATGTACTAAAAAGCAGTGCCCTGCTCCTTTATTTTTATTATAAGTATTCATTTGTATGATCTCTTAAAGACGAAGCTTTTACAATCCCAGCTTCCCCCTATTGCTATAAACTGTAGTTGATTTCTTATTAAATATGATTCTAATTAATAGTACGCAGTTTAATACTAGTTCTTCATAGCTTATATAAGATTATACCGTGCATTTCCAAACAACTGTATAAAACTGGCTTCTATTTTTATGTTCCTGCATTCTAAATAGGTAAATAATTTGTTTCTGTGTTATGTGAAAGATTAAGCCAAATCATTTTTTATACTGCCATAAATATATCCCCTCCGACTTAACATTCTTATAGAACGGCATAACATTTTCCCATTCTTTAAACCTGTCATAGTCAATAAGCAGTACCGAAAACACTTTGTTATACTCAAGTTCCAAATCAACAACATTATCAATCATACGTTCATGCATATCATCAGTATAGCCTTTTACAATCACAGCAATGTCTATATCTGACTCATCTGTTTCCGTTCCTCTAGCAACTGAACCATACAAAATAATGCTTTCCAAAGAATCTTTAAAAATGTCTACAATCCCTGCAGTCAATTTTTGAATAGGTTCCTTTTCCTTATTCATGTAATCAGCCTCCTTTCAGATGTTCCTAACCTAATAATATTCCATTCAATTCTTAAAATCAATCTTATAATATAGATTTCAGAAATTGCGTATCTTATCTCCAGTAACCTCCAGTAAAAATTTTCTTGTACATCAACCACAATAGCTACTAAATAACTGTAATACTGGAAGTCTGAAATGCTGCAGACATCACAGCTGCTGCTGAACGAGATCTATTAAGAGCCTCAGATCATATCGAATTCGTTCTCAAAAATCCAAAAGCTACTGATGGCCTGCTTGATGAAGCCGAAGCACAGATTAACTGTCTTGCAGAATTTCTAGAAAAATTCAAGCTTGCAAATGGCCCTGTACTTGCTTCATGGGGAATCCGTTTTGTAATCGTAAACGGATACCTCGCTTTCTATGTCATATCAGAAGAAATAAAGCATGTTATCGTTGTTCGTTTTCTGTTTCAGAAAAGCAACTGGAATGCGATTCTTCGTCAAGGTTTCTCATTACTGTAATCCAAGCCCTGCCTTCATAAGATAGACGAGCTGCAGTTTATCGATTATTGGAAACCCGGATTAATTAATCAGTTGCATATAGTATTGATATATAGGTAACATTGATCCCAATAGGATTTTCAAATGTCCGGATAATATCCGTCCTCTTTAAATTTCATTTTTTTAGATATGCACGGCATTTATATTATCATTACATAGTCAATCGTATTCTTATGAATATTTATGATATTTCATGACAAGTGAAGTTCCCTGCTTTGAAACTCCCCTTAAAAATATACAACTACTGTAGTTTGTAACTGCAACTACTACCTCTGCATAGGGCATAACTAACTGATTCAGCTTATAACAGGCATTTGCTTCCTTTGCCATCTGCTGAACATATCCTTCAATAGTAATAATGCATGAATATGTACATATCTTTTCATAAGTTTTGTATATGTACATATCACTATTCCTGTGCTATTCTAATTTCATAAGGTGAAGAAGATGGTTGCATCTTTTATGACCTATGCATAAACAATATAAGGTGGTGTTAAAATGCCATTATCAGAAAAGCGCAAGGAAACAATGTACAAATATGCAAAAGAAAATCTCAAGCGCATTCCTCTTGATGTCCAAAAAGATAAATACGAGGAAATCGCTTCAGCAGCTGCCTCTAACGGAGAAACGGTAAATGGTTATATCAAAAAAGCTATCGATATACGCATAGAATCAGAAGCCTAGAAAGGAAGTGTTACCATGAGCTATCAGGAAATTGCAAAGAGTATGATTGACAAGCTCCCAGAAGATAAACTTATATTCCTAATCAACATTCTTGAGAACATCGGGGAAATATCTGGAGTCAATATCTATCCAGAATTTACACCAAATGAAGAAACCAGAGCCGCTATTGATGAAGTGGAAACCATGGTTAAGAATGGAACTGGTGAGCATTTTGAGGGTTCCACAGCTGATTTTTTTGCCATGCTTGAGGAGGAATAAGTCATGCTCAAACTCAATACCTCAACCAAATTTAAAAAAGATTATAAACTGTGCCAAAAACGTGGGTCAAATCTCTCTCTACTTCAAGATGCAGTTAATACACTCCGCATACCCACACCGCTTCCGCCAAAGAATAAAGATCATAACCTAAGCGGAAAATATTCTGGGTGTCGTGAATGTCATATAATGCCGGATTGGCTGCTGATTTATCATGTAACAGTCGATGAACTATATCTTGTCCGTACCGGTTCCCACGCTGATCTGTTCAATATGTAGTAACATAGCAAAAGGGGAAGTTTTTGTGCTCTCCTTTTGCTATGAAATGGTTTTGTGAAGATACTAATTCTAATGGAGCTGTCGCACTAGATGATTAAAACCAGTTGCGCGCAGCTCAATTCAGTATAGCTGAATTTCACCACGTTTCCTTCCGGGAGGCTAACACACCCTGCCTCGATTATCCTGCGGAGTCCTTTTTCCTGCGGAATGTCGGCTCGGTCAACAATACCATTGTACACGAATGCGTGCATTGGAGTAAATTGATAGAAGAAACTGGCTCGCCGGTGTTTAGTCCATAAAAAGCCCAAACGGAAAGAACCGGGTATTCAACTATAGTTAAATGATTTTACTTAATTCGCCTCGTCCATATCCCAATGCTGTTTTTGCGCCAATACCATGACCCGAAAATACATAATTAAGCGTATTTTGAAGCTTGATTTTATCCTCCTCACTTAATTTCTCGCGGGTACCGATATAAATGTTGAATGTAAAATCTTCTATACATAAAAACTCAATGGGCACAGGATTCTGATCGTCCGTGGGAGGCGTACCTCCAAAGCTGTTATAATAATCAGGATAATGTGGGGCAAAAACATCTTTTACCAATTTACCGTTGCAATCAGCACTTGGAAAGCCATCAAAAAAAATTAGCTGACCTACTTTGCCTTCAAGGTTTACTCTATCATCGGATGTATCGCTTGCCGGCGAGCCGAATAGCCGTAACACTTCCTCAGAGTTTTCATCATTATTACAATTTTTATCAATCCAACTATTACGCATAAGGCCTTTCAGTGTGCTTGCGGGGATATACGGAAACCCATATAACGGATGCAAGGCAGGAAGCAAAAGATTACCATATGGTGATCCACCGCCAATCCCAATTGCCCATCGAGATTGCTGAGAAACGATAAAAGGTTTATCTTGTATTTTTATTGGTTCCCATACATTTTGTATATGCTCATTCAAATTTGTAAGAATAGGCTGATAGACATCAGAAATTTTGAAACAGAGCTCTTTTTTATGGAAGCCACCGTTTTTGTTTTCCTCCGTATATGCGTACCGATATAATTGCAGATTTAAATTTTCTATTTCTATTCCACTTTCTAAAATAGAAGTAGTGTCTTTGGGCAAAAACGACTTTTTTGTGAACGAAGAACTTTTGCTCTTTTTCCCTTGATCATTCATACTGAACCTGCTCCTTCCGCAAAACGTTTCAGCCACTCGAGCAGAGCAAGTGTTTCAGATTCAAGCAAGCGGTAAGTGCTCTGATCGGCATGAGCCAGATTATCCATTAACCCCTTTTCCTTA
>DHER01000056.1:5851-6994 GCA_002399975.1 Firmicutes bacterium UBA4845 | reverse complement strand
GCAAGACTGCGATATTTTTGAAGAGCATCCCCCGAAATTTCTGAAACCTTTTTAACCATATCAAAGGCAAATCGTGCTCTATTGTTGGCTAAATTTTCAGTCATTTTTATCACCGTCCTTTATACAAGCCTCTACAAAACCTTTTCCAAGCGTTTCATCCGCTCCAATTTGAAAAGTTTTGCTATCAGAAAGAAATTTTGAGAATATCCTCATAAGTTCTTTAGCTCCTACCGAATTTGATGAAAGTTTGGAATCGCTCATCATTATGAGGCTATAAAGAATACTTTCTTCCGGCAAATATTCTTCAGTAAAAAGGGCTTGATTCTCCACAACTCCTTTTGTCCCCACCCTAATTCGTGTAACGATAGATGTTGCATGCGTAACAAAATCTCTAAAGTCATCATCCGGTATAAGGACTGCTCTTTCCATTATGGTATCCGTCAGGCCAATCATGTTCTTGAGGTTTTTGCAAAAATCACCGAAAGAAGGATTCGCATTAAGATTATATCGATATTCATCCAACAATATCATATGCTGATCTTTCACGCTTTTCAATATAAGGATGCTGTCCTTGCTTGCCAAAGCAGGTGCATTAATCGCCGGTACATCAATTCTTTGTTTTATTCCTGCCAGTTCAATATCTTTTTGAAATCTCCCCAAGACCATTGGACATGTAACAAGAGCATATACGCCTTTTGCGGAACGAACTGGGAAAAACAGCAGTCGGGCATCTGTTACGGCAATTGCCGCGGAGGATATTTCAGCATCACCTTTTTGCCCAAATATTGTGGCTGAAAGTGTTTCATTTTTCTTTCTCTCAAATGAATCGCGCAGACATCCTTTTAAGGTTGAAGCTTCGACCTTCGGAAACCCTGTATGTACTTCTCGTTGAATAGGAAGGTCAACAGCACGCAAATCTGTTCCGCTCCCGGCGTGCAGCGGGGTCAACACCTTTAAGAATAACATACTTTTTTCGTTATACATTGTGAACTTCTCCTCTCTGATTTTTACCTATCGAACCAACTAAACTATAACCAAAACCACGGCTGCAATAGCGTAGACGATCCATTTTTTCATAATGGAAGCCAAGTGTCTCCCGATAATCACTGATACATTTTTTATGGAATAGGCGGATTACATCTG
>DHER01000056.1:0-5801 GCA_002399975.1 Firmicutes bacterium UBA4845 | reverse complement strand
GCACTGAGAAGCTTTACACGGACACTGTGTTTTTTGTGGGTGAAAATTCCTGTCATATTTTCACGGTTAATCCATCCTGGCAGCCAGCCCTTTTCAAAAATTGCTGGTGTGGCGAGATATAACTTAAAACAGCTATCGTTTTCAATGGAAGGAGGATCAGGAAGTGAAAGGTTCTCTCCTATACGTGAGATAACACCTAATTTTCCATCACCACCTATGTGCACGATTGATTTTTCTGGAATTTCAATGCCGGATGTCTCTATTGCAAGGCTGCATTGCCTAATATTGTTTTTGGGTGTAATCAATGTTTGTTGATAGAACTGCCCGTCCGCCACTGTCCCCGACAAAGGGTCAATGCGAATGCCGATATGGGTTTCTTCACTGAAATAATCTTCCAATGAATACACTGAATAATCCGATGATTGGGCATTTAAGTAAGCCTTTATTACGTTCTCATCCACATAGGCTCCACCACTGATATGAGGGGGCTTTTTTAATTCAGTCGGTGACTTTAGAAAATAAGGAAGCGGAAAACTGCTGCCAGCAGCGGATGATATAACCATTTCATGGGCAATAAATTTTTCATCGTCACTTTTCGTAATATACAAATCCAGAGGAAGCGGGTACAGCATGTGTTTATCTATAATGATACCGTTCCAGCCGATTTTCAGACGCCTTGCAAAAGTGTTTTTTAGACTGTTCGGATTTGGTATTGGAACAGCACAGTTTCGAAGCGCACCAGCATAAACGGATGGAAATGGAGGGAATATGCTTTTACCGTACGTGTTTACACCTGCATCAAAAGGAGCCGCGTTTCGAAAAAACCATGAATCTATAGCATCGATTCTGTAATACAAGAAAATTCCTCCTTCCCTAAAAAAGCGGCGATCTCTAAAGCGGCGATAAATTTATGTATATTACAATCGTATTGCTTAAATAAAGCAAAAATCTTTTCCGCGTTTTTTTCATCGTTCTCCTTTTTGCATGCTTGAGAACAAATACTTGAAATAATAAGAGGCTTGAGCATTTCTTCTTTCAATTGCTTGTGGTTTTTAGTAAGTTCATCCAACACAGAAAGAAGTGCATACACACTGGATACCGAAAGGATATCAGACCGAATTAATTCGGATATTTTGTATATAGCTTTTAGGGTTTCACAACCCTCACCGAATCGGCCACACACATTTACTTCTGTTCCAGAGCGTTTGGATACAGTTATGGCAAAGGAGTCTTTGCCCGGATTGTTTTTTGCCATCTGTTCCATCTCATCTGTCAGTGCAAGCACGTTTTCGAGTGGCGGCATGAGGTGTGCAAATACAATTCCCGCACTGAATGTCAATTTCTTTTCAGCATCTAACGGATGATGCACTGTTTTCTGAAATTGTTCTCTAAGCTCCATAATAGCTGGAATGGCTTGTCCGGTTGGCAAAAAGCCTAGGAAATCTTCTCCACCGGCATAGATGCACATGCCATGATATTTTTTCATGATATCTGGAACAAGACCTGCAAATTTTCCAATGTCTTTGCTTAGTTGCTCTTGCTGTGTGTCGGAGCATATGCGATAAAGGTCACCCATACCATCTCCATCGAACTTGACTATCGCATAGTAAGGAGATATTTTCTTTCCATTCATAAATGCAAAAAGTTCTTGTGCCGCGGAGATATCTTTAGGCTCATATTCATCCTCGGAAAGAACAAATCCATTTTGAAGATCAAATATCGCTTCTGCCGCTTCAGGGCACAATTCCTTTAATAAAGCTTTTCCTTTGATATCACTTGCAAATCGATCTTTTAAAAGCATATATGCTACAGAAATGATATCGGTATTATACTGATATTTCTTAAATTTTTCATCGTGGATGCAATAAAGCATACGCTTGATAAATGCAAGAGCGCTCAGCCCTTCTCCGGGCTTTAATGCATAAAACATATTTTTACCGCCAGTGAATTCTATTGCATAGGGATCAATATAATTAGGCTTATTCCCATTTTGGCTTTTGTAAAATACAGCATTATATTCCGGAAAAAGAGAACATTTTCTTCCGGAATTCTCAGCCGTCTGAGAAAATGGCCTGAGAGATTTAACCGCCTGCAGTTTTGAAGTAATTTTTTCAAAATCGTCTTTATCGCTATATTCCTGATAAGCCCAATATACTTCCGGAAAATCTTTCAGTTGGGCTAATACGTTTGCTTCTGGCACAATGTTATATTTTTTAAAAATAGCTTCATAAATATTTTTAAACTCAGAGTGTACCTCGAGTCCCATATTATTAGAAAGCTCATTCAGCCGCCAGGTTATAAAACTCCTGCCTTTGACACACTGATCATCTGAAAAACTAACCTTCAATAAAATTCGGTTTGGTGCGCTAGGCGCTTTATCTGGGGCTATAGCGGGAATCAGTCTGTTGATTATTATATCAGATTTAGAAGTAACAACGACATTACTAGTATGTAATATTAAATACGATAACAAAAAGCTTCCTGCGTATAAATCTCTCATCTTGCGGGAATTTCCTATAAATGATTGAACGGGACCTATGGTAAACAATAAAAGATATTCTTTCATTTTTCACTGCCCTCCTCAATTATATCAATGAAAGCATACTGTTCCTCAGCTGCGTTGTGAAATCTGTTGAATTTACGGTTTTTGCATACCGCATGAAGCAAAGTATACACCGGCACAATCCCTTCTTTAATTTCCGCAAGGCTTACAATGACTGAGGAAGCAAATCGATTTTTTTCTTTAACAAAGCCCGTAGCTTTATAATTACCATACTTGTCTTGTATTTCATGAGAAGCCTGGTCAACTTTTTTTAAGTACTGATTGACATCTCGCCTAGTCGCCTGAATAAGGGTATTGCCAAAACGAATTTCTTTGATATATGGCCTATTATTTACTTTGATTACTGAACTTTTCAATGTAACTCTTTTATCACATACGGTGTAAATCTCTTTTCCACACACATTGTTTAAAAGATTGACAACATCGTTCGGCAGATCATTTTTTGAGATGTTCAGCAATTCGGCGGTCGTCATGCAACCACGGCCGCGGCGTGAACGCTTGCCAATGCCACCAAGTATCAAAGATAAGTTAAATAAATCCGTATACCATTGGAGTGGTTTTTTATCTCTTAAAACCAGTATGGTAGAGAAATCACTTGAGTTGTAATTGATAGAAAGATTTACTTCAAAAAATTTACCCATGTTGTACATGGGATATGGATAGTTTTTTTGCAATTTACCATTTTCAATCCATTCCTGTTTATGATGAAGGCGAAGTTTCAGTTTATCAATATCTGAACCCCTCGTTTGCTCTAACATCTGTATCCTTAACGGTGAAGCTTTAATAGTTACTTCTCTATCCTCTTTCGATTGCCCGCCAAACAGATTCACTTCCTGTTTATAGAGTGTTTGTACATCCAACTCAGGATTAGAAATCCGGTATGTATTGCGAATAAGACCTTTAAGCTCTGTAGATCTCGGCTCAAGCTGCCCATTGCCATAACTGAACATGGGACTAATGACCTTAATCCTGTCAATCGGTATTTTTTCCGTCATCTTTATTCTCCTTTTCTACATTATTGAACATCTTAACATAGGCCATATGGGGAAAAAGCATGGGATTGTTTATGAGCATTAGAAGCTGATTGAATTGTAGGTTCAATGTTAAAATAGACATCAATTGGCCATTGTGGACTACTCGGTAGTCGGAAAGCTTCCTGTTAAGTTTTTTCTGTATAAATTTAGAATTTGATTTGTTATCCCTCATATTTAACTCATAATGCCATTGTCCTAAGTCCCAATCAGTTTCATGCGGTACAATGATCTCTATTTTTTGGGAGTTATTGTTAGCAATAATATAAATATCAAAACAATTCATAAGATCAACGGTCGGCTTTGAGAGTGCACACAAAATTTTTATGGGTCTTGTTCCACTTTGTGTTTTGGCAGGTCCTATAGTTATATCTCGCACCATTCTTGTTATTGAATCACTAGAAGTATTAAGATTTTTTATGCTTTTGCACCAAGTTCTAAGATAATATTCTCCTGTGTTATTATCCTTGTTATCTACATTTGTGCTTTTGCATTGTACTACAGCTGCCACTGCTTCAATCGGAATAAATTTAATACGGTCTTTTCGGAAGATATAAGGCGTGTACATTTCATCCAAAATCGCAAGATCTACTTCATCTGAAACGTTTCCGCTTGAATCCAATAAAAATACAGATTGCTCTATTACATATTTCTTTGGAACAATTTGTTCAAAAAGTTGCTTCCAGATTTCCTCACGAAAGCCACCAATAGTCAGTGAATGATTCGGAACTTCAAAGTTCAATTGAGCCACCAACGATTTTTCGATTTCACGATAATTTCCAATTATCGCTTTTATTACTTTCTTGCCTTTTGTTTGTTCATTTCCCATACTGTTAGATCCTCCTCTTTTGTTGTTTTACATAAAAAATCCAGCATAATAATATTTACTTATTAACAATATCATCGTTCTGTTCCCACATTCACCTAAAAGCCGCCCGAAACATCTATCTCGTACACTCGTTAAGCCCCATAACGCCGAAACATTTTCAGAATTAACTTAGTCGGTATCTTGATCGGTTAGCTTGGTCGGTCAAAGCGACTAAGTTATTCCCATTTCCTATAGTATATCTTCGTCAGCTCTGTCACCTATAAAATAATAGAACGTGGCATTCTGGTTGTTCAAAACAGGTATGCTGTCAAACGATGTAGGTACCTTTATCATAGCATAAGGATATGAATAATTCACGTATTTACATAAGTTTTTTTGTAAATACGTGTAAACTTTCATAAACTGTTCTTAATTTGCGTTCTGATACATCAACCTTCGAGAAACTTTGCAAGTACATCCACTAATCATGGACGGTTCAGTGCCTGCAAAGCGGAAACCAATTATCACAGCCAACTGAACAGAGACATTATGTTTCTGCAAATGTGTAAATGAATAGCTTTCATTTTTTGCTTGCTATTAGCTTGCATATTGCAGTTCATTTGTGTTATACTATCCGTGAAAGGATGGGATTTGTATGGCACGAACTTCTAATGTTTTCGCTCGCGTAGAACCTGAAATAAAAAAGCAAGCCGAAGAAGTACTTGATCAGCTTGGTATTCCTATGTCGAATGCTGTAGGAATGTTTTTAAGACAAGTGGTACTGCAACGCGGTATACCATTTGAAATGAAGCTGCCTGCGAACGCTCCGATTGCCTTTGGCTTACTTACCAAAAAACAATTTGATACTGAAATGAACAAAGGTATGGACGATATAAAGGCAGGCAGAGTTTATTCGTCAGATACTGTTGAAGAAGAGATGAAGCGAGATTTTGGAGTATGAGTTGGAAAATTGCCTATTCTGGGAAAGCGCGGCAGGATTTAAGAAGCATTTATGAATACATTGCAAACGAACTTTGTGTTCCAGATACAGCGGCAAAGCAAGCAAGACGAATTTTGCAAAACATAAAGAGTTTGAGCGAAATGCCTCTGCGTTACCGATTATATGTGGATGAACCTTGGCACAGTATGGGGTTGCGTTTCTTTCCTGTAGACAATTATCTGGTTTTCTATCTGCCAAAAGAAACGGATAAAATTGTATATATTGTTCGCATCATGTATGGCGGACGGGATATCGGGAAGCAACTCAGTGAAACAATAGAATATTAATTATTAAAAGCATCTATCGAAAGGTAGATGCTTTTCTTATTCCAACTTTTAGGGACTTATAAGAATACTACCCGGCCTTCTAGTTCCCCAAAACTTACTTTTTTAAAGAAAC
>DHER01000124.1 GCA_002399975.1 Firmicutes bacterium UBA4845 | reverse complement strand
ACCTTCTTTCATATATATTTTCCATTTCAGCCAGCAGTTCGCCGGCCGGAATACCAAAAAATTGTTCAAGACGTTCAGCTACTTCCTATGAGGGATTGCGTTGTCCTAACTCAATACGGCTATATGCTTGTTTACTTTTTAAACCTATTGCAGATGCAACATATTTTTGGGTAAAACCCCGTTTTGTTCGTTCGGCTTTTAATAAAGGCCTCATTATGCACTAACTCCATAAGTCACCTTATTGGTGACAATCAGGGGGTTTGTAATGTTTGCTAACAAGATATTTTGTGAAAGATTACGATCTTTAAGACAGACAAACAATCTTACGCTTGAACGCGTTGGTAAAGATTTTGAAGTTTCAAAACAAACTGTTAGCCGTTGGGAAACCGGCGATAGACTTCCGGCTCTGGATATCGCAGTTGCCCTGGCCGATTACTTTGACGTATCCCTGGACTACCTGGTGGGCCGTTCCGACGACCCGATCAGAAATTAGAATAATTTAGGAGGTAAAACCAATATGAATTGTCCTTATTACTCAACTAGAGGTTTATTTTCTATTTCATATGTCTGTAGGGCAAGTGATAAAGATATTACGATTGATGAAGCTAAAACTAAAGTTTTTTGTAAAGATGATTCAAAATACCCTACTTGTATGGTTTTCCAGCAAAAAGAAGTTGACAACTATAAAAAATCGAAAAATAAATAACATAACACAGAACTGCTGGATTTTATTTTTAAGACTCTGGTACCTATTGGGAACTAGTTTTTTGGCTTTTGATTTTCGTCTAGCTGATATTCCTCAGAATGTACACGTAGCTGACGCTGAGGTATATCCAAAATATCTTCCAACTTATCCCATAAGGCTAGTGACCCGTTACGATCTCCAGTTTCGATATAACGATACATTCTAGTAGTTATGCTCAATTCATTGGCTATTTGTTTTTGGGTTAGCCCTTTTTGGTATCTTGCTGTTTTTAATATTGATCTCATTACATATCACCGCCGCATGAGGAATGTTTTGTTCTGGTATGATTAGATTTTAATGGAATGTTTTGTTCCTGTCAATACTTTTAAGGGGATTCACAAATGGCGACTCTAGGACAACGATTAGTCCAACTACGAGAAATTCATAACATTAAACAAAAAGATATTGCTGATTATTTAGGAATAACTGTTCGTGGGCTCCGTTACTATGAAACTGATGTTAGAGAACCAAATATAAAGACACTTATTGCCTTGGCTAACTATTTTAACGTTTCTTTGGATTATCTCCTTGGCATATCTGATATTACCCGCCCTATTCCTGCTAACATCCAGGAAATAATCAATAAAGCAACAGATCCAGCAGAGCTGCTGCAAGCTCTTAACAGAATACTTCAAAAAGATAATGAAGAGTCAGCTACTAAGGGTAAAATAGATACACTTGTCCAAGGACTGGATGAGGAGTCAGTAGCAGAATTAAAAAAATATGCTGAGTACCTGAAAATCAGGCAGACGCTGGACAGCGGGAACGACGAAAGCTCCGCTGGATTGGATATACACGAAAATAGGAGATAACCTATGAAAGAATTATTTAACAGGTTTGTTTTTATTAAGGAAATTCATAAAATCAATCCAGAAGAAAACGAGAATAAATTCTTTAAAGTAGCTATTGAGAGAATAAACGAAGATTATATTACATGGACGCACTGGGGACGAATTGGCTCTTTAGGCCAAGCCCCTCAGAGTAGATACAGAGGAGAAGATTTAAAGGAAGCCTTTAAGGTAGCTTTTGGTAAGCTTAATGAGAAATTCAAAGAAGGATATCAAGAAATATATGATATTGAACCCGATAATAAATCTCCTATTAGTTCGACTTCTAAAAAAGTCGAAATGAGTAAAGTTAGAGATTCGGTAATAGAGTATTTCGAAAGAGAAATGGATTTAGAGACAATAACCGATATATTAGAAATATCATCTTGGGACCTTCAGGATTATTTAATTCAATGGGTAACTCCTGAGGTATACGATTTACATGACGAATACATTAACCATATGTTGCCGGAAGTTTCAGTGTGTTTAGAGATAGCCGGCTATTTTCTTGAAAATGATATGTTTAAGCCTATATTTGATAAATATAATGGCCAATACAGCTATATTCAGATTCGGCTAATAAAAGCATTATATATTAAAGAGCAAATATTATGTCCTTTATGTGGCAAACAGCTAAATGACACCATTAGGAATTATTGCAATGATTATAAGGAACGTTTTAATTCTCATTCTTATTGTAATGATTGTCAAAAAATTTTTACATAAACAACCCGGCGGAGCGATATTGGGAGCTACCGATTTCCCCTACCCCCTTTCCGGAAAGGTATTAAACATCATTAATCAGTCCCGGGATCCGGATGAATTGTTGGCTATTATTAAAGAAATGGCGCAGTCGGAAAAAAGCGGCCAGGCTGATCCGCAACCTGGCCGGAGTAATATAGATCGGTTAACAGAAGGAATAGAATTACAACATCGGTTACCGCCGGAAATGTGGCAGCAGATAGA
>DHER01000137.1:4839-7455 GCA_002399975.1 Firmicutes bacterium UBA4845 | reverse complement strand
ATTACCGGAACAATTGTTGATGCAGCTGGCGTGCCTGTAATTGGTGCCAACGTTATTGAAACAGGAACAACCAACGGTACCGTTACCGATATTGACGGAAAATTTTCGTTGAGTGTGGAAAACAATGCTATTATTCGTATTTCGTATATAGGGTATTTGGAGCAGGATATCAATACTGAAAGAAAAACTAGCTTTGATATTACACTGTTGGAAGACACCCAAGCTTTGGATGAAGTGATAGTGGTTGGTTATGGAACGCAAGCAAAGAGAAATTTAACAGGATCAGTTAGTGATATCAAATCAGAAGCTATCGGTCGGTCTAATGCAACAGTTTTGTCTCAATCTATAGCTGGTAAAGTGCAAGGTATTTCGACTAGAGCAACGGATGTTCGCCCAGGGCGAGGAATAAGTCTACAAATTCGTAATATGGGTACTCCATTATTTGTTATAGATGGAATCCCTTACGGAGGTAAATCAGGGCGTACTAGTTATACAACACCTATCGTATCAGGAGAAGATATCTTCAACTCTCTATCAATAGAGGATATTGAAAGTGTATCCTTCTTGAAAGATGCTTCTGCTGCCATTTATGGATTACGAGCTTCTAACGGAGTAGTATTAGTTACTACAAAAAAAGGAAGGAAAAATGAAAATGTGGTGATTAATGTAAACGCATATTATGGTTGGCAAAACTTTACTCGATATCCACAACCAGCTAATGCAGGTCAGTATGTGAGATCATTGCTAGAATCGGAGCAAAATTTGGGAAGAGACCCCTCATTATTGTATTCACGTGAAGAACTAGCTAAATGGGAAGCAGGAACAGATCCTCTCTATAAAAGTTATAATTATTATGATATTATTATGCGGAAAAATGTACCTCAAAATCATATAAATGTCAATACATCGGGAGGTAGCGATCGCAGCAAATATTATATTTCATTATCTAATGATCATCAAGATGCAATAATAAAAGAGTATTCTTGGGGTAAAACCAATCTACAGATGAACTTAGAAACCAATCTGGCAAAAGGATTGACTGTTGGCGCCCAGATTAGTGGAGTTCTTGATAAGACGAAAAGTGTTGGCGTTCCTGGAACAGACGATTATATGAGACCATTAAATTCTGTGTTACGAATGTGGCCAATCGAAAGTCCCTATGCAAATGACAATCCTGATTATGTTAATCTAACACATCTTCCAAATTTCAATCCGGCAATTTATAATCGAAATATATCTGGATTTAATGATATTACTCAAAGAATGCTCAATACAAACTTATTCGTCCAGTATGATTTTAAATTTGGCCTTTCGTTAAAAGGAACATATTCGTATAATTATCAAAATTTATTGATGGATAGTCAGGAATATACATATTCTGCATATGTCTACAATAAAGAAACAGATGAATATAAAACACAACCTAATTGGGGTAATCAAAGTCCATGGAGGGGACAAGAAAAAAGAGATGTTACTTCATCATATGCCCAGATACAATTGAATTACAAAAAAACATTCAATGACCATAATTTTGTAGCAACTGCTTCTGCAGAGCGTTCAGATTATGACAATACATATTTATATACCCAAGCGAATCCTACAAATAATTATATACCAATAATACAGTTATCAGAAATCACTAGAATGACCAATGATTGGTTATATGAGGCAAGAGCAGGTTACATCGGTAGGGTAAATTATGATTACAATGGTCGTTATCTGCTAGAACTACTCGGACGGTACGACGGTTCATACCTTTATTCGCCTGGAAAGCGATGGGGTTTCTTTCCCGGAGTATCATTAGGTTGGCGTATTTCTGACGAATCATTTTTTGAAAAGCTTAAAAGTGTTGTTGATGATTTGAAAATACGAGCTTCATATGGACAAACTGGAAGTGAAAGCGGTGTATCTATGCATGGATATTTGGATGGATATAATTTTAATCAAGGAAATGCAATTTTAGATGACAACTATGTAATTGGATTGAAACCGAGAGGATTACCTGTAACAAATCTTTCTTGGGTTACAAATACTACAACAAATATAGGAATCGATCTTGCCCTCTTCAACAGGAGTTTGTCCGTAACTGCTGACATTTTCCAAAAGAAACGTACAGGATTACCAGCTTCGCGGTATGATGTAGTATTGCCGAGCGAAGTAGGATATACACTACCCAATGAAAACCTGAATTCTGACGTTCAAAAGGGTTTTGAAGCAATAGTTACTTACTTGGGTTCTGTCAATAAATTAAATTATTCATTAAGTGGAAATATTTCGTTATCTCGTTTGAAAATCCTTGAAACATACAAACCGCGTTTTAGTAACTCCTGGGATGAATACCGTAATTCAAAAGAAAACCGGTGGAACAACATTTTATGGGGATATAAAACGGTCGGGCGTTTCCAAAACATGGATGAAATAAACAACTATCCAATTAATATCGATGGACAGGGAAATCGCACTTTACTCCCAGGCGACCTGATATATAAGGATATTAATAAAGATGGAATTATCAATTCCTTAGACTATCGTCCTATCGGATATGCCACAGGAGCGACCCCTTTCCTCACATTTGGATTCAGTACCGGATTCGAATGGGGGAATTTTAATCTTAAT
>DHER01000137.1:0-4807 GCA_002399975.1 Firmicutes bacterium UBA4845 | reverse complement strand
GCTCCCGAAAAAATGCTTACCGATAGGTGGCATCAGGAAGACCCATATGATAACAACAGTCGATGGATACCCGGATATTACCCTGCTATCAGAAAAGGTAACACAAACCATTCAAACTTTTGGACAAGTGACTTTTGGTTAACCAATATTCGTTATCTAAGGTTGAAAAATATAGAGTTGGGGTATGCTCTACCGAAAGATATTACTTCAAAAATGAATATAACCCGAATGCGCATATATCTGAATATGTCTAATATTTTTTCCCTTGATAATGTCAAAAAGTTCGAAATTGATCCGGAAATAGCAGCAGGAGGAGGAAATATTTATCCGCAACAGAAGTTGGTTATGTTAGGAGTTAATGTCTCATTTTGAAAAATATAAACTTTTGTATTATGAATAATTATTATTTTATACGATATATGAAAAATGCATCTATTATCATACTCCTTTGTTTACTAATAGCGAGTTGTGATGATTGGTTAGAAAGAGATTCAAAAACTATTGTTAGCGAAGAACAAGTGTGGAATGACTCAAAACAGATTTTGGCTCTGTTGGCAAACTATTACGACCGTTTACCGTCATTGTCAGGGTTCTCCGGAGACATGAATCTAGGTTCTTATTTTGATGATGCATCATGGTCAGGAACAGGAAATGCTAATAACCAATTGATTTCTTATGCATACAGTTTTGCGCGGTATTGGGACTACACGTTTATTCGTGACATTAATCTGGCTATAGAAAATCTGAATAAATACAGTGTTTTACCTGAAAATGAAAAGAAACAATTTGACGCCGAATTTCGGTTTATAAGGTCTTTTGTTTATTTTGAACTTGTAAAACGGATGGGAGGCGTTCCATTAATTACTGAGCAATTGATATATGATTACAGCGGAGATGCTTCGAATTTACAGTTTCCACGAGCTAAAGAGTCCGAGATCTATGATTTTATTGGGAATGAAATCGATGCAATCGAGAATGTAATAGGTAATGAAGGAAGTGTTACAAGAGCTAACAAATATACTGCGTTGTCATTAAAAAGTCGAGCAATGCTCTATGCCGCTTCACTTGCCAAGTATAACAATCTGATGCCCGAACCTATTAAAACAGCGAATGGTGAAGTAGGTATTGAAGCCTCTAAAGCAAATGGTTATTACCAGAAATCATTGGAAGCATCCAAGAAAATCATTACGAGTAGGGCTTATTCACTTTATAATAAAAATGCTGATTTAGGAGAAAACTTTTATGAAATGTTGATAACAAAAACAGGTAATGCTGAAATAATTTTTGCAAAAGATTATTCTGCGACCCTCGGTAAAAGGCATTATTTTACATATAATAATATAGCCCGCGGAGCGAGAGAAGAGTCTATGGGATCTTCATTTATAACGCCAGTTTTGAATTTGGTGGAATCATATGAATATTTAGACGGTTCTCCAGGGACGCTAAAAAACAAAACCTCAGACGGAAGTGATTATATCTATTATAACAATTTATCTGATATTTTTAAAAATAAAGATGCAAGATTATACGGTACTGTAGTATATCCAGGCACAAAATTCAGAGGAATAGATATAGACTTACAGGCAGGAGTCAAGGTTTGGAATGGCACCGGTTATGAGACAGTAGAAGGCAGCAGTATTGGAATTAATTATACAGATGGTGGCCTTTTGGTCGGCACATCTGGTCCACATCGTTCAATAGAAATGGTGAGTAATACAGGATTCAATTTACGTAAAATGGTCAGTACAGCACCTATGGCAAGCGGACAAGTTGTTTTGGCCGACAATTGGTGGCCATGGTTTCGACTGGGCGAAATATATCTGAATGCTGCAGAAGCTGCTTTTGAATTGAACTTACCCGAAGCAACCAATCATATTAACACTCTTCGCGAAAGGGCAGGATTTCCGGCAAACAGTATTACTAATTTAACTATTGATATTATACGGAACGAACGTAGGGTTGAACTAGCATTTGAAGATCATCGCTATTTTGATCTAAAACGTTGGAGAATCGCTCATGAGTTATGGGATGGCAATACAAGTAACCCCAATGCGATGTTGTATGCACTTTATGCATATCGTATTGTTCATCCAGGAAGTCCAAATAATGGTAAATATGTATTTGAAAAGTTAGTAGCTCCTCGTTTTGTCAATCCGAGATACTTCCAAATGGGTAACTATTACTCATCAATTGCAACAAGTGTAATGACGAATAATCCAAAAATTATCCCCAATCCTTTTCATTAAAATACAGAAAAATATGAAAAATAAATATTTAATAAATATAATAACATGCATCATTTTCATCGGATGTTCCTATGATAATTATGTTCAGCCTGAATCAATATTATCTGGGAAAGTTACTTATAAGAATGAACCCGTAAGTGTCCGATCTAATGGTACCCAACTGGAATTATGGCAGGATGGCTATGCATTACGAGCAAAAATCCCAGTATACATTGCACAGGATGGAAGCTATTCGGCCATATTGAGTGATGGTAATTATAAAATTGTACGTTTATCCGGAGCACCTTGGGAAAATCAGACAGATACTATTTCGGTAACTGTTAAAGGCAATACTGCTTTGGATATACCTGTCATTCCATATTTCATTGTTAAAAATGTTACTTTCCAAAAAACCAATAATGAAATTACTACAAAATTTGTGATAGAAAAAATAAGTCAGACGGCAAATCTTAATTTGGCACGGCTATATCTTGGAAAAACTCTTTTTACAGACCAAAATAATAATGCTACAATCGTAACATTAAATGCATCTTCCATTACAATTGGTCAAGAGGTAACTATCAAAGCAACAATTCCTAAGAGTTTAGAATCGGCCGATTATTTATTTGCACGAGTTGGAGTTCAAGCAAAAGGGGTCGGAGAATTGTATTATTCAGTGCCTCAAAAAATACATTTAAAATAAAATCCTATTTCAGACATCGGGGCAGAGTTTATTCTCTGCCTCGTTTAGATATATTAAAATCAAAAAAAATGAAAAAAGTATTACTATCAATTCTATTAACTATATTCTCATTCGGAGCTTTTGCTCAGTGGGAAGCAGCAGGAGACAAGATAAAAACAAAGTGGGCAGAAAAGATAGACATCAACAATGTATTGCCCGAATATCCTCGTCCAATCATGGAACGAGGAGAATGGAAAAATCTGAACGGATTATGGGATTACTCCATATTACCGGTTGGGCAAAGGGAACCTACTCAGTTTGATGGGAAAATTCTTGTTCCGTTTGCCGTCGAGTCCTCCTTGTCTGGCGTACAGAAAAGTGTTGGACCAGAAAATGAATTATGGTATAAACGTACCTTTACAATTCCTTCTGGATGGAAAGGAAAAAAAATCTTATTGCATTTCGGCGCCGTCGATTGGAAAGCCGAAATTTATGTCAATGATATTAAAATAGGCATTCATACGGGTGGATATGTACCTTTCAGTTTCGATATTACACCGTTTTTAGTATCTGGCGAGCAAAAAATAGTGGTAAAAGTCTGGGATGGTACCGATACAGGCTTTCAGCCTCGCGGGAAACAGGTCATAGAGCCCCGCACCATCTGGTATACACCTGTAACCGGTATCTGGCAAACCGTATGGTTAGAGCCTGTCAATGAAAAACATATTACATACGTCAAATCGGTTCCGAATATCGACACAAGCAATTTGTCAGTAAATGTCGATACGCATAACCCAGAACTGTCGGATCTGATCGAAGTAAAGGTGAAAGACGGATCAACGGTAGTCGCAACATCAAAAGCCGCTATCGGCCAAACTATCGACCTTAACATCCCCGATGCTAAGTTATGGACACCCGAAATGCCGTTTCTCTACGATATGGAAATCATCCTTTATAGTAAAGGCAAAGTAGTTGATCGGATAAAAAGTTATTGTGCCATGCGCAAAATCTCCACCAAAAAAGATGAAAACGGTATTATTCGAATGCAACTCAATAATAAGGATTATTTTCATTTAGGACCTTTAGATCAAGGATGGTGGCCTGATGGATTATATACCGCTCCCACCGACGAGGCTCTGTTATACGACATCCAGAAGACCAAGGATTGGGGTTTTAATATGATTCGTAAACACGTAAAAGTGGAACCTGCACGATGGTACACCCATTGCGACCGTTTAGGAATGCTTGTATGGCAGGATATGCCCAATGGAGATGGACGGGAATGGCAAAGATATAATTATCACCAAGGAGAAGAACTAAAAAGAACTCCCAAGTCGGAAGCAAACTTTCGGAAGGAATGGAAAGAAATTATGGATTATCTCTTTTCAAACCCATGTATTGTGGTCTGGGTACCTTTCAACGAGGGCATGGGACAATTCAAAACAGTGGATATAGCCGAATGGACAAAAGCTTACGATTCATCTCGATTGGTTAATTCCGCAAGTGGAGGGAATTTTTTCCGTACAGGAGATATCCTCGACTTACATAATTATCCCGAACCAAGAATATTTTTGTACGACTCAGAAAGGGTAAACGTATTGGGTGAATTTGGTGGAATAGGACTTGCAATGGAAGGACATCTTTGGCAGCCCGATCGGAATTGGGGATATGTACAGTATAAGAATTCGAAGGAAGCAACAGATGAATATATCAAACTTGCGGAGAAATTGAAGGAACTTATTAAAGTCGGTTTCTCAGCAGCAGTGTATACCCAAACTACCGATGTAGAAATCGAAATTAACGGATTAATGACGTATGATCGTAAAGTTGTAAAAATGGAAGAAGAACGTCTGAATAAAATTAATCAGGAAATATGTAAAATATTACCAATTTCAAAACA
>DHER01000077.1 GCA_002399975.1 Firmicutes bacterium UBA4845 | reverse complement strand
GGCAAGTAAATGCCTTATAATCAATGCTATATAAGACTACAAATAATTACAACCCGCTATAATTTAGCGGGTTTATTGTTTTAAATATTATCGTTACTGCTTGTTAATATGATATGTTATACATACTTTTGTACCGTATTTGTATCGTGTTCCAAAAAACAACTCAAAAAATAAATATGTTGACCTAAGTGGTATATAATGGAACACTATGAAACACTATGAAACATGATGAAACAAAAACAGAGATAAATTATGAGCTCAAAATTAGAAGTTCAGAAAAAATGTGAATGGTGCAATAAAATATTTATAGCAAAAACCATGACTACTCGTTATTGCTCTCATAGATGTAATTCTCAGTCTTATAAACACTCTAAAAGAGAAGAACGGAAGAGGAAATTTAAAGTTTCAGCAATAGATTATAAGACCATGCAGGAAATCGAACAAAAAGCTGAAAAATATGAAGAAATTAAGAATAAGGACTATCTTACGGTTTCTGAAACTGCTGTTCTTTTAAGTGTTGGGCGAACTACTATTTATCGTTATTTACATAAAGGTCTGTTGCTGGCATTTCAAACTAAAGGTAAAACTTTTATTCGTCGTAAGGATATAGATGCATTATTTGAAAACCCAGAACCATATAAAGCTCGTCCTTTAAATAATAGTAAACCTATATCAGATTTATATACGGTTTCAGAAATAAAAGGCAAGTTTAACGTTACGGATTCTTGGATATTTAAAATTGCAAAAGAGAATAACATCCCTAAAACATTGATAAGAGGAAAATCTCATTTTAGTAAAAAGCATATAGAACGTTATTTTGAAAGTAAGGTTGATAAACTAGTACATGAAATCGATAGCTGGTATAGTGTAAAAGATATTCAGGAAAAGTATAATCTTACAAAAGCTGCAATTTATTCTTTTGTTTCTGAAAACAATATTCCTCGTAAAAAAATTGGACGTAATGTGTTTTACTCGAAAANNGCAATGCAAAAATATAATCTAACTCGTGATGCGCTTTATCATTACATTAAATATCACAAAGTAACAAAAATAAAGGAGGGAAGATATATAAAGATTTCAAAACCCGAATTAGATAAATTATTTGAAAAATCAATTGATTATGGCACGAATTCCTAAAGTTACATTGAGAAAACGAGCAGTGGCAAATGGTAAAGAGAGTCTCTATTTGGACTTTTATCCACCCATTCGAGACCCTTTTTCTATGCGAATGACTCGTAGAGAATCCTTGGGTATCTATATTTATGTGAAACCAAAAAATGAAACGGAACGCGAATTCAATCAAGATATGTGGATGAAAGCAGAAGTTATTCGTGGGTTAAGGGCGCAATCGATTATAAATGAGGAGTATGATTTTCTAGATAAAAGTAAGAAACAAGCCGATTTTCTGGCTTATTTTAAAGAAGTTGCTCAAAAGAAAGACCAAAAGTGGATGAAAGTCTATCTTCATTTCAGTAATTTTGTCAAAGGGAAATGCACTTTTGGTGAGGTAAATGTGGATTTGTGTAATAAATTCCGGAACTATTTATTGGATGGAAAACAACTGAAACGCCCTAAAATGAAGATTTCCCAAAATTCTGCAGCAGGCTACTTTTCTACTTTTAGAGCATTGCTGAAAATTGCATATAAGGATAAAATGTTTCGTGAAAACTTAAATGATTATTTAGAAAGCATTGAACTTACGGATGTGAAAAAGGAATACCTCACACTGGATGAATTGAAAAAACTGGCAAATACGCCTTGCGATATTCCGGTTCTCAAATCGGCATCCTTATTTTCCTGCCTTACCGGATTACGGATTAGCGATATTCTTAACTTACATTGGCGGGATATTCTTCCGGCTTCCGAGGGCGGTTATTGTATGCGGATACGTACTGAAAAGACCGAAACCGAAACTACTTTACCGATTAGCGACGAAGCTTTGGAGCTTTGTGGCGAGCGACAGGATGGAAAAGTTTTTGAGGGATTGCGTAGGTCAATGATTTATGAACCGCTGAGAAAGTGGGTGGCAAGCGCAGGAATTACTAAGCATATTACCTATCATTGCTTCCGGCACACTTTCGCAACCTTACAAATAGCACTGGGTACGGATATTTACACCGTAAGTAAAATGCTGACCCATAAAAACGTCTCAACCACACAGATTTACGCTGATTTGGTGAATGAAAAAAAACGGGCGTCTGCAAATAAAATCAGTTTAAAATAAACCCTATGAAATCGAATTATTTTGAACATGTCGTAGTTTACCTGTCTGTTTTGGTAGTTTGCGTGCTTATCGGAGCGGGAGTGAGATTGGTTGTCATTGGCGCAGGTGTGGATGAATTTACGGCGAACACCGTATTTTGGGTAGTTACGGCGTTTGGCGTGATTGTATATGCCATACTTACGATATTTATTGATGGACTTTTCACGGCTACGCTCAGGAAGTTTTTCCCTAAAATGGCTCAAACTAAAACATCTGAAACGCCACCTCTTATTGTGGAAAGTTTAGAAGAAATCCGTGCCGAACAAAAACGACAAATGGAGAATAAAAAGCGAGTAAAGCTTAATTATGTTGTTCAATATACTCGAAAGGAATTTGCACCCTATGTTTCGGATGCGGATATGGAACTGCTTTGTCGGTACGTGGAGCTGTATGCCGACCAAGTTCCGCTGACTGACATTCGGCCCATCAAAGTAAAAGACTTATCCGCTTTGGACTTGTACCACTTCGGCTGGAATATCTGGAAATACCTGAACGTGAGTAAACAGGACGATATTGCTCTGTTTCTTAAAAAAGTTTTTGCTTACAACCTAAACGATATTGAAGTTGATAGCATCAAAAGTCATTTAAAAGATGACCCGAAGAAGGGGAAGATTTTGGTGTGGGAGCGATTGTGTTAGAATTGGTAGCAGCATCAATTTACATGTAACGGACATAATAGGTTAAGGCACGTAAATACTAAGTCAGATTAAATCAGAACTAATTCACCTTAATGTTTCGGCATTAATTTTACGCTTTGTTGAGTTTTTTATTTAGCTCATTCTCTAATTCTTTTAGTTCATTTAATTCGCTTAAATCTACAGTAAATTCTCGATATACATTTTTTTTAATCTGCTCTTTTAATTCTACAAAGTATTTTTCAGGGTTTAAACTTTTACCAAAAACTGCTAAGTATAAATATGTTAATCCAATTATTAGTGCTGAAACTATCCAAGTTATGTTTATTTCACCCCAAAAGTATACCAGTATTTCAATCCAAAAGTATACCATTTTAATTTAATCTCCAAGTCCGTTTCCCTGTTGGGGGCGGT
>DHER01000101.1:166216-181764 GCA_002399975.1 Firmicutes bacterium UBA4845 | reverse complement strand
CCTTCATATACTTGCTTACGGTTCTTTCGGTAGTCTCACCGCTTTTGCGAAGTTCTACGGTTATTTTGGGAGCTCCATAATTCTGTTTCGATCCATCGTAGATCTTTTGTATTTTATCCTGAATTTCTTCCTTGCGTTTTTTCTGGTTCGATGGCAAACGTTTTAGCCATGTATTGTATCCTGATCTTGATACGCCTAAGATTTTGAGCATTCCGGAGACAGAGATAGGGCGCATATCTTCTTTTGATTTCTCTGCCTTTTGAGTAACTTCGATGTAAACAGCTTCCGTTAATTTCCCAGAATGCCGATGGCTTTTTTTAAGACATCAAGCGCATCCCTGGTATCACGGAGTTCCCGTTTTAATCGGGCAATTTCCTTTTCTTCATCGGAAGAGTAATTGCCGGAACCACGGCACTCGATATCACCGGAATCTTTCAGTTCCTTTTTCCAACGGGACAGGCTCTGCTGGCTGATTCCTAAGTTACTGGCACAGCCAACCAGCCCAAGGTCTTTATGATCCTGATAGTACTGGACTGCATCCAGCTTGAATTGTTTGTCGTGTTTTGCCATAATGAGATCCTCCTTCATCTGGTACTCTTATTGTAACACGAATTATTTATTTAGGAATTTCTCATTTTGACTTGTACTATTTATATTCTAACACCAAGATTTAATTGAACCGCCGTATACCGAACGGTACGTACGAGTGGTGTGAGAGGGGAATTTAATTTCCCCTACTCGATTGTCGATTTTTGCCCTTTTGTGGGACAAGCCTACCTCTTCAGTAGGCTGCCGCAGCCCGCCCTTCCAATCTGAATTTCTCAAAAAAATTCAGATTGGAGAAAGGACAATGTTTGATAATACAAATCCTTATACCCTGCGCACGGAGGTTGTCGGGGGTATTACACGTTACTATGTTGCTTTTACGGACGGACAAGCCGTCCTGCGGGAAACGGAGGTATCCCGTCCCGTCTACCTGGAGTTTCTACGCTTTGTCAAGGTAGAGCGCAACCTGCGCCGTTTTGATGAGCGGCACATCGAGCGATTTTCAAAGCTGATAGCTGATTTAAACTATGACAATGGTTGGTAAATTAAGTATTGAATATTCTGTTAATTAATGAGATTTTATTATACTATTTTTCTTCTTTTGGGATATTATTAGTTGACAAAATTTCAAATTGATAATATTATATTAAGAAAGTGAGAATCATATGATTACGATGACAGGAAGAGTAAGTCAGGTATAGATCTACAGAGAGAAATTCCCATTGGCTGGAAGGGATTTTAGGTTGAGGTTGACTGAAGTGCATCCTTGAGTACCGGGTTGAAATATAGTAGATGCCGGCGGGTATACCCGTTATAGTGTTAAGGTATTAATTGTACCGAAAAAAATGAGATGCTTGATTTTTATCAGGTAATTAGAGTGGAATCGCGGAATATATTACTTCTGCCTCTGAATAAGGGGCAGAAGTTTTTTATATCTTTTTGATAGAGAGGTAAGAAAATGAATTTAAATTGGGATTTTATTATAGAGAGTTTACCTCTTTATAGTGAAACAGCATTAACTACATTAAAATTAGGTTTTTGGGGGATATTATTTTCCTTTTTAATAGGCATAATATGCAGCATTATACTGTACTTTAACATCAAAGGATTTGAAAGAATTGTAAGAATATATGTTGAACTGTCTCGAAATACACCGCTGATTATTCAATTATTCTTTCTGTACTTTGGTCTTACTAAGGTAGGCATAGTACTAAGTGAGGAAACATGTGCGATAATAGGTCTATCCTTTTTAGGTGGAAGTTATATGACTGAAGCATTTAGAAGTGGGTTAGAGGCAGTAGGAACCACACAAATAGAGTCAGGTCTCAGCATCGGACTTTCTAAATTGCAACTGATCAGATATGTTATGTTCCCTCAAGCGATTTCTGTCAGCATGACTTCTATTAGTGCAAATTGTATATTTTTACTTAAGGAAACTTCAGTAGTAGGAGCGATTGCTGTAATGGATCTTATGAATCTGACAAGAAATCTTATAGGCATGTATTATCAAACTTATGAATCTTTGTTTATGTTAGTTGTATCATATCTAATCATGATATTGCCATTGTCATTTTTCCTTACATGGCTGGAAAGGAAGGTGCGATATGCAGAATTTGGGAATTAAGGTTTTATTTAAAGGAATGAATTTGCAGCGTTTAATTCAAGGACTTGGAGTAACAGGACGAATTGCTTTTACTTCAATTATAATAGGTTCGATTATTGGTATACTTTTAGGAATAGTTTGGACTTCCAAGTCCAGGATAATAAGGTTTTTGTGCCGTCTGTACCTTGAAATTTTTAGAATAATACCTACTCTTGTATGGTTGTTCATTATGTATTTCGGAGTCACTACAGCACTTAATGTTGATTTAAGCGGTGAGACTGTTTCAATAATCGTATTCACCCTTTGGGGTATAGCAGAAATGTCAGATATCGTCAGGGGTTCTTTGGAATCATTGCCCAGACATCAGATTGAGTCCGGAAAGGCCATAGGGTTAAGTCATTTAGGACTTTATAGGTATATTCTTATACCGCAGGCTGTAAGGAGGATGTTACCTGGTGCTATTAATCTGGCTACAAGAATGGTAAAAACCACTTCTTTAGTAGTCCTAATAGGTGTTATAGACGTTATAAAAGTCGGTCAACAAATTATTGAGTTGTCGCGTCTCGAGGTGCCTACAGCATCATTTTGGGTTTATGGATTTGTATTTATACTGTACTTTATAATATGTTATCCTCTTTCTAAATTATCTAAGAAGTTAGAGGCTAAATGGAGTGATTAGGAGATGTTAAAATGTATGAACAAGATAATGAAGAATTGTTGGTAATAGAGGATCTGCACAAGAAATATAATGATTTAGTTGTTCTGAATGGGATTAACTTAAAAATAAAAAAAGGAGAAGTGGTTGTAATATTAGGGCCTTCAGGCTGTGGGAAAAGTACACTGTTAAGGTGTATAAATGGTCTGGAGAAAATTCAGGAAGGTGATATAAGGTATAGGAATAAGAGTATAGTTGGTAAAGGTGTAAATTTACAAGATATTCGTCAGCATATAGGTATGGTGTTTCAAAGTTATGATTTGTTTCCTCATATGACGGTTATTGAGAATATCCTCTTGGGACCTTTGAAGGTACAAAAAAGAAATAAAAAAGAGGCAATGGAGCAAGCTAATGAATTACTAGACAAGGTAGGTCTATTGGATAAACAAGACTCATATCCCAGACAGTTATCGGGAGGGCAGAAACAGAGAATTGCCATTATAAGGGCCTTATGCATGAATCCTGAAATAATGTTATTTGATGAGGTAACCGCCTCATTGGACCCTGAAATGGTAAGGGAGGTGCTGGATGTAATTTTAGGTCTTACAAAGCAGGGGATGACAATGATTATAGTAACTCATGAGATGAACTTTGCAAGATCTGTTGCAGATAGAATAGTATTCATGGATGAAGGAGGTATTTGTGAAGTTTCAGAAGAACCGGAAAAGTTCTTTACAAATCCAATGACAGAACGTGCTAAACATTTTTTAAATATATTTCAATATTAATATTAAAAGGAAGGAATGATTATAGTGAAAAGGTACAATAAAATATCGGCATTATTAATTATAGCTGTATTGGCTGTTGGGATTATAACAGGATGTGCAGGAAATACGGATGAAGTTTCTACAGAAAAAACAAGTTCTCTTGAAGAGATCAAGGAAAGAGGTACAATTCGAATAGGTGTATTTAGCGACAAAAATCCGTTTGGATACTTGGACGAAAATGGTGAAAACCAAGGTTTTGACATATATATTGCCAGAAGATTTGCCAAGGATTTACTGGGAGATGAATCAAAGGTTGAATTTGTATTGGTAGACGCAGCAAGCAGGGTGGCATTTTTGGAATCCAATAAGGTTGATATTATCATGGCCAACTTTACAGTTACAGATGAAAGAAAAGAAAAGGTAGATTTTGCAAATCCGTATATGAAAGTATCACTTGGAGTAGTTTCTCCGGAAAGTGCCCCTATTAATTCTATTGAGGATTTAGAAGGTAAAAAAGCTATTATTGCTAAAGGAACTACGGGAGAAACCTACTTAACAAAGAATCATCCCGAAATAGAGCAGCTTAAATTTGACCAATACACAGAGATATTTGAAGCATTGAAGGATGGACGTGGCTATGCCATAGTAAATGATAACACCGAAGTAATTGCATGGGCGAAACAAAACCCCGGATTTGTTGTTGGAATTCCAAATTTAGGAGATCAAGACATAATTGCACCTGCTGTTAAAAAGGGAAATCAGGAGCTTCTTGATTGGATTAACAACGAATTAGCTGAATTAGGAAAAGAAAGCTTTGTGCACAAAGCTTATGATGAAACTCTCTTGGATATATATGGAGAAGAGTTTAAAGAAGACCTTGTAGTCGAAGGCGGCATAGTAGAATAAATAGATATAATGTAAAACTCCCCTCAGATCATAAAGGGGAGTTTTCATAAATTTTATTTTTAAATTCCTTTAAAATCATGGTGATAGCTATTGTTCCTGCTACAAAATCCGCAACAGGACCGGAATACAGTATGCCGTCAATATCCATAAACAACGGCAAAATCAAAATAAGCGGTAACAGAAAAATAATCTGTCTTGTCAGCGACAGAAAAATACCTTTTCGAGGCTTCCCTATTGCTGTAAAAAAGTTGGAAGTAATGGGCTGTAAAAAATTCATAAAAGTAAACATCAAAAATATTTTAAAATAACTTTCTCCAAACCGGTAATATTCATCAGAGCCATCTCCGAATAAGGAGATAATCTGACGGGGTAGAAACTGAAACATCAGGAATGCTGTTATTGATATACACAATCCGTATACAGCTGCAGTTTTGTAAGCCTTTTTTACACGAGTATACTTCTTTGCACCGTAATTAAAGCTGACAATAGGTTGTAAGCCTTGTGATATTCCAATAATAAAGGAAAAAAACACCTGGTTTACTTTAGTGATAATTCCTGCGCATGCCAAAGGAATAGCTTCTCTGTAAATTGACATGGCTCCATAATGTGTCAGCGAATTGTTCATTATTATCTGAACTACCATCATTGCAAGCTGGTTGGTGCAAGGTGCCGAACCAAGTGATATGATCCTTCCAACATATTTTTTTTGTATTATTAGATGTTCTTTTTTTATTGTGACTGTCTTATAATGGCGAAGGTAATAAAGTGCCATAAACCCTGATACTGCCTGTCCTATAACAGTGGCGACGGCAGCACCTGCTATGCCCAAGTTTAAGCCAAACACAAAGTATGCGTCAAGAATTGTATTAATAATTGCACCTGTAAGATTGCATATCATGGTAAACTTTGGGCTGCCATCTGCACGTATCAGATGCCCTCCTCCTGTGGCCAAAATTAAAAACGGGAATCCTAAAGAAGTAATTCTCGTATACTCCTTTGCATAATCTAATACTTCTGCCGGCGACCCAAAAAATTTAAGCATTGGCGTCAAAAATATTTGTGTAATTATACACAATACCGTACCGCAAAGAAAAAGCATCGCCGCCGCATTTCCTGCATAATAAACAGCTTCTTTCTTGTCTCCTTTTCCAATGGTAAGGTTAAATGCCGATGCTCCGCCAATTCCAAACAACAATGCTATTGCTACACAGGAAATTGAAAGCGGAAATGCCACGTTAGTTGCTGCATTTCCCAGTTCTCCTATACTTCTGCCTATAAAAAACTGATCAACTATGTTATACAATGCACTTACCAGCATGGCAATTATACTTGGCACTGCAAATTTCATTAATAAATTGTTTACAGGTTCTTTCCCTAACGGGTTAATATTATTCTCTTCCATCAATAATCAATAATTCCTCTCGTCTTGCTAAACTGTGTAATTCCACTAAAAAACAATTGACCCTGCTAATTACATTAAGTAGCATATACTTTTTAAATTTCATTGTCAACTTTGTGTTATTATTTTTTGTTTTAGGGAATATCTGATAGACATTGGAGACAGTGAGCGGTACGCCTCAATTTAGGATTAAAGAAGCAAGGCTATAATAAAAAGCACTATATCAATTAAGGCAAGGTGCCGGAGTACTCTCCTATGAATGAGCAAAGCTGGAGATTCTAATCCTGTAATTCTGTTTTGGTTTGAATTAGATTATTTTTATCGATTTAACAATTGTTAATAATTTTGCAATTAATATTAAAGATTTTAGGAGTATTCTGTAATATCTTTTATATATAATTTGATTGGTAACGAAGAAATGGGTAGAAAATTTGAGGAGGTAAAAGGAAGAAAGGAGAGGATAAATTGCAATTTGCTATAGCTATTATTATTTTTGCTTTTATTTTAGGTATTTACGAACAAATAGAGCATAACAAAAGATTAAATCATTTAGGTATTAGGATTAATATAAACGGCACAAGAGGTAAATCAACTGCAACAAGATTAATCGCCGGTATATTAAAGGAAGATGGGATTAAGGTTGTTGGGAAAACAACTGGAACCAGTGCGAGAATCATTTATTGGAATAAGGAGGAAGAACCAATCGAAAGAGGTCGTCTGGGTCCAAATATTATAGAACAAAAATCTATTGTTAAAAAAGCGGACAAGCTTGGTGCTTCTGCATTTGTAACAGAGTGTATGGCTGTGAATCCTGATTATCAGATTACATTTCAAGAGAAATTGATTAAAGCAAATATAGGCGTTATTGTTAATGTTCGTGAAGACCATATGGATTTGTGCGGCCCTACTTTGGACTTTATAGCAGAATCCTTTACGGCTACTATTCCACACAATGGAACTCTTGTTGTGGCCGATAGTGAATATAATGATTATTACACTCGAGAGGCAAAGAAAAGAAACAGTCGGGTAATTATTGCAGATGAAAAAAAAATTCCGGCCGGCTACCTGGAAAAATTCAAATATTTAATTTTCCCTGAAAATGTGGCAATTGCAATGGCTGCAGCTGAAGCATTAAATATTGACAAAGATACTGCTTTAAAAGGGATGTTAAATGCTAATCCAGACCCGGGAGCATTGATGATATATCCTTTAGATAATAAAAATGCATCATATTTTGTCAATGGTTTTGCTGCCAATGATCCAAATTCAACACGAATGATTTGGGAGCATATAACCGCCATCGGATATCCGACAAAAAATCCTGTGGTAATTGTAAATTGCAGACCTGACAGAGTTGACAGAACACAGCAGATTGCAGAAGAAGTCCTGCCAAATATGGATATTGCTATTCTCGTTGTAATGGGCCAGTCGGTCAAACCAATTACAGAAATAGTTAATGCTAAAAAAATATCAATACAGAAATATGTAAATGCAGAAGGTTTATCTCCAGAGGAGGTTTATAAATTAATTAAGGGTTATTTTATAAACAGAATGATTTACGGCATTGGAAATATTCACGGTGGTGGAGATGAATTGGCCGAACTGATAGTTAAAGAAAGTTTTAAATTGGAAACAGTGTCGTAATTGACCTGAGACCTTGAAATATAAAATAAAGGATTTTATTAATTATATTATAAGGAGGCAAATAATTTGCAGCTCACGGATATAAGTATAGTAATAGTTTTGAGTGTAGTTTTAAGCTTGTTATTTACAGAAGTTACAGGAATTTTACCTGCTGGTTTGGTTGTACCGGGATATTTAACCTTGCTTATGAAAACACCCCAGTCCATATTCATGACCTTTATTATCAGCATTTTAACGTATCTAATAGTATTTTTGGGATTAAGTAAAGTCACAATTTTATATGGTAAAAGAAAGTTTACAGCTATGATAATAGTTTCAATATTATTGCAGTATATTATACGTTCAGCATTACCACTTGAATATAGTTATATTGCCGGATTGGGCGCAGTTGGTATTGTTGTACCTGGGTTATTAGCAAATACAGTTCAGCGTCAAGGCCTGGTAGCAACATTTTTAAGCACCGGTTTGCTGATTGCGGTAACTTACGGATGCACAATGCTTTTAAATATCAAAATAGCATAGGAAGGGAGGTAAAAATTATAAAATGAATACTTCATACAAGCTGATAAAAAATGGACATAGCCAAAGTCTTAGCGAAAAAAACAGTCATCAGGATGCTCTTGCGGTTTTCAAAGAATTAACACTGAAAGAAAAATGCTTGTATTTTGTTAAAGTCAGCAAGAGAAATACCAGCTATCAGGCGCTTGTGTTGTTGGTAATATCTGTATTGATATTTGCTGCGAATTATTTGTTATCAGTAGTAATTTAAATAACGAAAGGAGTAGATTAGTATGAATAAGAAATTCGAAAAAATTGTAGCTTTTGTTCTATTGTTTACACTTAGTATTGGTGTAAGCATATATGCCTTGGATGTTGGTTCTGGTTATGGTAGTTTTACCGAACTGGCTGCAGCTGAAGATGTTTCAAACTATACCATTAAGACTAATGATATCGGAAGCGATACAACAATTTTAGGTATACATGGTGGAGGTATTGAAAAAGGCACCTCAGAATTAGTTGAAGCATTGGACGGATATGGCAGATATAACACTTATTCATTTGAAGGGCTTAAACCGACTGACAATGGAAGTCTTTTTATAAAGGCTATCAATTTTGACGAACCATCAGCTGTCAGGCTAGTTCGTAATTCGGATTACACCGTTTCTGTTATCGGAGCCCAAGGTGACGGCGAAGTTACTTATGTTGGAGGTCAGAATAAAATGCTGGCAGAATTGATTAAATTACATCTTACTGCTAAAGGATATAATGTGGAAACTTTAAATATTCCTGATCGCATTGCTGGTGTTATGAACAGCAACATAGGAAATAAGAATAAATTGTTTAATGACAATTATCAAATTGGCGGTGTTCAGGTTGCTGTTACTAAAGGCTTAAGAGAAAAGCTGGCAACTGATTCCGGTACATTAAACGATTATTCAGGTACCATCAATCAAGCACTAAGCGAAAGCTGGCCGGTAGTAGCTGACCTTATGAGCGAAATTAATAATGATGAATCTCAATGGTCTTTATTTAGGTCTTACTCTTCAAAATCTGATTACGAAAAGAAAATTGATGAGGCTTTAGAAAAAGGTGCAAAGACTCCTAATGAATTAATTAAAAATTTTGAAGATGTTGTTTTGACAGAAGATTAATTTTAAAAAATTTTTATATAAAGCTGACAAGCTGCCTAAAGGCAGCTTGTCAGCTGCTTTCTGTTATCCCTTTACTCCAGTTTTTTAAATATTTCTATTGAATACTGTTGAATGCTTCACTTATGGCAAGAACATAGCTTTGTAAGATATCCTCATCATTCGACAAAAACCTTGATCTTAAACCCTCTGATATTTCCAGCTGTACTCCACGTCCGTCTATATTTCTATTTACTATGTTGTCCGGCGATGTACCTGCCAGATCCTTCGGATTTTCTTTTTTTACAGTAAAACCAAATTTCGTTAGGGACTCTTTTATTCTTTTTTTCAATTTAGTGTCCCTGCCTCCGATATATGTGAATTCTTCTTCACCGTCACACCCATGGATTGATAATGTTTCTTTAGATTTAGAAATCATTTCCATCGCGTATGCTTCAGCAAATTCATCTGAAGAAACATGTAATGAAAAATTATTTGTTTTTTTTAAACCAAGAAATGAATAATAGTTGTAATTGTTATGGGAAGCTATGGCATATGCTAATTCGGTGGTGCCTTTTTCAATTTTTCCTCCATGAATTGCCATAACCGTAACATTGGAATCTGTTTCCTTAACTTCAATTTCATAATCAATATCTCTTTGAGAATCCAATAAAGATCTTAAGTCAACAAGTTCATTTTTTTGCTTATATATTTTTTTATTTGCAATATTTATTTGTTTTTTCATTGCTTCATTCTCATCCTTTAATTTTATGCCTTCGTATTTTGAATAAATTAAATAACCTGTCAATAAAAAGAATAAAGCGAATAATGTAATTGTTTTAACGTGCTTTCCTATGTTCATTTGTTTCCTCACTTTGCACTATTTTTAAAAGAGGCCCTCACTTGAGGGCCTCTTTTTCATATCGTCTTGCCCCAACATAGCGTGGTGTCCAATAGCTGTCTGAGATATTAAGATTACAAATTGTTACGCCTTCAAATTTTGTTACGATGGAAAACTGACCATTTCCAACATATAATCCTGGCAGCAGTACATTGTTGGATCCTTCGAAGAACAGAATATCTCCAATATTTAAATCTTCCTTTTCTATTTCAGTTCCTAAAGCCCACTGTTGAAATGAATACCTTGGTAGGTCAATATCAAGACCAGCTTTCATAACATATTGTATAAATCCTGAGTAATCAAAGCCTTCTATTGTATTTCCTCCTGCTAAATAAGGTACACCCAGTGCATTATATGCTTCTTCAACTATTTTGAAATCCAGCGGCAGACTAAGGAAGTCAAAGCGTTTTACCATTACAAGACGATCTAGTAAATATTGCCCTAAATAGCTGATAGTAGTCATACCTTCAGAGCCGGATGCATGAATTATATAATTATCTCCCAAATATATTGAAGCATGTGATATTTCTTCCGGCTGATCTTCTTTTGAAAAATAAATCACATCTCCGGGACGCTTATTTTCATAATCGACAGTTTCGCCTATTTCACATTGTTTATAAGTTATGCGGGGCAGATAAATGTTTTTAGCGTCTTTAAAGACTGTCTGAACTAGATAGGAGCAGTCAAAACCGTCAACCGTTTCACCACCTAACAAATAGGGAGTTCCTATGTATTTCATTGCCTCTCGAATAGCTGAATTTTCATGTTCTCTATAATTTTCAGGTTGAGAATAATATATATCATCCTCTGTTAGTCGTTTTGCGCCTACATATATATCTGCCCAATATTCACTCTCAATATCCCTTTCGGCAACCCCCTCTGTAGTCTGAACTATAAATATGCCATTTCCTTTATAGATACCGGGTATAAGGCTGCTTCCACGGAAAAACACCAAGTCTCCTGCTTGAAGCTTTTCTTTAGAAATGGATTCGCCTATTTCATAGATTCTATCTGAAAATGCGGAAAATTCGATGTTAAGAACGTTCTTAAAGACATAGCGTACAAAACTGGTTGTATTAAAGCCTTCACTTGGTGATTTTCCCTCATAATTATAAGGTGTTCCAAGGAGGTCCAGGGCTTTTATTACAATTGGATTATCGACTGTAACAGCTTGCTCCACAATATCTCTGGTGAACCGTCTTGCTTCCAGCAGTCTGGGTTTCCAATAATCACTTGTTTTGAGATCTACAGATGCAACCCCGTTTGTTGTAACGATGACAAAGATACCGTTATCTATATAAATTCCCGGCAGCAGCACGTTGCTTCCCTGAAAAAACAGTACATCTCCGGATTCAAGATCATCTATATCCACTGAAAGGCCTATCCGCTGTTGTTCTTTTGACGTCCTTGGAAAATCCAGATCGTATATTTCACTAAAAACGTACTGCACAAAGCCTGAATGATCAAAGCCGCTTGGATCATTGCCTCCAAGTTCATAAGGAGATCCTACTAATTCAAGAGCCTTTACAGCTAAAGGATTTAATTCATCAGCCATATTTGTATAGCGCCTTGCTCCTTTATAACGATCCCTCCAATAGGGATTTTCTGCTATATTCCGTATTCCTACACTTTTATCAGTTGACACAACGATAATGGTATCATCACCTTTATATATTGCAGGTATTATGTTTTTGCTTCCGTTAAAGAAAAGGACATCCCCTGGCTGTATATTATTACGTTCTATAGGTTTACCCAATTTCCATAACTGCGAAGGTGAATTGGGGAGAAATATATTCTTTCCCTCTCTAAATACATATTGAACAAACCCGGTGCTGTTGAATCCTTCATCCGGTGTACTGCCACCCTGCTCAAAAGGTATGCCTAATAAACTTTCTGCTAATTCTAAGATTTCCTTACTATTATAGCCATAGGCTGGAATCATATTAGTTAGCAGAATTAACACGACCAACCATATGGTATATAGTTTTTTAAATTTCTTCATATTAAATCCTCCTCGCATATTTTACCAAAACATCTTCTATTACCCCATATATATTGTTTTCCTTGAACTATTATAGCATAAAAAGAGACGCAAGAGCCAGTATTTATTGAACTTTGTTTGTTATTTATCATTGATTATTTAGATTTATGTTTTAAATAATTTATGTTGTAATTTTTAAATATCAAGCTATACAAAAGATGGATTTAAAGTTTTTTGTAACATTTGTTAATAATATTGAAATAATTTTTTATATTTTGATAAAATATTGTTAATATTTCTACAATATAATTATATTGTTAGTAAAAAATAAGTAAAATTATGTATTATAATTTTATTTAAGAAATAAAAATGGAAAGGATAATCAAATTTTAGCGAAATAAAGAGTATTAAATGGGGAATATAATCTTTAAAAAAAAAACATAAAGGAGGACAAGCTCATGTTAAAAGAAATATTGTTAAGATTACAACGAATTTGGCGGCTGCATTAGCCTGGCAGTAAGAAATAGCTTCTTGTTGCTGGGCTTTTTATGTGTTTAGAAAGGAACAAATTCGATAAATGTTGACAATATAAATTTGGTCATATATAATTAAAAACTGAGACTTATAAATAAACAATTCAATCTATAAAATCATTAGAAATCTAAAAAATTAAGCTGCATATTAATATGCGTAATCTATAGTACAGATAAGAAGGAATAATATGCCTTATTTGGGGAAAGTTTTAGTTGTGGATGATGATCCAAGTGTATTGGAATTAGTTAAATTATACGGAGAAAGGGAAGGCTTTAATGTTATAGGGGTAAGTGACGGCAATTTAGTATTATCAGCCTTTGATAGGGAAAATCCTGATGTTGTAATTCTTGATATTATGCTTCCAGGTATAGATGGGCTTACTCTTTGCCGGAAATTAAAGTCTATCAGAATGACACCCATAATTCTGCTTACAGCTAAAGGAGAAGAAGCAGACCGCGTTTTAGGCCTGGAGATGGGTGCGGATGATTATGTCTCTAAACCTTTCAGCCCAAGGGAGCTTGTCGCAAGAATCAAAGCGGTTCAGCGACGTACACAACCTGTTGATGCTGTTAAATATGGTAAGTTAAAATACTGCGAATTAGAAATACAGGCTGATATCAGAAAAGTAAGTATAGGTGATTCGATAATAGAATTGACTCCCAAAGAGTTTGACTTACTCTATCATCTGGCTCAGAACCCTCGCCGTGTTTATACAAGAGATGATCTTTTGACAGCAGTTTGGGGATGTGATTATTTTGGCGATCAACGTACGGTAGATGTTCATATTCGCAGGTTAAGGGAAAAATTAAAAGGGCTACAATGTGAATATATAACGACAGTTTGGGGTGTTGGATACCAGTTTACACCTCCGTCAAAGGGGGAATGATATTGAATAAATATATATCTATCAATAAAAATAAAAATAAAGTTTTTATAAATAAAACTAAAGCTTTTATGGATAAAGCCAAAGTTTTTTTGGATAGAATTAAAGTTTCTTTTGATAAAATTAAACACAAGTTATTAGAGCAATTTAATAAGAATATATATACCAAATTACTTTTCACCAATGTAATAGTTTTTAGCATAGCTCTTCTTTTATTAATTAACTTTTCTAATTATATGGTAAAGCAGTCAGTGTATAGTCAGATTGAGCAAGACTTACTGCGTAAATCTAAAAGGGTCAATTATGTTTTATCCAAGGAAACTACCGGATTGGACTCTGCGTTAGGAAGTAAATCTGAAACTGAACAAGAATTGTTAAAATTTTTAGCAGACAGCTTTGATGCACGTATCACTATATTTAATCAAGAAGGTACAATATTAGGGACATCAGCAGAACAGGAAATAGTACCCGGGAGTAAAGTAGATAATAAATTTATAGTAGTGCTTACAAGTGGTAAAACCACAGTTGTGCATAAAACTGACAGTGAAACAGGCCAGCTTACTTTTACGGCAGTTATACCAATGGGTGATGCTGAACAAGCAGTTGAAAATGGTATATTGTTAGAATCATATCCTACCAATACAGATCTTATTTTAAATAAAATGCGTTCATTCCTGTTTTTTGGTGGAATAATTATTTTATTAGTTGTTATAGTTGTTTCTGTTTATTTAGCAATGTGCATATCAAAGCCTATTACACGATTAGCTACCAGTATAGCAGAATATAATGGCGGTAATTATATATTAAATAATGAAAAGTATTCATTAGATGAAATAAATGTTATTTCAGAGCAAATTAAAAAATTGACTGTAAGTTTAGAAAACATTCAATCAAAAAGTAGTAAAATAGAAGAAGAAAGAACAAGATTATTTGCAGAAATGTCCCATGAATTACGTACTCCGCTTACAGCCGTTCAAGGATTTGCCGAAGCTATTCGTGACGGTATGGTCGAGGATAAAGCACTGCAGAATAAGTATTTAGACCTGATCTGCACCCAGACACTACATATTACAAGGCTGGTAGATGACATATTGGTATTAAACCGTTTGGAAAGCGGTGACATAACTGTAGAAAAACTTCCGTTGGATTTAGCTGATTTAGCTCGTGGTGTAATTATGTCTATGGAAGGAATAGCTGAAATTAATAACAGCACTATTCTATTTATGAAGAAATCGGATAAATCAGCAGTGTTGGGAGATGTTGACCGCATGGAACAAGTTATCAGGAATTTATTGAAAAATGCAATTAATGCTACTGATAACGGAAGTATAAATGTAAGCATAGAAGCATATGGAGATGAAGTTCAGCTCATAATTAAGGATGACGGCGTTGGTATTTCTCCTGATGAACTTCCACATATATGGGAAAGATTTTATACTGTTAAGAATCAGCATAATGCAGATTTAGAAACAAAAGGAACTGGTTTAGGACTGGTAATTGTTAAAAAACTTGTTCAACTTCAAGATGGGAATATTGATGTTAAAAGCCAACTGGGAAAAGGTACGGAATTTCGCTTAGGTTTTCCGGCATTTACTTCTAATTCAGAACTGACAATTAACTAACTGGTTTAGGATACCGATACCACCAGTTTTTACAATTTTTCGTGACACAGATTACTCTAAGAATTCAATAAGTAAAAATTAAAACTGTCGGATAAAAAGGCAAATTTAGGATTGAATATTTATTTGAAATTAATTGAATTTTGGGATTTGCATTTAACTATTTAATAATGAATTAAATTTAAATGCTGTTTGCGGCAGGCAGCATTTTTATTTGAAAATCTCTATAAAAATTTTTTAGCATACCTTATTTGGGTACAAAATAATTCATAAAAATACAAATATTCTCCTTGTCCTACAATTTTCTACATGCTTATAATTATGGGAAGGACATGCGGATTTTTTTAATTTGGTCATGCATTTGCAATGAATTGTAAGTAAATTATAAATGAATTATATTTAGAAATATGTCATAACTTGCTTCTGGACTTTAATTAAAATAATGTATTATTATATTTATATAAACAAGCTATATTACAGGG
>DHER01000101.1:0-166171 GCA_002399975.1 Firmicutes bacterium UBA4845 | reverse complement strand
ATATGCTGGTACTGGGAGTGAGATGAAATGCGGCTAGTCCTTTCTATAAAATGCTTTACAAAATTAAAAGGGGGTATTTGGATGATAAGTAACAGAAAAGCAAGAAGAGCGTTATCCCTGTTAATAAGCCTTGTTATGGTGCTGGGAAGTTTTACATCATTTGCCTATGCAGACACCGGACATCTCAGCTCGGCAAAGGGAGATTTACGCGAAGAGGCTTCACAGAAGATAGAGCCTGAACTGGCGAAAACTTTAAACAGTGAAGCCGTTGCAGAGGTATTGGTATACATGACAGAGCAGGCAAATACGGAAGAAGTGGCAAATGCCGCAAAATCCGCAGTGTCGTCAGCAATGACACCATATCAGGCAAAACTTCAGGTAAGAAGTGCAGTAACAGAAGCGCTGAAGGACACTGCAGAAAAAAACCAGGCTAATGCAGTGAAATACCTGGAGCAGGAACAGGCAAACGGAAATGTGGAAGAATTTACATCGTATGATATAGTCAACATGATATATGTAAAGGCCACAAAAGAAGTAGTAGAAAACCTTTCTTACATGTCTGAAGTTGGGAAAATATATGAAAATAAAACCCATCAGATAGATGAAATAAAACCGGACAGTGAGATAAAGCCGTCAGCAGACGGACTTGAATGGAATGTGGAAAGAGTAAGAGCCAACGAAGTATGGGACCTTGGTTATGACGGAACGGGAGCAGTTGTAGGAAGCCTTGATTCCGGAGTAGATTGGACACATCCGGCACTTAAGAACAAATGGAGAGGCTATGATCCTGCAACAGGAAACACCAGTGCAGATGGTAACTGGTATGATCCGGTATATAATGCATCACTTCCCGCAGATTCAGACACACACGGAACCCATGTAATGGGTACTATGGTAGGACAAGATCCGGAAGGAGCCAACAAAGTCGGAATGGCACCAGGAGCAAAATGGATATCAGCCAGAGTATTTAACACAGCAGGAACTACGACTGATGCGATACTTTTGTCAGCAGCACAGTGGATGCTTGCACCGGGAGGAGACCCGTTAAAAGCTCCTGACGTTGTAAACAATTCATGGGGCGGAGGAGACGGAATAGATGACTGGTACAGAGATGCAGTAAGAAACTGGAGAGCAGCAGAAATATTACCTGTATTTTCAGCAGGGAATCAAAGAGCGGGAGAACCTGCGCCATGGCCCGGCTCAATATCGTGCCCTGCAAACTATCCGGAGTCCTTTGCAGTAGCCGCCACAGACAAGAATGATACAAGAGCATCATTCTCAAAGCTGGGACCTTCACCATATGATGCAGATCTGATTAAACCAAACATATCAGCACCCGGACAAGGTATACGTTCATCAGTACCCGGCGGAGGATATGAAGGAGGGTATTCAGGAACATCAATGTCAGCACCGGCTGTTTCAGGAACAGCAGCACTGCTGGTATCAGCCGACGCTTCCCTGACAGTAGATGAAATAGAAGAGATAATACAAAACACTGCAAGGCCACTGACCGATACCACATATCCCGCAGCACCCAATATGGGATATGGCTATGGGATGGTAGATGCATTTGAGGCAGTATCATCAATAGCATCCGGTACAGGGTTTATATCAGGAAGAGTACTTGTACCCGGAGAAGATGAATCAGAAGCAGCCATAAACCATGAGCAGACAATATTTGAAACCTACAAGGGTTCAAATATAGAAATAACTGCAGAGATATCAGATGACGTGTCAGTAACAGAAGCAGAGCTTCTTGTAAAACCACAAGGCAAGTCATACTGGATGGTAGTACCTATGGACATGGTATCAGGAGACTATAAGAGCGGGACGTATAAAGGAACCATAACAAGCGATATGTTAATGGGAGACAGCATAGTATATAAAATAAAGGCAAGAGACTATGGAGGAGACGTGGTAGTAACACCTGACTGTAACATAGACATAGTATTCGGAATAATTCCTGATGAATATACCCAGGGATTTGAGGATAATACAAATGGCTGGATATTCGATGGAGCGTGGGATTGGGGAGTGCCGATAAACATTGGACCTGAGCCCTATGAAGGAGAAAAAGTGGCAGCAACTACACTGGATGCAAATTATCCTAACAATGCAGACAGCTGGATGATAGCACCGCCTATAGATTTGAGAGATGAAAATCTGGAAACAGCATCTTTGAGATTCTACGAGTGGTATAATATTCAGACCGACTATGATTTTGGCTATGTACTTGTTTCAAATGATTATGGTGAAACCTGGAATGAAGCAAGGCCTGCAGTTAACGGAGTTGTGCAGGAATGGAAAGAAGGCCTTGTAAATCTTGACGAATATATTGGCTCACAAGAGCCTGTATTCGTAGCGTTCAGATTTACATCTAATTCTTATACACAGGCGGCCGGCTGGTATATAGATAATGTAAGGCTGATTGGTAAAGATAACGAAGCACCAGCAATACCTGAGAATGTTAAGGCGGAAGCCGGATTAAATGGAATCAAGCTCAGTTGGAATTCCTTGCCGGATGCAGACCTGGATCACTATAATGTGTACCGTTCTGAAACATCAGGAGAAGGATACGTTCAAATAGGTGAAACTGCTAACAGCAATTACTTGGATACTGAAGGCGTTGTGGGAACAACTTATTATTATGTAATAAATGCAGAGGACTTTTCAGGAAACACAAGTGGTTATTCACAGGAAGTATTTGCTGTTCCAGTAGAAAGCCAGATTCTGTTTGGTACAGATTTCGAGGCTGATGACGGAGGATTTGTAACAGGTGTTACCATCGGAACTATAAATCCGTGGCAGTGGGGAGTTCCAACATCTGGACCTAATGGTGCATATTCAGGTGAGAAACTGTGGGCAACAAATCTTTCCGGAAACTATGAGAACGGAACTAATGCCTATATAGAAACTCAGCCGATGGTAATACCGGAAGATAAAGAAGGCATACTGCTGTTTAACCACTGGGTTGATATGGAAGGAACAAGCACACTGTGGGATTATGGCCAGGTATTAATTTCTAAAGATGATGGTGCAGACTGGACAAATATAACACCTGTAGCAGGAGGAAAGTACGGTAAGAGAGTCCAGGAATGGGCTAATGAGGAAATACCGCTGACAGGCTATAATGGTGAAACAGTAAAGATAAGATTCCTGTTCCATTCAGATAATTCAGGTATATACACAGGCTGGTACATAGATGATGTATATGTTATGGGCATAGATTATGTTGAACCGGAGCCTATCGAAGGTGAAGAATTAACTGACAAACCTCTTATTAAATCTGTGATTAAGAGAAGGTCAGAAGCAGGTATGGATAAAGGTATTATGACCTTCAGTCAGTTTGAAACCCAGCAGGGAAATATTGTTAAGGAAGAAATGGAAGATTACGTTGAACTTTCAGTACCTCAGTATAATTTAAGACAATCAGAACTGTTTATGAGCAATGCCCTGCCAACAATAGAAGATGCAGAAGTACAGGCTATGTCAACAATATTTACAGGCATACCGGTACCGGATGCTGTTGTAACAGTAACAGAAACAGGAAGAAGCGTTAAGACTGACCCTGTCACAGGGAAATTCTTCATGCGTATTCCTGAAGGCAGTTACACGCTGAAAGCAGAAGCATACGGATTCTATCCAGGTGAAGAATCTGTGACAGTAACTGAAGACCAGACAGCAAAAGCAAACTTCGTACTCGACCCTAAACCGCAGGGAACCATTACCGGAAGAGTATTCGACAGATACTATCAAACTCCTGCAGCTTATGCGGTAATAAGAGTGGCTGAAGATTCGAAGATAGCGCCTGTTACAGCAGATGAAAACGGAAACTTTACAATCAATGAAGTATATGAAGGAGATTACACTTTAAAGGTAACAGCAGACGGATTTGAATCCGGTGAAGCACAGGTAACTGTTGCAGGAAATGAAACAACAGAAGTGGAGATAGGATTAAAGAGATTTGTAGGTTATGAGGACGACATAATCTATGATGACGGAACAGGTGAAAACGCATTGGTGTTAAATGCAGTTCCGAACGGGCTGGCAGTAAGATTTACACCAGATCAGTACGCCAAGGTAAAAGGAACAAATATTTATTTTTGGGATAATTCGTGGCCGACACCAGGCGGAAACAGAATAGGCTTTACAGTCTACGGAACAGATGAGGATGGAACTCCATACAAAGTAGGAGAACCTATATTCCAGGATGTAGTCAGAGGAGAATGGAACTATATAGACCTGTCAGACTTTGGGTTCTCCACAGACAGAGATTTCTATATTTCCACAATTCAGGATGCGGTTGGAACACAGTGCCCGGGAACAGGAATAGATGAAAGTTCACCATATCCGGAAAGATCATATATGAATATTGATGGAGAATTCAAGCTCATAAGCTCCGAACAAGTTACAGGCGGACTGATGATAAGGGCAAGAATGGAATATGCAATGGATGTTCCTGTAATAACAAATCCTGATCCTGAAACCTATACAAACCAGGATGTAATAACTATTGAAGGAACAATGATATCAGACGGAAAAGTTAATGTATATGTAAATGATGAAAAAGCTGTGACTGTAAATTCAGAAAACAATGAATTTACTGCAGAGGTGGAAATACATGAAGAAAGAAATACAATCATGGTAACGGCGGAGCTGAACGGAATAGAGACAGAGCCGTCAACACCTATAGTAGTAATTAAAGATAAAATATCGCCTGAGCTTACAGTGGAAGAACCTCTGGATAATGCCAGAATTAAGACAGAAGTAGTACATGTAACAGGAATCGTATTAGATGACATAAGTCTTGAAAAACTGGAGATCAATGATAAAGAAGCTACAGTTGATGAAGACGGAGCATTTCATGAAAGGCTGATGCTGGATCAGGGAGAAAACATAATAACTGTTAAGGCTACTGACAAGGCAGGAAATGTTGCGGAAGTTTCGAGAACTGTGTTTGTAGAACTTGAGGAACCGTCTATAACCAATGTTCAGCCTGAAGAGGACGTAGAGCTGGAGGCAGGAGATGTGCTGACAGTCAGCTTTGAAGCACCCTCAGGCGGAGAAGGATATTTCAGGCTGCTGATGCCATTCGGTCTTGACAGTCAGTCTCTGGGGATTCCTATGACAGAGGATGACGGTTTATACATAGGAACCTGGACAGCGCCTGAGAATACAGAAGCTGAAGATTTACTTGTTGAGGTAGTATATATCAGCGATTATGGCTATGAAGTAACCGAGACGGCAGAAGGAAATGTTACCATAATTGGAAATAACGGTCCTGTTGAACCGGAACCTGAAGAAATTACAAATCTCCAGCCGGATGAAGATGTTGAGCTTAGGACCGATGAGTCTCTGGAAATAAGCTTTAGTGCTCCTGAAGGCGGCAAAGCTTGCTATAGGGTAATGCTTCCCTTTGATCTTCAAAGAAACAGACCGGGAAATGAAATGTCAGAGGTTGAACCGGGATTCTACAGTGCAACTTATACTGCACATGAAGGTGTTATAGCTTCCAATCTGCAGGTAGAAGTAATATTTGAAGGCGCAGACGGAACTACGCTGACAGAAATAGCAGACGGAAAAATAACATTAGTAGGAGATACAGAAGCAGGATATACGGAGGATATGCCCATAAGTGACGTTATTTTGGGAGACGAAACATCTGATAGGGAACACCCTGAACAGTAAGTCGGAGGCACACGCAAAAACGGTAGAATAGCATAGTTTGGAAAATCCTGTATACATTAGGCTTAACAATATACATTTGTTACCGAAGATGGAGAAAATGTATCGCTATGAATTACCGAAATTACTGCAGTACTCTGACAATACGGGTGTTAGGCTGTACGTAAAATAAAGTATAGATATACGTTGTAAAATATACAGGCATTCCGGCAATCAACATGATATTGCTGCCGGAATGTTTTTTATACCTTTAATGTAGGTTAATCGGCAATTTACAAAGATAATTGAAGGACTATACGCATACTATTATATAGGTAGTTTTAAATACTATTGTCAGGTAAAAGTTACATTATGCCTGAGATTAATCTTAAAAGTATATGGACTAGGAGGTATGCCTATGAATGAAAAAGGACGTGGCTGAAAGCAAGGAAGCATTATATACAAATTTGTACGATTATTTAATGGAAACTATAAGTAAAATAGAACCGGGTGCAGGCGGTGTGATTTTCACCCCTTGGCTTCATGGAAACAGATGTCCCTTTGAGGACCCTAATGTTTCAGGAATATTCTTCAATATTACACTGAATACGGGAAAGACGGAGCTTATACGAGCTGTGGTTGAAGGTATCTGCTATCATTTGAGATGGATGTTTGAATGTCAGGAGAAAAAAATAAAAGTTTCCGACACAATACGATTTGTGGGAGGAGGTGCGCTTTCTCCTGTTACTGGTCAGATTTTGGCTGATATAACGGGACATAGGATTGATGTGACCCCAAACCCTCAGAATGTGGGTTCCGTAGGGGCAGCTGCAGTTATGGGAGTAGGACTTGGAATTATTCCAAAACTTGAGGCGGTGAAAGGATACGTTTCTGCAGAGCATATTTTCATCCCAAACAAAGGAGTAAGGGATGTGTATAATAGAAATTATCAGGTGTTCAAGAGATTATACAAGTGCAATAAAAAAAGCTTTAAAAATTTACATTTGAACGTTGAGGAGACAAGAAATGAACTTTCACAGTTTAGTTGAGAAACAAAGGGATTATTTTCAGCAGGACAATACCAGAAGCCGGGAGTTTAGAATATCAATGCTCCGTAAATTGCAAAGTGCTGTTAAGAGCAACGAAAATTTATTTAATGAGGCTATGAAAAAAGATATGAATAAAAACCCTTCAGAGGTTTATATGACAGAGACCGGGATAGTTTTGGAAGAGCTGAGATTTCATATTCGTCATTTGTCCAGGTGGATGCAGGATAAAAGAGTCAAAACACCCATGGCTCAATTTCCGTCCAAATCATTTATATCTCCTGAGCCCTATGGGATTGCATTGATTATGGCTCCTTGGAATTATCCCATACAATTGTGCCTTGAACCGCTTATTGGCGCTATTTCTGCAGGGTGCACAGCTGTTGTTAAGCCATCCGCATATGCTTCTGCCACCAGCAATGCAATTGCTCAGGTGCTGAGGTCTATTTATCCCGAAGAATACATAGCTGTCGTGGAAGGAGGAAGAGAGCAGAATACTGCATTGCTGGAGGAAAAGTACGATTACATATTTTTTACCGGAAGCCCGACTGTAGGACGCCTGGTAATGGAAAGTGCAGCAAAAAATCTAACACCGGTAACGCTGGAGCTTGGAGGTAAGAGTCCGGTAATTGTGGATAAAACTGCAGATGTGGGGCTTGCAGCAAAGCGTATTGCATTTGGCAAGGTCTTGAATGCAGGGCAGACTTGCGTGGCACCGGATTACTTGTTTATTCACAGAGATGTAAAAGATGAATTTATAATTTTATATAAGCTGGCTTTGGCAAAATTTTTTCCTGGCGATACAGTGCAGGACATGAACACAATAATAAATGAAAAACATTTTGAACGGATAACCGGGTTACTGGACAGCGGTAAAATTGTTGAAGGCGGTAAAACAGAGAGGGAACGCAAATTTGTGGAGCCCACATTATTGGATGAGGTAAAACTTGATTCACCTATTATGCAGGAAGAAATATTCGGTCCTATTCTTCCCATGATTACCTATGAGGATATCGGAGAATGCATTGATTATATTGTAAAACACCCAAAACCGCTGGCATTGTACTTGTTTACCAAAGATTCGGATATTGAAAAACAGGTGCTCAATAAATGTTCTTTTGGCGGAGGGTGTATTAATGATACCATTATACATCTTGCCACCACACACATGGGGTTCGGAGGTGTGGGAAATTCCGGCATGGGAAACTACCATGGAAAAAAGAGTTTTGACACCTTTACTCATTATAGAAGTATTGTAAAGAAGGCAAACTGGCTCGATATTCCAATACGCTACAGGCCATATTCAAAAAAGAGAGATAAACTCATGCGCTTCTTTTTAAAATAAACAGATTAATGAATATTGCTTAAAATTAGTCAGAAATATTTTAATTCATAAACAATAAATAAAATGGATATGAAATTTATCTGGCAATGGAGGATATTATGAATACTGTACCTAAAAAAGAAGATGAAACTAATAATAGTAAAAAAAATCAAAGTGTAAAAAAAGAAATGATTCGCGGTATTAAATTTGCGCTCTTTTCTGCTTCTGCAGGGATAATAGAGCTGGCTGTTTTTTCTCTGCTTAATGAACTTACAAATTGGCGTTACTGGTCATGTTATTTAGCTGCACTGGTTATGTCTGTATTGTGGAATTTTACCTTGAACCGCAGATATACATTTCACTCTGCAGATAATGTATCTGCCGCCATGCTGAAAACTCTGGGGTTCTACTGCGTGTTTACTCCTGTGTCAACAGTCCTTGGAAATTATCTTGCAGACATTTTATATTGGAACGAGTACCTTGTTACTGTAATTATTATGCTGTCAAATTTTGTTCTCGAATTTTTATATGACCGATTTTACGTATTCCGAAAGACTATCGACACAAATAATCTGGGGGAAAAGAAAAAATAAGGATGATATTGATCGGATAATATTAAATACAGGTCGGGTACGAGCAAAGGCTGAAAAACACTATTCGATTATATGGGAACCAATAAATACGCTTATTGTGACGGTTCAATAAGATTGCCATATTTTAATGATAGAGAAATAATAAATCTTGTTTGTGGATCTTTCAAATCGCATTGGAGGATTTCACCTATTTTATCTACACGGTTATATAAAGTGTTTCTGTGTATAAAAAGGGATTCTGCTGTTTTATTCATATTGAATCCGTATTTATCCAAGACTGCCAAGGTGTGATAAAAGTCGGTGTTTTTCTGCTTATCATATTGTATTAGCTTAATAACGTAATTTTGATATAACAATTTCAATGAATCATGCTCTAAATTATCATAAAGCAAATCATCCACTATATAGTCGCTGTAATAAAACAAATGAGATTGTTTTCGGGTTATACAACCTATTTTAAGGGCACTATCGGCATTTCTATAGGCGCTGTTCATTTGAACAAGAGTTTTAAAACATTCGCTGATTCCTATGTAAACCGGAATATTTTCAGATATTGCTGTACAAGTCAGATGATAAAATTCTTCGAAAAAAGTGTTTATTTTCTTGGGATACAAATATAAAGGATCAAGTTCAAATATACATATTATTTTTTTTAGGTCAGGTTGATGAATACAAATTATATTGTTTGAAGCATACTGCTTTTTTAACTTATGAAAGGTGTTTAAAAACATTTTTTCATCTATTTTTAAGTTGTACCTTATAATACATAAGCATCTGTTTGCATCATAATTTATTGACAAATACCTGGCATTTTCCATAATTCTCGATATCTGAAAATCGGCTTGGGAAATAAGACTCATATACAGCATTTCCACAGTTGAGTATTTAAATTGTTCCGTGATGTAGTCATTTTCATTAGCGATGAATTTCAGAATTGGTTTGGATATTTCACGGTAACTCAAATAAATGGGGACATTTATCAGAGGGAAATTATATTTTTCTGACAGTTCGATAATTTCTTCTGTAATTACATTTATATATTTTCCTAACTTAATTCCTAGACCGCCGGCTCTTTTTTCAATTAATGAAGAAATAAAGTCCAAAAACAAAGAATTATTATTTTTGAAAAAATATCCTGTAGTTATAATGAAATCTCCTTCTTTTGTCCAATAGCTGCCTTCAGGAATTTCAACAACATCTACATATTTTATACTGCGGCTACCTCCTCCGGTACCGCTTATATATTTTAGCTCCGGATTTATATTAAATAAATCATCAACTCTCAATTAATTCACCTCGCCAACTAACTATAATCTATTATACTTATTAACGCTAAAAAAACAATATGTAATATATGAATGTCTATGCTGATTTATTTAATAAAATTGGGATAAACCTGGAGAATGGCTAAAATTTTCATACATGCACCAGGTTTATATTTATTTTCATTTCAGATTTATGAATATAAATCAGGATTTAGAATATTACTCCTCCGACTAACATCATGACACATTGCAAAAGGAACATCATCAAGAATAGTGGAGTTATGAATTTATACCATTTATCTATTCCTACGCCGATTATTCCGCATACGGTTGCAACAACAGTCGGCCAGAAGATGTTTGAAAATCCGTCTCCGAACTGATATGCCGTTACTGCCATTTCACGGCTCATTCCTATAAGATCAGATAGTGGAGCCATAATAGGCATTGTTACAACAGCCATGCCGCTTCCAGATGTTATGAAGAATCCAATCAGATTTTGAACAATTAGCATGCCTATTGAACCAAACCAGTTTGGAAGTGCATTTATAGCGCCTGATAAATACAGAATAGCAGTATCTATAACATTTGCCTGTTCCAAAACAACTGAGCATGAACGAGACAGACCAATAAAAAGTGCGCCATACATAGACATTGATGTTGATTCCAGGAAAGCATCACATATTTCTTTTGAACTCATTTTATTTATAATTCCTGTCACAATCATAGCTATTAAAAACATTGCCGAAAGCTCTGTTAAATAAAATTCATACACAACAACAGTATAGGCAATTAAGCAAATCAGAACAACAAATACAATCAGCGACAGCTTTTGCCTTGTTGTAAAATTTAGCTTAAGAACTTCATCCCTGGTTAACGCTTCGCTTGTAAGGCTGTTTTCCTCTTCGTTTCCATAAAGTATGCTTTTGGTTGGATCCTTCCTTATTTTTTTCGCATATCTCATAACATATGATATTGACAGGGTTTCAAACAATATAAAGCATACAATTCTGAAAGTGGTCAGTTTAAAAGAAACCAGAGGAATGCCTGCTACATCGCTGGCAATACCTATTGTAAAAGGATTTAATACTGCTGAGGCGAAACCTGTAGCAACACCTACAAATACTATTGAACCGCCAACTAATCTGTCATAACCAAGCGTAATTGCTATTACAATAAATGCGGGAATAAGTCCATATGTTTCCTCATACATTCCAAAAGTAGATCCTGCAATTCCAAATAAAATCATAAAAATTGGAATAAGCAGGTAATCCTTATTTCCCAGCTTACGCAATACTGAACCGACGAGAGCATCCAGTGCTCCTCCTTTCATCAACACAAATACATAACCTGATGCAAATATTATAAAAAATATGATGTTAGAAGCATTGGTCATTCCGGTGTAGATCGCTTTAAAGAATTCCCACGGACCTGCGGGGTTTGGTTCGATTTCAGTATAGCTGTCAGGTACGACAATTTCTCTGCCGAGATTATCATCATAAACTCTTTCAAATTGACCTGCAGGGAGAATCCATGTCAAAATACTGCATAAGGCAAGAACAAGTAAAATTACAATAAAACCATGAGGCATCTCGAAACTTTTTTTTTCTTTCTTTTCCATTATAAATCTCCTTTAAATATTTAAGACTTAAATTAACATACAGCAATTCAGATTGATATTTAATACATTTCATTTAACTTAACAATGTAACGTTTTCTAGGATTAAACACCATATATATATTACCTTAATATAGATAAATAATACTCTATTGAAGCGGGTGTAAAATTACATTATTAATTTATTTTATTGTGCAGTTTGCATAGACAAGCTATGAAGTAATATTAATTAATATACATGTTAAGTGTGTAATTGGCGGAAAATTTAATATGCAGTATGCATCATGCATATTAAATTAAAGAAATATAAGAAAAATATACACGGAAAAGGTTATAATATATATATAATACTGCAGAGGAGGGAATTCTGTTATGGCAGAGATTATCAGAGAAAGGTCATTGGAAGAAAGAGAGTACGTTGTTGAACTAAGGCGATATTTGCACAAGCATCCGGAGCTTAGTGAAAATGAATACAACACAAGCAAAAGGATACAGGAAGAGCTTAAAAAAATCGGCATAGAATATGTTGTATATAAAGATACAAACGCAGTTGTAGGGCTTATTAAAGGAGAAAAGGACGGAAAAACAGTAGCTCTCAGGGCGGATATGGATGCACTTCCTATAAACGAAGAAAACGATGTTCCATATAAGTCCGAAAATGAAGGGATTATGCATGCGTGTGGTCACGATGGGCATACTGCAATTTTACTTGGGGCTGCAAAAGTTTTGTATAGCATTAGAGATAAACTTCACGGAAATGTAAAACTCCTGTTTCAGCCTGCAGAGGAAACAATAGGCGGAGCTGAAGCAATGATAGCAAAGGGTTGTATGGAAAACCCGAAAGTTGACTATGTTTTTGGGCTTCATATGGATCCGGATATAGAATGCGGAACTATCCGGTCAAGAGTTGGAGCTCTTAACGCAAATGGAGATGAAATTGAAATAACTATTAAGGGGAAAAAGTCTCATGGAGCGACACCGGAGCTTGGAATAGACGCAATATATGTGGCTTCCAACATAGTTGTAAGCCTTCAATCCCTCATAAGCAGACGAATAAGCCCTTTTGATAATGCGGTTATGACAATCGGCAAAATACAAGGTGGCACTGCAAGCAACGTGGTTGCAGACAAAGTGACCATGTATATGATGCTGAGGACTACGGATTTTACCGTCAGGGATAATTTAAAAGAGTGGATTGAAAAAAATGTTAGGCTAACGGCAGAAGCAAACGAAGCAGAATGTGATGTAAAGTTTATTCCCAGCTATATAGCAGCAATAAATGACAAGGAATGCATAGAGTTGGCAGAAAAAGTTTCAAATGAATTTTTAGGGGATAATTCATACTACAATGTGGAGCATCCATTCCTGGGGCTTGAAGATTTTTCATATTTCCTGACAAAGGCAAAAGGAGCATTCTACCAATTAGGATGTGGAAATAAGAAAAGGGGAATAACAAGTTCAACTCATACTTCAACCTTTGATATGGATGAAGATTCACTTGTTAACGGAATGATGATGCAGGCTGGGATAGTATATAAATTAATAGGAGAAAAATAAATATGAATATTGACAGAGAAAATGGACTTAATGCCATATACGGAGGTTTGCTCTTAGGAGGAGGAGGCGGCGGCATATTGTCCGAAGGGATTAAAATTCTTGATCAGGTGGTAAAGCTTGGAGGAATAAAGCTGCATTCCATAGATGAGATGGAGAATGATTCCATAGTAGCAACAGCATCATTGGTCGGGTCGCCTTCTTCAAAAGACAAGTTTGTTGGGTCAGATCACTACAAAAGAGTTTATGAATTATTTGGGGGTATTTATGATAAGCCTGTACAGGGAATTGTTACAAATGAATTGGGAGCCCAGTCGATTACAAATGGATGGATGCTTTCTGCAATGACAGGCATACCTTTTATGGATGCACCATGTAACGGTCGTGCCCATCCTACAGGATCAATGGGAAGTCTTGGACTTTCACGCAGTAAAGATTATGTTTCAGTGCAGGTTTGTGCCGGAGGAAAGGGAGATAGTGAAATAGAAGTTACCGTAAAAAGTACTTTGTCAAACACCTCGAAAATAATACGAAATTCTGCTGTTGCAGCAGGAGGATTTGTTACGGTTCTGCGAAATCCTGTTACGGCAGAATATGTTAAGGAGCAAGCAGCTGTGGGAGGCATTGAAGCTGCAATAAAAATCGGTAGTATCCTGCGGGCTGATGAAAATAATATTCAAAAGACTATTAGTGACCTGAGGAGCTGTGCGGGACTTGAGGTTTTATGTGAAGGAGTTCTGACAGATGTTATTCTCAACAGCAGGGGCGGCTTTGATGTAGGCGAATGTGTGATTAAATCAAAGGGGAGTACCTATACCGTAAGTCTCATGAATGAATACATGACAGCAGAAAAAGACGGAGTAAGGATTGCAACATTTCCTGATTTGATAGCTATATTTGACAAAAAAACATCTCTTCCTGTTATAAGTGCCGAAATTACCAGAGATATGGAGGTTGTTCTTGTGAAAATACCTTCCAATAGACTTATATTAGGCATCAGTATGTTTGATATAGAATTATTTAAAGAAGTTGAGCATGCTCTTGGGAAAAATCTGACGGACTATGTTTTTGGCAAAGGCAAGGAAGGAAATTAATGAATGGTTAAAACAGTAAAAAATATAAAGGCAGGATTTATCACAATAGGACAGTCTCCCCGTCCCTATATAATGGACAGTATAGCACCAACACTTGAACGCTCCTTTGATATTATAGAGGATGGTGCATTGAATGGATATTCCTACGGTGAAATTTTAAAAGAATTTCCGCTGAAAAAGAGCAGTGATTTTTTTGTTACTGAGCTATCTGATGGTACTGAAGTTCGCATTAATATTGAGCACATCAAGCCACTAATACAAAAATCCATTGAGAGACTTGAAAATAAAGGAGCTAAGGTCATAGTGCTCATGTGTACAGGGGAAATGGGAGGATTTAAAAGCAATGTACTTTTTGTAGAAAGCAGTGAAATAATAAAAAATGTTGCTGCTGCTTTAGGCAAAAATAAAAAGTTGGGTGTTCTCATACCAGATGAAAACCAAAGAAAGCAAATGGAAAAGAGATGGGGAGAAGCAGCTGAAATTTGTGCTTTATCACCATATTTGAGCCTTGAAGAAGCAGAACAGGAAATATCAAAATTTAGAGACAAAAGCTGGGATATGATAGTGCTTGACTGCATGGGCTACACGAAGGAGTTGAAACAGTCTATTTCAGAAAAATTAAATATCAGAGTTTTGCTTTCACGTTCGGTGGTAGCTTCGGTTATTTCGGAGTTAAGCTGAAAAATTAAATACCCCCTGCCTGAACAGCCATATTGTAAATAATTTCAGCCATTTCTCCTGCAGTCCTGGGCATATTGTTTTTGAGCCAATGCTGCAAGAGACCTATGCTTCCATTCACAACAAATATAAAGTATTCATCTCTGGTACCTGAATTTTGATGGTTTTTAATAGGAAAGGACATTCCACATTGTTCATATAATATAGTAAATATCTGCTTTTGAAAATTAATATCTCCTCTTTCGCTCATTAGTATTTTAAGGTTTTTGCTATTATCAACAAAGTATTGAAATATTTTCTCCATGATCTTAATACTCTCGTTTCTGTTATTTTTGTCAGCAAGGCTGGCAATCGATTCCTTTGCCCAGGACAGAGTTTCGTTTTCAATTTCAGCAAGAAGGTCATATTGGTCCGTATAGTGTGCGTAAAATGTGGTGCGGTTAATATCCGCATTTTCGCATAATTCTTTGATAGTTATTTTTTCGAACGGCTTCTTCTCCATTAATTCAAAAAGGCTGTTTTGTAAAACCATTTTAGTATAACGTGTCTTTCTACTTTCTTTCATTTCTTAAGTACTCCTTTTATATAATATTCAACAATTTTTACAGTTTTGTTTTTAAATCAACATATAATATTTATTTTGTTGCAAATACGACAATTCATAAACATCTGATGGTTGCATAATCAACACAGTGTCATTATAATTAAATCTTAGTTAATTGTCAAGAATGAGTATGCATAGACATGAAAATGAGCAAAGGAGAGCAGAACTCATGGGTTTTATTACATTTGAAAACGTAGAAAGAGAATATCATATTGGAGAGTCAATAATTAAGGCGGTTGACGGTATTAATTTCAATATCAGTCGGGGAACATTCAATGTGGTGCTGGGACAGAGCGGAGCAGGAAAAACCACACTGCTCAATCTGTTAGGTGGGATGGATTCGCCTACCTCCGGAAAGATAGTTGTGAACGGAAAAGAAATTTCAGGCATGTCCGAATATAAGCTTACGGAATACCGCCGCACTCAAATAGGCTTTGTATTTCAGTTTTACAATCTTGTTCCAAACTTGACAGCATTGGAAAATGTTCAGCTGGCTGAAGAAATATGCTGTGATCCCCTGGACGCACGAGACATGTTGAGGCGTGTCGGACTTGAAAACCGAATGGACAACTTTCCAAGCCAGTTGTCTGGAGGAGAACAGCAGCGAGTTTCCATTGCCAGGGCATTGGCTAAAAATCCGCAGATAGTTTTGTGTGATGAACCGACCGGTGCATTAGATTCGGAAACCGGCCGAAAGGTTTTACGCCTCATACGTACAGTATCTAATGATCTTGGAAAAACTGTAATTGTCGTTACGCACAATGCTCCCATATCCGAAATGGCGAACGTAGTGCTTCATATGCGGGACGGCAAGATAGACAAGGTGCAATTTAATGAGCATCCTAAGGATGTGGAGGAAATTGTATGGTAAAGGGTGCTTTGTTTAAAAAATCCCTGCGGGATATGCAAAAATCAAAATCGCAGTTTATTTCAATATTTATAATGGCAACCCTGGCAGTATTTATTATGACCGGGCTTGACAGCATTTGGTACACAGTAGACAAGCATGCAGATGCTATGTATGAATCAACTAATTTGTCAGATTTGTGGATTACTGTGATGAATCCTTCAGAACAGCAGCTTTGGGGAGTCAGCAGAATTGATGGTGTGGATTTAGTGGAGAAGAGGTTCACCATAGATGCCGATACTGATTTACCCGGTGACCCTGTATTGCATGTCTACGCATTGGATGACCGCAGTACCCTTGATCAACCTGAGCTTGAAGAGGGAATGTTTCGAAAAGGCGGAGGCGGCGTTGTGCTTGATAGCAAGTTTGCAGAGGTTCATAAACTTAAACTAGGTGATTATATTTCAATTAAAATAAACGGAAAATGGCTTCGCCTTCAAGTTGACGGTCTGGCACTCAGTAGTGAGCATGTTTTTGCGGTCAAAAACTCCGCATCAATAACTCCGAATCCCTCAGAATATGGTTTTGCAATAGTAAGTACAGGAGCATTGGAGAGCGCTTATGGTCAGAAAGTTTACAATCAAATTAGCGTGAAAACTACATCGGACATTGACAGTGCACAGGTGGTGCAAAAAGCCGGTGAAGTTGTGGGAGATGAGATGATTGGCATAACATTGCAAAAAGACAGCAGCAGTGTAAGCAGTGTAAATTCCCGTATTCAGCAGTTTAAAACGCTGTCTGTGGTATTCCCAATGCTATTTTTGTTAGTTACTGCACTTATAACACAAAGCACCATGACGCGTATGATAGAAAACCAACGTTCGCAAATAGGTATTTTAAAGGCACTTGGTTACAGTAAGCACAGCATTCTGTGGCATTATACCTCCTATGGCATCATAGTCGGTGTACTTGGCTCGATTTTCGGACTTCTTACAGGACCAAATATATTTGGCAGGATTATGGTTCTCCAGCTTAACCTTACGTTAAACAGCTACAGTCTAAAAATAAATTATGGACACTTTTTGTTTGTATTGATTTTGATACTTATGTGTACCGGAGGAGTTTCATTCTCAGCGTGCAGAAAGCTTTTGAGTGACACACCGGCTGTACTTCTTAGAGATAAACCGCCAAAAAAAGGGCAGCATATATTTCTTGAAGCCATACCATCCCTGTGGCAGAAAATGAAGTTCAGCAGCAAGCTGATCGCAAGAAATATAGTGAAGAATAAGGGGCGTCTCATAATGAGTACAATAGGTGTTATGGGTTGCACCAGCGTTATTATTTCAGCACTTACGGTTCGGACCACTTTGTCGGGAATCAGTGATTATACCTATGGAACAACCTTTATTTTTGATGAAAAAGTTGTACTTGATACAACTAAGACTAATTCCAGATATCTTAAAAACCTTGAACTGGACGGCATAACGCAGCAAATAGAGGAATCTGCCCTTCAGGTGATTTTCCCTGACGGAAGTCATAAAATGGAGCCGGTCAGTATTACCACCGGGGAGAGCCCACTTGTTCATTTACAGGATATTGACGGCAACCCTGTTGCTCTTCCTGAAAATGGGATTCTTATGACACGCAAGCTGTGTAGTGAAAGGGACTTAAATAAAGACGATGTCATTCAAATTAAGCTTACGGATAAGGGATATGTATCTGTTCCAATTGTAGAGATTGCATATATTGCTTCCGGTCAGGGAATTTATATGACAGACACATATTGGGAATCACTGGGGGAGACATTTAAGCCCACTGCTCTGATGATAAAATGGAATGGAGAGCCGGATCAAAAATTCCTGAATAACGATATTGTAGAAGATTCCGCAACGAGAGAAAGCATGCAGGACAGCTTATCTTCCAGCGTAGGTGTTGTAAATTTTGCGGTAATATTATTAATTATTCTGGGTTCATCACTGGCTTTCGTGGTGTTGTACAACACGGGTATTTTAAATTTCGTGGAAAGAACCAGAGATCTTGCAACCTTGCGTGTACTGGGGTTTCACCACAGTGAAATAAAGTACCTGGTACTGATAGAAAATTATCTTTCAGTTTTTCTTGGAATTCTGGCAGGCATACCTGTTGGAAGATTTATCTCATGGATAATTGCAAGCAGTATTGACGAACGGCTGGACCTTCTTGGCAATATTAATTTGAGAGACGTACTAATAGCCGGGGTAATGACCATGTTTTTTGCATGGATTGTTAACAGAATAATAGCAGATAAGATGAAAGAAATTGACATATTTGAGGCGCTGAAAAGCGTTGAATAACTACAAGAGGAGGAACTCATATGAAAAATTGGATTTTATCTCATAAAAAAGCGGCAGTTTCGCTATGTGTTTTTGCTGTACTGATTATAGCAGCGGGTATTTTTATTCAGCGGGGAAATAATATTGAAGCTATGAAGGCAGAAGATGACCTGACTTCTGAAGAACAGCCTTTAGAAATAGAAGCCTGGGGCGAAGTAAAGTACAGCCGTATTGAGAATATAAGCATTGATTTTCCGTCAATTGTCACGGATGTGCAGGTCAAAGAAGGGGAACGTGTCACACTTGGTCAACCCCTAATGACTATTGATCTTTATGAGTACAACGGAAATATAGAAAAACTTAAGCAGCAATTGTCTGCTAATCAATCAGCACTGGATTCCGCCAGTCAGGATATTTCTGCATTGCAGGCTGATATTTCCCAGATCCAGGATGAAATTGCACGCAAGAATGACGAGTACAGCAACGGAACCGGTGCTGATCTGAAGCTTCTGCAAAATTCCATGAATCTTGCTCAAAAAGAGCTTGAGGATGCAAAAAATGACCTTCAAAGCTATCAGTTGCTGTACGATGAAGGAGCTATTTCACAGACAACTCTTAATCAGTATATTTCCATGCTTGACCAACGGCAGAAAGCTGTGGATGATGTAAAAGCCAATGTCCAAAAAACAAAGACTGCATTAAAAGATGAACTGAATCTGCTGAATGTTTCGTTGAAATCTAAACAAAATCAGCTTTCACAGCTCCAGCAGGGCAACAACAGTAATGTGGCAATGCAGCAAAGCAGCGTTTCAGCAGCACAGGTTGATTTAAATACTATGGTGGCTAAGACTGCAGTGGACTACATTAAAGACGGTCAGATTATATCCAATGTGAAAAACGGAATTATAAAAGATATAGCGGTTAACAACGGCAGCCATCTTGGCGCACAAGGCATGCCGACAGAAGTGATTAATATTATTGATACAGATTCCATAACTGTAAGTGCAGAGGTTTACGAAGAATCTATAGGTAGCATACATGTGGGGGATGAAGTAAAAATTGTTCCTGCCTCATTTTCTGATACATCACTTAAAGGGACAATAACATATATCCCGGATTTGGCTGAGGAAAAGGACGGAAGACGCATTGTGCGTGTAGAAATAAAGCCAGATGATCCAAATAATATACTGAAGCCCGGATTTACAGCAGATGTTTATTTTGAAAAATAAACATCTGCTATCCATCCAAGTGAAACGGTATTCTGATCATCCGGCAAATCAAGTTCCGGTATGTGGAAATAAGTAAAAAAACTCTCAAGGGCATCCAAAAATGTCATTGAAAAACAAAAACGAACTAATAAAAAGTTCGTTTTATAGGGTTAAACTTTTATAAGGTGAAATATTTATATTTTCTTACAATGTAGCTACTTATGAATTAGTTGTCTGCCCTCCGTCAACATGAAGCACCTGACCGGTTACAAAACGGGAATCATCAGATGCTAAGTATACATACGTAGGTGCCAGTTCGAAAGGCTGACCAACGCGCATCAGCATGTTGTCTTGGGGTACCGCTACTACATCCGCAGAATAACTTGCAGGAATCAGAGGCGTCCATATTTCTCCCGGTGCCACAGCATTGACCCGTATTCCCTGTTTGCCTAAACTTCTGGCTAGAGCTCTTGTAAAACCAACGATGGCTCCTTTGGTGGAAGTATAATCAATAAGCTGGTCTTCACCTATATAAGTTACAACTGATGCTGTACCAATTATAGAGCTGCCCGCATGCATGTGAGGAAGTGCGGCCTTCGTAACATAGAAATGGGGATAAAAGTTTGTCTTAAATGTTTCATCAAACTGTTCATCACTTATATCCAAGAGACTCGGCTGAGGAAATTGTACGCCTGCGTTATTACACAATATATCTAATTTGCCAAAAGTTTTAACAGCAGCATTAACAATATCACTACAATGCTGCTTTTCTCTTATATCTCCGGGCAGCAAAAGACATCTGCGTCCCAGTTCTTCTATACGGTTTTTTGTTCTCATTGCATCATTTTGTTCATCAAGATAGGAAATTGCTACATCAGCGCCTTCTTTAGCAAAAGCTATTGCAGCTGCAGCACCGATACCGCTGTCACCTCCTGTAATCAAGGCTACTTTATCTAAAAGTTTGTCAGAACCTTTGTAATTCGGGTTTTCTATAATTGGGCGCGGCACCATCAATTCTTCAAGTCCTGGCTGACGAAACTGATGTTGTTCGGGAAAACTGATGGGAATATCCTCATACTGTGTAATTATACCGTAATTTGGATACATAGGGTATGGCTTAAGTATGAAATTTTTTTGGAAATAATTCAGCAGATCATTCATTATTTGCTCGTTTGCAGCATTGTCATTTGATGAAGAGTTTTGGTTATTCATTTCAATTGCCTTACTTGATAAGAAATTTGTCAGGATTTCCTATACAATACCTTTCATTATTATTTTTGTTGATTTTGTAACTTTTAAATCACAGAATAATTTAGCTCATACCTTGGATTGGTATAGTATGGTGGTCTGGGTCCGATCATGGGCATTGTCCATACAAAATCAAGATATTTTACATACATGCTTTCGTTCGAGTAGTTACAGAGCAATAATTGTACATATAGATTGATTATAAACATTTTATATCCCTCACCTTTATATTTTAGTTCATTATATTAATACTATTTTATATTATTCTAAAATATTCGTTAAAATTAATTTTTTAAAGCTTAAATACAAATCACTGACAAAAAATTGCCGGTTTTTCATATAATATGATATAATTAATTTAGCGTTGAGTTACTTCATTCTTTTACATTAAAAGAGATGTGGAAATGGCGGAAGCAGTGGCATGTTGTGTTAGGATTAATCTTTGGAATATTATATAAGAATGCCATAAGGAGGATTAGATGTATTATTCAACAACTTATTCGTCACCTGTGGGTATAATTACACTTGCGTGTGACGGTGACAGTCTTATTGGTTCATGGATAGAAAGGCAGAAATATCACGGGGATACCATACTACACGAAGAAATTGTAAAGAAAAATGACATATCTATATTTGATGCTGCGAAAAGATGGCTGGACAGATATTTTGACGGTAAGAAACCCGATATTTTTGAATTGCCCCTTCGTCCAATCGGCAGTAAGTTTCGTCAGGAGGTATGGAGTATTTTATGTGAAATACCATATGGAGAGGTTATAACATATGGGAGTATTGCAAAAAAAACAGCCGTAAAGATGGGCAAGAAGAGTATGTCCAGTCAAGCTGTAGGAGGTGCCGTCGGGCATAATCCCATATCTGTTATTATTCCATGCCATCGGGTTGTAGGATCAAATGGCAGCTTGACCGGTTATTCAGGAGGCATTAATACAAAAGTGAAATTGCTAGAACTGGAAGGTGTGGATATGTCTCACCTGTTTGTGCCGTCAAAGAGTACAGCTCCTTAAAATCATATTTCTATGAATCATTGATTTTCTGAAACGGATCTGCAGCGATATACGCTGCGGGTCTTTTTTTATTAATCAAAATGATATATAATAATTTAAATAAAATAATTAAATTTTGAGGTGAAAAATTGTATAAAAAAATATCTGAGGAAATGCTCAATTTTATCAAAAAAAGTCCCAGTGTTTTTCATTCTGCAAGAAACATAGCAGAGGAACTTAAAAATGACGGCTTTATTGAACTGACAGAAAACAAAAAATGGAATATTGAAAAAGGTAAAAAGTATTATGTAACAAGGAACAATTCTTCAATTATTGCCTTTAAGACAGGCAGGGATTTAGATGAGTACAGTTTTAACATAGTGGCTTCTCACTGTGATTCTCCTACTTTTAAAATTAAGGATAACTACAAAGTCGAATCGGAAAAATACATACAGCTTAATACAGATAAATATGGAGGAATGATTTATTCCACTTGGTTTGACAGGCCATTGTCTGTGGCCGGCAGGGTGATAATTAAAAGTGATGGCGGAATTGAAACAAAGCTTGTAAACATAGACAGAGATTTGATTGTTATACCGAATGTGGCAATACATATGAACAAAGAAGCTAACTCATCCATGAAATATAACGAACAGGTAGACTTGCTGCCGTTGTATGGTTCGCTGGACGTAAGCGGCGATAATTTTATGGATATTGTAGCTGAATATGCATGTACTGAAAAAGAAAAAATATTGAACACCGATTTATTTTTGTACAATCGTATGGCACCCAGCATTTGGGGCAGCAGAAATGAATTCATATCATCATCCAGGCTTGACAATATGCAGTGCGCATATGCGACACTAAAAGGATTTATCAAAGGAAACAACTCAAAATCTGTAAATGTTTATTGCTGTTTTGACAATGAAGAGGTGGGAAGTGGAACAAAGCAAGGTGCAGCTTCTACATTTTTAGAGGATGTTCTGAAAAGAATAAACAATAATTTAGGGAAAACAACTGAAGATTATTACTGCACATTAGCATCTTCATTTATGATATCTGCAGATAATGCTCATGCAGTCCACCCTAATCACCCTGAGAAGAGTGATCCCTCAAATAAAGTTTATATGAACAAAGGAATAGTAATAAAGCATAATGCTGCTCAAAAATATACCAGTGATGCGGTGAGCAGCAGCGTGTTCCAATTATTGTGCGAATCTGCAGGCGTTCCGTTCCAGCATTATTCCAATCGTTCCGATATACCTGGAGGGAGCACTCTTGGGAATATTTCTTCACTAAAGGTAAGTATTAATACTGTTGATATAGGCATTGCTCAGCTTGCCATGCATTCATCTTATGAAACTGCAGGTGTTATGGATACTTACTATATGATTAAAGTAATTGAAGAATTTTTTAGCTAAATGGGAAATTCCCTGGGTGAAATATACTTCCCCGGGAATTTGATTTTAAAATTGAAGTCATTTTATATTTTGATTTATTATTTATTAACTTGCAGCTACTCTACCAGTGAAGACAGTACTGAAGTTTTTGTAACAATCCCTTTAAGTATGCCTTCTTCATCTGTAATAGCAATGGGATACTTAGTTTCTGCAGCTATTGGAAGTATGTCGCTTATATGTGTATCTTCATTGGCTGTTATAGGTCCTTTTTTTATTAAATCAGATACTTTTGTGTTTTCCTTATTTGCATTAATGGCGTCATCTATTGTTACAATGCCCTTATATCTCATTTTGCTGTCTACAGCATATGCACTGGAAACAGAATTGTGCTGCATTTCGCGAATTGCTATTTTTACTGAATCATTTTCTCTTACAAGGCATGAAGGAGTAATCATAATATTCTTAACACTGAGCACCTTGGTTTTATCAGCACTGTCAATAAATTTCCTCACATAATCATCAGCAGGATTAGTGGACATATTTTCTGGTGTATCGATTTGAATTATTTTCCCGTCCCTCATAATTGCAACAGTATCTCCAAGCTTAAATGCTTCATTTATGTCATGGGTAATAAATATTACTGTTTTTTCAAGCTTTCGCTGAAGTGACAATAATTCAAACTGCATGTCTTTCCTTACAAGGGGATCTAAGGCTGAAAAAGGTTCATCCATCAGTAATATTTCAGGATCATTTGCCAGCGCTCTAGCAAGCCCTACTCTTTGATTCATTCCCCCTGACAGGCTGCTGATTGGTTTGTATTCCCAGCCTTCAAGACCGACAAGACTTGTCATTTCTGAAGCTTTTTTATGTCTTTCTTCTTTATTCATGCCCCTTACTTCTAAACCATAGGCAACATTATCAATGACATTCTTATGAGACATAAGCCCAAAGTTTTGAAATACCATGGATATCTTATTTCTCCTGAATTCCAGCAGCTCTTTTTTGTTGAATTTTTCTATTTCTTTTTCTTTATATAATATTTTTCCGGATGAAGGCTTTAAAAGTTGATTGAAACACCTGACCAATGTGGATTTTCCCGATCCGGACAATCCAATTATGGCAAAAATCTCACCTTGCTTTACTTTGAACGATACATCCCATAGTGCTACGGTTACTCCTGTTTTTTTATATACTTCGTTCTTTTCAAGCCCTTCATTCATCAGTTTTACAGCATCTTTTTTGTTTAAACCGTATAGTTTTGATACGTGGCTTGCTTCTATAATAGTATTATCCATTATTCACTCACCTCATTTTTATTAACTAATCCCTGGGTAAGTCGATCTAAAATAATGGCAATAATTACTATTGATATGCCCGGAAGCAGTGCTTTTCCCATCTCAACACGGTTTGTGGCAACAAGTATTTCCAATCCCAGGCCCTGAGCGCCTATTATCGCACTTGTAACTACCATAGACATTGCCATCATGATTGTTTGATTGACACCTGTCATGATAGTCGACACTGCCTGAGGAATCTGAACCTTTATAAGTGTTTGCATTTTTGTAGATCCAAATGCCAATGCCGCCTCATATACTTCTTTGTCTACATGTACTATTCCGTGGCTAGTCATTCTAATCATAGGTACTATAGCGTAAATGGTTGTTGCCAGCAAGGCTGGCATTGTCCCTACACTGAAAAGGACTACTGCCGGAACCAGGTAAACAAAAGTAGGCATTGTTTGCATCAGGTCAAGTATGGGCCTTATAATTCTATTGGCTCGTTTGCTCATTGCAATTAATATTCCCACAGGGAATCCGATAACAAGGGAAATAAACACGGCCGCAATTACCAAACTTAATGTTTCCAGCATATGGTTCCATAGACCAAAGGTTCCTACTAAAAACAGCATGACACCATATGACAAACCTACAGCAATTTTTTTACTTGCTTTATAGCCTAAATACACGATAATTAAAATAAGAATGATCCATGGAATATGAGTCAGTACCCAATCAATCCCCTGAATAACTTCAATTACATTAGATTTAATTCCGTTAAGCACAGCTTGATGATTGCGGCTGAAAAGTTTTACGGAATCATCTATAGACGTTCCAATATCAAATTGCCATGTTTTCGGGAATTCAAATATATAGTCATTCATAATATGTTTCTCCTCTGTAGTTATTCGTTCAGGTAAGCTCGTACTTTTTCTGCATTTTCTTTTGGAAGCCACTCATCCAACAGATAATCATTTTCTTTTAAAAACCATTTGGCTGTTTCTTCATATGATGCATGTGTATCATCCAGATATGCCAAAGCACCGGAAATTAAGTCACTTCCTGTTTGATATTTCTTAAAAAACTCAAGGAGGTCCGGAGCTTTGTCTGCAAATTTATTACTGCTTACTATTTTCAATTCCTGTTTGGGAAATTCGCACTTACCCTCAAAGAAAATGTCAGGGTCATAGGGCGCATCCTCTAATCGAACAATATTTAGTTTGCCGCTTATCCACGTAGGTTCATAACAGTATCCGACCCACGGTTCACCTAAGTTATAGGCTGATGCAAGAGAAGCAAATATAGTGGCTTCGCTGCCTAATCTTGTATAATTGTACATTTCATCTAATCCATAATATTCATATTTTTTGTATAATACTTCATCTGCCATCATTCCAGGAGTGCCGCCGTATATACGACCCTTTGCTTTATCTTCATCATCAGGAAACAATTGAGGATATTTTTTTAAATCTTCTACTGTTTTTAAATCCGGTGCCATAGGTTCTATACCTCTTTCAGGGTCTCCTTCTATAACATATCTAGGAACGTATATACCCTGGGCACTATCAGAAACTAATATACCTACATCTACAATATCTCCGTTAGCTACATCTTCAGGGTAACTAGCTACGTTATTAGTCCAGCTTTCAATATCAAGGTCAACTTCACCCTTTATTATGGCCTGCCAATTCATAGTTGATGAACCGGCCGTTGAAAACTCAAGATCATAGCCATCATAACCGTGTTCAACGATTATTTTGGCAATTTCATTATGCACTTTCTGGCTGTCCCAGCCATTGTCTGTTGCGACTATTTTTACGTTTTTTGCTTCTTTATTTGAACATCCTGAAAGCATAGATACCACGACGAGAAGTATCATCATAGTAAATGAAAAAAATTTTTTCTTCTTCACATTCATCCTCTTTATCCTCCTTTTTAAAATTAAGATGTGTCATGCAGACACTCTACCTTTTTATTAATACCTTATATAATTCGGCGGTTTCCAATTTTTGAGCAACAGAACAAATGAAGCTGTAAATGCTGTCTTGTTATGACTTGTCCCAATTTTTTCAGAAAAAATTATAGGTAACTCAAACAAATGATTTCCTATATTTGTATAAATAAACAAAGTTGTATAAAAAATAATTTTATATGGCCGTTTTTTTAGTTTAATGTTTGAAAAACAAAGATGTCATAATATATATTACAACAAGAGAAATATGATACATAAATCGTAGATTTATTTTAATCGCAAGTTAATAAAAAGGGTTAATAAAAAACCACGCAACACACAATTAATTATAGCATATAAATCATATATGTCAAATTTAGCATTTTTTTCTTTTTTTTAATAAAGCTCTTGACTACTTCAAGTGCATAATAATATAATTATTGTACAGACGGCAACATTGTTTTACGTATGAGATGGGAAAAAATTATTATAGGAGGTAAAGTGTGAATAAAGTTGTTTACGTTTCCAGAGGCGGAAATACAAAGAAGCTTGCTGAATCAATTGCTAAAGGTGTAGGCGTATCAGCTGTTTCTGTGGAACAGTTTGATAAATCCAAATCCGCAGATATACTTTTCATCGGCGCGTCTATTTATGGGGGAGCTATCGATAAAAAAATGCATGACTTATTGTCAGAATTGCAGCCGTCACAGGTAAAAAGTGTTTATGTGTTTGGTACGTCTGCAGGTAAAAAGACTGCTTTGCAAGAAGTCAAATCCATTCTTGAACCAAAGGGTATTTCTGTTTCAGAGGATGAATTTCATTGCAAAGGTTCATTTTTGTTTACTAATCGTGGACGTCCAAATGAAGAGGATCTGAAACAAGCTGAAGAGTTTGCAAGAAAGATTTGCATCAAACAATCTTAAATGTAAAATTTAAATAATCGCTTATTTGCAATGAAAAACAGATTGACCTGCATTTGTAATACACAGTTCAATCTGTTTTATAGTACTTTATTATTTATTTTTTTTACGTATATAATAATAAACAGGGAGGCCTATTAATGTAATTGCTATACCAATCATTGAATTCACAGGATGTTCTATTATTGTGCTGACTATTACAAATGCTCCGCCCAATATACCAAAAATGGGTGTTATGGGGTAAAACGGAACTTTGTACAGCCCCTTTTGCTCAGGATATTTTTTCCTTAAAATAAATACACCATATACTCCCATTACGAAGAAAATCCACAGAACAAATACCAGCAAATCTGTAAGCGTGTCAAATGTTCCGCTTAATATATATATAACTGCCAGTATACTTTCTAATATCAAGGAATTTGCAGGTGTTTGAAATTTTGTCTGAACTTTACTGAGTACACTTGAATATGGAAGCATATTGTTTTCTCCCATGGAAAATGGGATTCTTGCTCCTGTCATTAAGAAACCGTTCAAAGCTCCAAATACCGAAACCATTATTCCGGCTGAAATAAACATCGCTCCGCCATTGCCGAAAAGACTTACAGCTGCATCTGCCGCAACAGTATCAGATGAAATAATATGATCAAGTGGTAATGCCTTGAATATTGCAAAATTAAATATTGCATATACAATTATTACAAAGATAACTCCCACAGATATAACCTTTGAAGATCCTTAGCTGGATTTTTCAACTCTCCTGCCATGTTGGTAACACTTATCCATCCCTCATATGCCCATAATGTTCCAAGCATTGCTGCGCCGAAGCCTGAAGCTCCAGATGATGAAACACTGCCTGCAACTGAAAAAGTACCTTTCACCAAACCTAGCAGGATTATTGCTGCAACTGGAATGAGTTTTCCTATAGTTGCCGCTGTCTGTATGAATCCGCCATATTTTGTGGATATTATGTTCATTGTTAAAATAAATGCCAATACTATTACTGCAAGAATTTTTTGCTGCATAGCACCAATAGGAATAAAGAAATTTGCATAAGTGGCGAATGCTATTGCTTGTGCGGCAACCGATGCCGGGTAAGAAATAATCGTTTGAACCCATCCAAGAAGAAATCCGAAGGTTTCCCCATATAATTCCGACAAATATGTATAAAGTCCTCCGGACTTCGGAATGGCAGATGAAATTTCTGCAATTGATAATGCTGATGCCAGAGTTATCAGACCGCTTAGTACCCAGGCCAAAATTGACATAAACGGTGTTCCGGCATTTTTAAGAACTATTCCGGATTTTAAAAATATTCCGGAACCAATGATAGTTCCAATGACTATAGCCATTGCTTCTACAAAGGTTACATTTTTTTTAAGTGAATTGTTGTTAGTCATGATAATTCCTTTCTTTAAGTTTGTTTTATTATTAACTAAGTGATGTTATTTTATAATAATATTTTATTCTATATAAGTCAAACAATATATCCTATTTTTCTTAAATATATGGTAAAATATTAAAAAATTAAGAAAACTTAATATAAATAAAAAATTATAGTTGGAGTAATGAAAATTACTAAAGGTAATATAAAAAGACAGGTGAATGTTAAGTATTTCAAGGAGTGTATTAAAAAATAGAATGTATGAACTAAACATTGAGATACAGACAGCAATTTGTCATAACGACAATATTCTGTCTGTGAATTCAAATAAAGTGATATAAATTTGTCGGTTTTTTATTTTCTTGTTTTAGTACATTGAAATTTCAACTTAAAGATATTGGCATACAAATTGCTGCATATATAGTTTAAATGCACTTGACCTTTTAATTAAATAAATTAATTATTTACTTTGGCTCGATTTAGCAGAAAGTGGATTAAAAATAAATAGATTTTTTAGTCTTGCTAGGTTAAAATATATATAAAATATTAAAATTATATTGTAAATTATTAAAATTATATTGTAAATTATTAAAATGGATACCGAATACTTATAACGTAGTTGGAAACAATAAGGTTAGGAGGTGTCCATTATGATATCACGAAAATCAGTTATAACTTTCGGTATGGTCGCAATTCCCATTGCCATGTACACAGCTACACAGGATAACGACATCCATTTCAATCAGCTTCATAAGGAGGACGACAGCCGCATCCGGTACAAAAAAGTCTGTGCCCACTGCGGCAAGGAAATTACCGGTAAAGACATTGTAAAAGGATTTCAGTATGATAAGGATAAATACATTGTTATCACGGATGATGAAATAGAAAAGATCAAGACGGAAAAAGAAAAATCTATTCAAATTCTGCATTTTGCACAATTGAACCAGATTTCACCTGTTTACTATAACAGAACATACCAGGCTGTACCGGAGACAGGAGGGGAGAAAGCTTTCGAGCTGCTCAGATCCGCACTGATGGCTGAACAAAAGATAGCCATAGGCAAAACTGTCATGGGTACAAAAGACACATTGATGGCCATAATTCCGCGGGAGGACGGCATGCTTATTTCTACAATGTTCTATGCCGATGATGTAAAAGAGCTTCAAAAACAGTACGATAAGCCTGAAGTATCCGAACAGGAGATGAATATGGCAAAAGTGCTGATTAATTCTATGGATACGCCATTTGATCCTGCTAAATATAAAGATGAATATCAGGTGAAGCTTCGTAAGCTTATTGAGACAAAAATTTCCGGGAAAGAGATTGTTGCTGCAAAGCCTGATAACACCGGCAAAGTTATAGACCTTATGGATGCGCTCAAAGCCAGTGTTGAAAAAGCTAAAAAGGATAAGGAAACAGCGTAATAAATGTCTTCAAAACTAAACGAATATAACCAAAAAAGAAATTTTGAAAGAACTTATGAGCCTGAGGGCGAAATAGAAAATTTTGAGGAAGGTCTGAGGTTTGTTGTCCAGCACCACAAGGCCAGGAGTGACCACTATGATTTACGCCTTGAATGGGGCGGAGTCCTTTTAAGCTGGGCTGTACCTAAGGGGCCATCATATAATACCCGAGACAAGAGGCTTGCCGTCAAGGTTGAGGATCATCCATTTGTATACAGAAATTTTGAAGGAACTATTCCAAAAGGTGAATACGGCGGCGGTACAGTTATGCTTTGGGATGAAGGATTCTGGGAACCTTATGGTAATGTGGAAGAAGGGCTCGGCAAAGGAGAGTTAAAATTTGCCCTGAAAGGAAGCCGCCTTAAGGGAAGGTGGGCTTTGATCAAGTGGAAAGCCAAATCCGGAGATAAGAAAGATAACTGGCTTTTATTAAAAGAAAAAGATGAATATGCCAAAAACGACGAAGGTATAACAGAGTTTACGACCAGTATTAGAACAGGTCGTACTATGTTGGAAATACAATCAGGGGGAGATGAGAAAGCCGCCAAGAACCCTTTTAGCAGTGCTGATGTCCAGCTTGCCAAATTAGTAAATAAGGCTTATGAAGGCGAAAAGTGGCTTTATGAATTAAAATATGACGGGTTTAGAATCATGGCTTTTGCTGAAGGAGGCACCGTCAGGCTTATGACCAGAAACGGCATTGATTATACAAGAAGGTTTCATAACGTGGCCTCTTCAATTATTGATTGGGCTGCAGGAAGAGCTATGGTTTTGGACGGTGAAATAGTTATTACTGATACATCAGGCAAAACTGATTTTCAGGCTCTCCAGGATTATATGAAAAATCCGAAAGGCAAAAATCTAACCTACATTATTTTCGACCTTCTTGCCCTGGACGGAGCAGACTTTAGAGGGTACCAATTAATTGACAGAAAAGATAAGCTGGAAAATTTAATGAAAAATGCACCGAAGAACCTTTATTACAGCCGCCATGTGAGAGGAAAGGGTAAAGAAAGTTTTTCTGTGGCATGTAAGGCAAATATGGAAGGAATAGTAGGTAAAAGAGCAGATTCAGTCTATAGCGGTACAAGGAACGGTGATTGGATTAAGCTTAAATGTTATAAGAGGCAAGAATTTGTCGTGGGAGGATATTCTCTTTCTGAAAAAAGAATCAGGGGTATAAGTTCACTTCTTTTGGGAGTCCACAGCGGTGAAAATTTAATTTATGTGGGACGTGCCGGCACAGGTATAAGCCAGACAGATATGAAAATGCTTGAAGAAAAATTTGAAGGCTTAAAAAGGAGTGGTTCTCCATTCAGACCCGAACCGAAGTCCAGGACAGGAGAAAAAATAACCTGGCTGGAGCCTAAGCTGGCTGCTGAGATTAAATTTGTCCAATGGACCAAGGATAATTTATTAAGACAGGCAAGTTTCAAAGGAATTCGGACAGACAAGAACCCTGATGACATAATAATGGAAAAAGAAGAAGGTGAAGGACAGTTTCAAAGATATGTCGAAGAGATGGAAAAACCGGTAGAATCAAACAAAAACAGTATTATTGTAGAAGGAATAAAGATTACCAATCCCCAAAAAATTTTATTTGATGAACCGAAAATTACAAAGGAAGATGTAGCTCGGTATTATTCAGAAGTCTCAGTTCGGATGCTGCCCTATGTAAGTCATAGGATTCTCAGTATTGTGCGCTGCCCCAAGGGAATATCACAAACATGTTTCTACAAGAAGCATCCCGGACCTAATAGCAAAGGAATCATTACAATACCTGTTTCTAACAGCAGCGGAGAAACAGAAGATTACTTTTATATTGACAGTGTATCCGGGCTTGTATCCGAAGCACAGATGGGTACACTGGAGTTTCATACTTGGGGGAGCCGTGCTGAAATGCTCGAAAATCCGGATATGATGGTATTTGACCTGGATCCTGATGAAGGAATGGACATTAGCAGAGTGCGCCAAGGTGTTCGGGATATCAAAAAAATTCTTGCAGAGCTTTCCCTGAACTCATACCTTAAGACCAGCGGCGGTAAAGGGTATCATGTTGTTGTTCCTTTGAAACCTACCGTAGGGTGGGACGTTTTTTATGACTTTGCCAAGCGCATTGCCAAAGTTATGGAACAAAAGTGGCCCGACCGGTATACCAGCAATATCAGGAAAGTTAAGCGCAGAAACAAAATATTTATTGACTGGATTCGAAACGGTCGAGGAGCTACAAGCATTGCTCCTTATTCAATAAGAGCAAGAAAAGGCGCCAGAGTGTCTATGCCAATCGGATGGGATGAACTTGATACGGTGAAACCTGATGCCGTTAACATGGCAAATGCTCTTTCAAGAATTGCCGGGGACGATCCGTGGGAAGGCTTTTTTGAGAATAATCAGATGCTCAAATATTAAATAATAACATGAAATCTAATTTTTAACAATTAAGAACATGGAAGCAGTGAACTTTCACGTTCTTTTTTAATGAAAAAAGTTTGATTTTTTTTTTATTAATAAATCAAAAAATAAATTAAAAAAAATGTGCTTAACCTTTTAATTTGCTTTATTTATTGCTTTATTATGGACAATTTTTAATTGTTACTTAAATGTGAAAATTTAGACATTATTTAATTACTTTCATTGACAAAATCAATGAATTATTATATAATCATTAAGGAATCGTTTGCTGAATATTAAAATAAAGGAGCAATATTATAACTATTTTAAATGCTAAATTAATAAAAGAGGAGTGAAACAATGGAGTTTAAGTTTGATTTAAAGGAAAATAAAGGCAAACTTGATAAATTTAGGGCTTTTATTAGTGAAAACAAAGAAAAAAAAGGAATTTTAATGCCTGTTTTGCAAAAGGCACAGGGTGAATTCGGATATTTGCCTGCCGAAATTCTGGAAGTAATATCCAAAGACTTAAAGGTACCTATTTCAGAAGTTTATGGAGTAGCCACTTTTTATTCCCAATTTTCTTTTATACCTAAGGGTAAGAATAACATTTCTGTATGCCTTGGTACGGCTTGTTATGTAAAGGGAGGAGAAAAAATACTCGAGGAGATTGAATCTGTTTTGGGAATACAGCGCGGCGGTACTACACCCGACCTGAAATTTTCCATAACTCCTACTAGGTGTTTAGGCGCTTGCGGTTTATCACCTGTAATTAGCATAAATGGTAAAATATATGGCGAATTGACAGTTAAAGATATAAAAGGAATAATAAAAGATTATAGATAATTTAATAATTCGGAGGTGAAAACTGTGTTAACTCTTGAGAGTTTAAAGGAGCTTAAAGAAAAATCCAGGCCAATATTAGAAGAAAGACTGAGAAAAGAAGATAAGACCGAAGTAAGAGATGGCAATATAGTTTTAAAGGGCGACTATTATAAAAAGCAATTAAGAATAGCACTAAGAAATTTTGAAATCATAAAACCGGATGATATAGATGAATATATAGCACTTGAAGGCTACTCTGCACTTGGAAAAGTACTTACGGAAATTACGCCTGAAGAAGTTATCAATATTATGAGTGAATCTTATTTAAGAGGAAGAGGAGGAGCAGGTTTCCCTACAGGGAGAAAATGGGCGGAAGCTTTTAAATATGATTCAGATAAAAAGTATATAATTTGTAATGCCGATGAAGGGGATCCAGGCGCGTTTATGGACAGGTCCATTCTTGAAGGAGATCCCCATTCGGTTCTTGAAGGTATGGCTATTGCCGGATATGCAATAGGGTCAGATCAGGGATTTATATACGTTAGGGCAGAATACCCTGTTGCAGTTCAAAGACTTAAGACTGCCATTGAGCAAGCAAAGAAATATGGATTGCTGGGAAATAATATATTAGGCACGGGTTTTAATTTTGATATAGAACTTAGGCTTGGAGCAGGTGCATTCGTTTGCGGAGAAAGTACTGCACTTATTGAATCCATTGAAGGAAAGAGAGGTATGCCCAGGACCAAGATTTACAGAACGGCTCATAGGGGATTGTGGCAAAAACCTACTGTTATAAACAATGTTGAAACATTGGCTAATGTTCCTGTAATATTCCAAAAAGGTGCAAAGTGGTTCAGGAGTATCGGAACTGAAAAATCTCCGGGGACCAAAGTATTTTCTTTAGTGGGAAAAGTAAAAAAAGCCGGTCTTGTAGAAGTTCCAATGGGAATGCCTATAAGAGAAATTGTATTTGATATAGGCGGAGGAGTTGGAGAAGGAAGGAAAATTAAAGCTGTACAAACCGGAGGACCGTCGGGAGGATGTATTCCCGAAAAATTAATGGATACTTCGGTAGATTTTGAGTCTCTGGCTAAGATTGGCTCAATAATGGGTTCCGGCGGTATGGTTGTAATGGACGATACTGACTGCATGGTTGATATTGCCAGATTCTTCCTCGACTTTACCGTTGACGAATCCTGTGGAAAATGCGTGCCTTGCAGAGAAGGAACAAAGAGAATGCTTGAAATATTGGAAAGGATTACACAAGGCAAAGGAGTAGAAGAAGATTTGGAAAGACTGGATGATCTGTCGGAAACCGTCAGGTTTACATCTCTGTGCGGGCTTGGCAAATCAGCTCCTAATCCTGTAATCACCACGCTGAAATATTTTAGGAATGAATATGAATCCCACATAAGGGATAAAAAATGTCCTGCAGGTGTATGTCAGGCACTTTTGGAATATTATATTACTGATAAATGTGTAGGCTGCGGCAAATGCGCCAAAAACTGCCCTGTTTCCTGCATAAGCGGTAAAGTTAAAGAAAGGCATGTAATAGATGCCGGCAAATGTATCAGATGTGGAACGTGCATAGCGCAATGCCCTGTTAGTGCAATAATTAAGAAATAACTAAAACAACAAAAGACCTAACTTGATGTTAGGTACTATAACATAAATATATTATAGCAGAGAGAAGGATTAAATGACGAAAAATGTATCACTTAAAGAGAAAAAGATTACAGTACATGAAGATTATTTTAATGCTTTAATCCATGGAGGCGAATATGATTGTATTTAAAATAAACGGAAAAGAAGTTACAGTGAAAGAAGGTACTTCCATATTGGAAGCCGCTCGTGAAAATGGGGTGGATATTCCCACACTGTGCTATGACAAAGAGCTCTCGTCTTTTGGTGGATGCAGGCTGTGTATAGTAGAGATTGAAGGTTCAAAAAAGCTTGTAGCTTCTTGTTCGGAAAAAGCAAGAGAAGGAATGTCTGTATATACTGAGTCCGAAAGAGTAGTCAGGGCTCGAAAAAATATTTTGGATTTATTATATTCAAATCATCCAAATGATTGTTTAACCTGCGAAAAAGCCGGTGAATGCGGGCTTCAGGATTTATGCTACAGATATGGTGTAAAATATGGATCCTATAAAGGAGAAAAAAAGAAATATGCCATAGACAGTTTAAATCCTGTTATGGAGAGAGACCAAAGCAAGTGTATACTTTGCGGCAAATGTGTCAGAGTATGTGATGAAATACAGGAGACTCACGCCGTTGACTTTACAGGCAGAGGATTTAAGTCTAAAGTCACTACATGCTTTGATGATCCTATCAGCTATAAAAATTGCAGGTTGTGCGGTCAGTGCATAACCGCATGCCCTACAGGCGCTTTAATAAATAAGCAGTTAAAGGGTATCAGGCCTTGGGAAGTTAAAAAGGTCCGCACAACATGCCCGTTTTGCGGTACCGGATGTAACTTTGATTTAAACGTAAAGGATGGAAAGGTAGTAGGAGTGACCCCTGACCCTGAAGCACCTGTAAACGGGAAATCCCTTTGTGTAAAAGGAAGGTACCATACAGATTTTATAAACAGCCCTGACAGGGTAACAAAACCTTTAATAAAAAAGAATGGAAAATTTGTTGAGTCGGAGTGGAGCGAAGCTATAGGGACAGTTGTGGGAAATCTTAAAGGCGTAAAAGACAAATATGGAGGAGACGCTATAGCCGGGCTTAGTTCGGCACGCTGCACCAACGAGGACAACTTTGTATATCAAAAGATGATGAGAGTGGCATTAGGCACAAACAATGTTGACCACTGTGCCCGTACGTGACATGCTCCTACAGTTGCAGGTCTTGCAACTACATTAGGAAGCGGAGCCATGACCAATTCTATCAGTGAGGTGGAGGGAAATGAGGTGTTGTTCGTCATTGGTTCTAACACCACGGAGGCTCATCCGATAATCGGGAACAAGATGAAAAGAGCAGTTAAAAACGGATCAAAGCTTATAGTAATAGATCCGCGCCGCACAGAACTGGCAGAATTTGCTACACTGTGGTTACCTTTAAAATCAGGGACAGATACAGCGTTAGTGAATGGGTTAATGCACATTATAGTTAAAGAAGGATGGCATGATAAAGAGTTTATCGAAACCCGCTGTACAGGATTTGAAAATGTACTGGAAGTGATAAAAAAATATACCCCTGAGACAGTGGAGGAAATAACCGGAATATCCGAGGAAATGCTGTACGAGACTGCAAAGCTTTACACAAGCACAAAAAAGGCAGGAATATATTATACCCTGGGGATAACAGAGCACACTACAGGAACAGCCAATGTAATGAATCTTGCTAACCTTGCCATGTTAACAGGTCATCTGGGCGTAGAAAACGCCGGTGTAAATCCTCTGCGTGGCCAGAATAATGTTCAGGGTGCTTGTGATATGGCGGCTCTTCCAAACACATTACCCGGATACCAAAGTTTGTCTGATAAAAAAAATATAAAGTTTTTTGAGAAATGCTGGGGTGTGAAGCTGAATCCGAACAATGGGCTCAGAGTACCTGAAATGCTTGATGAAGCTTTATCAGGCAACATCAAAGCAATGTATGTTATGGGAGAGGATCCGGTTCTTACGGATCCAAATGCAAACCATGTTAAAAAGGCTATGGAAAGTTTGGATTTTTTGGTGGTTCAGGATTTATTTATGACGGAAACTGCCAAATTTGCAGATGTTATATTACCTGCAGCATCTTATGCTGAAAAGGATGGAACATTCACAAATACGGAGAGAAGAGTTCAAAGAGTCAGAAAAGCTGTTGACGCTCCAGGGGAATGCAGGCTTGATTGGGAAATATTAAGTGAAGTAGCAACAAAATTAGGGGCAAAGGGCTTTAATTATAAAAATTCTGAAGATATATTTAATGAAATAAGGCTTACTATGCCCAGCTACAGGGGTATAACATATGAGAGGATAGATAAGGTAGGGCTGCAGTGGCCTTGTCCAAATGAGGAACATCCGGGTACCAAATACCTACACAAAGGTACATTTCCAAGAGGAAAAGGATTGATGGTTCCTGTTGAATACGAAGCACCGGCGGAGCTTGTATCTGACGAATATCCCATACTCCTTACTACAGGAAGAATGCTGTATCAATATAACATAATGACCAGGCATTCAAAGAGGCTGAATGCCATAAAGCCTTATGAGCTTGCAGAAATGAACCCTGCAGATGCCGAAAGGCTGGGATTAAAAGAAGAAGAGTTTGTAAGAGTAACATCCAGGAGAGGTTCAATATTAACCAGGATAACAATAACGGATAAAGTCAAACCTGGGATGATGTTTATGACGTTTCACTATAAAGAATCTCCTGTTAATGAATTGACTAATTCTGTTTTTGACCCTATCAGTAAAACCGCCGAATACAAAATTACCGCAGTAAATGTTGAAAAAGCAGATGTACCTAAAGACAAAATTGGTTAAGTAATAAATTAACAGATGAACAGATGATTCCTGTTTCAGGAGTCATCTGTTAAATAATGCCTAAATATTAAAAGCCAGGAGGAGAAAATGCTAACTAATATTTCTATTGAAGATGCAGGCAGGATTCTTGCTGAGGAGAAGGTAGATATTAATATAACGGAAAAATCTTTATTGGACAGTTTGGACTATGTTTTAGCTGAAGACATTAAATCAGCTATAAATATACCGCCCTTTGACAGGTCACCGCTTGACGGGTATGCATATAGATCAGAAGATACAGTAAATGCTGCCGAGGATTCTCCGGTGACGCTAAAGGTTATAGATAATGAGCACGCAGGGTATGTTAGTTCCAAAAGGATTGACAAAGGACAGGCTATAAGAATAATGACAGGAGCAAAAATACCGGAAGGTGCAGATACGGTTATGAAATATGAAGATACGAAATTTACAGATAAATTCGTAAAGATATTTAATTATCTGAAACCTCAGTCCAATATTGTCAAAGAAGGTGAAGATATAAAGGCAGGGGATGTTGTTTTATCGAAAGGAATGATAATAGGTCCTGCAGAAATAGGTATATTGGCTTCTCTCGGCAGAGCCTATGTAAAGGTATATGCTAAGCCGAGGGCTGCAATTTTATCTACAGGTGATGAGCTGGTGGATATAGGAGGAGAATTAAAGGAAGGCAAAATTAGAAACAGCAACTCCTATACAATTGCTTCCCAGGTAAAAAAATGGGGAGGAGAGGCTGAAATGCTGGGTATTTGCAAAGATAATGTTGAAGATACGGCAAGGTTATTGAAATCATCGCTTAAATGGGCTGATATTATAATAACCACAGGAGGCGCATCCGTAGGGGATGCTGATATTATAAAAGAAGCATTTCTTGAAATAGGGTGTAAAATCTTATTCTGGAGAGTAAAAGCAAAGCCCGGCACACCTATAGTAGCTGCAAAATATGAAAATAAGTTTTTATTCGGTCTTTCCGGAAACCCTGCTGCAGCATATATTACATTTGAGCAATTTGTAAGACCGGTATTATTAAAGATGATGGGTAAAACGAAGTACAATCTGATGGTAATAGATTCGGTATTGGAAAATGACTTTAACAAGGTCAGCGTTCAGAACAGGTATGTGAGGGCTTTTACTTACAAAAAAGACGGCAAGTATTATACGAAGCTTCCATATAAGCATAGTTCAGGAGTTTTATCCAGTTTGTGTGGAAAAAATTCATTATTCTTTGTAGCTGCCGGCACGGGACCATACAAGATAGGAGATAAAATAAAAGTACAGTTGATGGATTATTTAGAGGTGGAAAAGTGATACCGGTGTTTTCTGTTGTGGGAAGTAAGTCCGGTGTAGGGAAGACTACTGTTTTATGTAACATTATTAAAGAATTGAAGAACAGGGGATACAGGATCGGGACTGTAAAACATAATGTTCATGGCTTTGATATGGATCGGCCCGGCAAAGACACATGGCTTCACAGAGCTGCCGGCGCAAGTGTGGTTGCTGCAGTCTCTCCGGAGAGAATGGCAATAATTGAGGAATCAAATGAAGAATATAGCCTGGATGATGTAATAAATAAAATACAAAATGTTGATATTATAATAACAGAAGGTTATAAATCCAAAAATAAGCCTAAGCTGGAAGTATTTAGAAAAGAGGCGTCCGAAGAGTTGTATTCAAAGGATGAAGAATTATTTTGCATTGTTACGGACAAGCATTTTGATAAAAACATACCTCAATTCGATTTTTCGCAAGTTAAAGAAATAACCGATTTAATAGAAGATAAGTTTTTAAATAAAGGGTGACGAGATGAGAAAGTTTGGTACTGCCGTAATATTAGCCGGAGGAAAAAGCTCCAGGATGGGTTTTGACAAACAATTTTTAAATATAAATAAAAAAGGGATTATTAATATTATAATTTCTAAGCTGGAAAAAGAGTTTGACGATATAATTATCGTAACAAACAAACCAGATGAATATAAAAATTACAGACAAAAAATAATAACAGATATACTGGAAAATATGGGGCCTTTAGGCGGAATTCATTCAGGTTTAAAGGCGGCTTCCTCCGAATATTCATTTGTAATTGCATGTGATATGCCGAATGTGGATATAGAATATGTAAGATATATGAAAAATGCTGTTAACAGCGTTGATGCTGATATATGTGTAACCCGTATTGGAAATAATATAGAGCCGCTTTATGGATTTTATTCCTTAAAGACAGCAAAGGATATTGAAAAATATTTATCAGAAGGCAAAAGAGCTGTAGCTCCTTTGATAAAAAAGTTAAATACAAAGTATATTGGAGAAAAGGAATATAATAGAGAAGGCCTTAAATTAAACACGGATATATTTATAAACCTTAATACCCAGAAAGATTTAGCCGATTACCTGTCTAAAATAAAGGGATAGAACTTCTCTTAACATTTATTTTTACTTTTAGCCCTTTCCCAGTCTTCATTTACGTTTTGTCCAACTTTGTGCAGCAGAGTAAGTAATTCGCTGCACTCTTCTTTGCTGAGCCCTTCAAGGGCATCATTACATGTAGTGATAATCATATTTTCAAGTGTATCATAGATAGAAAGAAGCTTATCAGTAGGGTACAGAAGCCATTGACGACTATCTTTCGTAGATTTTACTTTTCTTATAAAATCGTTTTTTTCCAATCGTTTTAAAGATTTAGCTACTGTTGTTTTATCTATTTTCAGCATATTGGAAAGCTTTTCCTGATTTATACCGGGATTTTCGTATATTCTTGTTAAAAATGCATGCTGACCTCTGCCTATATTATATTTTTTAAACTGAATATTTCGTATATATGATATGCATCGAGATATTGTAATAATTTCACGATTGATTTTTCTGGATATATTGTTGTCCATTAATTTCCCCCGGAATTGTTGTAATTTGGATGTCATTGCTCATTTGTTTCATTATACCAAATTAAATTTAAAATGGCAATATATTTGCTTTGCACTTCAAAAAATGGTTGACATTTCTACTAAATAAAATTATACTTTAATTTATGGTTGAATATTCGATTAATAATTATGTATTAATATACATATACTATTTAATATTTGCAAAATTAACTGTTAAAATGCATCAAAGGAAGTGGGTAACATGAATGACGATAATGTGACAAATGATGTGGGGCGTTGTATACCAAAATATATTGAGGAATTCGGTTATACAACTCCATATCGTGGCAACCATCGTGAATTAGACGTTGTTACGAAAAAAATAAATAAGAACTTCAGGTATGTCAAAACGGAAAATAAAGTATTATCCGATATACGTAAGGCAATCCAAAAATGCAATTTAAAGGACGGCATGACAATTTCTTTTCATCACCACCTGAGGAACGGCGACTATATAATCAATATGGTTATGAAGGCAATAGCTGAAATGGGAATAAAGAATATAACTATTGCACCATCCTCATTGCAGAAAATACATGAACCGTTGATAGAGTATATTAAAAACGGTGTGGTATCCGGAATACGTACAAGCGGTATGAGAGGTGCTTTGGCTAAGGAAATATCATACAACAATATATTAAAAAAACCTGTTATATTTCAGACACATGGCGGAAGAGCCAGGTCTATAGAATCAGGTGAAATAAAAATTGATGTAGCTTTTGTAGGCGCACCTGCATGCGATAAGATGGGCAATATGAGCGGCCGTACAGGAAAATCAGCCTTTGGTTCTATGGGTTATGCTATGGCTGATTCTGAACGTGCTGATAAAGTTGTTGCAATAACAGACAATTTAGTTGAATATCCGCTGAGAGATCCCAGCATAGATCAAACTTTTGTGGATTATGTGGTAGTGGTGGATGAAATAGGCGATGTAGACAAAATAGCAATGGGATCAACAAGAGTTACACAAAACCCTAAGGAACTTCTAATGGCCCAATATGCGGCAAACATTATAAATGAATCAGGCTATATGAAAGAAGGTTTTTCTTTTCAGGCAGGCAGCGGCGGTGCTTCCCTGGCTGTCATAAGATTTTTGAAAGAATATATGAAGGACAAAGGAATAAAAGGAGGAGCTATTTCCGGAGGAATAACCTCTGTTCTGGTAGAATTGCTGGAAGAAGGATATTTTGAGGCTCTATTAGATGCTCAAACATTTGATTCCAAAGCTGCAGATTCATTAAACAGGAACGAAAATCATATAGAGATGTCTGCATCCATGTATGCTAATCCATACAGCAAGGGATGCGTTGCTAATATGCTTGATGTAGCGGTGCTGTCGGCTACAGAGGTTGATGTTGATTTCAATGTTAACGTATTGACCGGCTCTGACGGAGTAATAATGGGAGCCCAAGGAGGGCATCCTGATATAGCAGACGGAGCAAAGCTCAGAATTATTACAGCCCCTCTTGTAAGGAAGAATTTTCCTATAGTAAGAGATAAGGTTACCACGGTTGTTACACCAGGGCAAGATATAGATGTTATAGTTACAGATAAAGGTATTTCAATAAATCCATTGAGGACAGATCTTATGGAGAAGCTTAAAAACACTAATTTGCCTTTAAAGGACATACATGAACTTAAAGAGGAAGCTGAAGCTGTAACAGGAAAACCGGCTATGCCTGAATATGGAGATGAAATAGTCGGAATAGTAGAGGCTCGAGATGGAAGCATAATGGACGTTGTAAGAAGAGTTATCAAGTAAAACAGTTTTTTAAAAATCCTATATAAATAAAAGTGTACAGCATTATTTAAATTTCTAATTAATAATCTGTATTAATATTATACAACAAGGAGAAAGATTATGGGAAAAGATAGGAAATTTAATTCCAAAAATATAAAAATACCACATACTTATGTAATAATTTTTTCACTTATTATAATTGCAGTATTACTGACTCACGTTCTACCTCCCGGTGAGTATGACAGGTATGAGAATAAAGAAGATGTTACTGTCATTGATCCGGGTTCATATCACAGCGTAGAAAATTCTCCCGCAGGATTTTTTGATGCTTTTGCAGCTGTACCTAAAGGAATGGAAGGCGCAGCATCCCTGATATTTTTTGTGTTTATAGTAGGCGGTTCATTTCAAATTATTACAGGAACCGGAGCTGTAGATACAGGGATTAATAAAATAGCTAAGTCTGTAAAAGGCAGAGAAAATTTACTGATTCCTATATTTGTGTTCATATTTTCTCTGGGAGGAGGATTTATGGGCATGTCCAATGAAAGCCTAATTTTTATACCTATTGGAATATCCTTAGCAAGAAAGCTGGGTTTTGACGCTCTTGTGGGAACTGCCATGATTGCTGTTGGAATGGCGGGAGGATTTGCAGCAGGAGTAATGAATCCTTTTAATGTAGGTATTGCTCAGTCCATAGCTGAATTACCGATGTTTTCCGGAGTAGCATACAGGGCAATTATTCATATTACATTTGTGGTTATTTTGAGCGTTTATTTGGTAAGGTATTCTAACAAAATTAAGAAAGACCCTTCGAAAAGCATTGTGTACGAACTTGAAGTTCAGGAGAAATCAAAAGAAAACACTGATGTGGTAATTGAAGCTGAATTGACTACAAGGCATATTCTTGTACTTTTAACAGTTCTTGTAGGGTTTATCTACATGATATACGGTGTATTTAAATATGAGTGGGGAACTGATATGATGGCTACGATTTTTCTTGCTATGGGTATAATCGGAGGGCTGTTGGGAGGCCTTAAACCCGGACAGGTTGCGAAGGAATTCATAGCCGGAGCAAAGTCGATGGTATTCGGAGCGCTGGTTATAGGACTTGCAAGAGGAATACTGGTAGTTCTTCAGAATGGATTGATATTGGATACAATAGTAAACGGAATGTCAATACTGCTGAGAAAATCTCCATCTCAATTTACTGTAGTTCTAATGTATATAATAAATATATTCCTGAACCTGGTAATTCCCTCCGGAAGCGGTCAGGCTGCGGCGACAATGCCGTTGATGATTCCGGTAGCTGACTTAACAGGAGTGACAAGGCAAATAGCTGTTCTTACGTTTGCATTAGGAGATGGAATAGGAAATTCAATTAATCCTACATCTTCGAATATGAATTCATATTTGTCACTTGCCAAAATAACATATCCCCAATGGATAAGATTTATAGGACCTGTTATAGGAATGTGGTTTATTGTAGGTGCTGTATTTATTGTAGCAGGTAATTTAATAGGATATGGACCGTTTTAATTCGGTAATTCGGAATATTATATTGGAGGTATTTTATGAAAACAGATTTATTCAATCATTTAGACAAAGTTAAAGAAGATATGTTTAAAACTGCAGACTATATTTTTGATAACCCGGAAACAGACTGTAAAGAATACAAGGCTATGGAAACTTTAACCGACTATTTGCAAAAAAACGGGTTCAAGGTAGAAAAAGGAATCGGCGGAATAGAGACTGCATTCAGGGCCGTTTATGAGAACGGCTCCGGAGGTCCGTCACTGGGATTGCTTTGTGAATATGACGCTCTTGAAAATATAGGCCATGCCTGCGGACATCATATGCAGGGACCTGCTATCTGCTATGCGGCTTCTGCATTCAAGGAAGTTTATAAAGATAAGCCGTATAAATTAGTTGTTTACGGTACTCCTGCAGAAGAAACCACAGGCGGGAAAATAATAATGATAGAAAACGGATGCTTCAAGGATATAGATGTGGCTCTTATGTTTCATGGCGGGCCTACAACTACGACTGATATTAAATGTATGGCATTATCACCGTTTAAGGTGATTTTTCATGGGAAAGGTGCACATGCCGCAATACAGCCTGAAAGCGGCAGAAGTGCATTGGATGCCTTGCTGCTGGTGTTTAACGGTATAGAATTTCTAAGGGAACATGTCAAGGAAGATACAAGGATGCATTATACAATTACAGATGCAGGAGGCCCGGATAATGTTGTTCCTTCGGAAGCAGTTGGAACTTTCTCTCTGAGATCATACAACCGTTCCTATCTTGACACTGTAGTGGAAAGATTTAAGAATATAATAAAAGGTGCGTCCTTAATGACAGAAACAACATATGAAATAATTCCCGAAAGGGAATTTGACAGCAAAATACCTGTTTTGAAATTAAATGACCTGCTTATGAAAAATGCCGAATTAGTTAATGCTCCTACAATAAGGCCACCCAGAGAAAAAACCGGATCCACAGATTTTGGAAATGTTATGTACAATGTTCCTGGTTCTTGCATAAGAGTGGCATTTGTTCCTGAAGGTACTTCACCTCACAGCAAGGAATATTTGGATGCAGGAAAAACTGAAGCTGCACACAAAGCCGCGCTGCTTGCATCCAAAATTTTGTCAGCTACGTGTTACGATTTAGTGTCAAATGAAAGTATATTAGAAGAAATAAAAGAAGAATTTTCTAAAAAGAAAAATGAAATGGAAAAGAATTACTGATATAAATTATGAATTTTAATTTTAATTTTTTTAAAAATGATGTTCTTTCAGAATAAAGCTGAATGCAGAATATGAAAGAAGATGTTTTTGGTGTATAAGCTGTTTATTTACAAGGAGATGTTTTAATTGAAAAGGCTAAGAAGAAGTATGCTGTTCTGCCCGGCAAACAATGAAAAGATGCTTAAAACTGCTCATTCAAGAGGGGCAGATTGTGTAATTTTCGATTTGGAGGATGCGGTTGCTTATTCTGAGAAGGAAGATGCACGAAAACTGTTGTGCAGAGCTTTGCAGACAATGGACTATGGAGACTGTGAGATATTTGTCAGAATAAATTCCTTAAATACAGGTTTTGGAGAAGATGATGTAAGAGAACTTGTCAAAAGCGGCGTTAAAAATATAAGACTGCCTATGTGTGAAAGCAAAGAAGATATTGTAGAATTGTCACAAATGCTTTCATATTTTGAAAAAATGAATAATATTTGTGAGGGTACAATAAAAATTCAGGGAGCAATAGAGACACCAAAAGGTGTTTTAAATGCCCTTGAGATTGCAGAATCCAATGAAAGGGTTGTTTCTATTTCATTCGGGACAGGTGATTATACCAATTGCCTTTGTGTCGACAGAACAAAAGACAAAGAACAATTCCTGTATGCCAGAAGTCATATAGCCATATGTGCCAACATTGCCGGAATAGACTCTGCAGATACCGTGTTTTTTGATATAAAGGATAAAGATGCTTTTAAAGATGAAACAAAGCATGCTAAATTGTTAGGTTTTACAGGAAAATCATGTATACATCCATCTCAGATCTCTATTGTGCATCAAGTTTTTACTCCTGACAGCAAATCTGTCGAAAAATCATTAAAAATAATGAACGAATCAAAAAAAGCCGCAGAAAAAGGAATTGGAGTTATAGTGATAGATGGAAAAATGGTCGATGAACCGGTTATAAGAAAAGCAGAAAAAATTTTGAAACTTGCTTCAGCTGCGGGAATGACAAATTATTAATATTTTGTAATAAATGCGCTTGCTGCGTAAATTGCAGTGATACGACTATTGACAGTCCGGTATTGCTGTGATACTATTTATTATCAGAGGGGAGCCTGATGAGTTAGGCTGAGATAAAACCGTTATATGTTTTGACCCTAAAGCATGCATGCTTTGCACCTGATCCAGATAATACTGGCGTAGGGAGAATGTATACAGTTAATATACAAGCCTCTCCCATTACCGGAGAGGCTTTTTGTATGCCCTAACCCCATTTTTTCGACCGTTATGGAGAAAAAATGGCGGTAGGTCAACCGCAACAAATTCCCAATGTATGCGATCAGTAGGGAGCAAAATACATTGGTGAACGAGACTGCGAAGATACAATTATAAGGGAGGAATCTTAAATGAAAGCAAGTGTGGCTATTCAAGTTTTACCAAATGTAAGTTCAAATGAAGAAGTAGTTCGTATAGTTGACGAGGTAATTGCTTATATTAAGAGTACAGGTCTTAAATATTATGTAGGACCTTGTGAAACAGCAATTGAAGGAGACTATGACAAGCTGATGGAAATTGTGAAGAATTGTCAATTGGTAGCTGTAAAAGCAGGTGCCCCGTCAGTGTCTTCATATGTTAAGATAAGTTTCAGCCCGGATGGCGGTGTGTTGACTATTGATCAAAAAGTTACAAAATATCACAAATAAAATTTCACCTGCATTAGCAATAATTGCGATTTTATGCCTGTGGCAGATACTATCTTTCACAGGTGTTGTTCCGAAATTTATGCTGCCGTCACCTGTTGATGTAGTGACGGCATTTATAGACGATTTTCCATTGCTGATGGAGCATGCGGAAACAACCTTGGCTGAGTCATTTTTAGGTCTTATTATAGGAACTGTGCTTGGATTTGTAATAGCTGTAATTATGGATTGCTTTCCTATTGTGTACAAGTCCATATATCCTATTCTAATATTGACTCAGACAGTGCCGACAGTTGCTATTGCGCCTCTGCTTGTACTTTGGATGGGGTACGGAATACTACCCAAAATAACACTTATTGTAATCACAACATTTTTTCCTATAGCCATAGGATTATTGGACGGATTTAATGCCGCCGATCCTGATGCTTTAAATTTGTTGAAGGCAATGGGTGCCAACAGAGCTCAGTGTTTTATTCACATTAAATTTCCAAGCTCCTTGAGCCATTTTTTTTCCGGACTTAGGATATCGGTATCCTATTCTGTTGTAGGTGCCGTTATTTCTGAATGGCTCGGAGGGTTTAAAGGGCTTGGAGTGTATATGACAAGAGTAAGAAAGTCATATTCATTTGACAAAATGTTTGCCGTAATATTTTTCATCTCCTTCATAAGTCTTGTGCTGATGTTTGGAGTTACATTGCTGAAGAGAGCTTCGATGCCTTGGGACAGAATAAAAGAAGATTCAAAATTCAAATAATATTAATTTAATAGTGGAAGGGATAAAAATGAAAAGGAAATTAAATGTAATAATTGCTGTAGTAATGATGCTGGCGATAGCATTGACGGCATGTACAAGTCAGTCTGAAGAGGCAAAAAATGACGAAAAAAATGGACAGGAGAAAATCCGTATAGTACTTGACTGGACACCTAATACCAATCATACTGGAATATACGTGGCCCAGGAGAAAGGGTATTTTGCAGAACAGGGAATCGATGTGGAAATAATCCAGCCGCCGGAAGACGGAGCTGAAATGCTTGTTGGCGGCGGAGGTGCTGAATTTGGAATTAGTTTTCAGGACTATTTAGCTCCATATTTCGCCTCTGAAAATCCGTTGCCTGTAACAGCTGTGGCAGCGTTAATTCAGCACAATACTTCGGGTATCATTTCTTTAAAGGAAAAAGAAATAGATACTCCGGCAAAGATGGAAGGTCATTCTTATGCGACTTGGAACCTTCCGACCGAGCAGGCAATCATAAAAAAGGTTGTGGAAGATGACGGTGGAAAATTTGAAGATATAGAAATGATACCAAGTACTGTCACTGATGTTGTAACGGCTCTTCAAACAAATGTGGATTCTGTATGGATATACTATGCCTGGGACGGAATTGCAACTAAAGTTAAAGGGTTGGAAACTAATTTCCTTAAGTTCGCCGATTATGGAAAAGAACTTGATTTTTACAGTCCTGTTATTATAGTTAACAATGATTTTGCAAAGAACAACCCTGAAACAGTAAAAAAAACATTGAAAGCGGTACAAAAAGGATATGAATTTGCAATTGAAAATCCTGATGCTGCTGCAGAAATCTTATCAGATGCCGCACTGGAACTTGATCCCGAGATAGTAAAAGAAAGCCAGTCTTGGCTTAAAGATCAATATAAAGCTGAAGTAGGAAAATGGGGACACATAGATCAGGCAAGATGGGACGAATTTTATCAATGGCTGTTTGAAAGCGGGCTTGTAGATATAGAAATTCCTGAAGGGTCAGGATTTACAAATGAATATCTTCCTGAATAATAACTAATAATAATTTCGAACGCCTCAGCCTTGGAGGAATATTAAATGTATAAACTGACTGCAAATAATATAACTGTAAGTTATGAATCTAAAAACATTATTGAAGATGTTTCAATAGAATTGAATAAAGGAGAAATAGCATGTCTTTTGGGCGTAAGCGGTGTTGGCAAGACCACGCTGTTTAATGTTATATCAGGTTTAATTAAGCCTGAGAAGGGTACAGTGGAATTAGACGGAAAAGACATTACCGGCAAAGCCGGTAATGTAAGTTATATGCTCCAAAAAGACCTTTTGCTGCCCTATAAAACAATAATTGACAATGTGTCGCTTCCTCTAGTGATCAAAGGAGAAAAAAAATCAAGGGCAAGAGAAGTTGCATCAGTATATTTTGAGGAGTTCGGTTTGGAAGGAACGCAGAAAAAATATCCAAGTCAATTGTCAGGAGGAATGAGGCAGAGGGCTGCTCTTCTAAGAACTTATCTGTTTTCAGACCAGGTGGCGTTGCTTGATGAGCCTTTCAGTGCTTTGGACAGCATAACAAAAAGCAGCATGCACCGTTGGTATTTGCAGGTAATGGATCAGATAAAGCTGTCCTCACTTTTGATTACTCACGATATAGATGAAGCGTTGGTTTTGGCAGACAGAATTTATATTATGGCAGGAAAACCTGGCAGAATCACTGAAGAAATGTGTATAGAAGAACCAATGCCAAGAAATAAGGATTTTAACGTTAGCAACAGGTTTTTAGAATATAAAAAGAAAATACTGAATGTACTTAAATAAACGGACAGTAATTTACAATGATTTATTTGTGAAAATAAGCAGGCATAAAAATCAGCTGAAAGCTGTCATATGCCTGTTTTTTTATTTCCTGAAGACTATCTTACCAAACGGGAATAGAGGAAACCTTTGTATCTTCTTCAATAACTTTTTTTGTTTCGTCTGTTTGATATATTTCCACAATACGTTTGTAAACTTCATTATCCTTGTCCTCGGTGCGGACAGCAATCACGTTTATATAGGGGTTTTCTCCCGGCTTGGCTTCTTCCAGTATAATGGCGTCTTTTGTGGGAATAATTCCTGCATCGGCAGCTACTCCTGAGTTGATTGCTGCCAAAGGGGCTTCTTCAAGGGATGCCGGTATGTTTGTGGCTGAAAGTTCTACGATATTAAAATTCCTTGGGTTCTCTATGTCTTTTAAAGCAGGGGACAGGTTATCGTCCGTATTTACAGTTATAAGTCCGGCAGATTGAAGTAATAAAAGAGAACGTCCTCCATTTGTAACGTCGTCCGGAATTACAATGGTGTCACCGTTTTTTAATTCATCAATATTGCTTATTTTTTTGGAATAAAGTCCAAGAGGTGCAAAAACAGTTTCACCGATAACTGAAATATCATATCCGTGCTGCTCAATTTCCGTATTCAGATAAAGATAGTGCTGGAATGCATCCATTTCAATTTCTCCAGCGTCCAAAGCAGCATTAGGAATAGGGTATGAGTCAAAAGGAATAAGTTCTATATCGATATTCTCTTTTGCGGCTTCTTCCTTAACATGGTTCCATACTTTAGAATCACTTTCAGTCAGCCCTACGCGCACCTTGGTTGTACCGTTCACATTTGAGTCACCTGATTGAGCCGGCGTGCCGGTTTCTGATGTACATCCTGCCAACAGCAGGGAAAATATTAATGTTAAAATTATTTTTTTCATATTGTCCTCCTCTTATATTATAATGGAATTTGCAAGAAAATTATATATAACGAGGATAGCAGCCTTGCAGTCTGCTGTTCCTTTTATTTAGTGTGAAGTCTTTTTTATAACCAGGTTGCCTATAAATTGAATTATTGAAACTATAATTAATATTACTACAACTGAAACATAAGTTATGTCTTGATAAAATCTGTTATGGCCATACCTGATTACAAAGGAACCCAGACCCCCTCCGCCGACGGCACCGCCCATAGCGGTCAATCCCAGCAGACTGATACAGGTTATAGTCGTTGAACGTGCAAGAGCAGGTATGCTTTCTTTAAGGTATACCCTGAAAATTATTCCTAAAGGAGATATCCCCATGGATTGTGCAGCCTCTATAAGGCCGTTATCAACATCCGAAAGAGCCATGTCGACCTGTCTTATAAAGAAAGGGGTACATCCCATAACAAGAGGGAAAATAGCTCCTTTTACACCGATAAATGTTCCTACTAACTTTTTTGTAACAGGAATTAAAGCGGTAATCAAAATAACAAAAGGTATTGAACGGAATAAGTTAACAAATTTGTCAACTATCTGGTAAACAAGATTATTTTCCATTATGTTACCTTTTCTTGTAACAACCATCAATGTCCCCAGAATCAGCCCGGCAATAAACGAATAAATTCCGGATAAAAAAATCATTTGCAGTGTTTCATATATACTTTTAATAAATTCGTCAGAATAGTCAAGTAAATTCGGCGTGTATGTTTCTAATATTTCAAGCACTTTTAATCACCTCAACGTTAATGTCAATGTCTTTAAGGTGCTGAATAACAGACTTCTGTGATTCTTCAGCACCGCTTAATATTACAACTAAAGATCCTAAGACAGTTTCTGATATTACTTCAACATTTGCAAAAATAATACTTGCACTTACATCATGTTTTCTTGAAATGTTGGAAATTATAGGCTCCTTTGTGTTTGAACCATGAAAATCAAATCTGCATATTCGCTGTCCTTTTTCAAGGTTGACTATTGATGAATTATCTTTAATCAATTCATCAATACGGGAAAAGTTTGAAGTAGTATTTATAAAATCCTTCGTTATTTGGGCCTGAGGGTTTTTAAAAATTGAAATAACATCATTTACTTCTACAATCCGGCCGCTTTTCATTACAGCCACTCTGTTGCATATTTCTTTGATAACACTCATTTCATGAGTAACTATTACTATTGTTATGCCTAATTTTTTATTTAAATCCTTTAACAGCTTCAATATAGATTGGGTGGTTTGAGGATCCAATGCGGAGGTTGCTTCGTCGCACAGTAAAATTCCGGGATCATTAGCCAAAGATCTTGCTATGGCAACTCTTTGCTTTTGCCCGCCGGACAGCTGAGAAGGATAAGCTTTAGCTTTATCAGAAATACCTACCAGTTTTAAGAGTGAAGCGACTTTTTTATTTATTTCATCATTGTTTATTCCCTTATATCTTAGCGGGAATGCTACATTTTCAAAAATCGTCCTAGAGGCAAAAAGGTTAAATTGCTGAAAAATCATTCCTATTTTTTGACGGTACTTCCGTAAATTTTTTTCGTCCAATTCAGTAAGATCCACTCCATTAATAATTACTTTTCCCTTGCTTGGGCACTCCAGCAAATTAATACATCTGACCAGTGTGCTTTTTCCGGCTCCGCTATACCCTATTACCCCGAATATCTCCGATTCTTCAATATTCAGGTTAATATCCCGGACAGCATCTACGGTACCGCTGCCTGAAGTAAAGGTTTTAGATACATCAATCAATTGAATCATTTGCTTTCTCCCTAATTGTCCTGATTTTTTACATTTTCCCGGTGCTGTTCTTTTATTTTTTCCAAAAGATCCGGATCTAAAATCAAATCTAAAGCAGTATTGGACAGAACTTTAGCTCCCAAACCTATTGATTTTAATCCTAATTCACTTTTAGCGGCTTCTCTGAATTCAATACTGTGATCAGCAACATATGTGTCGGAAATTTTAATAGACGGCTGAATTGTGGGGATAACCTGGCTTACATTGCCTACATCCGAGGAGCCCATGCTTTGGTCTGAAGTCTCGGCTGTAATAAATTCACCATATTTGTTTAAATTTTTTTCGTAAACCTTATCAAATAAAGGTGTTTGAACAACATTATCAACTCTGTTCTGAAACAGACCGAATTTATAGCTTGCACCTGTTTGAAGTGCCGCTCCTTTTACTATATTTTCAAATTTACTGTACAGGCTGTCAAGAGTTGGCCTTGTTTTGGCTCTAAGGTAAAATCTAGCACTTGCATAATCAGGAACTACATTTGCAGCTGCACCTCCATTTGTAATTACTCCGTGGATTCTTACATCGTCTGTTAAGTGTTGTCTTAGTGCGTTGCTTGCATTGTAAACTTGTATAACTGCGTCCAATGCATTGATTCCCTTTTCAGGAGCTGCTGCAGCGTGAGAGGATTTTCCATAGAATTCTATATCAACAGGATCGTTGGCCAAGTAGGCTTTAGTCATTCTGTGTTCATAGCCGGGATGTACCCCTAATGCAAAATCTACATCATCGAAAAAGCCTTTTTTAACAAAACTTCCTTTAGCGCTTCCATTCTCTCCTCCTTCTTCTCCCGGAGTTCCATAAACTCTGATTTCTCCTCCTGTTTCTTCAATTACTTCCTTTAATGCAACAGCTGCTAAAGAAGAAGTGGCGCCGAAAAGGTTGTGGCCGCATGCATGGCCTATTCCCGGAAGTGCGTCATATTCTGCATAAAATACAACTGTAGGCCCGTCTTTTGAACTTTTATATCTTGCATCAAAGCCTGTAGGATGTCCTGCTACATTTAAATTTACTTCAAATCCTTCTTTAATTAGTTGATCGGACAGTGTTTTACTGGCAAAAAATTCATGGTTGCTGACTTCGGGTTTATTGTGAATATCTAAAGCTATTTTTTGATATTCAGATAATTTTTTTGAAACTGTTTCATCGATTGATTTTCTAATATTTGACATATAAGTCCTCCTTATGATAATAAAAATGGCAAAAATGGTTAAAAAGACCTACTTTCTAAATAAGAAAGTAGGTCTTTTTTACTTTCTTATCTCTCAAACCTATTGGTTTGCAGGAATTGGCACCTTGAATAAAAATATAAAATATTCAGGTTGCCGGGCTTCATTGGACCAGTTCCTCCACCGCTCTTGATAAGAATCAATTTTTATTTTATTATATATGTGTACTTTACACGTTTCTACCAGTATAAATGCTTAACAATCCACTGTCAAGAGTTTTTTTGACATTTAAGTGAAAGTAATTTTTGCAAAATAAGCTGTAAAAGAAGGGTTATCATTGTTTGACGGCTGAAAATAAACAGCTGGTAAAATTTACTCCTTGGGCACATATTATTTTTTTGTTAAAAAATTGGTTCATGTGTTATTATAAGTACGAAGTACGTAATAACACAGCAAAAATCAGTAAATATGAGTAAATGTTATAGAGGAGAAAAACATGGATAGTACATATAAAATTATAACCGATGCTACATCCGACCTGTGTGTTGAGTTGTATGAACCCAGCAGCATTGAGGTTATACCTATGCCGGTTACATTGGACGGCCATGAATTTAATCACTATGCAGATTACAGGGAAATGCCCTTGAAGGATTTTTATAATGCTTTGAGAGACGGAAAAACTTCAAGTACTGCTCAAATAAATACATACACTTACACAAAATTTTTTGAGCCATATTTAAAGGACGGACTGGACATTATTTATCTTTGTTTTTCATCTGCCCTCAGCAGTACGATTCAGTCTGCGGGAATTGCAATTGAAGAATTAAAACTCAAATATCCTGACAGAAAAATCATTTGTATTGATACGCTTTGTGCCTCTACAGGATTAGGGTATCTTGTATATCACGCACTGCAGAAGCAAATTCAGGGGTATTCACTTGAGCGTTTGACAGAATGGGTTGAAAGTAAAAAGCTTCATGTATGTCACTGGTTTACTGTTGAAGATTTGAACCACCTTTATAGAGGAGGGAGGCTGTCAAAGACCGCGGCTGTTGCAGGGACTATGTTTAAGATAAAGCCCATATTGATTGTGGACAAGAGCGGAAGCCTCATTGTGGTAGATAAAGTACGGGGTTCAAACAAAGCACGCCATACTATGATAAATCATATGAAAGAATCAGGTATAAACCTTGAAGATCATACAATTTTTATAGGTCATGGAGATGACCTTGATTCTGCTGAAAAGTTAAAGGAAATGGTGCAAAGTGAAGTTAAAGTTAAGAATATTTTTATAATGCCCATAGGGCCGGTTGTGGGAACACATACAGGGCCGGGAATGCTTTCAATATTCTTTTTCGGAAATGAGCGGTAATGTACCGGAAGTATTATGAATATTGAATACATAGATTACATAGATTACATTTTTTCCATTGGTGTTATTATATTTTTAGGTGTGTATTTTTACCTGCAAAATAATTGGGTGGAGCTTGAGCATATAACTATAAAAATAAATAATCTGCCTGAAGGACTGCACGTGCTGAAGATTGCACATATATCCGATTTGCATATTCCAAACAACGCTTCGGATATTGATTCACTTGCAAAATTAGTTAAAAATGAATCTCCGGACATAATCGTTATGACTGGAGATTTAATATACAAGCATAAAACCATAAGAGAAAAAGAATTGGGCAGGTTTTGCCGTCGTATGTCGGATATAGCAAGAACATATGCAGTTACCGGAAATCATGAAGCCTGGAACGATACCGAGAAATGGTATGAAATTTTGGATTCAAACAATGTGAAGGTAATTGACAACAGTTTTGATGTTTATGAAAAAAATGGTTCATCAGTTATATTTATGGGACTTAAAGAAGGTTTTAAATATCATGATATTTTTTGGAAGTCTGTAATTGAAGAAAATGTGCCTAAGATATTATTATCTCACCGGCCTGAATTATTTCAGGATTATTGTTCGGGCTTGAACTCAGTGAAACCCGATATAGTATTTTGCGGCCATGCCCATGGCGGGCAATTCAGAGTACCCTTTATAAATAAAGGGATTTACTCACCTGAGCAGGGGATATTTCCTAAATATACATCAGGCCTGTACGAATCACATAATAAAACATACATGGTGGTAAGCAGGGGGCTGGGAAACAGTGCGTTTAGATTAAGGATAAACAACAGAGTTCATATACCTGTTGTTACACTCTGGTTGTAACCCTTTATCCAATTTTAACATAACATATAACAGAAATTTAAAAATTGGAGGTTATCATGAATTATTTTCAATATCCAAATTATTATCCTTATGGCTATAACGATATGTTCAGGTATTGCAGCAGCAATATGCAGTATAAAAGAGCTGTCGCTCAAATAACAGGAGGACCGTTAGCGCCTGATATCAGAGGCACTGCAGTATTTACAGATGTACCGGGCGGAACGGAAGTTTCGGTAGAAATAAACGGATTGCCGCCATACAAGCCGGCAACAGGCGGGAATCCACCTATAGGGCCCTTTGGTTTCCATCTTCATGAAAACGGCAGTTGTGCTGTAGGCAGTTCTGAAGATCCATTTACATCCGCCGGAGAACATTGGAATCCTAATAATCAACCCCATGGAAACCATCCTGGGGATTTTCCTGTTATATTTCCTAATAATGGTTATGCAAGAATGACTTTTTTTACAAATGAATTTAAAGTTCCTCAGATTGTGGGCAAGACTATAATCATACATGAAAATCCGGATGATTATAGGACGCAGCCGTCAGGCGCATCGGGCAAGAGACTTGCCTGTGGCGTGATACAGGGATTAATGCAATAAAGCTATAAGGCCTTACCTGGTTCAGAATTGAAAGGTAAGGCCTATTTCGTTAAATACCGAAACCTTATACACCTTCTCCGTTAAATTCAGGTATAAAACTTTCTGATTGAGTTTCTCCTTCTTGTATAAATCCGTTTTCAACGCCGATATTTAAAGCATAATCAATAAGCCTGTCATATTCGTCCTGAGAAACTCTCCGGTTAATTTCAGGATACTTGGCAACATGTTCCAAGGGAGTGTACTGATTCATTATACTTATATAAATTTTATTACCAAATGTGTCATGAAGATATTTAATTATGTTTTTTGAATCATCTAAAAAGCCTGGCAGCATCATGTGCCTGACTATGACACCTTTTGTCATTATGCCGTCAGCGTTAAATTCAAATTTCCCCGTCTGTGCTGTCATTTCTGCTATGGCAGCCGATGCGTAAGAAAAATAATCTGAACAATTGGAATATTTTTTTGCGATGTTTTCATTCATGTATTTTAAGTCAGGCAGATAAATATCAACAATTCCATTCAGCATTTTTAGTGTTTCAGCTTTTTCGTATCCTCCCGTATTGTAAACAATGGGAATATTAAGACCTTTGTTTCTGCTTATAGAAACAGCTTCGATAATTTGAGGAATGTAATGGCCGGGAGTTACTAAATTAATATTATTTGCTTTTTTCTCCTGAAGTTCCATGAATATTTCTGCAAGCCTTTCTGCCGTAATAATTTTACCTGACAATTCTTCTGATATATTATGGTTTTGGCAGTAAACACAGCGTAAAGAGCATCCGCTGAAAAAAACCGTACCTGAACCTTTTGTTCCAGAAATACAGGGCTCTTCCCACATGTGAAGGGCAGCCCTTGCAACTGCCGGCTCTGCGCTTTCTCTGCAATATCCTTTTTGACCGGATAATCTGTCAACATGGCAATTCCTTGGGCACAATGTGCAGTTGCTTAATAGATTATAGTATTTTGAAAATTTACTGTTCATAATAATTCCTTTTTAGATTCGTGCTTTTATTATAATTATATCATTTAATATTGATTTAAACAGCAGGATTTTACACTTTATTATATTACAAACATATTATAATATATATTTATATTATGGATGTGAGCATATGGTTAATAATTTTTTAGACAGTGAAACATATAAAAACTTACAGAATGCTTTTAACCTTGAATCGATTGAAAGTACCAAGTATAGGATAAATGCAATAAGTGCAAGAAGAGACGGCTATATACAGATTGGAGATTTATTTGATTTAACGGCAAGGCATGAACAGGAGCATGCTGATATATGGATGAAATTCATGCTTCAGGGCAATGTACCTTCAACTTTGGAAAATTTACAGGCTGCAGTTGAAACTGAGAGATACGAGGGAAGTGATTTGTATATGCAATATGCTGAAAAGGCTCTCTCCGAAGGTTATACGGACATAGCCAATATGTTTGAAGGAATAGCTGTTATAGAAAGGCATCAGCAGTTCAGATTCAATCAATTAGCTGCAAATATACAAAACAATCAGGTGTTCTGCAAAACAAGGAGTATGGTGTGGATTTGCATAATTTGCGGTAACCTGGCGTGGAGTGATTGTGCTCCCGAAATATGCCCGGTCTGCAAATATCCTCAAGGATATTATCAAATTAACTGCGAAAATTTTTAAAAAAATTTTTTGAATAAAACTCTAGATTTTTAACTGAAAGGAGAAAAACTGTTCGATATAGACTCAGAGAACGTTAAATTTGTAGATGCCGGTTCATCAGACAAATTTAACGTGTTTTCTGAGTTTTTTTATTGAAAATTCGAAGATGTATGATATTATATATAGTAAGTTAATGCATTATATGTATGGTGAAAATAATTGGCGCAGTCTGATTTTGCCGGACTTGTAGTCATTATGGGAAAATTGGTTAAGGGTGTGATAAAACTTGAATTTTGTATCAAGATTTTTAAAAGGACTGGCAATTGGTGCCGCAGCCATTGCACCGGGTGTAAGCGGAGGAGCTTTGGCCGTAATTTTCGGCCTGTATGATAAAATGACAAATTTTATTGCTCATTTAAATAAAAATTTCAAGGAAAATTTAATATTTTTTATACCTATAGGAATAGGGTGTGCAGTTGGAATACTGATGTTCAGCAGGATAATTGAATTTTTGTTTTTAAACTACGAGATAGAAGTGAGATATGCATTTGTAGGTCTTATGCTGGGTACTATGCCAACTGTGGTAAATGAAGCAAATAAAAAAGGATTCAAGCAAAAATATTTGCTGCCGTTTATTATTACTTTTGTTCTGACTGTTATTGTTATATTCCTTGAAGGTAATTCGGTCAGCATGATTAAAGAAACAGCAGCCAATCCGGTTCATGTTATTTTTTATGGGATAGTATTAGGATTCGGAACTATAGTACCGGGCATCAGTGCATCAGTTTTATTGATGTACCTTGGCGTATATGAATTGGTCATAGGTGCCATATCAAATTTGCAGATTGTATTAATCTTTTATCTTGGGATAGGATTTATTTTGAGCGTTCTATTATTTGCAAAATTAATATCCCTGCTTTTTGAAAAAGCATATGGCTATACTTATTATACCATATTAGGACTTGTTTTAGGTTCGATTATTTCAATATTTCCGGGATTTAAAATTTCATCCTATTATTTAATGAACTCACTGCTCTTGATTTTATGTTGTATTTTCACCTGTTCGCTAAGCAGGTTTTCTAAGAGCAGGTAGTTAGATAGTTTACCATGTTTTACAAATATCGATGTTCCGGTTAATTTAATATTAAATTGATTTTGGGGGAAAATATTATAGACAGTTATATGGAGTTTTTATGCGAAGAATTAAAAATATTTTTTTTAGCAGAATAACATTTGTTGTTCTTTTAGTAGTGATCCAGCTGCTGGCGTTGTTAACGGCAATCTGGAAATTCAGTAAGTATTTTGTCATATTTGATTTTATATTTACTTTTATAAGTATTTTGGCTGTAGTATATATTCTGAACAGCAGAACTGATCCTACATATAAGCTTGGATGGATAATTCTTATAATGCTTTTTCCTATATTTGGAGGGCTTCTTTATCTTATGGCAGGCGGAGCCGGATTAAGTGGAAAAATGAAGAAAAATATGTCTCAAATCATGGATAAAATGACAGAATATTTATTTCAGGATCAGAGGACATTTTCACTTTTACGTAATGAAAACATCGTTGCCTACAATCAGGGAAAATATATTGAAAAATATTCCTATTGCCCTGTTTACGACAATTCCTCTACAAATTTTTTTCCTTCCGGAGAAATTTTTTTTCAAAAATTAGTTAAAGAATTAAAAAGTGCGGAAAAATTTATATTTATTGAATTCTTTATAATAGAAGAAGGCGTGATGTGGAATACCATACTTGATATTTTAAAGGATAAGGTGGAAAAAGGCGTAGACGTACGAGTTATTTACGACGATATAGGCTGCATGTCCAAGCTTCCTAACGGGTACAATAAAAAACTTGAGAAAGCCGGCGTTAAATGTTGTGTTTTCAATCCATTCAGGCTGGGTATATCTCTTCGTCTCAATAACAGGGATCATAGAAAAATAATAGTTATTGACGGCAAAACAGCTTATACCGGAGGAATTAACCTGGCGGACGAATATATTAACCGCCGCGAAAGATTCGGGTACTGGAGAGACAACGCCATTGAAATAAAAGGTGCGGCTATATGGAGTTTTACAGTAATGTTTTTGTCTATGTGGGCTTTTCTAAGAAAGACAAACGAAGATTACAGTATATTTGCCTCACCCGCTTTAGACAATAATGAAAAAAGCCAGGGTTATGTGCAGCCGTTCCATGACAGTCCTTTAGATGATGAGCATGTAAGTGAAACAGTTTATTTGAATTTAATAAACCAGGCAGAAAAATATATTTACATTGAAACACCATATCTCATTGCAGATCATAAAATGATGACGGCATTGTGTATTGCTGCTAAACGAGGAGTGGATGTAAAAATTCTAACTCCAGGGATACCTGATAAAAAGGTTGCTTATGCCATAACACAGTCAAGCTATGAGGAGCTTTTGGAGGCAGGTGTTTCGATGTATCAGTACACTCCCGGTTTTAACCATGGAAAGACATTTGTTGTTGATGATAATTATGCGGTTGTAGGTACAATCAATCTTGACTACAGGAGTTTGTACCTTCATTTTGAATGTGGTGTGTGGATGTACAATACAAAAAGCGTTGAACAAGTTAAACGCAGTACAATTAAGGCGCTGAAATCCAGCAAGGAAATTACATTGGAATATGTGAAGAATACATCAGCTCTAAGGAAAATTCTGAGAACTATCCTTAAGTCTCTGGCACCGGTACTGTAACGAATGAACATCCTTCCTTAATCAGCATATTAAACAAAAAGGACATAAGAGAAAAAGGTGGAAAAAAAGAGAAAAAAGATGAAGAAAAATTTAAAGTTTTATTTGACATTATTTTGGTCAACATTTTCATTAAGTGCTTTTACCGTAGGAGGAGGATATGTGATTGTTCCTCTTATGAGAAAAAAGTTTGTTGAAGAGCTTGAGTGGATAGATGAGGAAGAAATGCTTAATCTTGTTGCAATATCCCAGTCAGCTCCCGGACCTATTGCAGTTAATGCTGCAATAATGGTGGGATACAGGATTGCAGGAGTTCCAGGGGTTTTTGTCAGTATTTTCGGAACAGTTCTTCCTCCGCTTATAATTATTACGGTTATTGCACAGTTTTATGCTGCATTTAAAGAAAACAGGATTGTTAATGCTCTTCTTTTAGGCATGAGAGCAGGAGTTGCGGCAGTAATAATAGATGTAATAATCGAAATGGCCGGCAAAATTCTGAAAACCAAAGACAAAATATCTATTATGATTATGATAATCGCTTTGGCGGCAGATATAATTTTTGATGTGAATGCGGCATTGATAATAATATTAAGCGGAGTTTTCGGAGCTTTATATTATAATGTTTTTAAAAAGGGGACAGGTCATGATTTTGATTGAATTATTTTGGAGTTTTTTTCAGATAGGATTGTTTAGCATAGGAGGCGGATATGCGGCTCTGCCATTAATTCAGCGCCAGGTTCTGGAAGTCCATAACTGGCTTACAATGGAAGAATTTACGGATGTTCTCACTATTTCTCAGATGACGCCCGGACCTATCTCATTAAATGCGTCTACATTTGTGGGAACCAAGGTTGCCGGACACATAGGTTCAATAGTGGCAACAATAGGCTGTATAACACCATCGTGCATTATAGTGCTGATTTTAGCATATTTTTATTTTAAATATAAGAACCTTTCTTCTATCCAAGGGATATTAAAGGGGCTTAGACCTGCGGTAGTATCTCTTATAGCTTCGGCAGGGCTGTCAATTTTATTGTTGGCAGTTTTTAAATCAGAGGATGTAACAATATGGAATATGAAATCAAGCGACATAAATTATATATCAATAACCATGTTGGCGGTGGCAGTGTTTGTTCTGAGAAAATATAATGCTGATCCGATTAAAGTTATGATTGCAACAGGAATTGCAGGGGTATTTGTTTACGGTGTGCTGTAGTATGATAATTGAATATATATACGAAAAACGATAAAATACGTTAAGGAGTTTTATATGAATAATAAATTTACGCATTTGCACGTACATACTGAGTACAGCCTTCTTGACGGTGCCTGCAGAATCAATGAATTAATTAACAAAGCAAAGGAACTTAAAATGACTTCGCTGGCAATAACGGACCACGGAGCCATGTACGGAGTTGTAGAATTTTTCAAGCAGGCAAAAAAAGCAGGTATTAAACCCATATTAGGATTTGAAGCCTATATTTCACCTCGCAGGATGACTGATAAAGAGCCTCAGAAGGACAAAGGCCAGTATCATCTTGTTCTTTTAGCAGAGAATTATGAAGGCTGGAAGAATATAATAAAACTTTGCTCAATAGGTTTCGTTGAAGGCTACTATTACAAGCCCAGGATTGATCACGAAACATTGAGAAAATATTCCCGGGGTGTAATAGCTCTCAGTGCGTGCCTTGCAGGAGAAGTCCAGTCATATCTTCTTGACAACAATTACGATAAAGCAAAAAAGACTGCATTAATGTATAAAGATATATTCGGTGAAAATAATTTCTTTTTGGAAATGCAGGATCAGGGTATTAAAGAGCAGCAGGATGTCAACAAAGCTCTCGTTAAAATGAGCCAGGAAACAAGGATTAAGCTTGTTGCTACCAATGATGTTCATTACATAAATAAAGAAGACGCATATTTTCACGATGTACTTCTTTGCATACAAATGCAGAAAACAATAACAGACAAAGATAGGATGAGATTTCCCACAGATGAATTCTATCTTAAATCCTATGATGAAATGAAAAAATTGTTTCCTGAAGAAGTATTGAAAAATACAGCCGATATTGCAGAACGCTGCAACGTAGAGCTGGATTTTGACACTGTTCACCTTCCTGAATTCAAAGTTCCAAAAGGATATACAAAGATAGAATATTTCAGGGAAATATGCCAGAAGGGATTGCAAGACAGATATAAGAATATAACAGATGAGATACAAAACAGGTTAAATTATGAAATAGGCGTCATTGAACAGATGGGATATGTGGATTATTTTCTTATAGTTTGGGATTTTATAAAATACGCCAAAGACAATAAAATAATGGTAGGTCCCGGCAGAGGTTCTGCAGCCGGAAGCCTGGTGGCTTACTCCATGAAAATAACCAATATAGATCCAATTAAGCATAATCTTATTTTTGAAAGATTTTTAAATCCGGAGCGGGTGAGTATGCCTGATATTGATGTGGATTTTTGCTATAAAAGACGCGAAGAAGTTATAGAATATGTTAAGCAGAAATACGGCAGAAAAAGAGTCGCACAGATTATAACCTTTGGTACCATGGCTGCAAGGGGATCCATAAGAGATGTGGGAAGGGCTTTGAACATACCTTACGGCAGAGTTGATTTTATTGCCAAAAAGATTCCCATAAGTTTGGGGATGACCATATCAAAGGCGCTGGAAATCAATAAGGATCTAAAAGATTTGTACGAAAATGACTATGAGGTTAAAAAGCTTATTGATTTGGCCCGAAATGCAGAAGGCCTTCCTCGTCATGCTTCCACTCACGCGGCCGGTGTCTTGATTTCCAAGGAGGATGTAACGGAGTACGTTCCTCTTTCAAGAAATAAGGACGTTATTACAACACAGTTTAACATGATTGAGTTAGAAGAGCTTGGACTTCTAAAAATGGATTTTTTAGGGCTCAGGACACTTACGGTAATTCGCGATGCTATTGATCTTATTGAAAAATCACACAATGTAAAGGTAGACTTCAGCAATTGTAAATATAATGATGATAAAGTCTATAAGATGTTTGCAAATGGCGAAACATTGGGAGTATTCCAGTTTGAAAGCTCAGGCATGAGAGCCTTTTTAAGCGAGCTTAAACCTACGAAGTTTGAAGACCTGGCTGCTGCCAATGCTCTGTACAGACCGGGTCCGATGGGGCAGATCCCTACGTATATCAAGAATAAACTTAATCCTGAAAACGTAACATACCTGCACCCGAAGCTTGAACCTATACTTAATGTTACCTACGGATGTATGGTTTATCAGGAGCAGGTAATGCAAATCGTAAGGGATATAGGAGGATTTACAATGGGGCGGTCCGACCTTCTGAGAAGGGCTATGGGCAAGAAAAAAATGAATGTAATGCTGGAGGAAAGGAAAAATTTCATTTATGGGAAACCCGCTGAAAATGGAGAACTGGCAATATTAGGTGCAGTTAATAACGGCGTAGATGAAAAAACAGCTAACGACATTTATGATTTAATGATTGAATTTGCAAAATACGCATTTCCTAAAGCACATTCTGTAGCTTATGCAGCTTTGGCATATGAAACGGCGTGGCTTAAGCTTCACTACCCTGTAGAGTTTATGGCTGCGCTTATTACAAGTATAATGGGAAGTTCCGGTACAGTTTCATTATACATAAGAGAATGCAAAAGGCTGGGAATTGAAATCCTACCTCCTGATGTAAATGAAAGCAGGGGCGGATTTACCGTGGAAGAAGGTAAAATACGTTTTGGCTTGTCTGCAGTAAAAAACGTAGGCACCAACGTAATATCGGAAATCATAAAAGCAAGAGAAGAAAAGGGAAAATTAACGAGTTTTACGGACTTCTGCAAAAAAGTTGACCAAAGTGTTTTAAATAAACGTCAAATAGAGTCTCTTATTAAATGCGGTGCATTTGACTTTTTAAAAATACATCGTTCACAGCTTATGAAAATATATGAAAAAACTATAGATTCGGCAATTAACCGAAAAAAAAGAAATCTAGAAGGGCAATTTTCTTTATTTGATGCTGCAATTTCCCCAAATACGAATTTCAATGCAGATGTGGAAATACCGGATATACCTGAGTTCAGTGAAAAGGAACTTCTTGCTATGGAAAAAGAAATGACCGGAGTATATTTAAGCGGACATCCCCTTTCAGAATATGAGAAGGAACTTGATAAAATTGTTACAGCAAATACAAACGAAATTGCTGAAATTGGAGAATCGGGCTTAAACACCCGTTTGGGTGACGGCAGCAAAGTTATTGTAGGCGGAATAATTATAAAAAAACAAAATAAAATAACTAAAAATAATAATATGATGGCATTCATTATGTTGGAAGATTTGTACGGTACCATTGGAGGAATTGTTTTCCCCAGGGTTTACGATGACTGCAAAGATATTTTATATGAGGACAACATAGTATTAGTCGGCGGAACAATTGATGCTTCAGAAGAAGAAGCGCCAAAACTAATATGCAATAAAATTTCGGAACTGAAAAAAGAGACAGCTTTGAATACGGAAGAAAGGCCATCATATACTTTATATCTTAAAGTTAAAAATGCCAATCACTACAAAGAAATAAAAAGGAATATTTTTGATAATATTTTAAGATATGCAGGCAATGACCGTGTTATAATTTACAGTGAACAGGAAAAGGCAAGTCTGACTCTGCCTGATAAAAACTGTGTAAATTCATGCAGCGAAGAATTAATTAAAAATTTAAGAATTCTGCTTGGAAAAAACAGTATAGTAATTAAGAAACATTAATGGCAAAGGCGGCAATGGGAGGATGTTATGAAGAAAATCGGAATACTTACCAGCGGAGGAGACGCACCGGGAATGAATGCGGCTGTAAGGGCAGTTGTCAGACATGGAATTTATAATAATATTAATATTATAGGAATAAAAAATGGATACAAGGGATTGGTAGAAGGTGAAAGTGTGGAAATGAATCTTTCATCTGTGGCGGATATAATACACAGAGGAGGTACAATCCTTGGAAGTGCCAGAAGCAAAGAGTTTCAAGAACAGGAAGGTTTTGAAAAAGCACTGAAAAATATTAAGTATCTGGGAATAGACGGCTTGGTGGCAATAGGAGGGGACGGAACCTTCAGAGGAGCATTGTCACTTGAAAAATCAGGAGTACCCGTCATAGGGATACCGGGGACCATCGATAACGATTTGCCATATACTCAATATACTTTGGGATTTTTTACAGCACTGACAACAGTATTGGAGTCTGTGGAAAAAATAAGAGACACCTCATCGTCTCACAGCAGAAACAATGTAATTCAGGTTATGGGAAGAAACTGCGGAGATTTGGCTTTGTATGCCGGACTTGCAGGAGGAGCTGAAATGGTTATTATACCTGAAATTCAGTGCAATATTAACGAAGTGTGCGATAAGATAATGCAGGGGAGAGCCCGCGGAAAAAGACACAGTATCATAATCCTTGCAGAAGGGGCAGGTGATGCAAAAAGCTTAAGCGAGCTTATTGAGAGCAGAACAGGTATAGCAACCAGATACTCAGTTCTCGGATATACACAAAGAGGAGGTACTCCATCTGCGTTTGACAGACTTACAGGCAGCCAGATGGGTGCTATGGCGGTTCAGCTGTTAATCGAATCTGCTGCAGGTAGAGCTCTGGGGGTGAGAGGAAACGAAATATTCCATATGGATATGGAAGAAGCACTTTCAGTTGAAAGAAAATTCGACAAAGCAACCTATGAACTTACAAAGATACTGTCAATATAAATAATGTAACAGATAAAAAGTATAAAAGTATAAAAATGTAAAAATATAAAAATATACATGTTGTTTAAAAGGAGATGAATTAAATGAGAAAAACCAAAATCGTATGCACAATAGGACCGGCTTCCTCAAATGAAAAAACATTTAAAGAATTGGCATCAAACGGATTAAACGTAGCAAGGCTTAATTTTTCTCACGGAACACATGAAGAACACAAGGCAAAGATAGATACGATAAAAAAAGTTCGAGAAGAGCTGAAATTGCCAATAGCAATAATGCTTGATACAAAAGGGCCGGAAATAAGGACAGGGGATTTTGAAAATGGTCAGATTGAGCTTGTAAAAGGACAGGAATTTGTACTGACTACCAGGAATATTTTAGGAAACGATAAAATTGTACATGTTACCTATGAAGGTTTTGCCAGCGATGTTAAAGCAGGAGATACTGTGTTGATTGACGACGGGCTGATTAGCCTGGAGGCTGTAGAAAAAGTTAATGATACTGATTTGAAATGTATTGTTAAAAACGGAGGAACTATAAAAGATAAAAGAGGGATTAACATTCCTAATGTCAGAACAAATTTGCCCTCCATGACTGAAAAAGATATGAATGACATTAAATTTGGAATTAAACAGGATGTGGATTACATAGCAGCGTCCTTTATAAGAAAGGCCAATGACGTGATTTCCATCAGAAGAATATTAGAAGATGAAGATGCCGGCCATATAATGATTATATCTAAAATTGAAAACAGGCAGGGAGTTAAAAACATTGATGAGATACTCCGGGTTTCAGATGGAATAATGGTGGCAAGAGGAGATTTGGGAGTTGAAATTCCCTCAGAAGAAGTTCCCCTTGTCCAAAAAATGCTTATCAGAAAATGCAACGAAGCAGGAAAACCGGTGATTACGGCAACTCAAATGCTTGATTCAATGATAAGGAACCCCAGACCTACAAGAGCAGAGGTTTCTGATGTTGCAACAGCTATATTCGAAGGCTCCGATGCCATAATGCTGTCAGGAGAAACAGCATCAGGCAATTATCCGACAGAAGCTGTAAAGACAATGGCAAGAATTGCTGTAATGATTGAGGATTCCTTAAATTACGAAGAAATATTAAAAACTAAAAATATCAGATTTAAAAACAGCATTACAGATTCCATAAGCTTTGCAACCTGCAGGACATGTTTGGATTTGAAGGCATCAGCCATTATATCTGCAACATCGTCAGGACATACGGCTGCTGCAGTTTCAAAATACAGACCTGTGGCACCTATAATAGCCGCTACCGAAAGCACCCATGTTATGAGAAGAATGTCTCTTTATTGGGGCGTTTATCCAATAAAAATAGGCAAAATGAATTCTACCGACGAGATAATTGACAAATCCGTAGACAAGGCGCTCGATTTAGGATATATAAAAAACGGAGATCTGGTCATTGTTACCGCCGGTGTTCCAGTTGGAGTAACAGGAAGCACAAATTTATTGAAGGTGCATATTGTCAGCGAGCTTCTTTACAAAACTGTCGGTGCAGGGAAAGAAACTGTCATAGGCAGAGCAAAAGTTGCAAAAAATGCTGCCGAATTGCGAAATAAATTTGAAGATGGGGACATAATAGTAATGGCAGCAACGGACAAAGATGTAATAGACTTAATGGCAAGGGCATCCGCAATTATAGCAGAAGAAGGCGGATTAACTTCCCATGCGTTTATAGCAGCGTTGAATTTGGGAAAAGAAGTTGTAGTCGGAGCAGAAGGCTGCACGAAGAAAATAAAGGATGGTGAACTTTTAACGGTAAACGGAAGATTAGGAGTTGTTTACAGAGGCCAGGCAAAGATAATGTAAAGGGGTGAACAATAATAGAAAAGAGCAGAAGAGTATTAAAACTGTTGCTGCCCATATTTTTAATAATATTTGTTATTTTATTGTTAGTTTTCAGCAGGTCAACGTTAAATTGGGTGATGAATTCATTTAAGCCTGTTATTTACGCATTGGCAATTGCTTACCTGCTGGATTCAGTTGTGTCAGTTTTTGTTAAGAAGCTGAAGGTCAGGCGTGGACAAGGGATACTTATGGCCTGCATAATATTAGCAGGATTAATAGGATTCATGATTTATATGCTGATACCTAAGATTGTTGACAATATCAACAGTATTGTTTATTTTGCAACGGAAGGCAATATTGATATTGTTCAAATAGTTACAAGCTTAAAAGATAAAATCGACAATAGTTATTTTCAATCTGCTGCAGAGTATATTTTAGAAACAAGCGAATCAGTAAGGGGTATGATTAATGATGCTCTTACAGATATTTCAGGTATACTGGTGAGTTTTGTTTCAAATATTGGTTCAAATGCAGCAGCTATAGCTATAAGCTTTGTAATCAATATTTACATGCTGATAGAGAAAGACGATATCCTTGCAAGAGGGAAGAGATTTATATTTGCATTTTTTAATGAACAGAATGCCCGTAAAATACTTCATATATTTGCTCAGGCAAATAAAATATTCAAAAGTTTTTTAAACGGAAAACTTCTTGATTCATTTGTGGTAGGAGTTATATGCGTAATTGTGTTTTACATATTTAAAGTTCCATATGCTCCGCTTATGGGAACAATTGTAGGAGTATTCAATATAATTCCATATTTCGGACCCATAATAAGTACTATTCCCGTTGTACTGTTTTCTTTTTTCGTGGATCCACCTAAGGCAATTAACGCATTGATCATAATCATAGTTGTTCAGCAATTGGACGGTAACTTTATTGACCCGAGGATTGTGGGAGGAAACGTTGGAGTAAGCCCATTCTGGATTATTACATCTGTTACGGTTGGAGGAAATTTATGCGGGGTGCCGGGTATGATTCTTGGAGTTCCCATAGTTGTGCTTATTAAAACAGTTATAGAAGAATCTGTTAACATACGCCTGATTGAAAAAGGAATAGGCAGCATAGAAAAAGACAAGATAAGGAATTACAAAAAAAAATAAGCTTGAGCCTGCTGACTAAGCAGGCTCTATGTGTTTAATTACAATTACAGTCATCGGTTGTTGTTGACTGAGACCTTGGTTTGCAGCAGCTGCCGCCTCCTCCTCCTGTTCCACCGCCTCCTCCTACGGAGTTTTCATCAATTTGTCTTGGGAATAATTTTGGGAATGATGGGCAGATATTTGGCTGTTCCGGAATCAATTCCGTAAATCCTGTGGAAAGAACACATAATTGAACTGGAACCACAATTTTCTTTTCGCAGGATATGCACAGTGAAATTATCAAGTTAGCTGATAATTCGCCGGTCCTTGGGTCAAGGCAGAAGTCTCTTTGAATACTGTTGGTTGCCAGTCTTATTACACAGTCAAGGTTGCAGAATTCGGTGAACCTCGGAAGGAAAGCCGAGTCAAATACTGACGGTACACAAATTTCAAAGAAGTTGGTCAGAACCAGGGGATTGTTTTCCGGTGCAATTTCAACTAATGTACTAAGTGTAATCATGCTTTCACAATTTGAATCACATGGAGTTACAACTAAATCCATTTCAATTTCCACAGCGCCTGATATTTCAATGTTCTGTGTACCGAATACAGGAGTGCCCTGCTCTTCCTCATCGCAGAACTGGGTGTCAGCCCATACTAATCTTTCACTTAAAGTTCCGTCCGGACCTATAACTTTGTAGTCGCATCCGTCTTCATTTTTAACGAATTGACCTCCTGATAATGTTGTTACAGGTTTTATTTTCAAATTGCAATTATCATTGATGTTGTCCGGATTAAAGAATTTTCTGCATCTTATGTCTGCTATCCTTACTATGTTTGTTTCACAACCAAGTCTTGGTTCAAATACAGTATTAGGAGCAGTTTTTAAACCTTGTAAATTAAATAATACGGCATCATAAACTTTTTGTACATATATTGGTTCAGTAACTACATTTCGCAGTGTGCCGTCCCAGTTACAGCCTGACTGACCGGTGCAGCATCTTTCGCCTATTCCGCCGGTACCGCCTAAGGGATCTTTTCTATCTGAGCATTTCATGCTTATATAACCTCCTCATATTTACTATAAGTTTATTACTTCAATATATTCTTAAACCATAGCAGTTGTTACACATAAAGAGGAATATAAAACTTAAAACTTACACCTTAGCCGTTAATTATAAGTGTGCTTCCGCTGCGGTTCTTTTCTATAGTAATAGATGAGTCTATTGTTTCTTTCAGCATTTGAACGTGGGAAATAATACCCACAAGTCTTTTGGAACCTTTGATGGAAGCAAGTACGTTCAGTGCGTCTCTTATTGAAAGAGAATCCAGGCTTCCGAAACCTTCGTCAATAAATATTGTACCGATTTTTATACCTCCCGACTGAGCTTGTACAACTGCAGAAAGCCCAAGGGAAAGGGCAAGAGAAACAAGAAATTTTTCACCGCCGGATAAACCCGTTACACTTCTTTTTTCACCTGAATAAGCGTCAAAGACTTCAAGTTCTAATCCTGCCTTTCTTGTTCTGCCGCTTACTTCAAGGGTTCTGCAAAGCTGATAGCGCCCGTCGTGGACATTTTTAAGAAGCCTGTTTGCTTCTGCTGTTACGGAGGAAAGCATTACACCCAGGACATATCTTCTAAGGCTTATACCTCGGTCACCTCGAAGTGTTACTCCAAAGCTGTTGTATAAATCATATTTCTGCATCATTTTTCGAAGTGACTGCTGCTCTTTCTCAGCTTTTTGAATTGTTTTTTCGATTCGTTCTTTTCTGTCGGAGTTTAAAGCAATATGTTTTTCCAATTCTGTTATATTTTTTTCAATGTCCGTTATTGAATTTTTAATTTTATCAATATCAGGTTTTTCTTTGCCTTCCGTAAATCGTATAAGCTTTTTCAGGTTCCTCGTAACAGAGCCCTTTTCAATAATATATTCCTGTATTTGCTTGTCCCAGCCGTCTAGAACATTAGGATCTGCAAGGCATGATTTAAATTCTGCCGTGTCGGCAAAATTGTTTTCTTGCAGCAGTACATAATATTCGGACTTTCCTTTTTCATACTCGCTGCTTTTATTTTTAGTATCTTCCTTTAAAAATTGCAGGCTTGCATTTGATGAACTCAGAAGCTTTTCTGCGGTGATTTTTCTTTCTGAAAGGCTGTCTAATTTATTTGTGTAGCTGTCTATTTCAATTTTAAGTGAACCTATTTTTGCTGATAAATCATTTGCACTTTCTATGCCTTTTATTTTACTTGCGTTCAAGGCGTTGAGTTTTGCAGACTTTTCTTCTCTAAGCCTGCTCTGGGACAATATCTTAGAGTTTAATTCCGATAGTTCCAGAGCCAATCGGTTGGTTTTTGCAGTAAGCTTTGTTTCGGTTTCTATTATGCTGCTTAATTTCTTTGATTCCCTTTCCGCGTACTTAAGTTTTTGCAGTATATCTTCTTTTGTATCGTTTTTTAAGTTTTCTTTTATTTTGACTATTTCTTCCTGAAGATTTTCTTGCCTTTCAATCCAGGATGTTTTTATGGCATCCTGTTTTGCTGTTAAACTCATAATTTTGTTTGCTTCTTTGGCCAATTTTTCCAATTCATGACTCAGTTTTTTAATTGTTGAAGTGTCCCCGGCGTTCTTTGTCCCGGATGCTTTTTTGGGATGATGAATGCTTCCGCAGACCGGGCATTTCTGACCTTCTTTCAGATTTTTGCCTAGAAGGCATGCCGCTTCGTCAATATATCGATTATAGGATTTTTCATATTCATCTCTTTTCAAAGCGGAAACTCTTTTGTTTTCTTCAAGCTGTTGGTTCAAATTGCACAAATCACTGTCTGCATTATTTATTTTCAGGCTGATTGTTTTAAGCTCTTGGGTTTTTTTGTCCATAAGCATGAATTTATCGTATTTTTCTCTTAATATGGGTAGATTAAGCTGGTAGTTATTAAAAATAAAATCCTTTTTTTCCCTGTATTTTTTCAGATCTTCATTTGTTAAATCGCAAATATTCTGTTTGCTTTTGTTTTCATCTGTGAGTTTTTTAAGCGCAGCGTCTTCTGCCTTTGCTTCTGCTGCAGCCGTTGATATTGTTTTGTAAATTTCCGTCAGATTTTCAAGTTTTATTTTTTCTTCTTTCAAAGTTTCAATATATTCTTCATTTCCTTTTAATATTTCCAAGGCTTTTTTAGCCTTTTCCAATGCAGAAACACAGCTTAAGTTGTTTCTTTTTTCATTTTCCAACTTTTCCGTGGATTTCCGAAACTGTTTGTACAGGTTTAGCACACTTGAATATTTCTGAAAAACATTAAGTGCTTTTCTTCCTTTTTCAAGTTTAGTGGAAAGGACACTAATGCTTTTTTCTTTTTCTTTTATTTTATTCAGTTCTTTTTCTGTTTTTTCCTTTTCTTCAAATAAATTAAATATATCTTTTTGAAATTGGTACTTTTCCTTTTCTGTTGTCAATAATTCCGATTTTTCATCTTTTTCTTTAAAGGATTTTTCAATTTCAGATTTTAATTTTTCAACTTGAATTTTCAAATCATCAATTGAACTTGCTTGTTCGGAATTAAACAGAACATGTATATGTTCTTCTTTTAAAGCTATATATCTTGCTATTTCATTTGCTTCGTCGCAGATCCATTCTGCTGTCTCCTGCCATTTCTCCGCATTAAAAAGAGTAACCAGTATTTTTTCCTTTTCATCTGATTTTGCCATAAGCAGTTTTTCAAATTTTCCCTGAGGGAGAATTATTACTTGAGCAAACTGCTGGTAATCCAGGCCTATTAGTTCATTTGCTTTTTGTTCCATATCTCGTATTTTTGGATTTTCAAAAAACGGCACAAATATTCCGTCGCTGTCAAGGAACATAGCATTTTGTGAAAGGTTAAAAGCTCTGTCACCGTTTCTTTTGGTGCGTTCCTTTATGCTCCTTGTGAATTTACATGTTTTGCTGCCTGTTTTAAATATAAATTCAACTTCGGTAGGAGTATCTTCCTTTGCCATCTGGCATCTCATTGCGGTAATGTCGCCTCGCTGGCCTCCGCTTGATTTTCCGTACAAGGCGTAAGTCATTGCGTCAAGAATTGTGGTTTTACCTGAGCCTGTAGCTCCGTGAATTAAAAATACACCTGAGTCCGCAAATTTTCTAAAATCAATTTCCTGCCTTTTAACATATGGACCGAATGCCTGAAAGGTTAATTTAACAGGTATCATTGTCTGTCACGCTCCTCATTTTCAACTGCTGCAGCAGCCTGGCGAAACAGATTCCTCTGTTCTTCACTCAGGTCGTTTCCTGTTACTTCTTTATAAAATTTTTCTAAGATGCTGTCAGGAGAAAGGCTGTATAATTCTTCAACAGTAAGTTGATTTTCTTCTGTTTCGTTCATTTTCCCGGAAATATTCAGTAAATTCATGTAGTAAGATCTGAACAGCTCTGCGTCCTCCATACCGGCATACTTATCTGTAATTTCGATTTTGATGTAATCGTCCCTTTGTTTGTCATTTCCCGCAATTTCCAGAATTTCGTCAAATGTTCCCTTTAGAACTCTCAGCTCCCTTAAAGGAGTAATTCCCAGTTCTTCGATTTTAATTTCATCGTTTATTTCGTCGCTGATATTTAACACTGTAACAGATTTTTTGTGGGAAGATTCACTAAATGAATATTTAAGCGGAGATCCGCTAAACCTTATGTTAAAGCCTCTGTTCTGTGCTTTGTGAAGGTGGCCGGCTGCAACATAGTCAAAGCCTTCGAAAATATCTGCAGGCACTGCTGATGCGCCTCCTACCATTGCTGCACGGTCGCTTTCGGAAAGTTCCGATCCGCTTATGAAGCAGTGACACATGAGTATATTCTTTTTGCCGGGTTTGAAATTCAGCCTTATACTGTTCAGTACACATTTCATTGCATCTGAGTAGCTGCTTATTTTATCATCGGGGAAGAGTGCTTTAACTTCATCCGTGTTGAAATAAGGCAGTGCGTATATATCCACATTGCCTAATTCCACAGCACTTGTTTTTTTGGATAGTTTACCAAATATATAAAGACCGGTTTTTTTCAAAAGCCGGTTGCATGATGCCAGGCGGGCTGCTCCGTCATGGTTTCCGGCAGATATGATTACAGGTATTCCTATTTCTCCGCACAGTTTTGTAACAGTGTCATTGTACAGTGAAATAGATTCGGCACTGGACACCGAATGGTCAAATATATCGCCTGAGATCATTACTGCGTCAATATTTAATTCTTTGACGGCATTTATTAAAAAGCCTGCAAAATTTTTCTGCTCTTCAAGCAGAGAAGCGCCGTGCAGGCTTATTCCCAAATGCCAGTCGGATGAATGTATTATCTTCATTATTGCTCCTTAGAAACCTAAGTTTTCTCCTATTAATATTACTTTAATTCTGTTCTGCGGTTTGCTGTATCTTGTAACTAAAATTTGGCTGCATAGTGTGTCTTTGGAAGTACATTCCGAACATTTTCCTGTAAAACGGCAGGGTGTCTGAGCGTTTACCCTGAAAGCATTAGGTATCGCTGCGTCGGATCTTATCCTGCCCAATGCGGCGCTGAGTTCAGGAACGGTTTTGTTCATGCCTGCGACTACAATTACACTGTCAGGGCCATAGCAGTAAGCTGCAAGTCTGTTGCCGGCTCCATCTACATTTATCAGTTCACCATCAATTGTTATTGCATTGGTACTGGTTAAATAGACATCAGCAGTTAAAGATTGTTTTCTCAGTTTTACATTTTCTTCCGGCGATTTGGCTTTATCTCTGTCAATTACTGAAATACGTCTTTCTTCAAGAAGTTTTTTTATTCCCAGTTCGTCGATAGTATAAGAACCGCCCCATGACACGATATCATCTTGTTTAATCATGGACATTATTTTTTCTACCGCTTCTTCTCTGCTGTCAAAGTACCATCCTTCCATGCCTCTTTTTTGGAGGTTTTTAATTATGGCTTCACCTTTTACTTTATAAGCTTTCTTTATAAATTCCATTTTACTTTTTGTATTATGTATTTATAAATTAATACACAAATACGCTCCTTTCTTTTCAACTTGTCAGTATAATTATATTATAATCTGTAAGCGAATACAATAATAATAAAGAAATCCCCTTATTGCTTTGAGGGGATTTCTTTATGTTATTAATTTATTATACTTTTACTTTTTTTAAAATTCCAGTATATGTATCGTCGCTGGCCGGTTTGTTAGCCTTGTAAATACTAAATGTCTTAATTGTTTCATAATCGTTAATGCCTTCTACGAAAGCTCTTTCCTTTTCACCCAGGAAGTTCAGCACGTACAATCTGTTCAGAGAATATTTGCTAAAGATGTTTTCGTAGCTTGCTGGGTTTCCGACTGGCGGTTTTACACTTTTTTCAATCAACAGCATATTAGCCAGTTCCACAATATCACAATCATAATTTATAGGTTCAGGTGGATTTTGCATATACTTGTTAAAAGCAGTGTCTTTGTAAAGTGAGTAATTGTAATTGCAAAAACCGTAATTTTTAAAATCAACTCCTGTGGATCCTGCTGTCAGCCCCCAGTTAATGTTTAGCAGAGAAGGCACGTCATTTGCTTTTTTCAAATCTTCATAAGCCAAAGTTTTAAGCATTTCTTTGTTATTGTTTTTAACGTAATATGCATATCTGAAAAACAGTATATTTGCCTTTGCATTATCACTGCCAGTAGTATTGTACCATTTTTTCAGTGCTCCCATATACAGGTCTTCTTTAACAGGGTATTTACTTGCTGCCGTAAAAATATGCATTAGTTCAGAATCGTTTAAATCATTCCTATTAATAATATTTTGTAAAATTTCATTTGTAAACTGTGTTTTTTCCGAATCCGTATAATTGCCGAATGTAATCAGATAAAAGTTGGTTCCGGCCACATTGTAGTAGCCTTCCGATCGCAGCGCCGCCATGGTCCCAATGGCATTTAAATCATATAAATGCTCATCTTCAGGGTAAATATAGCCTCCAAAGGATACGTACTCCAAAGTATCCTTGGCCTTAATGTATCTTCTGTCTATTTGGTTGACGCTGTTTAAGTTATAATTGCCGAAATACGTGTACAAGTCTTCGCCCTTAATAGGGAGAAACTCTAATTTTGTCAGATAATTGCCTTCATTGCTTGTTTTAATATCATTATAAATTCTTTTTATTAATGCGGCAGATTCTGCTCTTGTAATATTATTGTTGCTTTTAAATGTTCCGTCTTCGTATCCGTTAATGATTCCTGCATTGTAAAGCCTTTTTATTTCCTCATAAAATTTGCTGTTTTTATTCACATCCGAAAAATTCAAAGGATTGTCATAAATCGAATCTTTGCAGAACACTGCAATTAAAGCGGCGGATTCTTTTCTGGTAATGGGCTTGTCAGGATAAAATTTCTGCTCCGGAAAAATATCGGTAAATGAATAGCCGTCGTTTGATTTTAAATGTTCATACATGGAAATAACAAAGGTATAAGACCAATGCTTATTTGACATGTCGCTGTATGACATGTCGCTTGTGTAAATTTCATTCATTTGGTTTTGACGGTAAGCTGTTTTTGCCAGGCTGGTTATAAACTCGGCCCTTGTAATATTGTTTTCCGGCCTGAAAGTGAAATCACCGTAACCTTTGAAAACTTTCAATGTGTTAGATGCGAAAACAATATCGCTTTCTGCCCAATGATTATGGGTATCGTAGTACATTGTCTGTGCCGATGCTGGTTGAATGAATAACACAATAAAAACAGTAGTTAATAATAATAGCTTTTTAATTTTTTTCAACTTGCGCCATCATCCTTTATAAACATATTTTTGTATTATATTATTTACCTCCTTTTCGGATATATTAAACACCTTTTTAAGAAAAATTTCAACATTATTTTTCGTTAAATCAGAAATATTTTGCCAAACATTTTCTTCAGGTAAAAATATTTTAGAATGGTTCAATTTATTTGGATAATATTCATAAATATTATTGCCTACTTTTTTCGCCCTGCATTTGAAATAAAATTCAAAAATATTCGAATTCAGATATGGAAGCAAATAATTCAAACGTATTTTTTTGCTGAAATTATTCATAATATATACGTCTGCACTACAGAAGTATCGGTTTTTATCATAATAAAATTCATTCCTTCTGGATTTAAAGGGAAAAACTATCTTCGGGTTCTCAAAATCAGATTGTATTCTGCCCCATTGGAGTTCATACCATTTCCTGCTTCCTTTTAAACATTCTCTCCTGCTTTTCAGCTTTTCTTTATATTGAGAAAGATATTGGACCGCATTAGGGTAATTTTGTTCGCAGTCTATCATATTTGTATATATTAAATACAATTTATTATATTTTATACCTGATTTGAGTATGTTGCTGTTTTTAATCCATTTTTTTAGTAAATCCTGTTCAATATGATATTTTTCAATTATTTCTTCATCAACGATAAAAGCCTTGTCCAACCCTGTTATAATCCCTTGTTTAATTGTACACAAATCACTTATGAATGTGTTGGAAATTGATTCAATGCGATTGAACAGCTGATCGTCCTCATCTTTTAAAATTATCCATCCGGTGTCCTTGAGCTTATCCTGATTGTAAAAGAATTCCTCCTTTTTATTGTTTTCATTATATTTGACGCACAAAAAGCTATTTTTGTTCCTGCCTTTATTTGACAGTGCAATTAAAGCCGGGCTGACCGTTGTTCCCTTGAATACATTATTTCCGTTAAAATCTGTAATTGATATTATATTAAAATTATTTTTTAAATATGCTCTTATTCTATCGCCATACAATGCTTCCATAAAATACCTTGATGTAATAAAGGATATTATTCCGTCAGATTTAATTACAGACTTGCTTTTCCTAAAAAAACAGTAGGAAATGTCAGCCTTATTATAAAATACTTCGGAGTAATGTTTGTATAATTTTTTTTTGTATTTTGCAGATGTGTTTTTGTGTCCTACATAAGGAGGATTTCCTACAACTATGTCGAATTTATTCAGTTTAAATGAATCTGTCAGGTAGTCAAGTGCAAATAGGTTAAAATTAACGTTGGAACAACAGCTTGCAAAAAGTATCCCTGCCTTGGTGAGAAATATTGAAAAATCATCAATATCTATTCCGTAAAGCATGTTTTCTATAATATATTTGTCATCTACCTCATCCTTTAAAGAATACTTTATTTTTTTAAAGAATTCAATGAGAAAGTAACCTCCTCCGCAGGACGGATCAAGAATTTTTGTATTTCTGTCAATTTTTTTGATCTCAAATAACTGATAAAGCATTTTGTGTATTATATAGTCAGGTGTGTATACTTGTCCGAGATTTTTCTTTTCTCTGGAAGACAGCAAGGCTTCATATAGTTCTGCAGGACGGAAATTAACCAAATCCAAATTATGCCTTTCAGATGCGATTAAATTATATATTCTTTCTTCGGCTTCTGAAATCCCAAGGTTAAGGTATCTGTATTCATGAAATAAATATTCATTATTATTATCTGAATTATTTGAAAAAAACAAGGATAATCCGCTGAATTTGCATTTTTCGCCCAAAATATCGAATCCATTTATTTTGCAGCTGTAAAGTATTTTAGTTACCAGGTAGATAACATATTTTACTTTTTCTGTATAATCATAATTTCCTAAATCTTTTATCAGCAATTTTGCTTCTTTCAGAAGGGATTTGTTCATAATTGCCTCTTGAATTGTATCATTTAACCCTATGCTATCATGAAATCAAAAATAAATCAATACATTTGGCCTGCAGAGACTATATAGTATATAGAAACATAAAGGAGGTGAGAAGCTTGGCAGTTATAAAAAATCATGCAGACTCTAAGTTAAAACTTGTTTTCAATGCCGGTCTTGATGAAAAAAACAATGAGATCATTAAAAACAAGACATTTTCTAACATCAAATCAACAGCAGAAGATGAGAATTTGTATAACCTGGGAGTCGCCATATCAGATTTGCAGTCATATTCACTTATGAACTTAATGAAATATGAAGAGTATGAATTGATAAACGAAGAGTAAAAAAATAATTGTTTAAAAGAACCCGCATTCGGGGGGAGGCCGCCCGGCATGCGGAAATTATTCCAAATATTTTAATTTAAAAGGAGGTGATCTGATGACTAAGAAATTGTTGATGATATTTAAGACAGCCGGCGGAAAAACATTTACCATGAATGTTGATGAACCAAAAGACGAGTTGACAGAAGCTGAAGTGAGAACTGTCATGGATACGATCATAGCTGACAATATATTCAATACAAGCAGTGGTGACGTAGTTGAGGTTAAATCAGCTGGAATAGTAACAACTGCAGAAGAAATTTTAATATAATAAGTTTGCACATTCACCTTTTTTTGAGCCTTCAAAGCAGTTGACTTTGAAAAAACGAAATATTTTTATAAATCTTGTTATTAAAGTCATCATTAATATGATATAATGACCAAAGTGGGAGGGTCTGGGCCCTCCCTAAAGAAGCAGACGCCTTTCCCAGTTTCAGAATAACAGGCAGTTATTAGGGATAAACTTAAATAAATATTGATAATTAACAATTTATTTGGTAACATAAGTAGAAAATAATTGATATAAAGGATATTAAAAAACAAAGGAGGAAAAAATGAAAGTTAATACGAACACTGCAAAGGGTATGCGGGACATAACACCCCGAGAAAAAGAAATAAGGGATTACGTTGAAGGCGTTATAGTGAAAACTTACAAGCAGAGCGGATTTGAACCTATAGAGACACCTGCTGTGGAGAACATAGAGAATTTATCCGGGAGTAAGGGCGGAGAAAATTTAAGCTTAATATTTAAAATATTGAAAAGGGGAGAAAAACTTGACCTTTCAAAAGAAAATTTGACTGAAGACGACCTGGCCGATTTAGGATTAAGATACGATCTTACAGTGCCTTTAAGCCGTTTTTACTGTAATAACAGGGCTGCCTTGCCATCCATATTTAAAGCTCTGCAGGTAGGCAATGTGTTCAGGGCGGAAAGAGCCCAAAAAGGCAGGTACAGGAGCTTTAAGCAATGCGATATAGACATAATAGGAGACAGCACAAAAGCTGCAGAATTGGAATTGATTGCAACCACTGCAAAAGCTTTGAATGCTCTGGGTATTGAGAATTTTACAATAAGGTTCAATGACAGGAGAGTTTTAAAAGCTGTAATTTTAAACTGCGGATTTTCGGAAGAAGAGTTTGACGGAGTATGCATTTCAGTGGATAAATTAGACAAGATAGGAACTGAAGGCGTTGAAAAAGAGCTTCACAGCAAGGAGTATTCAGCCGGTTCTGTTTCAAAATTAATGAAAGCAATTGCAGACATCAATGAAAATGCTATTGAATGCCTGGTAGAATACGGTGTTCCCGGAGATGTTGTTGAAGATGTGTCTGAAGTTCTGAAAAACGCGGGAGAATATGCAGATAAAAGATACGATATAGTATACGATTTTACGCTCATAAGAGGAATGGGATATTACACCGGCTCTATTTTTGAAATTGCCTACAAGGGTTTGGGCTATTCTATAGCCGGCGGCGGAAGATATGATGAAATGGTAGGAAATTACATAGGAGAAAAAATTCCCGCAGTAGGTTTTTCAATAGGATTTGAAAGGCTGGTAAATCAACTTATGGAGGAAAATTTCCAAGTCCCGGGCAAAGAAAAGGTTGTATTGATTTATGAGAAAAATGATAAATACATTGATGTTTTAAATAAGGCAGATGAAATAAGAGAGCAGGGGTACATTGTTTCCACATTCGAAAAAGCGAAAAAATTAGGAAAACAGCTCAATCAGTTGAGTGAATACGGATTTAAGAAATTTGCCCTTTACAGTAAGGAAAATACAGAATTAAAAAATCTAACAAAAACTGAATAATTACAGGAGAATATAATGAACTTCAAAAAAATATTAGCAATTTCCGCCGCTTGTGTGTTTGCTTTTTTAACAAATACGGCATTGGCACAGGAACCTGTACAAAGCACAACATTAGAGGTATTCTCTCAAGGCTACAACAAATATGTAAACAACCCTTACGGTTATGAAGCAGTGCTTCCGGACAGCTTAAAACTTAACGAGGATATTGTCAGTGTAAAAAGCAGGTTTGAGTCGGAAAATTTAGTTGTTGATATATTATATGATAATTTTGATGATGACTTAAACAATATTGACACATATTTAGGATATGCAAACAGGGGAATATTAAATAATCCTGCATTTAAAATAACAAGAGAGTATGATAAAGATTATAGCGGATTAAACGGACACGTAGTTATTTATGAAAGAAAAAAAATTGAAAACGGAATTCCGGACTGCAACTATTATGCAACAGTTGCTTTTGCCAGATCATATAAAGAATCAATAACAGTATTTATAAAATCGGCACAGCCGATAAATATTGATTATGTAATGCCGAATTTCAAATTCATAGACAAGTACGGTACAATGAAACAGGACGCTGTCTTTGAGCCTGTAAACAAAGAATTCGACGAAAAGACACAGGCTTTTTACAACAAATATTTAGAAGACAGTGAAAAAGCAAGTTTTGGAATTTTCGAGCCGTCCTATCCCTTTTACTCATATGAACTCAACAAACTTGAAAATATGTTTGATTATGAATTTCCGGTAACCCTCATATATAATTCATTCCAGTCGCCTTACAAAACAGATCAGATGAACAAGGCTAAAGAGGACGGCAAAGTTGTGGAATACGGTCTGTATACTACAGATGCAGAAGATGGGAAAGAAAAGGATATTACATTAGAAATCATTGAAGGAAAATATGACGAATACTTGGACAATCTGGCACAAAACTTCAAACAATACGATTATCCGGTTTTGTTTAGATTGAATAATGAAATGAACGGGGAATGGGTTTCCTATTGTGCTCACAATGTAGGCAAAGATACGGATTTATTTATTCGATGCTGGAGGTATATATATGACAGATTCAAGGAGCATGGAGTAGATAATGTAATCTTTGTGTGGAATCCAAACGAAAAATCGTTCCCTAACTTTGCTTATAATCATTACCTGAACTATTACCCGGGTAATGAATATGTGGATGTTGTAGGCCTTACTGCCTACAATACAGGGGACTATTACGACGGTGAAGTTTGGAGAAGCTTTTCCGAAGCTTATGATCCTTTTTATTATGATTATGCAAGGCATTTCAAACATCCTATGATGATTACGGAATTCAGCTGTGCTTCCGCAGGAGGAAACAAAAGTATGTGGTTTGACGATATGTTCACAAAAATGCCGAACTATGACAGGATAAAACTTGCGGTATTATGGAACGGACAGGATTTTGATACAGAAAAGCCGGGAAAAGTTATCTCGAGAAATTACAGGCTTGATTTGGAGCATGACATAACAGAATCTATTAAAAGAGGCCTGCAAAAATTTAAATAAAATGTTAATACCAAGGAGGCTTTATGAACATATTAGTATGCGACGACGACAAAGAAATTGTTGATGCAATTGAAGTATATTTAAAAAATGAAGGATATAATATACTTAAATGTTATTCGGGATTGCAGGCAATTGAAACCGTGAAAAACAGCGAGGTGCATTTAATAATCATGGACATAATGATGCCTGAGATGGACGGCATTAAAGCTACTACGAAAATCAGGGAAATTAAAAATATACCTGTTATTATGCTGTCTGCCAAATCAGAAGAAACAGATATAGTCCTGGGGCTCAATATGGGAGCTGACGATTATATTACAAAGCCTTTTAATCCATTGGAGCTTATTGCCAGGGTGAAATCACAGCTGAGAAGGTATACATCATTAGGTGGAGCCGAAGGCGGAGAATCAAACAACTTTTACGAAACAGGCGGTTTAATAATAGATGACGAAAGAAAAGAAGTCACGGTTGACGGCGAGCTGGTAAAGTTAACTCCGGTGGAATACAAAATACTATTGTTCCTTACTAAAAACAAGGGAAGAGTTTTTTCAATAGATGATATATATGAGGCAGTGTGGAATGAGCCTTCCTTTAATCCTGAAAACACGGTAGCTGTGCATATAAGGAGAATAAGGGAAAAAATAGAGATAGACCCTAAAAATCCAAGATACCTAAAGGTGGTGTGGGGTGTTGGCTACAAAGTGGAAGATATATAGCAGGAAAATTGTCACTAAAATTTCTGCTTTCGTATTAATAATAATATGCCTGTTAATAGGAGTATCATCAGCGCTTAATATTTATTTAAATGTAAAGAATTACGAAAGCATTACAGTTAAAGATTATATGGAAAGCAATACTCTGAGCAACGAGCTTCGTTATGCCGCCAATCGGCTGGAACATGTGCTTAGGGCCTATAAAAGCGAAAGCTATATACTTAGCGGCCAAACAGTAAAAAATTTGGATATCAAGGACAGCTGGCAGCTTACAAATCTGTATAATAATTTTATTGCTGAAAAAGGGCTGGAAGACAACTACGAAGCAAGGAAGCTTTTTTGGGAAGAAAAAAGCGAAGAAATAAAAGAAATAAAAAAAATGATTATGAAGGCTGATCTGAACAACTACAAGCAGATTATCAGCGATTTAAACGGTCCCGGGGGAATTGTCTATTATGCATCCGACGGGATAAATAAATGCACAAATACAGGTAATTCCCAAAGAGATTATTATTTAGATCAAAATGTTTACGTTCTGATAGATAACCAGGGACTGGCACTGGTTCCCGAGAACGGTTACAACAGTTTTTCCGCTTCATTGCTTGACACATTTGAAGATATAGAAGGCGGAAGAAATGAAATGGTAATTTATGCAGCAATTACCGAAGAAGGCATTCTGTCAAGATCCGAAGCGTGGAATATGGACAGGAGTACGCTTATTAATAACGGAATAATAATAATTGTTTGCGTGGTTCTTGTTTTGGTATGTTTTGTTTATCTTATTGCTGCTGCAGGGAAAACAATAAATGATGAAGAATTGCACATGACCGCATTTGATAAGCTGTATCCCGATTTGAGCCTGCTTCTGATTACGGGAATAGTAGCATTAGGTATTACCCAGTTTTATAATGTACTTAATATAAGATACACAAACGAAAATTTAATGAAATTGGCAATGCTTTCGTCAGTTGCACTGTTAGCAGCGGCTTTTTTAGTGCTGTTCTATTCAGTTGTAAGGCATATAAAAAACGGTACTTTGATAAATCACTCGATGATTTATATAATTCTGTCCCACATAGCCCGAGGGTTAAAGGAAATTGCAGTCGGCGGACCGCTGATGGCCAAATCCATCTGCGGTATTGCAGCATTAGTGGGAATTTCTTTTTTCAGTGCAAGAATTCCGTTTTTGGTAATTCTGATTGTATTGCTTGCCGCATACTATGTGTATACTAAGGTCGGAAAATTTCAAATAATATTAAAAGGCCTTAAAATAGCCAAAGAAGGTAATTATGACTATAAAATACAGGTGGACGGGGCCGGTGAATTCAAACAGCTGGCAGAAGATATAAACACTATAACAAGTGGAATGAAAACAGCCGTGCAAAAAGAGGTGAAAAGCGAGAGACTTAAGTCCGAATTAATAACAAATGTGTCCCATGATATAAAAACACCTTTGACTTCAATCATTTCATATGTATACCTGCTGAAAAGAGAAGGACTTGATTCTCCGGACGCCCCCAAGTACCTGGACGTACTTGACAGAAAATCAAACAGGCTGAAAACATTGACGGAGGATTTGTTTGAGGCGGCCAAGGCTACAAGCGGCAGTATCGAACCAAATTTACAAAGAGTAAATGTAAATGCGTTGATTTCTCAGATTTTAGGAGAATTAGACGAAAAAATTCAGGAGTCCAAATTAATATTTAAAGTGACGGCGGAAAGAGAACGAATGTTTGCAATAGCAGACGGAAGACTTTTAAGCCGTGTTATGGAAAATTTGTTGTCCAACATTTTTAAATATGCTCTGGAAGAGTCAAGAGTCTATATAGACATTTCTGAAACGGAAAAAGAAGTGTTTGTTAGTTTTAAGAATATTTCCGCATATGAACTTAACATTCCGGTGGACGAACTTATGGAAAGGTTCAAACGGGGGGATGAATCACGAAGTTCAGAAGGAAACGGCTTAGGTCTGGCAATCGCCAAAAGCCTTATGGAAATACAAAACGGAATATTGGACCTGGGAATTGACGGAGACCTGTTTAAGGCGGAAGTAAGGCTTCCAAAATTTAAATAAGGCAGTTACTATCAGTTGGTGAATGTAAATTTTTGAATTTTTTAATGTTTCGTGAATAAAAATATAATTAAAGTAAATAATAGTATTATAAAAAAGAAAAAAACGTGCAACTTTTAATTAACGTCCCCCTTTATTTATTCATACGTTTTTTTCTTTTTTTATGTTTTTTATTTAAAAGAGGCAAAAATATTGAGCTCGCCTTATTTAGAAATATGCAAAATTTTTATTTGAAAAATTACAAAAAAGATGATATTATAAACAGGTTAGTTTGATTATTCTAATAATTTTAGAAAATAATTTATTTATAATAAATACATAAACCGGTTTTGAGGAGAAACATGGAAAAAATAATAGTAAAAAAAAGCTTGGGCCTTAAAGGAAATGTAAGGGTTGATGGTTCAAAAAATTCAATCTTGCCGATTTTAGCGGCAACACTGCTGTCGGAAGATGAATGCATTATCCACGATATACCGAATTTAGAAGATGTGCACGTTATGTGCCGGCTGCTTGAAGTGCTTGGCGCAAAAGTGGAAAAATTAGGAGAAAATACCCTCAGGGTAATGGCTGAAAATATAGTTACATGTGAGGCACCATATGAATTAATAAGCAAGATGAGGGCATCATTTCTTGTGATGGGTCCTTTGCTTACAAGATGCAGAAATGCAAGGGTTTGTTTACCCGGAGGCTGTGCAATTGGCACAAGACCAATCGATTTGCACTTAAAGGGATTTAGATATTTAGGTTCGGAAATTAAATCTGAAAACGGCTTTGTAAATGCAAGAACGAAAAATCTGGTGGGTGCAGATATATACCTGGATTTTCCCAGTGTGGGAGCAACAGAAAATATAATAATGGCCGCAACATTGGCAAAGGGGGAAACAGTTTTGGAAAATGCGGCGGAAGAACCCGAAATAGTTGATTTAGCCAACTTTATAAACAGCATGGGTGGAAACATAGTTGGTGCAGGTACAAAAACAATCCGCATCAAAGGAGTAAAAAAACTACATAAAACAGAACACACGATAATACCCGACAGAATAGAGGCGGGAACATATATGGTTGCTGCAGCGGCAACAGGCGGAGACGTTGTAATAGAAAACATCGTGTCCAGTCATCTTCAGCCTGTAATTGCAAAGCTTCAGGAATCAGGAGCAATGGTTGAGGAATATAATGATAAAATAAGAGTAAACTCCAATGGGAAATTAAAGGCAGTTGACATTAAAACATTGCCCTATCCTGGTTTCCCTACAGATATGCAGGCTCAGTTCATGGCTATGCTGTCATTATCTGACGGTACAAGTATTATTCACGAAACTATTTTTGAAAACAGGTTCATGCATGCAACCGAACTTTCCAGAATGGGAGTAGATGTGAAAATAGAAGGCAGCACCGCAATTTTAAAAGGCGTTGACAAACTAAGCGGGACGAAGGTTAAGGCAACCGACCTGAGAGCAGGAGCTGCATTGATAATTGCCGGAATGCTTGCTGAAGGAGAAACAGAAATTACGGAAGTTTATCATATACAAAGAGGTTATGCAAATATAGTTGAAAAACTTCAGAACCTGGGAGCAAACATCAGGTATGAAAAAATGAAGATAAGTAGGGATAAGTTAAGATAGGTATGATGAGTGATGATAAGTAACGTAAAGTAAGAATGAAATAAGAAAGGGAGGAATATATAATGTATTCAGAGCCTTTGTTCAGGCCTCCAAGTGAGGCGAGGAGCCTTATAATACAGGTAACTGAGGGCTGCTCACACAATAAATGCAGATTTTGCTATATGTATAAGGGCAAGCAGTTCAGATTAAGGTCAGAAGAGGAAATAAAAGCGCATATAGAATGGCTTAAATCATATTATCGAGATCCTGAAAGGATTTTTCTTGCGGACGGAAATGTTATGTGCCTGAAAACAGAAAAACTGATTGAGCTGTTAGAATATATAAAAAGTCAGTTTCCTTCGGCTAAAAGAATAAGTTCTTATTCAGGGCCCCTTGATTTAATAAGAAAAACCGATGAGGAATTGAAGCTAATCAGAGAAACGGGACTGGAACTGTTGTATGTAGGAGTGGAAAGCGGTTCGGATAATGTTTTGTCAATGATGCAAAAAGGGGCAAATCAGCAGCAGATGATTGAAGCAGGCAGAAAAGCCTTAAAAGCCGGATTTAAATTGTCATGCATGATTATTTCGGGGCTTGGAGGAACCGAATATATGGAAGAGCATGCAGTTGAATCTGCTAAAGTGATTTCGGCTATTAATCCAACTTATTTTTCGCTTTTAAGATTGGTGGTTGAAGAAAAATCAGAGCTTTCAATGGATATTCGACAGGGAAAATTCCACCTGCTGACACCTCTTCAAGTTATTGATGAAAATATAATGATGCTTGAAAATATGGATCTTAAAGATTGCATATTCAGAGCAAATCACGTTTCTAATTATGTAAATCAAGCCGGAACTTTAAACCGGGATAGAGATATGCTGGTAGAACGATTGAAAAAGTTTAGAAAAAGCGGTTTTGTACCCGGGGGAAGCGATATGCTGTAAAAGGCATAACTGAGTCAGCCGCCGGGACATAGGAGGTTATCATGAAAATAGGCATGCCGGCATTGGTAGAATACAATACGTTGGACGAACTTGTAAATTTGTGTCTTAAGCTAAAATTAGATTTCATTGAGCTAAATATGAACTTGCCGTATAATTTTATAGAGAATATAAACCCCCGTGAGTTAGTGCGAATAAATAATGAAACAAATATAGAATTTACTATGCATATGCCTGACGATGCCGACTTGGGGGTTTTTCACGAAAGCGTCAGGAAAGGATACGAGACGCTTTTTTCCGATACGGCAGACTGGGCGTGTGAGGCAGGCGTAAAACTTCTAAACATGCACATAATCCAAGGGGCAAAAATGACTCTGCCTGATAGGAAAGTTTATATCTATGATCAGTATTCTGAAAGATTTCAATGCAATTTTGAAAAATCAATTAGAATACTTTCAGAAAAGGTGAAAGGAAGTTCTGTGGTATTGGCCATTGAAAACAGCGGAAATTTCGGGAAACCATATATTCAGAGAGCTTTGGACAAGGCAATTGCATATCCGAATATAAAACTGACCTGGGATGCAGGACACGATGCGGCAGCCAAATTTTCCGACAAAAGATATTTAATGTTTCATGAGGATAAAATTGCACACATGCACCTTCACGATGTTGATGGGGAAAAGGATCATCAGGTTCTTTTTGAAGGGAAGTTAAATATAAGCGAATTGCTGAGATTTGCAGAAAGAAAAGGCATTCGTGTCTTAGTTGAGGTAAAAACAAAAGAAGCTCTTGAAAAATCCATAGATTCCCTAAAGGAAAGGAAGATGATAATAAAATGAAAATAGTTTGTTTGGGAGACAGCTTAACCTATGGTTTTGGAGTCAAAAGGTCAAAATCCTGGACAAGATTGGCTCAGGACAAATTAGGTATAGAAGTGGTAAACGAAGGTATTAACGGAGACACAACAAGCGGCATGCTGAGCAGATTTTATAATGTGGTTTGTGCAAGAAGTCCGGAAGCGGTACTTATTATGGGAGGCGCTAATGACTTAATTGTAGGTGCAGGTCTTGGAATTATAAAGTCAAACATTATGTCAATGGCTCACCAGTCTGTTTCCAGGTTCATAGATCCAATAATAGGTATCCCTACAAAAATCAATCCAGAAAATGTAAGGCAGGACTGGGCTGAATTTTCAGACTTCGGCAAAGTTGTACAAGCCCTTGACGAATACCGAAAGTGGATTAAGGAATTCTGCAAAGCCTTTAATTTTAAATACATTGATTTTTATTCTGAATTTGAAAAGAAAGCAGGGGATGAAGCAGTCGATTTGTATATTGACGGCCTTCATTTTAATGAAAAAGGAAATGAAATAATGGCGGAGATTTTCTGCTGTTCAATAATTAATTTTAAAAACAATAAAAACAATAAAAACAGTAAATAAGGATCAAGTTACGTTACAGTTTTACATTGATCCTTATGTAATAAAAGATAATGTTATTCAAAATTTTCAACCATTATTATGTCGGCAATTTTAGCCACACATTCAAATTTGTTGATTTCCTTTAAAGCAGCGTCAATATTTTTCCTGTATGCTGCATGAGTTATAAATACCAGCGGGGCAATATTGTCGCCGTTTTTTTGTCTCTGCATAACAGAAGCTAAGCTTATGCCATTTGCGCCGAAGGCATCGGCAATTTTTCCAAGCACACCGGGTTTGTCGATTACTTCGAATCTTATATAGTAAGGTTTAAATGCATTGTATGTAATTTTATACTTTTCAATTTTTTTAAATTTATGACATCCTGTTTTGCCGCCTTTCAGGATTGAAATTATGTCTCCAAGTATGGCACTTCCCGTTGGAAGTGATCCTGCGCCTTTGCCGTAAAACATAAGTTCACCTACGGCGTTGCCTTTTAGGAATACGGCGTTGAACTCATTTTTAACAGTTGAAAGAGGGTGTTTTGCCGGAATAAAGGTCGGATGAACCCCAATTTCAATTTCGTTCCCTTTTTTAACAGCAGAAGCAAGAAGCTTAATTCTATAGTCTAATTCTCGGGCATAATTTATGTCTTCCCTGGATATTTTCGTAATACCTTCTTTTGGAATATCTTTGATTTTTATTTCTTGTCCAAATGCTATAGAAGCCAATATTGCTATTTTGTATACAGCGTCGTCGCCTTCAACATCCGAAGAAGGATCTGATTCGGCGAAACCCAGCCTTTGTGCTTCCTTTAGCGCCTGTTCATATTCCAATCCGTTTTCAGTCATCTGAGTAAGGATATAATTTGTAGTTCCATTTACAATTCCCGTTATCTGATCAAATTCATTGGCTGCAAGATTTTCGGAAATAGTGTTGATTATGGGTATTCCTCCGGCTACACTTGCTTCATACATAAGCTTTGCGCCATTTATCGCCGCCAATTCTTCAAGCTCCCCTCCGCAGGCTGCTATAAGAGCCTTATTGGCGGTAACAATATGTTTTTTGTTTTTGAGAGCTGCTTTTATGTGTTCCCGAGCAGGATCTATGCCGCCGATCAGTTCTACTATGATTTGAATGTCCGGATCATTTATTATTTCATATGCATCAGTTGTATATATATTTTGGGGAAGGCCTGAATTTCTTTTCTTGTTCGGATTCCTGACGAGAACCTTTTCTACACATAATTTTTTACCGATACTATCGGATATTTTTGAATTATTTAGTTCAATTATTTTTACAAGACCTGACGCAACCGTACCCATTCCTAAAATGCCCAACTTTACTGTCTCCATATAAACCTCCATAATTTTGTCTATNNTTCAAATAGAATTTTAAGCTGACTTTCTTTTTGTATAAGGCAGCCCCTTCCAATTTTGCAGGGTGGTGTCAAATGTATTTTGTAATCCTTTTGTAACCTAATTTGGGTTGACAAATGCATGTTAAAATTGTACTATTATATATATTGTAAAAGGCGGGTGAAGAATGAAGAACACAAAAATTATTAATTTTGCGGTAAATGTTATGTTGCTTTTTTTATTCTGATATAATCAATTATTNNAATAATTGATTATATCAGAATAACGAAAAGGAGGATATAAAATGGTTAAAAAGAAAGTATCATTAGTTTTGGTACTAACTATGTTGATGACGCTTTTGATACCGACTGTTGCATTTGGTGCGGATTATTCAGGGCATTGGGCTGAAAAAACCATACAAGAATGGCTTGACAACGGCAAGCTGAAAGGATATGAAGATGGTTCATTCAAACCTGACGCTCAAATTACACGAGCCGAATTCATGACAATGGTAAACAGTGCATTTGGATATACTGAAATAACTGATATAAATTTCAGTGACGTTGATGCAGATGATTGGTATTACCAAGAGGTACAAAAAGCAGTAAAGGCCGGTTATTTGTTAGGTTATGAAGATAGCACGGCAAGACCGGATAACAAAATCAGCAGACAAGAGGCTGCTTTAATTATTGCAAGAATCAAAGGTTTAAGCGATAATGAAGCAGGTGTAAGTTCGTTTATAGACGCAAATGAAGTGGCGTCATGGGCTAAAGGAGGAGTAGGAGCAGCATCATCTGAAAAACTTATTATCGGTTATGAGGACGGCACTTTCAGACCTTTGAGAGAAATTTCAAGAGCTGAAGCTTTAACTATAATCGACAGAGCTCACGTAAAAGATACAAAACCTGAAGAACCAGGTGGAAAAGATGAAGACAAAGACGATGACAGTAAAGGTGGAAAAGGTAACAGTGGACACGGTAACGGCGGACGAGATGACAGCAAAACTACAACAAGCGCTGCAATTACCGGACTTATATTATCTGATTCCACAACAGGTACAGGCATTTTAGCACCGTCTGATGTTACAACTGAATCTGCATTGTTTACTACAACCGGAACATCAATTACAGTAAAAGCTATTACTGATGATGAATCGGATATAACTGTGAAAGTTACTGCTCCGGATTCAGATGAAGTAACAAAAATTAAAGATGAAGATATAAAAGAATCAAAGGATGAAGAAGGTAATTATACCTATACTTTTGAATTAAATGATTTGAAAGTATCAGAAAAAGGATATGCTGTTTCTCTTACAATATCCAGAGAAAGCACAAGAAGAGAAAAATTTGAAGATACTACATATAAATTTATTGTAGTAAGAAATAAATAAATAAGGTGTAATTATAAAAACCCGGATATTTATCCGGGTTTTTATTGTTGCTAAATTATTAAGGAACACCTGTGTCCTGCTATATTATGCTAATTGACAAAATTTAAATATAGCATATAATAAGATTAAACATAGTTTGTTAATTAACAAAACAATTAAGCGATTTAAAATTATTCGGAGGTTTATATGAAATCCTATCGTATTGGCAGATTAGTAGATGAAACAGGTATAACCCAGGACACCTTAAAATTTTATGAAAGGCAGGGAATACTTACTCCATATAAGAAATATTCAGGATACAGGTATTACGATGTTCCAGAATGCGGTACCATTATGCAGATAAGATATTTAAGACAATTGGGCTTTTCTGTCAAGGAAATATTAAATATGATGGAAAATAGCAATCCGGGTAAAATAGTTGATATTGTTGATCAAAAGATTGAAGATACAGAAAAAAAAATAAAAAAAACGAAACTTGTGCAGGAAGCTTTAGGAAATTACAGCAGGTTGTGCCATGCTGTTTATGAAAAACCCAATAAATGGATAATTGAAGATTGTCAGGATTATTATTTTTTGAAGCATACTACTGCTGCAAACTTTTTAGGAGAGGCAAATGTAAGTAAATATCTTAAAAGCTGGATAAACGAATTTATTGACATACATATTTCCCTTCTTATACCAGAACAAAAAATATATTCCGAAAATGAAGATGATTGTTTTTGGGGGTTTTCGGTTACAGAGGAAACAGCAAAAATGAACAACATGGTTACGGATGAATTAATACAAAAGATTAATCTTGGCAAGTGCTTGATATATGCATATTCACAGAAACCAGTGGAATTCAGTTCTCCGAAGATTATAAAAGAACCTCTGGATATTGTAGCAAAGCTGGGGTATTCTGTGGCTGGAGATGTACTTTGCCATTTTGTTTCCCAAACAACGGAACGCAATAAAGACGGAGGAGACCTGGAGAATTACATTATTATGATTCCCATATGCTAAATGCAAATATACTTGACTTGTGCCTTGGACATACCCTTATATTGTCTGTTGGCAGTAATAATACTGCTGATTGGCAATATTTTTATTTTAATTTGGAGGTAAACATGAAAAAATTTATAAGCATGCTGTTGACAGTCTGTTTATTGGTAACAGTGACATCCTGTACAGCAGGAAATCCTGACCAAAATAAACAGCCTGCAATAAGCTATAAGGCGGGCACATATTCTTCCGTGGCACAAGGCCATAATGGAGATGTAACCGTGGAAGTTACTTTTACAGATTCTGAAATTAAAGAAATAAATGTAAAAGACCACGATGAAACTGAAGGAATAAGTGATAAGCCAATTTCGGAAATTCCGGATGCAATCATAAGCAGCCAGTCTCTTGCTGTAGATACGGTTTCCGGTGCTACAATGACTTCGAAGGCCATTTTATCTGCAGTTGAAGACTGTATAAAACAGGCAGGTGCGGACCCTGAGATTCTAAAGGGAAAAGAAAATGCAAGTGAAAATAAAGCTGAAGCTGAAAACGAGACCATTGATACAGACGTAGTAGTGGTGGGAGCAGGTGCGTCCGGTACGAGTGCAGCATTGACGGCACTGCAGGATGGTGCCAAGGTGGTTCTGCTGGAAAAAACCGCATTCCCTGCAGGTGCAGGTACGGCTGCAGGTTCAATGTTTTCTGTAAATAGCCGCCTTCAGAAAGAAAACGGGGAGAAAGTAGACCCTGAGTGGCTTTTTGATCAATATATGACAACAAGTAATTACCGTGCCAACGGAGCATTGGTAAAAAATATTATCAACCATTCCAGTGAAACAGTTGATTGGCTTATTGACAACGGTGTTAAACTGACGAACCTTCCGGCAGGTATGCAGTCAGGATCTGAAAAAATGATAGAAGAGAATCCTGCAACGGCAAATGCTTATGTTGAAGGCGGGATCCCGGCAATAACAGGACTGCATAAATTATTTAAAGAAAGCGGCGGAGACCTGAGATATGAAACACCGGCTTTTGAAATAATTACGAATGACGGTACAGTATCCGGAGTGAAAGCCAATAAACCTGACGGAGGAGTATTAACCGTAAATGCCAAATCCGTAATTATTGCAACAGGAGGATTTGCCAATAATCCTGAAATGGTAAAAGAATATTTTCCCAGCAATAATTTAGGAACGTATGATGTTGTCGGCGGAGCCGAAGGGGATGGTCTTAAGATGGCATGGAGCGCAGGAGCAGGCAAAACAGATGTAATTCCACAAAATTACGGTGTAATGCCCATAACAGATGCTGGATATGGCGATCCTATTATGATGCCGTTGCTTTCACCGATTTTGTTTGTAAACAATCAAGGTGTCCGTTTTAATAACGAAATAGTTTTTAACGAGGCTACAAGTGGTGTGAACGCCATGCGCAACCTGCCTAATGAAGATTTGTATTCAATCTTTGATTCACAGCTTCTTGACATAGTCAAAGAAAAAGGACTGGCAGGCCTGATGAATTTAGACAGCGCATTTATTGGTAAGCCTAGAACCTATGTGGAGGTTGGCTGGGAAACAAACAGTGATGAAAGATATCAGGAATCAATCACGCCTGTAGACTTAACTGACCGTCTTAATGAGCTTGTAGACAAAGGATATATTATAAAAGCCGATTCAATTGAAGAATTAGCTGAAAAATTAGAGATGCCTAAACTGAAAGCAAATGTTGACAGATACAACGAGCTTTGTGCTTTGGGAAAGGATGAGGATTTTTATAAAGATCCCAAATATATGCGAGCTGTAAATAAAGGCCCGTTTTATGCGGCTAAGTATGAGTATGTTAATTTTATAGGTACATTGGGAGGAGTCCTTATAGACGAAACTGCCCAGGCATGCAGAGATGACGGTTCACCCATTGACAACCTGTGGGTTACAGGTTTAGACGCAGGTGGAATGTACGGAGACTCTTACGTTTATTTTGAAGGTGGTACTTTAGGCTTTGCATATACTTCAGGCCATATTGCCGGAGCAGAAGCTGCTGACAATTCAAAAAAATAATTAATTGTGTTTAAAATATAATATTGTTTTTATTTAAAGTAAGCGTTGGACAAATTATCCGGCGCTTTTTTCTATTCATAAAAATTACCTCCTCTGGTAACAATGTATATAACAATATAATTAAGGAATGGAATATTCATAATGCAAAAATTAAAGAATTCAAAAATATTGGCAGCTGCTGTTTTAGTTGTAATAATACTATTAATAATATTTATGTATTTCAATTCGCATTTAGATAAAAATGGTTTGTACAAAGGCGCCGAAGGCACAGACTCCGGTTACGGCAGCAGTACAGGCGGCAGTGTAAATTATGAGAATGAAACATTATTGCCTGATAAGAATATAATCAACATATTGCTGGTAGGCAGGGATGGGGATCCCAGCGTAGAATATTCAAGATCAGATTCCATAATTATAGCAACAGTAAATAAAGAATCAGGTTCAATAAAGCTTACATCCCTGATGAGAGACATGTACGTAAAGATACCTGATTATGATTATAATAAAATAAATTCCGCCTATGCATTTGGAGGTATGGAACTTCTCGCCAAAACCGTGGAGGAAAATTTTTTAATCCAAATAGACGGCTGCATAGAAGCGGACTTTGCGGGATTTGAAAAAATAATAGACAGAATAGGCGGGGTAGATGTTGAACTTAACAAAGATGAGGTATATTGTTTAAATAATGCCTGCGGTTTGAATCTCATCGAAGGCAAAAATAATCTTACAGGGAATGCAGCCTTGCAGTATGCCCGTATAAGATATGTAGGCAATGATGATTATGAGCGTACGGAGCGTCAGAGAAGAGTCCTCAAGTCAGCATTTTATAAAGTTAAAGATTTGAATATGATGGAATTAATAAAATTAGGATATGAAATTTTGCCCTTGATAAACACCAATTTGGCTAACTCGCAAATTTTAGAACTTGCAGCCGAAATAATTTTAATGGACGTATCATGTATAGAAACATGCCGAATACCTGCCGATGGCAAATTCACTGAAGCCACAATACATGGTATGTCCGTTCTGGTGCCGGACCTTCCAGAAAACAGAACTCTTCTGAAAGAATTTATAGAGAATTAAATGTCATTAAAATAGGACTGTTTAAATCTTGAATTACGAGTATAAATGGTATTAAGCTTGCCGAACTTATAGAAGAACTAATTTCAAAAAATTGTCCTTCATTTCCAGCTATATATTATATAATTGCAAAAAATCGTTGCAACTCAAGCTGCAAGGTGTTAAAATACTATATAATAAGTGACAAATGTAGACAAATTCTGTGAGGGGCAACATGAAAACTAAAAAAGAATCAAAAGAAAACAAAATAAAAAAACCTGTTACTATAGATTACGAAAACAAAAGGCTTTCAATATTTTATTTTTTGCCGCTGCTGCTGATAGCAGGCTTTGTGCCGCTGATAGTGCATGCAAAATATATAGACCTGTCGAATACGGCTCAGGCTTTATATTGGACAGGCCAGGAGCAGTATATGGATTTCTTCAGTTATTGGAAATCACGCTGGATAATAGTCCTGACTGCAACGGCTCTTATTTTTTATGCAATATTGTACAAGCAGAAAAAACTACCGTTTAAAAATTTAAAACAATACTATGTACCCATGGGCATTTATGGAGTATTTGTAATAATATCAACTATCTTTGCAATAGACACTCAGACAGCTATGTGGGGTTTCGTGGATATGTATCAGGGCATGTTTGTACTTTTGAGCTATGTCATCATTACATTTTTGGTCATAAACTATGTAAACAGTGAAAGAGATGTTAATTTATTTGTTAATGCATTTCTGTTTCTAATGATAGTAGAAGGCTTCATCGGAGTAGGACAGTACTTCGGCTTTGATTTCTTCCAGACGAAGTTAGGCAACAGCCTGATTGTGCCGTTTAACATGGCTATTGAGAATTTATCATTCACTTTTGGCCCTAAAACAATTTACGGCACATTGTTCAACACAAATTTTGTAGGAAGCTTTGCTGCGTTAATGCTGCCTTTATCAATTGGAATATTTTTCAGTGCAAAAACAAGAAACAAAAAAATTGTTTCAGGGATAGCAGTTTTGTTAATGATATTTACATGGATTGGGTGTAATTCAAGAGCTGGGTATTTGGGAGCAGCTGTCGGAGCTTTATTTGGCATATGGCTGTTCAGAAAAATGTTGGTGAAGCATTGGAAGGTTTCGGTTGGACTTGTTGCAGCTGTGCTTGTTACAGCAGTTGGATTGAATGCTGCTTCAGATGGAGCATTGGTTAATAGGCTTGCATCTTTAAATATTACAAATGCTATAAACAACTCTAAGACAAGCTATGGGAATGATTATAAATTTAAAGATATAATACTTGGGAAAAATGCATTTTCCATAGAAACAAATAAACAAATATTAAATTTTAAAGTTGAAAATGATAAGATATATTTTATGGATGAGAATTTTGATTTGTTAGAAATAACTACATCATCTAACAATATTAAAATAAACAATAATACGAAATATTGGCAACTTAATAATATTTCTATACCACAAAATTATCCAGGAGTTACGGTAAAGTCATATTGGGATCAAACTATAGATTTTTATATAACTGAAGAATCAGTCAAGATTTTAGGATCAGGTGGTAGACTTATAGAACCATTGGTTGCTAAAAGATATGAAAAATTGGATGGATATGAAATATTTATGTCAGGCAGAGGTTATATATGGAGTCGTACTATACCTATGCTTAAAACCTATTTTATAAAAGGTTCAGGTGCAGATAATTATCCTATGGCTTTTCCACAAGATGATATTGTTGCTAAGTTAAATATTTTTATGGATGCTAATACTGTAATAGACAAGCCTCATAATATGTATCTTCAAACAGCAGTAAATACAGGAGTTTTATCTCTTTTAGCATTACTTGCTGTATGGTGCATATATATTATTAGCAGCTTAAAACTTTACAGTAAAATATCATTTGACAGTACTGATAAATTTATAGGAGTTTCATGCCTTTTAGGTGTAATAGGCTACTTGATTGCTGCCGTGTTCAATGACAGTATTACATCTGTTGCACCGATATTTTGGATAATGCTCGGTATGGGAATAAGCATAAACATCCGTCTGAAAAAGAAAAGATTATAATTATTATAGAAATGTTATCGAATAGTATATTTAAAATAACAGAGGTTTAGCAATGGCACGTGCATATAAAGGAATGTATAATTTTTTAAATAAATACCGTAAGTATATATTAATGATTATAGATACTATTATAGCTGTAGTTTCATACCTGTCCCCACATATAATAAGCGGGATTCATCCTATTAAATTAGAATGGTTTGAAAATACATGGTATATTTATACAATCATATACATTGCTGCATTCATTGTTATGGGTGTATACAGGAACATATGGCGCTATGCAGGTATTGAGGATATTTTCCAGTGCCTTAAGGCTTCAGTTGCAGCAAACTTAGTATTTCTGGCGTTTACAAAAGTGTTTGATATATATATCAGATATTACGTTTATATTGTTTCATTTTTAGTATCAAGCTTTTGTACTATGGGTATTCGTATAATCTACAGGGCGATTATTATTACAGGAGACAAAGATACTAAAAAACTCAGTCACTATACAAATGTTATGATAGTAGGAGCAGGTCAGGCAACGGTAGCAATATTAAATGAAATACAGCGCAACAATCCTGACAACTATCTGGTAAAATGTATCGTAGACGATGATAAAGCTAAAATCGGCAGGAAGATAAACTCTGTGAAGGTAGTATCATCAACAGACAAAACACCTGAAATGGTAGAAAAATATGAGGTAGAGGAAATTATATTTTCTATACCTTCAATAGATAAAGGAAACAAAAAACGCATACTTGATATATGTGCCGGTACTAAATGCAAGTTGAAAATACTGCCGGAAGTCTACAGCCTTTTAACCGATGTAGGCTCTAAAGGCGTAATCGACAAAATTAGGGATGTGCAGGTGGAAGATTTGCTAGGAAGAGATCCGATAAGGCTTGACTGCTCGCTGACTAAAAAATACATTCAGGGAAAAACAGTTCTTGTAACCGGAGGCGGAGGATCCATAGGTTCAGAGCTATGCCGTCAGATATCTTCATATTCTCCTAAGGAGCTTATAATACTTGATATATATGAAAACAACGCCTATGACATACAACAGGAACTTCTTAGAGAGTACGGCAAAGATATCAATTTGTCGGTGGAAATTGCTTCTGTGAGAGATAAGAAAAAACTTTATAAAATTTTTGAGTCAAAAAATATAGATATAGTTTTTCATGCTGCAGCTCACAAGCATGTTCCTCTTATGGAGAATAACCCTGAAGAAGCTATAAAAAATAATGTAATAGGGACTTATAACGTGGTTCAGGCTGCCCACAAATATAAGACTGACAAATTTGTCCTTATATCTACGGACAAGGCAGTTAACCCGACCAGTGTTATGGGGGCTACTAAGCGCATTGCCGAAATGATAATTCAATCCTATAACAATCACAGCGAAACGGATTTTGTAGCCGTTCGATTTGGTAATGTACTGGGCAGCAACGGCTCAGTTATTCCTTTGTTTAAGGAGCAGATAAAAGACGGCGGTCCTGTTACGGTTACCCATGAGGAAATAACCAGGTATTTTATGACTATCCCTGAAGCGGTACAGTTGGTGCTCAGGTCGTCATCAATGGCACAAGGAGGAGAAATATTTGTTCTTGACATGGGTGATCCTGTCAAAATAAAGGATTTGGCATATAAGTTAATCAGGCTTTCCGGTTTTGAGCCGGAGGTAGACATCAGCATAAAATACACAGGCCTCAGACCGGGTGAAAAATTGTACGAAGAGCTGCTTATAAGCGAAGACAAGGATCAGATAAAAACAAACATGGATAAAATTTTTATTGAAAGGCCGAAGGAATTTGATGAGAACGAACTTTTTGAACTTATAGAAGAATTGAAAAAAGCCGCTGATGAAATGGACACTAAAACTATATTGTTTCTCATAGAAAAGCTTGTACCTACCTACAAGCGTACAGATAATGCAAAAGGTTCAGCTGGTTCTTCTGCAAACATAGCGTGATAAATATTATAAGACGTTGAAATAAAAAGAATAAAAAGTTATTTACAAATTAAAATTTGTATGTTATTATGTAAATTGTTCATACAGTGAACGAAGAGGAGAGATTATGAAATTCTTCAGCCCGACAAGTAGATTAAAGGAATTACTGCTGTTAGAGCATATAGAAAAAAACCCGGATACGACACAAAAGAAAATTGCCGAAATAATCGGCGGTGCTACATCTATGGTTAATGTATATATAGATAGTCTTGAAGAAAAAAATTACATGAAAAGAGACTATAAATCCGCAAAAGTAGTTTACTATAACATCACACCGGATGGTGTAAAAAGAAAGAATTACCTGGCAATTACATATTTGCAGGAACTGTTGGAGCTGTATAGGCTGGCGGAGAGAAATGTTGAAAACTTTTTATCAAATCTTGAGAGTAAAGGATACAAAAATATACTACTGTACGGAGCCGGAGAAGTGGCTGAAACCATACTCGGAATAATAAAAGGGAGAACTGATAAGCCACTTAGAGTATTGGCACTTGTTGATGACGATAAAGGCAGGCAGGGCAGGCAGCTACTGGGATATAATATTATTCCAAGAGAAGAAATAAGTAAATATAAGCATGACGGGATAGTAATTACATCTTATACATTCGAAGATAATATAACAGATAAGTTAAATGAAATCGGATATCCTGAAGATAAAATAAAAAGATTCTTCACCAAGTAAATAATTAATAATAAATTTTAGGGGGCACCATGACAAATAAAATTTACCTGTCTTCACCCCATATGAGTGATGAAGGCTATGAAATGAAATATATACAGGAAGCTTTTGACACCAATTGGATAGCTCCGCTGGGTAAAAATGTAGATGAATTTGAAAATGAACTTGATGCAAAAATCGGTGTAAAATCAGCTGCAGCACTATCATCAGGAACTGCGGCAATACATATGGCACTTAAGGCCGCTGGCGTAGGAAGAGGAGATATTGTTTTCTGCCCTTCACTCACATTTTCAGCAACTGCAAACCCGATTATATATCAGGATGCAATTCCTGTTTTTATAGACTGTGACAGGGAAACATGGAACATGGATCCTGTTGCATTAGAAAAAGCATTTGAAAAATATAATCCTAAAGCAGTTATTGTAGTACACCTTTATGGGTTATCAGCAGACATAGGCAAAATCTGCAAAATCTGTAAGAGACACAATGTGACACTTATAGAGGATGCTGCAGAAAGCCTTGGGACAACATATAAGGGTAAATATACCGGAACATTTGGAGATTACGGCATATTTTCATTTAATGGCAATAAAATTATTACAACCTCCGGTGGTGGTATGCTTGTGTCCGATGATGAAGAAAGAATATCAAAAGTACGATTCTGGTCAACCCAATCAAGAGACAAGGCAAGACATTATCAGCACAGTGAGTTAGGGTACAACTACCGTATGAGCAATGTTGTCGCAGGTATAGGCAGAGGGCAGCTTAAGGTTCTTGATAAAAGAGTGCAACAGAAAAAACATATTTTTGAATACTACAAAAATGAATTTAAAGATATTGATGATATAGAATTTATGCCTGTCAATGAATGGAACAAGCCAAATTACTGGTTAAGCTGCATAACATTAAAAGGAAAAATAAAACCTATAGACATAATGAAGGCATTGGAGAAAGATAATATAGAATCGAGACCAATTTGGAAGCCTATGCATATGCAGCCATTTTTCGAAAAATATGATTTTATTGGTGAAGGAATTTCCGAGGAAATATTTGAAAATGGAGTTTGTCTGCCAAGTGATACAAAGATGAAAGATGAAGATTTAGAAAGAATATGTAAAGTAATAAAGAAGTTTTGGAAATAAAAATAAAAGGTGATACAGATGCAGGCTGATATAAAACAGAACACAAATGATTCTGATAAAAATACCGGTTTATACAGAAGATATATTAAAAAGCTTTTAGACTTTATATTATCCCTATCAGCGCTCATAGTTTTAAGCCCGGTCTTACTGATCCTGGCGATTTTGATAAGAGTTAAGCTTGGAAGTCCGGTTATTTTTAAGCAACAAAGACCAGGTTTAAATGAGAAAATATTTACATTATATAAATTTAGGACAATGACTGACGAAAGAGATAAATATGGGAAATTATTACCTGATAACGAACGACTTACCGATTTTGGTAAATTTTTAAGAAGTGCAAGCTTGGATGAGTTACCAGAACTATTTAACATTTTGTTTGGAGATATGAGCATTGTAGGGCCAAGACCATTACTTGTTCAGTATTTACCATTATATAATGTTCAACAAAGAAAAAGGCATATGGTACGTCCTGGATTAACTGGATTAGCTCAAGTGAATGGGAGGAATTCAATAGATTGGAACGAAAAGTTTTGTTATGATATTAAATATGTAGAAAATATAAATTTCGTTACTGACTTAAAAATTATTTTTATGACGTTTCGTATTATCATAATAAAGGAAGGCATAAATCAAAGTAGTGAAGAAACGATGGAAGACTTTAAGGGAAATAATATGAGTTAAGGTGTTAATGAGGACTTATTTTAATTGAGGATTGAGTTATGGATAAAGAAAAAATAATATTAATAGGAAGCGGACAACATGCAAATGTTGTATTGTATAATATTAAGGAACAAAATAAATATAATGTTGTTGCTATTTTAGATTCAGATCCGTTAAAGAAGAACAAATTATTTAATAACATACCTATCTATAGTGATTATTATGATGAAAAAAATTTAGAAAATGTTAGAAAAGAATTTGGAACAAATAAATTTTTTATTGGTTTTGGAAATATGAAATATAGAAAAAATGTATATGAATATTTAGTTGCAAATAAATTCGAAGCTGTAAATGTTATTCATCCTAATGCAGTGGTATCTCCGAATGCCAAGATAGGTCTGGGGGTTCTAATAGAATCTGGTTGCTTAATAACACCAAATCCTGTTATTGGAAATAATGTTGTAGTTAACACAGGATCCCAAGTTAATCATGATAATATAATAGAGAACCATGTTTACATTGCATCAGGAGTAATAATGTCTGGAGGAATTTTTGTTGGTGAAAATTCACTAATTGATGATGGAGTAATAATATCTTTAGGAAAAAAGGTAGGGAAAAATTGTATTATTGGAGCAGGAGGGGTGGTTACGAAGGATATCCCCGAAAATTCTGTTGCATATGGGAATCCTGCCAGAATTATTAGAAAAACTGCACAATAGTTAATTTAAGGATTGTTAATAGGCAATGAATGGAGTTTAAAATAATGAAAAAAAATATATGGATTATGAACCATTATGCAACCGATATGTATTTGGATAAAAGTGGGAGGCATTATTGTTTTGCTAATAACTTAATTAAAAAAGGATATAGAGTCACAATTTTTTGTGCTTCAACTATACATAATTCATCTGAAGTTATAGATATTGGTCAAAACAAATACATGATTAGTTCAGTTGACGAAATAAAATTTGTATTTGTTAAAACTTCTAACTATGTTGCAAATGGCAAGAAGCGTATTAAAAACATGATAGATTTTTATAGAAACTTGTTTTCAACTTCAAAAAAATACGCTGAGCTAAATGGAAGACCAGATACTATTATTGCTTCGAGTGTTCATCCTCTTGCTTGGCTTGCCGGATATAAAATATCTAAAAAATTTAATTCTAAGTTTATTGCTGAAACTAGAGATTTATGGCCGGAGACTCTTGTGGTGATGGGAAAGCTAAGCCGAAATGGTATTCCTGCAAGAATACTTTATAAACTCGAAAAATATATTTACAAAAAAGCAGATAAGCTGATATTTACTTTTCCAGGAGGAAAGGACTATGCTGAAAATATAGGCATTGATGCTTCAAAAATTAGATATATTAATAATGGGATAGATTTAGATGACTATTTTTCCAATAAGACAGAGTTTATTTACAATGATGATGATTTGAATAGTAATGGTAAATATAAAATTTTATTTACAGGGTCAATAGGTAAAGCAAATTCTATTGACCGTATAATTAATGTTGCATCAATATTGAAGGAAAGAGGATATATAAATATAATTTTCCTTATATTTGGTGATGGACCAGAAAAAGAAAACCTTCAAAAGTTTGTTCAAAGTAATCAAATAGAGAATGTTAAATTTAAAGGAAAGGTTCAAAAAAAATATATTCCTGACATTTTGTCGAGAGGAGATCTGAATTTATTTTGTTTAGAACATTTACCTGATTTGTTTAAATATGGGTTAAGTCCAAATAAGATGTTTGATTATTTTGCTTCAGGACATCCTATAGTTTCAAATGTAGAATGTGGTTATGATATGCTTGAAAAATATAACTGCGGATTAACAGTAAAGGGTGGTTCAGCTGAAGCCCTAGCAGAAGGAATACTAAAATTTTACAATATGCCTAAAGAAGAATACGATATATATTGTCAAAATGCTTTGAAAGCAGCCCGGAATTTTGATTTTAAAGTACTGACAGATAAATTAGAAAAAGTAATATTGGAAGATTAAAGCAGTAGGAAGGAGAAAGAATTATGCAGATACCGTTGATAAACTTAAAAAAACAATATGAAACAATTAAGGAAAAAGCAGACAATAAAATTTTCGAAGTTCTCCACTCAGTCCAGTATATAATGGGACAAAACGTCAAAGAATTTGAAAAGGAATTTGCATCATATATCGGAGTAAAACATGCAATAACAGTCGGAAATGGAACAGATGCTCTGATTATAGCTTTAAAGGCTCTTAGAATCGGTGAGCAGGATGAGGTTATAACATCTCCATTTACGTTTTTCTCAACAGCAGAAGCAATAACTGCTGTAGGAGCTGTACCGGTATTTGTTGATGTAAAGCCTGATACATTCAATATTGACACTGCTGGGATAGAATCAAAGATAACTGATAAAACAAAAGCTATAATTCCGGTTCATATTTTTGGACAGCCTGCAGACATGGATGAAATTAATACTATTGCAAAAAAATATAATTTAAAGGTCATAGAAGATGCTTGTCAGGCTGTAGGGGCTGAGTACAAAGGGAAAAAAACTGGAACATTGGGAGACATAACGTGTTTTTCATTTTTCCCGACTAAAAACCTTGGATGTGCTGGTGATGGTGGTGCAATAGTAACCGATAATGACGAACTTGCAACAATTTGTAGAGCTCTTAAGGCTCACGGAAGTGGCGAAAATGGGCAGAAGGCATACAACATATTAAATAACATAACTGAGGAAGTAGTTGAGGATAAATCTGATGATAATACGGTATATAACCCTTTGAAGTATTATAACTATCTGATTGGACATAACTCAAGACTGGATGAATTACAGGCAGCATTACTCAGAGTCAAACTTCCCGAATTAGATAAATGGAATGAACTTCGAAGAGAACATGCATACCTGTATGACAGAGAACTGAAAGAAACTGACCTTGTAGTGCCGTATGAAGATGATTTTGTAAAGCATGTATATCATATGTATATTCTACAATCAGAAAAAAGAGCGGAAATTATTAATTATCTTAAAGAAAATGGAATTGCAACAGGTGTATATTATCCTGTTCCGCTTCATTTACAGAAAGCGTTCCTGAATCTTGGATATAAAGAGGGAGATATGCCAAACGCAGAACATCTTTCACACAGGACATTTGCCATACCAATGTTTGCTGAGTTAACAGAAGAAGAGCAGAAATATATAATTGATACTATAAAAAGGTTTGGTAAATAATATGGATAACAAAGATTATTTTGTACATGAATCAAGTTATGTAGATGATAATTGTGAAATAGGAAATGGAACAAAGATATGGCATTTTTCTCATCTAATGAAAAATTGTAAAATAGGTGAAAACTGCAATATAGGTCAAAATGTAGTTATATCACCGGATGTTGTTTTAGGAAATAATGTAAAGATTCAAAATAATGTATCTGTATATACGGGAGTTGTATGTGAAGATGATGTATTCCTCGGACCTTCCTGTGTTTTCACAAATGTAATAAACCCAAGAAGCTTTATAGAAAGAAAAAATGAATACAGGAAAACTGTCGTAAAAAAAGGTGCAAGCATAGGAGCTAATGCCACCATAGTATGCGGTCATGATATTGGTCGTTATGCTTTTATCGGTGCAGGCAGTGTGGTAACAAAAAATATACCTGATCATGCGCTTGTAGTAGGAAATCCTGCCAGAATTGTAGGATATGTGTGTCAATGCGGTAACCGGTTACAATTTGACAATAATAAGGCTGTTTGCAGTTGTTGCAATAAAACCTATGAAAAAAAGGATGATATTATTATAGAAATCTAATAATTAAGAGGGTCAATATGAAGCAGGAATTACTTAAAAAAATTGAAAATAAAGAAATAGTTGTCGGAGTTGTGGGACTGGGTTATGTTGGTCTGCCTCTTGCAGTTGAAAAAGCAAAGGTGGGATATAAAACCATAGGTTTTGATGTTCAAGAACAAAAAGTTAATATGGTGAACGAAGGGCATAACTACATCGGAGATGTGGTAGACGATGATCTTGAAAGACTGGTTAAGGAAAAAATATTGTCTGCAACATCTGATTTTTCTTTTATACAAGATGTAGATTTTATAGCCATATGTGTCCCTACACCATTAGACGCATACCAGCAGCCTGATATCAGTTATGTAAAGAATTCATCTGTCGAAATTTCTAAATACTTGAAAAAGGGAACTATTGTAGTTTTAGAGAGTACAACTTATCCGGGAACAACAGAAGAACTTATAATGCCTATACTGGAAGAAGGGTCTGGATTAAAATGTGGTGAGGATTTTTATCTTGCGTTTTCACCAGAACGTGTTGACCCGGGCAATCTGATATATAAAACAAAAAATACTCCGAAGGTTATAGGTGGTGTTGGTAAAGATGCAACAGAAGTTGCTGCAGCCATGTACAGACATGTATTGCAGGGAGATGTATATGAGGTTTCATCTCCAAAGGTTGCAGAAATGGAAAAAATACTTGAGAACACCTACCGCAATATCAATATTGGACTCGCTAATGAAATGGCTATAATATGTGATAAGATGGGAATAAATGTGTGGGAAGTAATAGATGCAGCCAAGACTAAGCCATATGGGTTTCAGGCATTTTATCCCGGTCCCGGTCTCGGAGGACATTGTATTCCTCTTGATCCTTATTATTTGACATGGAAGGCAAGGGAATATGACTACCATACAAAGTTGATTGAAACTTCCGGAGAAATAAACAATTATATGCCTCAGTACGTTGTTGAGCGTTCATCCAGAATATTGAACAGATATAAAAAAGCATTGAACGGTTCAAAGATATTGATACTTGGTGTTGCATACAAACAGGATATAGATGATTACAGGGAGAGTCCGGCCTTAAAAGTAATAGAGAATTTTGAAAATGAAGGCTCTGTTGTTGATTATTATGATCCATATATATTTGAATATAAGTACAAGGGTAATGTAAAGCAGGGTTTGAAAGAAATAAATGAGCAAATGTTGAAACAATATGATTTGGTTGTAGTTACTGCTATGCATACAAAAATGGATTATAATCTTGTACAAAAACACTCAATATATGTATTTGATACCAAGAATGCAATGAAGGATGTTAAAGATAGAATAAATATAGAATTGTTATAAGGGAGAGAATTCTTTGAAGATATTGTCAATAATAGGTGCAAGGCCACAATTTGTAAAAGAAGCTGTTATACAGCATGTAATTAACAAACATAATGACATTGAAGAAATAGTTGTTCATACTGGGCAGCACTATGACGAAAACATGTCTGGGATTTTTTTCGATGTATTAAATATGAAAAAACCGAACTATAATTTGGGCATAGTTTCATCCAGGCACGGAGAAATGACCGGTAAAATGCTGATTGAACTTGAGAGGATTATGATAAATGAAAATCCAGATATTGTTTTACTGTATGGTGATACCAACTCAACACTGGCAGGAGCTTTAGCGGCATCAAAATTGAAAATTAAGATAGCACATGTAGAAGCCGGGTTAAGGCAGGAGCCAAAAGATATGCCGGAGGAAACAAACCGAGTACTTACTGACAGAATATCTTCGTTTTTATTTGCTCCAAGTTTGTTAGCTGTAGATAATTTAAAAAAAGAAGGTATTGATAATAATGTCTTCTTTACAGGAGATGTTATGTATGATATTTTTTTGAAAACGAAACCGCATTTTGATTATTCTCTTATGGATGAACTAAAGTTAAGAGAGAATCAATTTGTAATAATGACTCTTCATAGAGATTTTAATGTTGACGATGCTCAGTGTTTAAGTAAAATATTAAAAGATGTAAATAAAATAGCAAAAGAGGTTCAGGTTGTTTTTCCAATTCATCCAAGGACAAGAAAGAGGATTGATGAATTCAAACTTAATGAATATTTGTCTAATGTTAAAGTTATAGATCCTATTGATTACTTGAAACTTATGGGAACTACAGAGATGTGTTATAAAGCTGTAACGGATAGTGGTGGATATCAGAAGGAAGCATACTTTGCAGGAAAGCAGGCAGTTGTTGTTATGCCTGATACCGGATGGAGAGAACTTACGGACTTAAGGCTTAATGTTTTATCTGAAGCGGATATGATTTATAATAATGTTATGAATTCTAAAATGGTGCCGTATGTAGGCAGTATATACGGTGAAGGTAATGCTTCTGAGAAAATAATTTCTATACTAAATAAAAATATATAATGCAATACAAGTAGAGGTGATAAAATGTCAAAAATAAATTTTGCTATAATAGGCTGTGGCAGAATCTCAAAAAATCATATTGAAGCCTTGATAAACAACTCAGATGACTGTAAACTGGTTGCTCTGTGTGATATAGTGGAAAATAAAGCTATTGAAAGAAAAAAGCAGTATGAAAACAGTATTGAAGGTACAAGTGTTAAAGTGTATACTGACTATATTCAAATGCTTAAAAATGAAAAGATAGATGTTGTTTCCATATGTACTGAAAGTGGGTATCATGCAAATAATGCGATAGACTGTTTAAACCATGGTAAACATGTTCTAATAGAAAAACCTATGGCTTTGTCTTTGGAAGATGCCGATAAGATTATAGAACTGGGGAAAGAAAAAAACCTGAAAGTTGGAGTATGCCATCAGAACCGTTTTAACCCTCCAATACAGAAACTTAGAAGAGCTGTTGAAGAAGGTCGTTTTGGTAAAATAATAAACGGTACAGCGAGAATTTTATGGACAAGAGATCAGAATTATTATGACCAGGCACCCTGGAGAGGGACTAAGGATTTAGATGGTGGTACTCTCATGAACCAGTGTATTCACAACATTGATTTACTTCAGTGGATGATGGGAAGCGAAGTTGAGAATGTACACTGTGAAAGAGGAACTTTTTTAAGAAACATTGAGATGGAAGATTTCGGAGCAATACTTATTCGTTTTAAAAATGGCTCAATAGGTATTGTTGAAGGAAGTGCCTGTGTTTATCCAAAAAACCTTGAGGAAACTTTAAGCATTTTCGGAGAAAATGGAACTGTTGTTATAGGTGGGCTTGCAGTGAATAAAATTAAGACGTGGCAGTTTGCTGATGAAAGGAATTATGATAAAGAAGATGACAGTACCGAGGTTGATAGTGTGTATGGAAAAGGGCATACCCCGTTGTATAGGGATTTTGTTGGAGCAATTAGAAATAACAGAGAGCCTTATATAAGTGGAGAAGAAGGGAAAAAAGCATTAAATATAATTTTAGAAGCATATAAAAATTAAGATAGGTTAGGAGTTTTTTCATGAAGGTATTGTTTCTGTCAAATGCAAAAAGTATTCACACAGTTAAATGGGTAAATGCCTTGTCTGATAGAGGACATGAAGTTCATTTGGCATATAAAAAGGATGATTGTCCTGTTGAAAAAAATATTGATAAAAGAGTAATATTACATCAGCTTAAAAGTTCTGGGACTAAAGGTTATTATTTTAATGCTATGGAATTGAATAAGTTATATAAAACGATAAAACCGGATATAGTAAACGCACATTATGCAAGTGGGTATGGGATTCTCGCAAGATATTCCAAGTTAAAACCGCTGATTTTGTCAGTATGGGGAAGTGACGTTTATGATTTTCCATATCAGAGCAAAATTAAAATGAATATATTGAAAAAAAATATTAATTTTGCAGGGAAAATAGCTTCTACAAGTTATTCAATGGCTGCTCAGGTTGAAAATATAATGGGGAAAAAAATGGATATTACGATCACCCCTTTTGGTGTAGATACCAAGTTATTTAGACCAATAAAAATTAAAAAAAGGGATTTTACATTTGGTGTCGTTAAAACCCTTTCTAAAAAATATGGTATAGAATACATAATTAAGGCATTTAAAATTCTGCTTGACAGAATAGAAGCTGAAAATTTGTCTGTTGAACCAAAACTTGAGATATATGGCAAAGGAAATCTTGAAGGAGAGCTAAAGGAGCTGACAAAAGAACTTGATATTTCTGACAGGGTAATATTTAATGGATATATTCCAAATGTCAATGTGCCAGAAGCTATTAATGCAATGGATGTATTTTGTTTAGGGAGCGAAAGTGAAAGTGAAAGCTTTGGGGTAGCGGCTGTGGAGGCAATGGCTTGTGAGGTGCCTGTTATAGCTACAAATGTCAGCGGCTTTAAAGAAGTTGTGGTTAATGGTAAAACAGGTATTATTGTACCTAAAAAAGATGAGACCTCTATGGCTGAAGCTATGTATAAATTAATGCGAGACAGTGAACTAAGAGAAAAAATGGGTGAAGGTGGAAGACGAAGGGTTCTTGAATTATATGACTGGGAAAAGAATGTTGATATTATGGAAGATATATATATGCAGTATAAGGTATTATAAAGGCTCTTTTGTTTGAAAGTTATTGAAATTATTAAAGTCAGGATGTGAAATTTTGGAATTTATCTTCGCTTTTATTATTATTGTTTTAATATTATTTGAATATAAATTATATAAGACCTTCATTAATCCGTTTACAATAATTGCTTTGATTTATTGTATACTTATTCCTTTTAACAATTTTATTGGTGCGGATTTATTACAATTTGATAAGGTTAATGATAATTCAATATTTTATATTTTATATTTTTTAATTATCATTTTTATTGTAAGTTTAATTTTCTATCCGTTAATTAATGACAATAGATTTACAAAACAATTGCAAAATAACTATGGAAATTATGAAAAAATGATAGTGGTGAATAAACGAAAATTTATACTATGTTTATTTATCATAGGTTTTATTGCAAAATATATTTCTCTTTTGCAGTGTATACAAGCTTATGGTATAAATAATATTAAAGGAAAATCTTCAGGAATATTTGCACATATTGGAGGTTTATCAGTCATACTGCTTCCATATATATTATTAATTTATGTAAATAATAAGAGAAAAGTTTATTATCTTATAATGATTTTATTAGTATTTTTAAATTTGTTAATGTTCGGAGGTAAATATGGAATCATTATTGCATTTGCTCACATGATAATATTTTATGCTATGATGAGAAATATTAATATTAAGAAAACACTAAAATATGGGCTGTTGATGGCAGGCATAGCTATATTTATATTTATTGGGATATATGCCATAAAACCTATAATTATCAATGGATACTTCAGCAAAGATGAATTTTTAATTTCAATGGAATTTTCAATTAGGCATTTCTTTTCATATTTATTAGGACCGTTAGTTGCTTCGAATTATTATTTTAATAATTTTTCCAGAGAAGGCATAATTATATTATTTACTGTACTAATTAATATTGTTAAAGCTCTTATAGGTTCTAAAGATTACATCAATCCAGTCAACAAAAATTTTGTTTCTATAGCGTATAATAAAGTTACAAATGTAGGAGGATTGTTTTCTGAATGTGTTTATAATTCGGGATTTTTAATTTCAACTATTTATATAGCATTTTTTTTCAGTTTAGTATATTATTTTTATTTAAATGCCAGATATAAAGGAAAGAAGATTTCAATTTGTGCTTATATGCTATCTGTTGTATTAATGATGTTTTTTTCTAATTTTTTAACTGTGTCAGGAGTTGTATTAAATTTAATTTATTTATATATAATCGAGATAGTGTTGTCAAAAAAAATAATATTGCGAAAATAACAGATATCAAGAATCAAACGAGGTGTTTTGTGAATAAGTTAGGAATTATAATTTTAAATTGGAATGGATATAAGGATACTATTGAGTGCATTAATTCAATATCAAGCAATGAAGAAAAAGAATATGCAATATTTTTATTGGATAATGGGTCAAGCGATGAATCGGTATTAAACATTGAAAAATGGCTAAATTTAGAATATAAATATAGCTATTTAGCTCTTAAAAATACAGAATTTAATATAATTGATAATTTTGAAGGAGTAAGGCTTATTTTCATAAAAGGAGAAGAAAACTTAGGTTTTGCGAAGGGTAATAATTATGTAATAAATAAAATAAAGGATTTATTTGAATATATATTACTACTTAATAATGATACTGTAATAACAAAAAACGCTTTATCAAAAATGGTTGATTATTTAGATGTTAATAAGAATACGGGAGCTGCTAGTTGTGATATAAGATATTATAGTGATCATACTAAGCTTTGGAATGCTGGCGGTAAATTTACTTTTTATGGTGATAGGAAGTATTATAGGCAAGAAAAAATTGATGAATATAAAAAAAATGATGCTATTTCAATTAAATCTCCATTTATTACTGGATGTGCACTAATGATTAGAAGAGAAATATTAAAGGAGTATGGGCTTCTTACGGAAAACTTCTTTTTTGGTGAAGAAGACTATAATTATTGTAAAAGATTAGAGAAAAATATGGTTAACGTAGAGACGATATTAACTTCAACAATATATCATAAGATTAGTAGTTCTATAAAAAAATTGGATGATGAAAGCGGGGAAAGAATATACAATAATTATATTTTGCATTTTTCCAATAGAATTATAGACCACAAGGAATTTTACAGTTATAAGTATTGGCTTATTTGGAGAATATTTTACATGATTGCTATCATGTTAAAAGTACTTAGAAAAACTAAGAATCTTAAAATTGCAAAATATACCATTAGTCAAATCAACTATTATTCCAAGAATTTTAATGGGATAGATTATAGACTATTTAAAGAAATAAAGGAAAATAGAATGCTGAAATGAGTTTAAATGTTTAGCCATTAAGGATATAAATTGAACATTAATGATTTTGTAACGATTTTCTCGTAGATATATTAATTTCAAATTTAATATCTATGGTTATTTCTATAATTATTACATTTATAGTTTCAAAACTGATAGGAGCATATAGGCATCTTTAAAATATAAAGGGGTTAAAAGGTTTGCTAAAAATAAATATATAATTTAAGGATATTTAAAACAATGAAAAAAGTGATTATTACAGGTTGCAATGGTCAATTAGGGCTTGAGCTTCAGGAAAAATTAAGAGGTAAATATGAAATATTACCAACGAATAGAGAAAGTGTTGATATTACTAATTTTAATGGAACTGTTAAATATATAAAAGCCTGTCATCCAGATGTAATAATAAATTGTGCAGCATTTACAGCTGTAGATATATGTGAGGAAAAAGAAGAAGAGGCATATTTGGTTAATGCTGTAGGACCTAAAAATTTATCTTTTGCAGCGAATATTGTTAATGCAAAATTGATACATATATCTACCGACTATGTTTTTGATGGAGAAGGTATTATTAATGGTAATAGCATTCGTAGACCTTATTATGAATCAGATAAACCTAACCCTCAAAGTTCATATGGAAGAACAAAACTCGCAGGTGAAGAATATGTAATTAATAATTGTAATAAATATATTATAATAAGAACAGCTTGGCTTTATGGTAAAGGAAGTAATTTTGTAAATACCATGATTAATCTGTCAAAAATAAATGAAGAAGTTCGAGTTGTTAATGATCAGATAGGAAGTCCAACGAGTACAGAAGAGTTAGCAAATATGATCGAAAAATTAATTGAAACTGAGGAATGTGGAATATATCATGGTACTTGCGAAGGATATTGCAGTTGGTATGACTTTGCATCCGAAATATATAGGATGATGAGTATAAATATTAAGGTTATTCCTGTGAGTACTGAAGAATTTGCGAGAAAGGCAAAAAGACCAAAATATTCAGTATTAGAAAATAAAAAACTGAAAGAACATGGTTTTTATAGTTTCAAAAACTGGCAGGAAGCTTTGAGAATATATTTAAATAAGTATTACATAAATGAACAGGAGGTTAAACAATGAAAGGAATTGTATTGGCTGGAGGCTCTGGAACAAGGTTGTATCCAGTGACAAAGCCTATATGTAAACAATTATTGCCTATATATGACAAACCTATGATTTACTATCCTATTTCAACGCTTATGCTTGCTGGTATAAAGGATATACTTATAATATCGACGGAAATGGATATACCATGTTTCAAGAGGTTATTTGGAGATGGAAATAGCCTTGGATTGAATATATCATATGAGATACAAAAAGCTCCTAATGGTCTTGCAGAGGCGTTTATAATAGGAGAAGAATTTATAAAGAATGATAAAGTTGCCTTAGTTTTAGGTGATAACATATTTTATGGAAGAGGTTTTACAGAAACTCTTGAATCAGCTGCATCAAATGAAAAAGGAGCAGTAATTTTTGGTTATTATGTTAAGGATCCTACTTCATATGGTGTTGTGGAATTTAATGATAGAGGTCAGGCTGTTTCAATAGAAGAAAAACCCGCAAATCCAAAATCAAATTTTGCAGTACCAGGATTATATTTTTATGATAATGATGTGATAGAAATAGCAAAGAATATTAAGCCGTCTTCGCGTGGAGAATTAGAAATAACCTCTGTTAATGAAGAATATTTAAACAAAGAAATGTTAAAGGTTGAAGTACTTGGAAGAGGAATGGCGTGGTTGGATACAGGTACTCATGACAGTTTATTAGAAGCGAGTAACTTTGTTGATACTATACAAAAACGACAGGGGCTTTATATAGCTTGTCTAGAGGAAATTGCTTTTAGGAAAGGTTATATTTCAAGAGAGGAATTAGTAGGATTAGCTGAACCTATGTTAAAAACAGATTATGGAAGATATCTTATTGATGTTGCTAACGGATTATAGATGGAATCGAGGATATTTTAAATGAAAAATGTTGGTAACTTTATATTTACTGAAACGAATATAAGTGGGATTTATATTATAGAACCAAAAATCTTTGGAGACGAAAGAGGATATTTTCAGGAAACATATCAATATGAAAACTTCAAAGATGCCGGACTTGATATGTTTTTTGTCCAAGATAACGAGTCAAAATCAAAAAAAGGTGTACTTAGGGGACTTCACTTTCAGACAAAGTTTACTCAGGGAAAGCTAGTGAGAGTATTAGATGGAGAGGTATTTGATGTGGCAGTAGACTTAAGAAGAGATTCGAACACCTACGGCAAGTGGGCAGGAGTAAAACTATCCTCAGATAATAAAAAAATGTTTTATATTCCTGAAAATTTTGCACATGGTTTTTTAGTTTTGTCTGATGAAGCAACTTTTGCATATAAATGCACTAATTTATATCATCCGGAATACGATAGCGGAATATTATGGAATGATAAGGATGTAAATATACAATGGCCCTTAGAGGGTATCGAACAAATTATTCTATCTGAAAAAGATAAAAGACAACAGACATTTGCTGAGTTCAATAAAAATATACATTGAATTTATTTGGAGGATATATGAAAACAATATTAGTAACCGGCGGAGCTGGATTTATTGGTGGTAATTTTGTCCATTATATGCTGAAAAAATATAATGATTATAAAATAGTTTGTGTTGATTTATTAACATACGCCGGCAATATGGAGACTTTAGAACCTGTGGTTGGTAATCCTAACTTTAAATTTATTAAGGCAGACATTGCAGACAGAGAAAATATGTTTAGAATATTTGAGGAAGAGAAGCCAAGTATAATTGTAAATTTTGCTGCTGAATCCCATGTGGACAGATCTATAGATAATCCAGGCTTGTTTCTACAGACTAATGTGATAGGTACAGGTGTATTATTAGATGTTTCAAGAAAATATGAAGTTAAAAGATTTCATCAGGTGTCAACTGATGAAGTATATGGAGATTTACCATTAGACAGACCGGATTTATTTTTTACAGAGGATACTCATTTGCATACATCATCTCCTTATTCGGCTTCTAAAGCTTCGGCGGATTTGTTGGTTCAGTCGTATTATCGTACTTTTAAACTTCCTATTACGATTTCAAGATGTAGTAATAATTATGGATCCTACCAATTCCCTGAGAAATTAATACCTCTTATGATAGCAAATGCACTTAATGATAAATCGCTTCCTGTATATGGAAGGGGTGAAAATGTCAGAGACTGGCTTTATGTGGAGGATCATTGCCGTGCTATTGACATGATAATTCATAATGGTAAGGTAGGAGAAGTATATAACATAGGCGGTCACAATGAAAAAACCAACTTGGAAGTAGTAAAAACTATATTGAAAGAATTAAATAAGCCTGAAAGTCTTATTAAATTTGTAACTGATAGACCAGGGCATGACATGCGGTATGCTATAGATCCTACTAAGATAAAAAATGAGCTCGGGTGGGAGCCAACAACATCATTTAGTGAGGGTATAAATAAAACTATTCAATGGTATTTGAGTAACAGAAGCTGGTGGGAAAATATTATTAGTGGTGAGTATAGGGATTATTATAAAAAAATGTATAAGGATTAGTTCAAAACTTTAAGGAAAAATATAAGATGTCAAACATAAAAAAAACAGCATTAATTATCACAATTATATCATTAGGCTCTAAATTTCTTGGGTTTTTAAGGGAAGTTGCTCTTGCATATTTTTATGGCACATCGTATGTTGTAGATGCATACCTTATGGCGGTGGCAATACCAAGCATAGTATTTGGATGGATTACTTCACTGTCGGTTTCTTATACTCCTATATATACAGATGTCAGGGTTAAATTAGGGGAAGATAAATCAGAGAAGTTTACAAGCAATATTATATCAATAGCCATTACAATATCATTTGCGTGTGCTTTACTGGGGTTGATTTTCAGTAAGCAGCTCGTAAATATAGCTGCTCCGGGATTTAAGGGTCAGGTCTATGATCTTACAAACTGGTTTGTGAAGATATCAGTTTTTTCAACTATATTTAATGTTTTTGCACAAATACTTGTGTCATATTTAAATTGCAATGATAAATTCATACAGTCCAATATTTCAACCCTTGTTATAAGCAGTACTCAGCTTTTGGTTATATATCTTAGCAGTAAGCTTGGAAATAATGTACTTATATTTGGAACGGTTATGTCAAGTCTTGTCCAGCTTATTGTGTTATATGTTTTTTCTTTGAGGAATGGGTACAGATTTAAGTATGAATTAAAAATAACTTCTGAAATTAAACAGGCTTTCGTTATTTTAGTACCATTGTTTATAAGCAGCATGCTTGCGCAGATAAATAATTTTGTCAATAAGGCATTTGCTTCCGGCCTAGGTGAAGGAAGTGTATCAGCACTAAATTATTCAATGGTAATCAGAACTTTTATTTTTTATGTATTTACAATAGCGATAACTACTATGATATATCCAATGCTTTCAAAAAGCATGGCTGAAAATGATATAAAAACAGTTAAAAGTACAATATCCAAATCTGTGGATATAATAATATTATTATTCGTACCTATAACTATAGGAGCATTTTTATTATCAGAACCGGCGGTTTCTTTTATATACGAAAGAGGGGTGTTTAGTCGTGAGTCAACTATAATGACGTCTATGGCTTTGCAGATGTACTCCCTGGGGCTTGTTGCTCTTGCATTGAGAGAAGTTATTACCAAGGTTTTCTATTCTATGCAGGATACAAAATCAACAATGTATATAAGTGTATTTACAGTGGGGTTATGTGTATTGTTCAGTGCAATACTGATTAAGCCAATGGGTCATGTGGGACTTGCTCTTGCTTCCAGTTTGGCGGAAACATTAACAATACCGCTGTTTTTCTATTTTTTACGTAAACGCCTGGGAAGTCTTGGGATGAAAAACAGTTTGAATATTTTAATTAAATCGAGTATTTCTTCTGCAGTAATGGGAGTAGTAGTATATTTTGTGTTTAAATATTCTTCAATGGTACTTTCCGGGGGTAAATTATATATCCTGCTGTCTATGATTATTTCCGCTGTTGCAGGAGGTTTGGTATATTTTGTTCTTATGGTAATTATGAAAGTTAAAGAGATGGATTTTTTTACGGATATTATTAAAAATATCTGGCATAAGATTTTTAAAAACAGAAAAGTATAGTCAAAATAATTGCAATAAATGTATCAGTGTGATGACGTAATAATAAAAATAAAATAATAGAATTTGAATAGGGTAATGAAATGTTTCATGGAGAGAGTGATACAAAGATTTCTTAGTATTACTCTTTTTTACACCACTCTCTCTGGAAAAATCAAAGCGTAAAATTCCAGGGCCTAGGCTAGTATGACAGTATATAATATCCAGTATTTTTTCTTAGCCATTTTTTTTGGCTGATTTTGGACAAAATTTATTGGATGTGACATTAAGTCAAAAAAGTAAGTGATTTATTCAACTATTGACCTTGGTACATAACATACCATATTTTTTATTTCATTTTTTTCGATGCCATGTTTTAGCATACAGTCAATAAATTCTAACATTCCTTCCACAGGTTTTTCCCGGTTGGCTTGACCTCTGTCCGTTACCATTAAAATATTTTCCGAGCCCAACGTTTTCATGGAATTTGCCATGTTTTCCGGTGATATAAAACCGTCGGCTATATTCATCCACACTTTTTCGATTAGAACACCAATCTTAGCCAATTCCAATTGATTTTCGAGGGGTACAACCGTTCTCTCCCAATCAGGATGTGTCAATATAGCTTTTACATTCATTTTTCTGGCTGTTTTACATATATCTATTGCTTCATTTATGCTCAGATGTCCCGTGGAAATATAGGAATCATACTTTTTTATTATTTCCAGCACCTCAAAAACAGCCGTTTTTATGTTTCCATCCTCATCATAGATTGAGATTCCGGGTCTTTTGAAAAAATCTCCCGGCATGTCGCCGTATATTAGTGAATTTGCAGCATCTCTGGTCGGCATCCATACAATTTTACACCCCAGTTTCAGGCTGCTTTCAACTGCATATGGATTGATACCTCCAACAGGCCAGTTTAGGACTATGCCGCCATACAATTTTGTTTTTGCTCCTGAATATCTGTTGCATATAATAGCTCTGGCTCCAGTAGGTTCATAATGATTTTTAATCATAACGCCTTCCATATTAAAATGATCGGCATCCCGAGCCAGCTCAAAGTCATCCAGTGAACGTCTAAAATGGGATGGTGACGTATGCACATGCAAATCATAGCCGCCTTTTATTAATTCTAAAACTTCATCCGAATAAATATTATTACACATAATCCTCTAATATCTCATTTCATATTTATTTTACTGTCATTGAATATCTCTCAGTTATTGATTCTTCGCCAATGGTTTGTGAATGCTGCCTGTTTTAAAAGCAATAAAGCACAATATGGCAGTAATTCCCATGAGTACACCTATAGTTTCAACTACGTATCCCGTACCTACAACAACCGGTATTAATGAAACTAATGCGACTTCCACAAACGCAATAATTATATAAGCTAACCCATAGTCCTCCAATGTATGGCTTTTGTACTCCGGGTCAATAATCCTCAGCAAGGTTACTCCACATGCAACATTTCCTGTTGCCCATCCCCATAAGAAAATTGATCGCTCGAACCAGTTGTCATGGAAGAATCTTGGACCTAAATACCAAAGAGTAAAAGTACATAAAAAGATTCCGAATAAACACAACAGCAATAATGGAACAGCATATTGGATTACAACAGCCGTTTTTATGGAGGATATTCCAAATATTATAAGATAATCAGTACAGGCACTTCCTATTCTCGTAGTCACTTCTTTGTCAACATAATGGCCTAAATGAACCGAGTTTAAGAAAAGCTGCAGAGCAACTCCCGCGAGCATTGCCAGACACATCATAGGAACGTCTACTGTTGGCCATAGAGTTTTGAAATATGCATTTAAATAATAGCCTATGCCCGTGGCTATTAATACAAGAGCTAAATGCCATGCTAGAGGATCAAGAGAGCTTGCACTGATTGTAGCCTTACCGATAGATTTTCTTTCTTTTTCAGGTATAAGTCCTGTTTTCATGCTCTCGGGAAGATTAGATGTGGATTTTACAAAATTTGTTACTCCTAATCTTGTTGCAATATTTATCATTATAATTCCACCGAAGTTGCCAACTAACATTCCCGCAGTCGCCATGGTCAAACCAACCGTAAGAGCATCATCAAATTTATAATTCTGCAATACTCCGCCGATGGCTGTGGCATAGCCATAGCCTCCGGCCCATCCAGCAGGCAGCATCAATGAAAAAGCAGGATGCAAATCAGGAAATAATTGTTTGAGTACAATTATACCAAACAAAAGGGCAAGTCCAAATTGGCCGACTTCAGCGATCATGCTTGAGAAAAAAGTGTCTCCTACTTTGGCAATTATTTTTTTGGGAGATTCTAATTTATCGTTCCCCAAAAACAATGTTGCAAATAATACACAAACCAGCATATATCCATAAGAACCAATCTGCTCAGAAAAAGGCAATAATTTAAATCCCTGAGGCCCTAATACTAATCCGAATACCCCTGCCAAAACACCTGCCGGTATAAAGAAATTTTGAATAAAGCGAATTTTAGTTCTTAAAAGCTGACAAACAAAGATAAGCACTGAAGCAAGGCAAAAATCTATCAACATATTATATGGTCCAAATGCCATGTTAAAACCACCTTTCTTAATTTATTTTAAATTGTAAATTCTCAGGAAGAATAGTCATATCTACTCTTCCTGACAGATTTTTGTAATCCGAGTTCTTACTACATTTGCATTTGCGAAAAGAAACTGTCAAGTTTTGTAACAAGGCCCGCTAATACCGGATGATCATCAAACATAAAATCATTATGCTTTCCATCAATTGTATAAAATTCTTTTTTAGAAGTAATTTTTTCAAAGAAAAGCTTTGATTCACCAATAGGATGAAGCAGGTTGTCTTTACCGTGGCCTATAAATACAGGCACCTGTATATCATTTACATATTTTTCAGCATTAAATTCCAAAATAGATTGACCTATTTCTAATGATATATCCTGTCCGTAGTCCTTTACTGGATATAAATTATCCTTTACGACTTTAGTGGTGGAAGTGTCCATAGGATAGAAGTGGAAAGGATTGTCGAATTTTCTTGTTCCTTCTTTTACGAATCTGACTTTTTCCTCCTCAATTTCATTTCTCATATTTATAAAATCAGCATATGAATAAACAGATCTTAACCATCTTTCACCGTTATAGAATCCATTTAAGCCTGCCATAGCTTTTACACGTTTATCCTCAGCCGTTACTTTTGCTATTAAACCAGCGGCCATACCCCAGCCTAAAAGTCCGATTCTATCTTCATCGATTACGCCTAAAGTCTTTACAAATGTTATAGCATTTTTAATATCTTCAACCTGCTCTTCCAGCTTACAAACGCCCGCTGGGCCCTCGCTGTCGGAAAAACCTCTATAATTGAAACCGAATGCTACATAGCCCTTTTTAGTAAGAGCTCTTGCAAATAAAGACGGGTAAATATCAAGCAATCCTATATATCCGGAATTTGGGATAACACAAGGCCTTTTCTCTCCTTCTTTATAGTCATCAGGTAAAAATAATTTTGCTTTTAAATTGTATCCATTACTAAAAAAGCTTGTCTCTCTAATTATCATTTTTAATCTCCTTAATATTTAATATTTGCGGTTTTCACATGCTGGCTTTTAGGTAACAGAACGGCACCTTTATCTGCTGATGTTACAAGATCGGAATATTTTGCAAGCACTCCCGAGCGTTCCTTTACAAATAGCTTTATATTCTTAAGCCTTTCTTCTATTACATTCTGCGGAACTAATAATTCAATTTTTCTGTTTGGTATATCTATAACTATTTCATCGCCTTCTTCAACAGCTGCTATCGGACCTCTTGCAGCTGCTTCCGGTGAAATATGCCCTACACATGGCCCCCGTGTCGAACCCGAAAAACGTCCGTCTGTAATAAGAGCACATTTTTCATCCATGCCTCTGCCTACAATTAGTGAAGTTGTCATGTGCATTTCCCTCATTCCAGGTCCGCCCTTAGGACCTTCGTATCTGATTACAAGCACATCGCCTTCATTAATTTCGTCATTAATTACAGCATTGCTGGCATCTTCCATGGAATGGAAAACTCTTGCTTTTCCTTTAAAGTAAAGCATACTTGGCTTAACGCCGGATTGTTTAATAACAGCACCGTCAGGTGCTAAGTTTCCTTTTAATATTGCAATTCCGCCTTCTTTACCCTTGGGTTTTTCGAGAGAATAAATTATATCATTTTCAGTAAGCTTCACTTCTTTAATATTTTCAATAACATTTTTACCTGTTACTGTTAAATGATTTTTATTCAACAAAGGCTCTATAGTTTTTAATACAGCTGGAATTCCACCAACATTATCCAAATCAGACAGCGTATATTTTCCAGATGGTTTTATATTGCAAATATAAGGCACTTTCCTACTTATTCTGTCAAAATCTTCAAGATTAAGTTTAATGCCTCCTTCATTTGCAAATGCCATCATATGAAGGACGCTATTTGTTGAACCGCCCATAGCCATACTTGCAGCAATACCATTTTCCAAAGCATCCTTAGTGACTATTTTCCTTGGAGTTATATTTTCTTCAATAAGTTCAACAATCCTTTTCCCTGATTCTCTCGCAATCCTTTTTTTCTTTGAACTGACGGCTAACGCTGTTCCGCACCCCGGTAGCGAAAGTCCCAGTATTTCTGCCATGCAGCTCATTGTATTTGCAGTACCAAGCATTGCACAAGAACCTAAACTTGGTATGGCGGCTTGCTCAAGTTTATCAAGTTCTTCTAAAGTTATTTCGCCCTTTTCTGCCTTTCCGGCAAATTCCCTGATATCTGTTGTTGTAATAATATCAATATCACCATATTTGCCCGCCATACTGGGGCCTGCAGTAACTATAATTGTCGGTATGTCAATTCTAAGGGCTGACATAATCATTCCAGGAACTATTTTGTCACAGCCTGCTATCATAACCATGGCATCGAATCTGTGAGATTGTATCATTATTTCAATTGAATCAGCAATTATTTCTCTGCTTGGCAAAGGATATTTCATACCTACATGGCCCTGACACATACCGTCACATACAGCAATAGTGTTAAATTCCTTTGGAATACCGCCGGCCTCGAGCACTCCCTGCTTCACATGTTCTGCTATTTCCCTTAGATGTGCATGACCAGGTACAATTTCATTCCATGAATTTACTATCGCTATCATTGGCTTTTTGAAATCTTCTTTTACCATACCTAAGCTGTACAACAAAGCCCTATGTGCAGAACGTTCTATGCCTACTGTTAGTTCGTCGCTTCTTTTTGCACGTTCCATATTGTCTCCTTTCAAATTATTTTGCTTTGTTACGCTTTATATAATGCAATTAGCAAGCCAATATCCTTAAATATTTTCATAAGAATTTAATTAATTTTAACTATGCAATAAAAACTGGCAATTCTCAATGAAATCATAAAAGTCTTTGTGTTTTTTTATATCAATTGCTGACTTATATTCACATACAAACGTTAAAATTTAGCAATATAAAATTTATTCAGAGCTTTATTTTGAAAAGCGAGGTTCTAAAATGAAACTTAAATCTATTTATAGTGTAAGGACCAAGGGGGATGAGATAGGCGAAGTTCTTGTCACCTACCATGAAGGTGTTTCTATTGAAATGAACAAACAATATACATAAACTATATTTTATATTTGATTTTTTTCATATTTTATAAATTTTTATTATTTCAGACATGAGTTAATTTTTTATTGCAGAAAATTTTTTAGGTATTTTAAAAATAAAAGTAAAATATAACATTTGCAAGGCAGTTTCACAATTCATTTGTTTAGTTTTCTCCATAATGTGGATTTACTAATACCAAGAATTTTAGCTGCTTCCTTCTTATTTCCATTTGTTTGTACCAGTACTTCATCAATCTTCTTTTTTTCTGTATATTCCAACGAATTACTATTAGACTTCTGTACGTCATCAAGTAAATAAGGTACAGTTTCTTCAAGCAACATAATATCCAAATATTCCGAATCCGACAAGACCATCAATTTCTCAATCAAATTTTCAAGTTGTCTTACATTTCCTTTCCATTCAAAACTTATAAATGCCTTTTCAAGTTTCTTAGATAAACCCTTTATTTTCATCTTAAGCTTAATATTGTTCTTGTTTATAATACTTTTAGATAATTCCGATATATCTTCCTTCCTTTCTCTTAGTGGAGGAACATTAAGCTCCAAAACACACAATCTATAATATAAATCATCTCTAAACTTACCATTTCCAACCAAATTTAAAAGATTCTTATTAGTAGCGGCTATAACTCTTACGTCAACCGGTATTACCTTATCGTCACCTATTTTAACAATTTCGTGTTCTTGTAAGACCCTTAACAATCTTGCCTGCATATCAATAGGTATTTCACTTATTTCATCTAAAAATATGGTACCGTTGTGGGCCATCTCAAACATTCCGATTTTACCGTTCTGCCTTGCTCCGGTAAATGCCCCGCTTACATATCCGAAAAGTTCGCTTTCCAACAGATTTGCAGGTAATGCAGCACAGTTAACAGCCACAAAAGGTCCTTTATTTCGGCGGCTCGCATTGTGTATTGACTGAGCGAAAATTTCCTTACCTGTACCGGTTTCTCCTGTAATCAGAACAGTGCTGTCATATTTGGAATATTTAAGTGCAGTTTTTTTTGCTTTTTTTATTTTTACACTGTCGCCAATAATATCATTAAAAGTTTTTTTGGCATAGTGCCCTTTTAATAATATCTTTTTTCTTATTTTCTGTTCGATAAGTTGAATTTCAGTAACTTTTTTAAGTGTATATACAGCTCCGTTTACATTTCCATCAACGGTAATAGGCTCTTTGTTGATAACAAAGTTTTTTTTATTGCAATTATCTTTTTCATTGAATTCACTATTTAATACATTAACAATATTATTTTCTTTAAAAATCTCTTCGATATTTTTATTGATTGCTTTTTTCATAGAAATAGGCAGCAGTTTTTCTGCCGTAGGATTAATGAAGGTTATATTATCATTTCTGTTGGTTCCTATAATCCCTTCCGATGTACAATTTAGTATCGTTTGCAATGTATGGGATTCTTTTTTTGTTTCATTAAGCAATTTTAAAATATATCGCGCACTATTCAAGGTTTCTTTAACCATTTTTTCTTCAATGTCAGGTGTGATACCTATTTTCTCGTTCTCATTCGCGATATCTACAGATGGTGAGCCGCTTATGATAACCTCATAACCCATTTCTAAAATTTTTTGGGCTTGTTCCTCTATAGGTTCATCTTCCTTTATATTAAATACTTTTACGGGTTTTTCAAGACTATTTATAGCTTTTAACATTAAATAAGTTAAGCTTTGCGATCCTATTACCGCTATTTTATCAGAATATACAAATCCTTTTTTGATAGCTTCTATAAATTCTAATCCTGTATACTGTAACTCTAAAACTAATACTTTTTTAATTCTTTTAATATAATTGGCAGTATAACCCATGCTTAAAATAATTTTTGTCCCATTTTCAACTAGCTCTTCTGCCAGTTTTAACGCATCGGATGTAGAGCTGTGATAAACTGGATAATCATACCCCAAATTTTTAACAACCATTTCGCAGGTCTCGGATATTTTTTTATTTGACACAATTATTGCTATACTATTATCCACGGTAAAGCTCCTTAACTTAATATATTGCTTATTAATATTTTATCATAGCACGTATACTATATAAAGTAAAATTTGATTTTCTTATTACAAAATTCAATAAAAAACAAAGAGTGTTTACATAACGTTACCTTGCAAAGGAGAAGCATATGGGAAAGATTGTTAATTATTGGGAATAATATATTAAGTAAAAAAATACTCCTTATTGATAGCTTGTAAGGAGTATTTTTGTTTTGTTCAACGGATGTGGCTTATTCATTCATTAAAAAATCATAAGCATATTGTGCATGCAGAGCTACTCCGTTTACCAGCATGTCCTCATCTATGTTAAACATTGGGTGATGATTAGAGTAGCATGTGTCTTTTTCTTTGTTGGCAGTTCCTACAATTACAAATGTACCGGGGACAAGCTCCAGATATTCGGAAAAATCTTCTCCCCCAGGTGTTTTATCAAATTCTGCGACTGCATCTTTTGACATGATTTTTTCTACTGACCTTTTAGCTCTTTCGGAAGATTCTTCATTATTAATTAAAGGTGCTGTTAAAAGGGTGTATTTCAGATTTGCTTCTGCTCTATAGCTTGCTGCAGTTGATTTAATAATTCTTTCCATCATTTCCGGAAGCTGTTTTCTGATTTCATAGCTGAAGCATCTTGTAGTTCCTTCCATTATTGCACTATCAGCTATTACATTAAATCTTGTTCCGGATGTCAGCTTACCGACACTTACTACCACACTTTCCATAGGAGATATTTCTCTGCTTACCAGTGTCTGCAGGTTCATTACTATTGCAGAAGCGGCTACAACGGCATCTACACCAAGGTTTGGCATGGAACCATGTCCGCCGGCACCCTTTACCGTGATTTTAAACATATCTGCCGATGCCATGCGGGGTCCTCCTCCTACTGCTATTTTGCCTGAGGGAATATTGCCCATGACATGCATTCCAAAGACTTCATCAACTCCATCAAGTGCTCCGCCCTTGATCATTGCCTTAGCACCCTGAGCTGTTTCTTCTCCGGGCTGAAATATAAGTTTAACCGTTCCATTAAATTCATCCTTAATTTCATTCAAAACATGTGCGGCACCTAACAGCATTGCTCCATGAGCATCATGTCCGCAGGCATGCATAAACCCCTCATTTTTTGATTTATATGGTATATCACGCGCTTCATTAACTTCAAGGGCATCTATATCAGCCCTTAGTGCGATTGTCTTGCCTTTGTTCTTGCCCTGTATTGTGGCAACTACTCCTGATTTGCCTATTGATATATATGGGACACCGATTTTATCCAATTCTTCTTTTATCCTGCCTGCTGTTCTTACTTCATGCATACTGGGTTCCGGATTCATATGGAATTCTCTTCTCATGTCAATAGTGTATTTTTCGTATTTTTTAGATGTTTCTTTGATGTTCATGTTTTCCTCCTATAATTTGTTGTTATAAAGATCCGGTGCTGTTTTAGGGGAGACACCGGTATTTTTTTATATTAACTTAGCCATGAATCCAGCCAGAAATACTGATGCAATGGATACAGTTACGAATCCTGCAATAAGCATCTTTGGAAGTATTTCATCTAAAATTATTTTCTTTTCTTCTTCATTTTTGGCAGTTGCAGTTGCAACTTCGTTTGATATTATATATGTTCCGGGGAAACCAAACAGTGCTGTTGCGCCAATTGCTATTGCCATATATTTGTCCTCACCTAAGAATTTACTTGCAATTGTTGAAAAAATAGTAAAACCTACAACACCCAGTAGCAGACATGAAATTAACGGAACAATTAATGATTTAAGCATCTGTGGTGTTGCAGTTGACAGATTTCCAAAGATAACCGCCATTACACAAAGCATTATAAATCCCTGACTGTTTGCCGTAGTTAAAGAATCCTCATCAATAAGACCTATTTCTCTTGCTATTATTCCAAATATAAGACAAATTACCATTGAATTTATAGCTCCATTAGTTAAATCTGAAACCTTTACTCCTAAAAGTGCTACTACGGATAATTTGAATATTAATGTGAAATTCGTCTGCATTTCTTTCTTAAGCGGTGGAATTAATCGTTTCTTTTCAACCTTGTCCACAATTTTTTCAGCATCATTTACGGGTGTTAAGCTATCATTCACTGCCAATACTCGTTTTGCTTCTTTTTTAAGGCAAAAAGATGCTACAGGTGTTCCGAAAAATGCCTGTGTCACAAGCAGCAGTGTTACAAATACTGCCACCTCATCAAGCCCTTTAGCCAGTGCGGCTTCACTCATTATAAGTGCTGCAACGACCCCTCCTGATATAGGCGGTGCTGCTGCTGCTGCCATTTGTTTACCAAATAAAGGTGTGCCGGCAAAGAAAACAACTATGCCTATTCCAACTACTGCAGCTAGTGCAATCAACACGGTTTTCCACTGTTTAAAAAGTTCTTCCATGCTAATCATAGAACCCATATTAACTAATAAGATGGGAAGGGTTAATGAACCCATTGCCAATAATCCAGAGTCTTGAAAAAGTGTCGGAGGTAATCCAAACCAGAAACTAATCATAAAAATAACTGCTGTTACAAAAAGTGTGGAGAGTGTTGCATTTGTTTTGTAGGATACGAAATCCCCAATTGTGAGTCCTAAAAGCACAATCATTATAGCTGTTAATCCGTCCATGTTTCCTCCTTGCCACGCTCTGTTTTTATTTTTATTTATGATTTCAAATATTTCTGTGCCAGCATATGAGAATATGTCAATAGATTTTTTGCGATTAGACCCAAGTTGTCTACGGCATTAGCAAAATGAATCATTATAGAATAAAATGATGAGCATGTTTTTATTTTTAGATGGAATTATAGCATAGTATTACACCAATAGCAATATATATTTTTATAACTTTTTAAATTTTTTTCAGCAAACGCATATCATATGCGGCTTATATGTTTTTGGTAATAGTTGTCACAATAAAATTATTAGCATAAATATTAGTTTGTTAATTAATGTGTGAAATTATAGGCAATGTATAAATGCATGTTTATAAAGATAATTAATTAATTATTTGAAGGGAAGACATGCAATTTCTAAATATTTCGGATGCATGTCTTAAATTTATTAGTTGTTTTTGAGCCACTGAATTGCTGTATTCGTATATACAGCAGCGCCAATGTAAAATACATCCTCTTTAAAATTAATTTTCGGATGGTGTTGTGGATATGGGTACCCTTCTTCCGGTGAGCCTCCTCCAAGTGCCATCATTATTGAAGGAACTTTTTCACTTATAAATCCGAAATCCTCTGAGCCTGTCATTCTTCCGCCAGTAAATACATCTGCAAAAGACAAAACATTGTCTGCACCAAGCATTTTTCTGTTTGCATAGATAGATAGTTTAGAAAGCGATGAATCATTGTACACAGACGGGCACTCCATTCTATATTCAACCGATGCCTCTGCTCTGTATGTTGAGGCAATTCCTTTTGATATTTCAACAACTCGTCTTTTCATTAACTCTCTTTCATCTTTATCGAATGCTCTGATAGAACCCTCTATAAATGATGTATCAGGAATAATATTTGCAGCATTTCCTCCGTGAATCTGCCCTATAGTTATAATTGCGGTACTTGAAGGTGTAACTTCTCTTGCTATTATTTCCTGTAATCCCATAAAAATATGGGCAGCAGCATTTAACGGATCTACAGAATTCTGAGGCATGGCACCGTGACCGCCTTTACCCTGAATATCTATATGAAACATATCTCCTGATGAAGATGAATATCCTCCTTCTGCTACAACTAACGTTCCGGCTTTCATAGGCATTCCTGAAAAAATATGAATCATGGCTGCTGCATCGACCTTTGGAGACTCTAAAACTCCTGCCTCTAGCATTGCCTTTGCGCCATACAGTCTTTCTTCAGCAGGCTGAAACATAAGTTTTACCGTACCTTCTATTTCATCCTCATGATCTTTTAAAAGTTTTGCTGCACCAAGGAGCATGGCAGCATGTGCGTCATGGCCGCATGCGTGCATGTTTTCTGTCTCGGATTTATATTCCAGGTCATTTTCTTCTACAATTGGCAGTGCATCTATATCTGCTCTTAAAAGTATTACTTTGCCCGGTTTTTTCCCTCCGGCCAGTACAACCACTCCTGAACCTGCAATTATTTCAGGCTGATATCCCATTTCTTTCAATCTTTTTACAATATATGCAGAAGTCACAGGCAGGTCCATACCTAATTCAGCATGCCGGTGCAAGTATCTTCTGTCTTTTACTATTTCATTCTGCAATGCTTTTGCCTCATTTAACAAATTGCTCATAAGATTCCTCCGATAATTTTTTTAATGTAAATTATAGACTCATAATCTTTAATAGTCAATTTATTTTTTAGATTATAAAAGAAAAGGTTTATAAGTTTAAGGATAAATTGGAATGTATGAATATACAACGTATAATGTGCCATAAAGATTCTCTTTGTGAGAATTTTGTTAAGTGTGGAGACGCAGAAAGACGCTGGGATGTTTCATCTGTCTTTTTTGGAAGAAGACTGAAAAAATAAAAAGAAATTTCAAATCGGGTAGGGAGATACATGTTAATTTTACTTGCCTTTTTGTTTGTAAATATTGTAAGCTCTCTCCATGTGTTTGATCATATAATTCATTGCTTCATCAGGTTTTTGGTCCCTTATACTTTCATAAATTTTTGTATGATAATAGACAGTTCTATTACGGTCATTCAGTGGTAAGTTACAAATGATATCGTATAGTTGCTTTTTCATTAATATGTTTAATGTTTCCATTAGCTTATAACATAAATTGTTTTCGGAACATTTAACCACCTGAATGTGAAAATCATAATCGATCTTTGAAAATAATTCAAAATCATCACCAATATGTTTTTTATTTGTCGTAATAATTTTTTTAAATTCTCCTCACTTCTTATTTCTGCTGCACGTTGTGCTGAGGATATCTGAATTGAGCGTCTAAGCGGAAAAACATATGAAGTTGAAGTTGAAGAGGTTGTTGCTAAACAAAACGTGTATAAAAATATTCCAATACAAAAGACACCAAAACAACAAATAGTGCAGGAAACACCTAAAGCAAAGCATGCATCAGAAAAAACAGCTTCTAAGACAAAGAGACAATCTGACGAGGATCAATTGGTTACAGCGCCAATGCCCGGAACAATTCTGGATATAAAAGTATCTGAAGGACATCAGTAAAGAGCGGTCAAATACTATTGATATTAGAAGCCATGAAGATGGAAAACGAAATTGTATCACCAAAAGACGGAGTAATCAGTAAAATTCATACTTCAAAAACAACTACAGTAAGTTCAGGAGACGCTTTAATTACAATCAAATCCAACAACTGATTAGTTTGGTCGTTCTTTATTTACAGTTAAGCTTGAAAATGGACCTTGGCGTACACTCTTACACACTTGCTATGCAACTCCTTTATCTTATATGATAATATGTTTAGCAATAGAAATATTTGAATGTCTATTAATTTCTTCTCTCTCAAAATGAGAAATTGATCTCAAAATGAGAAATGATATTCTCAAAATAAAAAAATTTATAAAATAAAATTTTTTATATGCATTTTAATTATATTATACCATTTGAATTTCAAATGTTTTTTAAAAATATATAAAATATTTAAAAAAAATTAAAATTGGTACAAGTATTGCAATAATTAATAGCAAATATAATTAAGGAGGAGTAAATACTATGACAAACAAAGCCCCTGTTTCAGCAAGTCAATACCCAGGCAAGTATATCCAAGGTCAAGGACAGATAAATTATGTTCAAGATTATGCTGCAAAATTAGGTAATAATGCATTTATTGTTTATGCACCTTCTTCAAAAGAAAGGGTTGAAAACATTATTGTCAAAAAATTTAAAAAAGCTAATTTGAACTGCAAGGCAGAAAAATTTAATCGTGAATCATCTAAGAAGGAAATTGACAGACTTGTAGAAATATGTAAGGAAAATAAATGCAATCTTGTTATCGGAATTGGCGGCGGAAAATGTTTGGATACAGCGAAGGCTGTTTCATATTACATGGAAATTCCCGTAATATCTATTCCGACAACTGCGGCAACGGACGCACCATGCAGTGCCTTATCCGTTATTTATACAGAAACAGGAGAAATGGAAAGCTATTTGCCATTAAGAAAGAATCCGGATGTAATTATTATTGATTCTGCTATTGTCACAGAAGCTCCTGTACGTTTATTGGTAGCAGGCATGGGAGATGCACTGGCAACTAAATTTGAAGCAAGAGCAAATTTACGCTCCCACAGCATTTGTTTGAGCGGTTCAACTCCGTCAATTACAGCAATGGCATTGGCAAGCTTATGTTACGATACATTATTATCAGACGGAAAAAAAGCTAAAATTTCTGTGGAAAATAAGGTAGTTACAAATTCCGTGGAAAGAATAATAGAGGCAAATACATTGTTAAGCGGTGTTGGTTTTGAAAGCGGCGGAATTGCAGCTTCACATGCTGTTCATGATGGTTTAACTGTATTGGAAGAAACACATCATTATTATCACGGAGAAAAGGTATCATTCGGTGTAATAACACAACTAGTACTGGAAAATGCCGATAATGATGAAATAAAAGAAGTTATTGCATTTTGCAAGGATGTGGGTTTGCCTACGACATTAGCGGACTTAGGAATTACAGAAGTAACAAAGGAAAAATTAATGATGGTCGCTGAAGCTGCTTGTGCCGAAGGATCGACAGTTCATAATATGCCATTCGAAGTAACTCCCGAAAGTCTTTATGGTGCAATGATAGTCGCAGATAAGTTAGGCGGCAGTTATTAAAAACAAATAAATAATTATAATATATTTGTACTAATGGGGGAAACAATATGATGAGGTTTACTTTGCCAAGAGATATATTATGGCAGTGGAGCATTAGAGCAGTAAAAAAATTAAAATGGAAAAGGGCAGATTTATTTCCATATATTCAACCTCGGGAACAGCAACAGGGGTTACTGCATTTTCAGTAATTACAGATTATGCAACAGGGATTAAATACCCGTTGGCTGATTTAATATTATAATAGATATAGCAATATTGGACCATGAAACCAAAGTATATAAATCAAAGCATCTGTCAATTATAGATAGATGCTTTTTTGAAAATAATGTAAATAATGCGCACAAAATTTCTATCTTCAATATTTATTCCTATCATGATATAAAAATAAAAACTTCACTATTAGTAGTTAGTGCATAACATAAATAAGAAAGCATTTTAATAATACAAGTGAGGCGAAAAGATGAATATTATTGTTGAGACAGACCGTTTGATTATAAGAGAATTTGAAAAGGATGACGTTTTAAGCCTATATAAAATAGAAAGTGATCCGAGAATTATTGAATTTATTCCATGGAACAAGCTTAGAACCTTGAACGAATGCAAGAGACAAATTAAAAAAATTATGAATGGTTATAAAAGATACAAGTTAAACAGCTGGGCGGTTGTGGAGAAGGAAACAAACCAAGTGATAGGCATAACGCAATTGGTTTATTCTAATAAAATAAAGGGAATAGAAATTGGCACCAAAATCCTTCCTGAATATTGGAGCAAGGGTTATGCTTCTGAATTAAGCGAGGCAGTTGTCCATTATGGTCTATATGAATTAGGGATAGATGAAATAACTGCAGTTACCGATATAAACAATGCGGGAGCAATAAAATCGCTGATAAATATGGGAATGAAATTGAAAAAATATGGCTATTACAAAGGAACAAAATCTGCATTTTACAGCTTAGGGAGCAGAGGACATAGGCAGAGGACATAGGGACGTTTCGTCTGTCTTTTTTGGCGGAAGAAAAATCCAAAAACCACCAGGGTTGCATGTCCATGAAAAGCCGAGTATAATGACATAAAAAAGGAAAGGAAAAGATTCATAGAAAACTGCCTACTCCAGTCACTCAATTAAATAATTATTTATTTAAATCAATTGTATAACATATATTTCTTTTTGCTTGATATATGCAAGCAAGGCTAAGGAGAAACGGGGGACAAGCCCTGGTTTTTAGAAATGTTAATAAGAGTTAAGGGACGATATAGCCCTTTTGTTAAATATTAACAACAGTAGATGCAGTTTTAATGGCAACGTATATAGAGGAGGGAATTTAATTGAATTATAATATAAAAACATTGTATTTCAGTGCAACCGGTACAACGGGAAAAATAGTAAAAAGGCTGGCAGTGGAACTATCTTCTTGCTTTGCAGAGCATAAACAAATTACACATTTAGATTTTACATTACCGGCACGAAGAAAGGAAATAGTTGACTTTAATGAGGATGATATCGTTATTGTAGGTACCCCTGTTTATGCAGGCAGAGTACCCAACGTTTTACTGAAATATTTAAATTCTGTAAAATCCAATAGGTCATTGGCCATAGCTGTAGTTGTTTATGGAAACAGGAATTATGATGATGCGTTGATTGAACTGAAGGATATACTGGATACAAATGGCTTCAATGTTGCAGCAGCAGGTGCATTTATAGGAGAACACTCTTTCTCTGATATTTTAGCAAAAGGAAGACCGGATGATTTAGATTATAATGTAGTAAAAGAATTTGCAAATAAAATTTATTTTAAGTTGTCATCAGGCTTAAGTACAGTAAAAGTTCCCGGACATATTCCTTACAGACCTTATTACAAGCCTAAGGACAAAGACGGAAATCCTGTTGATATTCGGAAAATTAAGCCAAAAACAAATAAATATTGTACTGATTGCAAAACATGTGTTGAAGTCTGCCCTGTAGCTTCTATTAATTATAATGATCCGTCACAATTGGACGGCATTTGTATTAAGTGTGGTGCTTGTATAAAAAAATGCCCTGTTAATGCCAAGTATTTTGATAATGAGAACTATCTAAGGCATAAGCATGAATTGGAAGTTGAGTTTGCAGAAAGAAGAAACCCGGAATTATTCTTGTAAATTATACGAATATGCAATTTTATGTTTTATGAAAAGTATGGACTTATATGAGAAAATTTACCCTTGTGGCTATTCAGATAGATTTAGAGGATTCTCTAAAACAGCATATCCCGGAACTTCATTTTTATCGCCGTTCTTCGATGGTGAAATCCTTGATTTTCACATAAATAATATTTGATATTTAAATTATGTAATTTTTTTGATAATATATATAATATATTGTTTTAATAAATTGAGATTGGAGAGAGTTATATGAAAGAAATTGTAATTGATTTTCACGTTCATCTGTCTGAATATGAGTCTATGACTCCCGATATTTTTAATTTTTATTCGGCGTTTTATCCTACAAAAGAAGCATATATGGATTTTGCGAAAAAATATAGTGATCCTAATATGTTTATAGAGTTGATGGATAAAAGCGGAGTGGATTATTCTGTTATTTTAGCAGAAATGGCACCTTTAACATCTGGCTATGTCTATAATGAGCAAGTTGAAAAATTTTGCAAGGGAAATCCCAGACTGATACCTTTTTGCACATTAAATCCTTATATACACGCTAATATGGGGGAAAAATTAGAGGACTTATACTTGAACCACGGTTTCAAGGGAGTCAAACTTTATCCTTCATATAATTATTTCTATCCTAATGACAGATCTATATATCCTTTATATGCTGCTGCTGAAAGACTTGGCATACCTGTGCTGCTCCATACCGGAACTTCTATTTTTTCAGGTAGCCGATTAAAATACAGCAATCCGATTTATCTTGACGATGTGGCAGTAGATTTTCCAAACTTGAAAATAATTATGGCACATGGTGGAAGAGGACCATGGTATGATGAAGCTTTAACTTTGATTCGCCTTCATAAGAATGTCAATATTGATATTACAGGATTACCTCCTAAAAAGCTTTTGGAATATTTCCCCATCATGGAGCGATTTGCTCATAAATTTGTATTTGGTACAGATTGGCCTTCTGTTTCGGCTAAAAAGAATATTGACTCAATACATAAGCTGAATATTTCTCAAGATGCAATTTCAAAAATACTTGGAGGAAATGCTAAAGAGCTGTTGGGATTGTAAGACACAAGGGAAGACGGCGGGAAGACACGGTGGACGTTTCATTTTTTAGCCTTTGATATAACCTGATTACAGACATTGCAATTAATTTGAAAAGCAACCAGGAATAATGATTCCTGTTAATTGTAAAAGAAAATCAGATAAATTTTAAAGTGGGCAGTACTATCTTTGGTTTATTATATAGTGCAAAATTATTTAGCATTGTGCCAAATAATTTTGCGTTATTGTCTTATGAGAGTTTTTATTTTTTTGAAAACGTTGTAAGGATAAATATACATATATTTATCTTTTTTTTTAGAATAACATTGAAATATGAATGTTTTGTATATTTTGAATTATAAAATATAATTAAATGGCATTAAATTTGCTTATAGATTATGGTAATAGTATTTTTTGCAAGATAAAGTTATTATTAATGAATTAATTTCAAAAATTATTTGGAGGTAAATTAATGAAAATGAAAGTAAAACCTTTAGTATTTTGGCCAACATTTATATTAATGATTGTGGCTGTAATTTTATCCTTATTTAATCTTGAGCAATTCTCTACGGTTCTTTCAAATGTAACATTAAGTGCCATGAAGGTTTTTGGATCAGGATTTGAATTACTTACTACTATAATGCTGCTTGTCAGCATTGCTGTTTGTTTCATGCCTTTAGGAAGAGTTAAAATAGGAGGAAGCAAGGCGAAACCGGAATATAACTTATTTAATTATTTTACAATGTGTCTTGCAATGACTGTAGCATCAGGACTTATGTTCTGGGGAGCATTAGAGCCAATATATCATGTAACTCAGCCGCCGGCATCCTATCATATTGTACCGGGTTCACCGGAATCTGCTATATTTGCTTTATCGTCAATATTTATGCATTGGACGTTAACACCATATGCAATTTATGGTGTTCCCACTGTTATGTTTGCATTTGCTTACTATAATATGAAAAAATCATTTACCGTTTCTTCTATGCTTTCTCCATTAATGAGTGATGAAAAGGTAAATGGAACTACTGGTAAAATAGTTGATTCAATAATATTGTTTGCAATGGTATTAGGTGTTTCAACAACATTGGGAGAAGGATCATTTATGGTTTCAGGCGGTGTAAGTGCCATAACAGGCATTGAAACCAATAAGGTTTTATATTTCTTCGTATGCTTCGGTATAGTTGCTTCATTTGTCATCTCTGCTATAAAAGGTATATCAGATGGTTTGAAAAACCTGGCGAAATATAATTTCTATATGTTCTTATTTTTCTTAGTGTGGATATTTATATTCGGCTCTCCGTTGTTCTCTATTAATTTAAGTGTTGAAGCATTCGGGAACTTCCTGGATAATTTCTTCTCAAAATCTCTTTTTACAGGTGCTGCTGCCCAAGATGACTGGCCTGTGTGGTGGACAATATGGAACTATGCTATTTGGATGGCTTGGGCACCGGTTACCGCAGTTTTCTTAGGTCGTATATCATATGGTTATAATGTTAGAACTATTGTAGGCGTGAATGTTTTTTTATCTGCAGTATTCAGCATAATATGGTTTACTGTCTTTGGTGGAACTTCTATTCATATGCAGATGTTTGAAGGTATAAATTTGGGTGAAATTTTAGCAACTAAAGGAAATGAAATGGTGACATATGCTTTCTTAGGCGAACTTCCCATACCTAAAATTATTATTCCTGTATTTGTTGCCACGGTATTTATTACTTATGTGGCAGGAGCAGATGGGATGTGCGCAACTTTAGCAGGATTGTGCACTAATGGAATTTCACCGGATAATCCTGAATCAGGTCCAATGCTGAAAATAGTTTGGGGTATTCTGCTTGGCGGTGTTGCCTGGATTACTATGTCTTTTGCAGGCCTTGACGGGTTAAAGTCTCTTTCTGATCTTGGTGCCATAACTACTCTGATTTTTTTAACTCCGGTTACATGGGCGCTGGTTAAGGTTGCCATGAATCCATATAAATATGATACATTCAAAGAAGATTATGATGAATATGGACAACCAAAAAGAGAGAAGGTCAATTTGCTTCCGGAGTCTAAGGCTGAAGATGTCAGCAAATAACAAATATTATAAATATTATTAGTAGGGAGTTGAAATCGTATTTACAAAAAACGCATTGTGAATAGTACTGATTATGCGTTTTTTATTTCAAAATACTGATTTTATGAAAGATTTAATTATTTTATGTTAATAAAGGAAGGAAGACTTGCTGATCAGCAGGTTTGTAGGAATGAAAGTGAAAAAGATTATATTAGGTAGGAAAGTAAGCATTAAAGATGTTGTAAATGTTTCAAGATATAATTATTCTATTGAATTTTCAGAAGAATATATTAACAGAGTAAATAAATGCAGAAGATATGTAGATAAATTCAGCAGGGACGGTCAGGCTATTTACGGCATTACTACTGGCCTTGGAGATAATTGTGATAAATTCATAAATGAAGAGGATAGAGAAATTATCCAAAGAAATACTATATTGTCTCATACATGTTCTGTTGGAGAACCCTTAGAAAAAGAATGTGTCAGAGCAATGATGTTTGTAATGTTAGTTCATTTTGGAACAGGACATACAGGAATTAGGCTTGAGACTTTAGAACGTATAAAGATTTTATTAAATAATGACATAACTCCATTTGTACCTAAGCACGGCTCAGTAGGATATTTGTGCTTAGAAGCCCACATAGGAGAAGTAATAATTGGAGAAGGAAAAGTCTATTACAAGGATGAACTTTTATTAACTAAAGAAGTGTACAAAAAATTAAATTTAAAACCGATTGTTTTATCTTCCAAAGAAGGCTTAACAATTGTTTCAGGGACAACATCAGTTACAGCACTTACAGCATTGGCTGTATATGATTCAATAACTATTGCAAAAACCGGTGACATATCAGGTTCCTTATCACTGGAAGTCCTTAAAGGAACACTTATGGCAATGGATGATAGACTGATGCAGGTCAGGCCACATGAAGATCAAAGGTATACTGCGGATAATATTAGAAATATTTTATCCGGCAGCCAGATAATCGAAAAATATAAAGGGTGCAGGGTGCAGGATGCGCTGTCTATTAGATGTATGCCGCAGCTCCACGGTGCAGCAAAAAAGTTAATTAAGGACAGCATGAAAACAGTAGAGATTGAACTTAATTCTTCAGTTGATAATCCATTGATATTTGATGGTGAAAACGATGATGGAACAGCTGTTATGGGATGTAATGCTGATGGTTCATATGTAGGTATGGCGGCAGATACTATGGCTATAGCAGTGACTAATCTAGCAAAAATGTCTGAGAGAAGGATAGATAGATTAATAAACAGGCACGTAAGTGGTTTGCCTGCATTTTTAAATAAAGATGCAGGATTAAATAATGGGTTGATGATAGTTCAGTATGCAGCTGCGGGGATTTTAGGTGAAATGAGAATTGCGGCACACCCGGCTACAATAGATAATGTTCCTACATGCGCTGATCAGGAGGATTATGTCAGTATGGGGTATAATGCGGCTCTGAAAGCTTATGAATGTGTTAAGTTGTCTAAGTATATTTTTGCAATTGAATTAATCTGCGGAACTCAGGCATTAGATTTTTATGATGGGTTAAAACCGTCGCCTGCTACTAAAAGGGTATATGATACCATAAGAAAAGTTGTTTTTCCCATAATAAATGATATTAATTTACATCCTTGTATAGAGAATGTTGCTGAACTTGTTAAAAATCAAAAGATTATTGAATGTGTAGAAAATGTTGTGGGTAAATTGATTTTTTAGGTCAGAGGAGAAAGTAAAATGGATAAAGTGACTATTAAAAATGTAAAAAATATCAAAACAGTGGTTATTACGGATTGCTTATTGTCGTTGGAAGAATTTATTGCAGTAGCTAAATATAAGGCGACAATTTCCTATAGTGAAGAATTTATCAGGAATGTAGCTAAAAGCAGAAATATTATAGACAGGTTTTTAAATGAAGAAAGAATAATATACGGTGTAACTACAGGTTTCGGAGAAAATGTTCGATATACTATTTCTACAAAAGATGCTGCTCAATTGCAAAAAAATATTGTAAGGTCTCATGCATGTGCTGTAGGAGAGCCTTTAAATGAAGAACAAATAAGGGCAATACTTCTTATGATGATTTTAAATACAGGAAAGGGTCATTCAGGTATTTCACTAAATACTTTAGAGTTAATAAAGAATTTTTTAAATAATAATATTATTCCTTTTGCTCCCGGCGAGGGTTCTGTAGGATATCTTGGGGTAGAAGCTCATATAGCGCTGACATTTATGGGGGAAGGGTATATTTTAAAAAATCATAAAAAGGTTCCGGCCCCAGAAGTGTTAAAAGAATATAATTTGAAACCTGTGGAATTTGGGTGCAAAGAAGGTCTTTCTTTACTTAATGGTTCTATGACTGTTACTGCTTTAGCGTTATTAGCTTTATATGAAATGATTGTTGCAATGAAAAACATCGAAGTTTCTGGTGCATTAGTATATGAAGCGCTGAGAGCAACTGTAAAAGCTCTTGATCCAAGAATACATAATGCTAAAAAACATGACGAACAAATCACATCAGCAGAAAATATTCTCAAAATGTTAAAAGATAGTGAGATCAGCGAAAAATACATGGATGATAAGGTTCAGGACGCGTATGTTTTGAGAGCAATGCCTCAAATTTGCGGATCATGTAAAAAGTTAATTAAGGAAGCCTATGAAGTAATTATGGATGAAATGTATTCATCCAGTGATAATCCGGAAATATTCAGCGAAAATAATATAGATGAAGCATTAATGTGTGGTAACTTTGATGGTTCATATGTGGGTTCCCATGCGGATATGTTATGTATGGCTGCATCAATTATAGGAAACTTGGTTGAACGTAGTACAGACAGGATGGTGAATAGAAATTTAAATGGGGGATTGCCGGCATTTTTAGTGACAGAGCCGGGTTTAAATAATGGATTCATGATTCCCCAATATACGTCGGCAGGATTACTGGGAGAAATAAAAGTACTTTCTCATCCGTCAACTGTAGATAGTATATCAACCTGTGCTAATCAGGAAGATCCTGTTTCCATGGGATATTTTGCAGCCAAGAAGGCTTTAATTGCTTCTAAAAAACTTCAATATATGGTATCTATAGAAATCATGGTAAGTTTGCAGGCAATTGATTTATTGAAACCTTTAAAACAATCGCCTGTAACAAAAAAGGTTCATGATTTTCTAAGAGAAAGTGTACCTATGTTAGATGAAGACAGATATATTTATCCGGATATTGAATATATTTTGAAACAAATTCAAGAAATGACAATCGTTGAAATAGTTGAAAATGAAATAGGAGAGTTGAAGTTCTAAGAAAGACGCGGGGACGTTTCATCTGTCTTTTTTGACATAAGACTGAAAAGACAAACAGGGGGGTAACTGATATGTTAGGATTTTCTCATTTTAACCTGCATTTAGGGGTGCAGTAATTAGAAAGTTAAAAAAGAAGGGAAGGTGCGCAATGTGCCTTCCTTTAATTTTGGTAATTTATAAATACAGGTATGAAATTTATCAATAGATGCAGGCAAAGGTATAAAAGAATTTCATTAGATTTTTTAACAAGAATAAAATATACTGAAAGCATGCAAAGTTTGGACAAGAATGATGATTGTTTTAAAAATATAAAATGGAAGGTTATAAATTATATAAGAAAGTTATTTGTTTTAATACAAAGATTTTTGTTTTTATAATTAATCTTTTGAAAATGGAGGTATTCATTGAGAAAGCACATTTCTAAAATTTTGCTTATTATATTGGCGGCAGGAGCGGCGATGATATATTTCTTCAATCCTGCTGTTAATTCTTTTGTCAACTCAGTATTTGACATGTTTGCTTCGGGAGATTTTGCCGTTGTACGGGATTTTATATCGAAGTATGGTACTTATGCCATGATTGTTTCGGCATGCCTCATGATTTTTCAGTCAATAATTGCTCCTTTGCCGGCTTTTCTCATAACCTTCGCAAATGCCAATTTGTTTGGCTGGTGGCAGGGAGCTATATTGTCATGGAGCAGTGCTATGGCGGGATCTGCTCTATGTTTTTATATTGCAAGAATCCTTGGGAGAGATATTACGGAAAAGCTTACAAGCAAGGCGGGTTTGGGTCAGATAGATGAGTTTTTTGAAAAGTATGGCAAGCATTCGATTATTATAGCAAGACTGCTGCCGTTTATATCTTTTGATATTGTCAGTTATGCAGCAGGGTTGACCTCCATGAAATTCTGGCCTTTTTTTATAGCTACAGGTATAGGGCAGCTTCCCGCCACCATTATATATTCCTATGTTGGCGGAATGCTTACAGGTGGAGCCAAGCTGTTTGTAGCGGCACTGATGATATTATTTGCATTATCGGTTTTAGTTATTTTGCTCAGGCAGATATATTTTTCAAAGAAGAAGAAAAGTTAAGATACAAAACATAAAAGTTTATGTTGACGGTCTTTACAAAATATGAGAAAAAGTATGAAACAGGTGGAATGGATATGACTTTAAGACCAAAAGCTGTTATACTGTTTACACGAGTGCCATTGCCAGGGAAGACAAAGACTCGTCTATATCCTTTTTTAACAGAAGAACAATGTGCAGCTTTGCACGAAGCATTTATAAAAGATGTCTATAACGAGATAAAGAATTTTGACGGGGATATTTTCCTCAGCTATACACCTAAAAATAAGGCCGGCATATTAAAAAACATGGTGAATGATACTGCCTGCTTTGTGCCTCAGAAAGGTGATAACCTGGGAGAAAGAATGAATTTTGCAATAAACTCTGTTTTGGAAAAATACCAGGCATGCGTCCTTATTGGAAGTGATGTCCCTTTAATCAGCATTGGTGACATTAATGAAGCATTTAATATTTTAGGTTCAAAAGATGTGGTTATTTCTCCTACACTGGATGGGGGATATTATTTAATAGGGATGAAAAGCCCCTGTGATTCCATTTTTAATATTTCATACGGAACGGACACGGTATTTGCACGTACAGAGGATGTTGTTAAACAGTCGGGAAAGAGCTATGGAGTTGGAAGGACTCTTTTTGACATAGATGAAAAAGATGATTTGTTAAAGCTTGTAGATTACCTTCAGTGTGATTTACAACATGGACTTTCTCATACAAGAAAAGCCCTGAAAGACATGGAGATATATAAGGCTTAATGGAGATTATATGATAAAAGTCAGCGATGTACTAAAATCAGATAAATTTTGTAAATTTTTAAAAATTAAACGTATGAATAACATGGAGTTTACACCTTTAGGTCAGGGAGAATATAATGCAAACTATTTGTTTTTACATCCTGAAACCGGAGAAAGGCTTGTTTTAAGAATAAATACAGGAAGCCAGATGAACTTGAAAAATCAGATAAGCTATGAATATGATGCTTTAAAGCTTCTTGAGAAAACTAAAAGGACTCCTAAGGCATTATTTGTGGATGACAGTAAGACAGCTATTCCCTATGGATTTTTAGCTATGGAGTATCTTCCAGGGCGTCCTCTTGTTTATAAAACTGATATGGCTGCGGCGGCGCAATGTCTTGCGGATATACACAACTATGAAATTTTTAATGCCCACCACCTTATTTCACCAGAATTTCCTCTGAAAGCAATTTTTGACGAATGTGAGAAAATGTTTCAGGTATATATTGATTCAGGTATGGGGTCAAAGGATGTGAAAAATCTGATAATGGATTTGCTTAAAACAGGTAAGAGGCTGACAGATATGCCGGCTAATAGAGAAAAGCGGTGTATAATTAACACCGAGCTTAATTCCGGAAACTTCCTTATTAATAGTATTAATGGCGACAGAAAACGTGATTATGTTATTGACTGGGAGAAACCTTTATTTGCATATGCATCCCAGGATTTAGGTCACTTTCTTGCTTCTACCACAACATTCTGGAAAACAGACAGCATTTTGAGACCGGAGGACATAGATTTATTTTTAGAATGCTACAGCAGATATTCTAACAGATACGGAGATTTTGAATTCTTAAAAGGCTGTGTTTCTCCATACATTGTAATGACCTGTCTAAGGGGCATAACCTGGTGTTCCATGGCGTGGGTTGAATACAATCGCCCGGGCAGAAAACTGAAAAATGAAGATACTCGTGAAAAAATCAATCATTATATGGATGTAAAGTTCCTTGAGTTTATAAGGGATGAATATGTGAGAGGCTGCTAATGCTTATTTCTATAATAATTCCCGTATATAACGAGGAGAAAAATATACGTGATTTTATGGAATCGCTGAAAGGAATTCAGGGCGATCACGAAGTGATATTTGTGGATGGGGGAAGTACTGATAATACTTTTAATATTGTTAAAGAAGAATTTTTTATAGTTAAATCTCTTAAAAGCGGGCGAGGCTGTCAGATGAACTATGGTTCAACCTTTGCAAAAGGAGAGGTTCTGATGTTTTTACACAGCGACAGTAAAGTTCCCGTGGATCTGCTTAAATCTGTGGAGGATGCCTTGAAAAAAGGCAAGGCAGGATGCTTCAGAATAAGGTTTGACAGCAAAAGTATTTTAATGAAAATTTGCGCTTTCATGTCAAACACCAGAGTAAAAATAAGGAACATTGCCTTTGGCGACCAGGGAATATTTATTACAAAAAAATATTTTGCTGAAATAGGTAGTTATCCTGAAATAAGCATAATGGAAGATTATCAGCTTTCTATGAACATAAAAAAGGACGAAAGTAAAATAATTCTTGCTGACGCTGAAATACTTACTTTGGAAAGACGTTTTTTAAAGCATGGCCGGTTAAAAACTATGGTTGTGATGCAGGTTCTCCAACATATGTACAGGCGTGGAGAGAGTGTGGAAAGGATAGAAGAAATATACAATGGCTGAAAATAACAATGGAAAGTGTATAGGCTGCGGAAGATGCACGAAAGTGTGCAAATTCCTAAATAAATACAACATAAATTCAGATGATTACAAGCATATGCCTGAACTTGCCTACAGCTGCTATCTTTGTAACGAGTGTGTCAGAGTATGCCCTGTGGGTATAAATGGAAGAAAAATTTCCTGGGAAATGAGGAACAATTTTATAGAAGGCGGCGGACGTTTAAAGGGGGCAGGATACAAACTTCTTCTTTGGGAGAAGGAAGATTATTTATTTAAAAATTATAAGAATGCTTCATATAAGTCAGTTTTATTTACCGGGTGTAATTTCCCTGCATACTTTCCTAAAACCACACAGATTATTGTATCAAGACTTATGAATGAAGAAGGAATTGGTACGATAACAGATTGCTGCGGAAAGCCTGTCAGTGAGCTGGGAATGGTGGATAGGGGAAGAAAAATAATAGAGAATTTAGAAAAAAGACTCCATGATTATGGTGTAGAGGAAATTATAACATTATGCCCTAACTGTTATTATTATTTAAAGGATAGATTAGATGTCATGGTTGTAATGATTTATGAAAAATTGAAAGATTTAAAAATGAAAATATCTCCTGTGGATAAGGACATAGATGTATTTATCCCATGTCCGGATAAAATTGATCAGCAAATATTTAAAGAAATAGAAGGGTACGCGGTAAGAGGCAAAATGAAAAAAATTGGAGGAATTCAATGCTGCGGTGCCGGAGGAAGTGCTTCTTTTAAAGAACCGTTAATTACTAAAAGCCTCCTTGAAGATTTTTCAAAAGTCCATAAAGAAAAAATATATACATATTGCGCTACTTGTTCAGGCATGATTGCAAAAAGCGGAACGGAAACAGAGCATATATTATGTAGATTATTTGATTCTAAGGAAAAACCTGCTGTAGGGCTAAGTTCTCTTATGAACATGGCTGCCTGTAAAAATAAAAAGATTAGATAGAAGATTTTAATGGGAGTCTTATGAAAAACAGGAAAATAATTATTGACTGCGACAATACATTTGGTGTTGCGGGTTGTGATATTGATGACGGACTTGCAATTATATATACACTGGGAAATACAGGATGGGATTTATTGGGCATAACCGCAACATTCGGGAATAATTCGGCGGATGTAGTATACCCCAACACTTTAGAGTTTGTAAAAAACATAGGGATGCCGCATATTCCTGTTTTCAGGGGAGGTACTAAGGACGGTGTGGCTAACACGGCTGCAATGTTTCTCGTAAAAATGGTGAATTTATATCCGGGAGAAGTATCTGTTTTAGCCACAGGCTCGCTTACCAACCTGCATTGTGCATGGAAGCTGGATAATGAATTTTATGAAAAGGTTATGGAAATCTCACTGATGGGAGGAATTACAAAACCTCTTGAAATAAACGGAAGAACATTGAATGAACTGAATTTTTCATGTGATTATCAGGCTGCATACAATGTGCTTACCTTGGGAAAATCCATAAAGATAGCTACAGGTAATAATTGTATGGATGCTTTGTTTAAAAAGAAGGATTTTGATGATAAATTGGATAAAAGTGATAATGAATTTATCAGATGGTTTCATGACAGCTCGGAATACTGGTTCGAGAGAGAAAAAAATGAGTTTGGTCATGAGGGAATTTACAAATGGGATGTTTATGCCGCTGCCATGCTTATAAATCCTCATTTGTTCCGTGATTGTCCCACTGATATTTCTCCGGATATGGAATCCTTGAAAAGCGGATGCCTCATGGGAAAAGGAAAAAAAATAAAAATAAATCTTCCACATATTATAAATGATGCGGAATACGAAAATCATGTGTATGAAATGTATGATAGATTTTCGAAAAACTAAAAATGAAAGGAAAAAAGATGAAAAGAAAAAAGATAGGTTTTATGCTATGCATTGTTTTGTGTGTCATGATGGTTGTATCTGTTTCCTGCTCAAATAATTCAGATCCGCAGCAAAATAACGATGCTCCCGTAGAGGAAACATATTTGTCAGAGATGAATTTTGACAAAATAGAAGAAAAAGCAAAAGGTACCAAGGTTACCTTTTATGGCTGGGGTGGTGATGAGTATAGAAATAACTGGCTCAACACCGATATGGCAAATGCACTTAAAGAGAAATATGATATAACACTGGAAGTTGTTCCAATGGACATAGACCAGATATTAAATAAGCTTTCGGGAGAAAAACAGGCGGGTAGTACATCAGGAAGTATTGACGTCATATGGATTAATGGAGAAAACTTTTTTACTGCAAAAGAAAATTCGCTTTTATATGGCCCGTTTTTAGACAAGCTGCCCTCTTATGAAAAATATATAGACACTGAAGATCCTGAAACAAACTTTGATTTCGGCTATCCTGTAGAAGGTTATGAGGCTCCCTATGGGAAGGCCCAGATTGTTTTTATGGGTGATAGTGCAAAGACTTCCGAAACTCCTGCTGGTGCGGAGGAATTTTTGGAATATGTTAAAAAGTATAAAGGAAAAGTTACATATCCGGCTCTTCCTGATTTTACAGGTTCAGCGTTTGTCAGAAATGTAATATACGAAATTTGCGGATATGAACAGTTTATGGATATGGAGGCGGATAAGGAAACTGTGAGAAAAGAAGTAATGCCCGCCATGGAATATTTAAAATCCTTAAATCCATACCTGTGGAATGAGGGAAAAACATTCCCTGCCTCATCAACAGAACAGGAGAATATGTTTTCTGATGGGGAATTGTATTTTAATTTAAGCTACAGTCCCTATTCAGTGGCAACCAGAATTGAAGATGGTGTTTATCCTGATACTGTCAGGACTTATTTATTTGATAAAGGAACTATAGGAAATACAAGCTACATGGGCATTGCATATAATTCTCCGAACAAAGAGGGAGCAATGGTGGTAATTGATTACCTCATGTCAGCCGAAGGTCAGGCAGGTCAGTTTGACAAGCTTAAGGCACTGCCTGTTGTAGACAACAATAAGCTGTCGCCCGAAGAAAAAGAAATGTTTGAAAAAATTGATACCGGTAAGGGTACGCTGACTCAGGAAGAGCTGTTAAGCAAGAGATTGCCTGAGATGCCTGCAAATTTAGTACCGATTATAGAAGAAATATGGCTTGAAGAAGTAGTGGGGAAATAAAAAATGAAGAAGGTGAAGATGATAAAAAAGGCAGTTCCGTATATTTTGCTTGCGCCGTTCATAGTTTTATTGCTGATTCTTTTACTTGCAGCGGCAAATTCGCTTATGCAGGGATTGGGATATATGCCGGCTTTGGGACTAAATAAAATAAGCCTTGATTACTATAAGGAAGTTTTTTTAAATCCTGAATTTTCATCTTCACTTTTGCTCAGCCTGTATATATCTCTTGTATCAACTATATTTTCTGTGGTAATCGGAGTTTTAATATGTGCATCACTGATAAAAACAAATAAGGCCGAAAAATTTTACAGAAGTGTGCTCAGGATTCCAATACTAACTCCACACATAGTGGTAGCTTTGTTTGTTATTATTATTTTTTCCCAAAGCGGAATTTTGTCAAGGATTTGTTACCAGTTGAACATTATAAATGAAATAAATGAATTTCCCAACATAATATATAATCGGAAAGGAATTGGAATTATATTGGGATATATATGGAAGGAAGCTCCTTTTGTAGCTTATTTTGTTTTAAGTTTTATGGAAAGCATAAGCGTCAGTCACGAAGAGGCTGCGGTTAATCTTGGAGCTTCCCCAATGAGGTCGTTTTTCTCTGTTACACTGCCATTATCCATGCCTGCCATACTTAATGCCGCATTTATTATTATGATATTTTCCTTTGGGGCATATGAGCTTCCGTTTTTGCTGGGAGTAACAAAGCCAAAGGTTTTGCCTGTACAGGCATATGTTGAATACAGTCATCCGGATTTAAGGCACAGGCCTTATGCAATGGCGGAAAACGGAGTTATGATTTTAGTGTCCTTGGCTATGGCGGCATTATATTTTTATTTATGGCAGAAAAAAGTGAAGGGTATAAGGAAGAACTATGACAAATAAAAATAGCATATTCAAGCTGGTTATGGCACTTGCTGCTGCCTGCATTTTGATACCTGTTATTTTAATGGCTGTATGTGCTTTTACATCACGGTGGCAGTGGCCGGATTTGCTGGGTGAATCTTTTTCCTTGAGAGGTTTTGAGGAAGTTTTTATAAATAACGTTCAAAGCTTCAGAATTCTCATATCCAGCGTGTTTATTTCAATGGCTGCAGCTTTATTTGCTACAATTATAGGATATATGTCAGCCCAGGCATTTTCGATGTATGATTTTCCTCTTAAAAAATGGCTGCATTTTGGAAGCATGCTCCCTATAATCATTCCTTCAAGCGTGTTTGCCATGGGGATACATGTTTATTTTATAAAATGGGGAATAAACGACAGTATAACAGGTATCCTTATAGGACATGTATTATATTGCCTGCCCTATACAGTTAATATTTTAGGAGACAGCAGAGAAGCTCTGGGAAATAAATATGAACAGCAGGCGATGATGCTTGGCTGCAATAGTTTTATGGCATTTTTCCACATAACATTACCTCTTATGATCCCTTCGGTTATTTCGGCTTTTTCCATGGCATATATAATTTCATTCAGCCAGTATTTCATAACCATGCTTTTAGGAGGGGGAGTAGTTAAAACCTATGCTGTTTTTGTATTTCCTCTCATATCTGCGGGAGACAGGACCATAGCAGGAGCATATACATTGGTGTTTTTACTTTCAAGTTTGCTTATTTTTATATTATTCGAAGGTGTAATAAAGTTTATTGTCAAAAAAATAGTAAGTGCGGAGACATAAGTATGAAGTTAAAAGTTGAAAATATGAAAGTGGTTTTTTCTAAAAAGGATGTGATTAGTGATATAAACTTTTCTGTAGAAAAAGGAGAATTTGTGTCCGTACTTGGAGCGTCAGGATGTGGGAAAAGCACATTTTTGAAGGCAATAGCAGGAATACTGCATTTAGAAAAAGGAAATATATTTGTAGACGGGAAAAGAATTGACAATGTTCCTGCACACAAAAGAAATATAGTCCTTGTTTTTCAGGATATAAGGCTTTTCCCTCATATGACTGTGGCAGAAAATATTGGATTTGCGCTTAAAATTAAAAAAGTTCCCGGTGAAGTTCGGAATGCAAAGGTAAAGTCTTTATTGCAGCAAATAAAAATGGATGGGCTGGAAAACAGGAAAATAAACCAGTTATCCGGCGGACAGCAGCAAAGGGTCGCCCTGGCAAGAGCATTAGCTGCAGAGCCTGAGATTTTAATGCTGGACGAGCCCTTTTCAAGCCTTGATGAAAATTTGCGCTTTGATATGCGCCTTTTGCTTTTAGATATTCATAAGAAGTACCATATGACTACCATAATGGTTACCCATAACAAGGATGAGGCATTGAGCATGTCCGACAAAATCGCTCTTATGGATGAGGGAAGGATTATACAATCAGGGTCACCTGAAGATATTTACGAAAATCCTGTTAGCTATAAGGTTGCAGAATATTTTGGAGATGCCTCCTTTTTTGAAGGAACCGTAGGCAAAGGTAAATTCCGTTCTCCTGAATTTATGGTGGAATGCAGCCTGGAAGAAGGAGAATATATGATGATGGTGCGAAATGATGCTGTGGAACCAACAGAAGGCGATGACTTTGAATTTGTTCAAAGAATATATACAGGCAAAGAGAAAGAGTATATTTATCAGCATTGTGTTACAGGCTCTAAAATAAGATGCAGGAACAACGGGAAAAAAACAGATTCTCTTCCTGCGAAAACCTCATTTCGTTTTAAATCTGAAAAACTCAGGTATTATAAAATTTAGTAATTATATAACACTTATCATAAGAATTATTCATAACTGCACAACTTGACTTAATAACATAAAACTGATACCTTTAATTTTGCTATAAAAATAAATTTTGGAGGAAGAAATGAATAAAAAGTACATATCCTTATTTTTAGTGCTTGTGATGGTTGCGAGCATATTTGTTGGATGCAGTGATAAACAAAATGATAAACAAGATGAGCAGCCTCAGACTTCATCTGAAGAAGGTGCACAACAAGAGGCGGAAGATTTTCAGTATATTACTGCTGATGAATTAAAAACTATTGTAACAGATGAAAACAGCGATTACTCAATTCTTGACGTAAGAAAAAAAGCAGATTACGATACTGAACATATTAAAGACTCAATATCTGCAGACGTTGATTCCGTAGTATCAGACAGTGATAATAATCCTGCCAAAGAAAATGTAGAAAAAGCATTAGAAGAAGTGGGAAGCAAAGATAAAAAAATTGTTCTTCTGTGCTATTCCGGTAAAAAATACGCTCAAGCAGCAACAGGACTTTTGAAGGAAGCAGGCGTAGACGCAGATAATATCTATACACTTGAAGGCGGCTACAAGGGCTGGATTTTTTCAGATTTATTGGAAAAATAATATTTAAAATATTTAAAAACTTAAGGGGAATGGCTTGAATATTTCAAGTTATTCCTTTTTCCATGAGTTTTTATTGAAATATATTCTGAGAAAGAGTAGTAATATAAACAAGTCTTCTTGATGTATTGGACATAAAGACTATTTCTTTAAAGACCGGGCTTAGCATTGAGCAGGTTGAGAGTATAGCGAGAGGAGAACTTTAAAAAGGGATGTTACAATTTATGGAAAAAGTGCGTTAATATATTGACAATTTAGGCTTTTGATGATACATTCCTTATATGTAAAAAATTTTGAGGGAGGAGATAATATGAAAGGAACAAAAAAGATTATTTCATTCATTCTTGCGTTTGCTATGCTATTTACTTTAGCATCGTGCAACACAAATATAAATGACACGGATGAAGGACAAAATGAGTCTATGGACAAGGCAGTAAAAGGAAATCTCGTTGCAGGCACATATAACAGTGAATCTCAGGGAATGGGAGGAAAGATGAATGTTGAAGTAACTGTTGATGAGAATCAAATAACTGACATTAAAGTGCTTAATAATTATGAAACACCAAGTGTAGGCACAGTTCCCATTAAAGAGCTGCCAAAAGAAATAATTGAAAGACAAACACTGACTGTTGATACTATAACCGGAGCAACTTTAACAAGCAACGCTATACTTTCTGCTGTTGAGGATTGTTTGAAACAGGCAGGGGCAAATTTGGATGCATATAAATCTGAGAATGACAGGCTAGTTAAGGAGTATCCCGACGAATTAACTGCAGATGTTATAATTGTTGGAGGCGGCGGAGCAGGTCTGTCTGCTGCAGTTGCTGCAACTGATGAAGGAGCAAGCGTAATAGTTATTGAAAAAATGGGTATACTTGGAGGCAATACCGCAGTGTGCGGAGGAATTTATAACACACCTGATCCTGAATTACAGGAACCAGCCGGAATAGAAGATTCAGTTGAACTATATGTGAAGCAAACCCTTGAAGGAGGAGATAACTTAGGAAATCCTGAATTAGTTCAGACACTGTGTGAAAATGCATATGATGGATTAAAGTGGCTCGAAGGAATGGGAATGAAGTTCGAAGATAAAATAATCCAGGGAGCAGGTTCTCTTTACCCAAGAACACACCAGTCAGTTGATCCATTGGGAACCGGATTCATAAACGCATATATGAAAACACTTGACGAAAGGACAGATAAATGTAAAATACTCACTGATACAAAGGGTGAAGAATTGATATTAGATGGAGACAAAGTTTTGGGTGTAAAGGCATTAAACAAGGATGGCAGCGATCTAATATTACATGCCAATAACGGTGTAATTCTCTCTACAGGAGGATTTGCAGGGAATGTTGAATTAAGGCAGAAATATAATACATCAGGCAAATGGGAAGACCTTGGGCCAGATGTTCCAACAACAAATATGCCTGGGGTTACAGGCGATGGTATAGAAATGTCATCAAAAGCAGGGGCTGATTTGATTGATATGGATTTAATACAGTTACTGTATTTGAGTATACCAAAGAGTGGAGCTCTTACTGGAGTATATGATTTGGGAGCAGAAAATACTATATTTGTTAATGAAGAAGGAAACAGATTTGTAAGAGAAGACGGTCGTCGTGACGTAATATGTAAAGCTATATTTGAGCAACCTGAAGGACTTATGTATATGATACATAGTGCAGATGTTTTGCCTGATCCTGAAAATGCTGAAACCCTTGAAGGTGTACCTATGTCAGATGTACTGGAAAATCACTTGTATGGATGGCAGTCAGGTGAAACTCTTGATGAACTTGCAGAAAATATAAGCGTTCCTGCTGAAAACCTCAAAGCGTCCGTAGATAAATACAATGCTGCGGTTGATGCTGGAAAGGACGAATTTGGAAGAGAGCTTCTGACAAAAAAATTTGAAAACGGACCATGGTATGCATTACCCAGAGTACCGGCTGTTCATCATACTATGGGCGGAGTAAGAATAGATACAAATTGTCATGCATTAAATAAAGATGGTGAAGTAATTGAAGGATTGTATGCTGCCGGAGAGCTTGCTGGAGGTATACACGGTGGTAACAGACTTGGAGGAAATGCAGTTGTAGATACTGTAGTATTTGGTAGAATAGCAGGTACAAGTGCTGCAAAAGCAGAATAAATATTAAAGCGATATATAGAATCTGATTAAATGAAGAATTAAAACGGATGATTTTAAGATATTAAGATATTAAGATATAAGGAAATGTACACTCTTTCCCTATATCTTAACTCTTTTAATTTTCTTTATACTACAATACCATATTTTTTTATTCTGTATTGCAGGCTTTGCCTTTTGATCCCAAGGGAACTGGCAGCTTTAGAAATATTATAACCGTAGTGGTCCAAAACCTTTTTTAATATATCGCTTTCATAGCTGTCCATTATGTACTGTAAATTATTTTTATATAAATTAATATTATCATCCTTTATATAACTAATTGCTATTTCATTATTTTCCCTGTAAGAATTGGTAATATATTTAGGAAGATGAGAAACCTTCCATGAACTGCCTTCCATTACATTAAGAGCATATTCAACCACATGAAATAACTCCCTGACATTTCCCGGCCACTTATAAGACTTTAAGATTTTTATCACAGATTCATCAATATGGTCAACATTTTTAAAATATTTATGCTTATATTGTTTCAAACAATATTTAATAAGAACTTCAATATCATTGATTCTATTCCTAAGGGGTGGTATTTCAATTATAACTGTAGACAGTCTATAAAATAAATCTTTTCTTAACAAGTTTTCGCTCGTTATTTTATAAGGATCTTCATTACAAGATGAAATAAATCTTACATTTATTTTAATGTCTTTTTCTCCGCCTACTCGTCGAATACTATTTTCCTGTATCACTCTAAGAATTTTGGACTGCATACCTAGACTCATTGAATTCAGCTCATCTAAAAATAATGTCCCCCCATTAGCCTCTTCTAATAGTCCTGCTCTGTCAACACTGCCTGTAAATGCGCCCCTTGCAGTACCAAACAGCATACTTTCAATTAAGGTTTCAGGTACAGCTGCACAATTTATTGCTATAAATTTTTTACCTTTTCTACTGCTTTCTTCATGAATGCTTTGGGCAAACATTTCTTTTCCTGTTCCGGTTTCGCCATATATCAGAACATTGCAGTCTTGAGATGAAACTTTTTTAGCCAATTCAATGGTTTCGAGCAATTCGTCATTTTTACCTATAATGTCGAAAAAGTTATATTTGCTGTCTTTTGTTCTGCTGTTAAGAGATACACCTTGTTCCATCATTGTTTTTTTAATGCTTTCAAACTTTTTGATATTGTCGCTGATTACGTTTACATCTTGATCAAATGAAATTGCACCTACAAGTTCTTCGTTATAAAAAATCGGGTAGGCAGTATTTACACTTGTTATATTAACGCCGTTTTTTAGTTTGAAAACATCAAACCGGTTAATAACGGGTGCTTGCGTTCTAAGGGTTGTAAGGACTGTACTATATGAATAATCATTTATATCATATAAATCTTGAAGATATTTTCCGGTAATATCTTCATCATCAGGAATTGAAGAAATCTTCTTACTTGCTTTATTAATAAAAACTAAGCTTGAATTTTTGTCATATATTTGAACTCCATCATTCATCCTATCAAAACTTTGTTCATATAGATATTCTTTATAATCCTTTCTTTTTAATAGAAGAAACTTTGTATTGTAAGATATTTTCAATTCTTCATACATAAAAGCTTCATCTTTCCAATGTAAATCTTCTATATTTTTATTAATTTTAATATCTGAAATATTCTCTAAGTTTTTATTTATATATGTGTCCCAGGTACTTTTGTAAATCCTTTCTAGTTGTTCATTTTTCCAATCTATAGACATAATAACATTACGTTTATTTAATGTAATTACAATATCTACTAATTTCATATTAGATTACTCCTCTATTATTTTACCCCTTGTTATATTTATTTTAATATGAGGCACGAAAATAAGCAATGTTTTTAAAAAATTTTGAGCTTCCCTTTAAATACTCCTTGATTTAAACAACAGGTGTGATATACTTTTATAAAGAAATTAATTTGAAACTTAGCTAAAATTGAATGAAAATTTTAATGTACTTGCAAATTTATCCACTTACTAATTAAATTTAATTTATTAATTTATCATTTGAAAACGTTACCAAGTATGCTACCTGGAAAATAAGTGTATTGCGGGCTGGTAAAGTAACTACCCTGATTTAATGCATTACGGCCGGTTTCAAGTACAATTTTATGTTCGGGGGTGTCATCAAGCATCCAGCTCAGGAATATACATGTAATAATCAATCAATAATGGCTGCAAGATAGAGCCGTGAGGAGTGAATAGGTCTATGTAGTTTTATAAGATTATTCCAATAAAAAATTTATTTATTATACAAGGGGGGTAACTATCGTAATGAATGAATATGATAGAGAATTCACTATAAACGAGGTAGAAACGATTACCGGTATTCCGAGAACTAAGATAAGACACTACTTAAATAAAGAACTTATTACGGTTGAAAAGGATGAAAATAATGGATATTATAATTACTCTTATGATGATTTAATTCGCTTATGTCAGATAGCTTATTATAGGGAGATATTAGATTTTCCTGTAAAAACTATTTCTACTTTACTGAAAACTTCAGATATTAAAGTTATTGAAAAGATATTTGCTGATGGAGAGATAAAGATAAAGAATAAAATCATTGATGAAGATGACAAATTAAATTATATACATTTTAATCAGCGAATGATCGAACACTTATTTAGATTCAGAAATAAAATTGCTTTAGTTCCTTTTGATACCTTCTATGTATTTTCGTATTCTTCGTATTTTAATGTTAAATTTCCAATTTTTCCGGTACTATACGGTGCCACAGAGTTTAGCTTTGATGGAAAAGAAATAAAAAAACAGAGGTGCTGTTGCGTTGCCTTTGAAAGAGATTTAAATCATATTGATAAAAAAGACGTAGATAGATATTGCACAGAAAAAAATGTAGTGAGAAGAGATATAAGTGTATACACAGTAAGATTGACTCAAAGAGAAATCGACGATCCACATCTTTTATCACATACAATAAACTGGGCGAGTAAGCATAGATTTCGAATAATTGATCCTATATATTCAGTGCATTTCTTTCCCTTTTATAAAGATGAATATTCCTATAAATATGTAGAGACTTATTTACCTATTGATGTTCGCTAAGTGCCAAAACATAAGCCATGCCTATGTACTTTAAAAGTAAAAGTATATAGGCATGGCTTTTATATTTTTTAAAATGACAGTTATTTATTAAATTATCAAAACAACTATTGACTCTGTTGCAGCAACATAGAGTAGACTGATATTGACAAAAGGGGGAGCTGGAATAAATGATAAAAAACGGATGAGAGGTGATGGCTATAAGGAGATAAAGAAGGAATCAGGTTCTGGTATGGAAGGCAACAGGTTTAGAAGAGGAATAGAAAATGGAGGTTCTGTTTATGGCTAAGTTGAAACAAAGAGTATCTTACAGGCAAAAAGAAGGCTTAAGTGTAGACATGTTCACAAGGGAAGAATTAGCACAAATACATTTGGCTACACTAAGAGTACTTAATGAAGCAGGGGTAAAAATTTACAACGATGAAGCACTAAATGTCTTTTCTGACGGGGGATGTAAAGTAGACCGTTCAGAAAAGATAGTACGGATTCCTCAGTATGTTTTAGAGGAATGTATACGATCTGCACCAAGTTCTGTTTTATTAGCAGGACGAGATCCTAAGCATGACAGAGTATTAGAAACAAACCGCGTATCCTGGACGAATTTTGGATCAGGCATAAAGATATATGATGTAAACACAGGCATCCTGAGAGGTACTACTACTCAAGACGTACGAGATACGGCACTTTTAGTGGATTATCTGGATAATGTTGATGTTTATTCACAGGCAGTAGTTGCAAGAGATACACCCAAAGAAAAAGAAGACTTAATAGCAGCAGAGGCATTTTTAACTAATACATCTAAACACTGCCATCACATTGATTTACAATCCGGCAAAAGTGCTAAAAAATTTATAGAAATGGGTGCTGCAATAGCCGGAGGCATGGATGAACTTAAAAAGCGACCTATTATATCAGCTCTAATATGCCCCACCAGTCCGCTGCAAATATCCAAAGAAGGTTGTGACATTATTATGGAATTTGCTAAAGCTGAAGTGCCTATCAACATTCTCTCCATGGCATTATCAGGTGGTACAGCTCCAATTACTATAGACGGTACCTTAGTAGTTCATAATGCGGAAGTGTTAGCCGGGATAGTCTTAACTCAACTCGTAAATAAGGGAGCACCGGTTATCTATGGAAGTTCTACAGCTACATTTGATATGAAAACGGGAACAGCTTCAGTAGGCTCACCGGAACTTGGCATGATAAGTGCGTGTGTTGCCTGCCTGGCCCAGTTTTACAATCTGCCAAGTTATACTGCCGGTGGCTAGGCTGACAGCAAGGTAGTAGATAGTCAATCAGCTTCAGAGACAACTTTAACTGGTTTACTACCGGCTATGGCTGGGGTTAACTTAATATATGGCTTAGGGATGTTAGATTTAGGGATGACATTCAGCTACGAACAATTAATTTTAGATAACGAAATTGCCGGAAATATAAATAGAACCCTCAGAGGAGTAAGGGTATCTGATGAAACGCTGGCCGTGGACGTTATCAACAAGGTAGGTCCTGCAGGTACTTTCTTAGGTGAAAGGCATACTGTCAATTATATGAAATCAGAGCAATCCAGGGCGAAGCTCTTTGATAGACATATGAGAAGTAAGTGGGAAGAGGCAGGAAGTGTATCAGTTAATGATAAATTAAACAAAATCGCAAAAGAGATCATTAATGAACACAAACCTATGACTATTGATAAAGATGTACTGGACAAAATCAAATCCATTATAGATAGTGTAGGAAAGTAATTCCAAGGCCATAATAAACACCCTAAAATTTATTACGGCCTTTAAGGACTCATGGTTTCTTCAAAAAATTTGAATCTTGAAATTTAAGATTTGGTGTAGGTGCATCTGATCAAAAAAAGTAAAGATAAAAATTTATAGATAAATCGGTACGGGAAATTACCAATTGCTAAAATCTATGGTTAATTGTCGGAAATGAAGTGGCAGGTTTACATGCCTGCCCATAAATCACCAGTATAAGGATATGAGATTGCAGGGCGATTACTGATCGTCAGAACCAGAAAGGGAGGTAGTTAAATGTCAGTATTAGAGTATGTCAAAAATAGTGTCATTAAGGGAGACGACGAACAAGTTGTAAAAGATGTTAATATGGCAATAGATATGAAAGAAGATCCTATATCTATTATTAATAACGGCTTAATAGCAGGTATGAATGTAGTTGGCTCTCGTTTTAAAGCAGAAGAAATGTTCGTTCCGGAAGTATTGATGTCAGCCCAGGCTATGGCGGCAGGTGTTGAGGTAGTGCAGCCTTTAATTAAAGAAGGGGATATTACAAATAAAGGCACTATTGTCCTGGGTACAGTAAAAGGCGATCTGCACGATATCGGTAAAAAGTTAGTGGCAATAATGTTTGATAGTAATGGATACAATGTTGTAGATATAGGTTTTGATGTGCCGGCCGAAAAATTTGTAGAAGCTGTTAAAGAGCACAATGCGCAAATTGTTGGACTGTCTGCTCTTCTTACGACCACAATGCCGGAGATGAAAACGGTAATTGATACACTTAAAGGAGCAGGTTTACGAGATAAAGTTAAAGTTATTATCGGTGGGGCTCCGGTTACAGAAGAATTTAGTGAAGAAATAGGGGCAGACGGCTATTCTCCGGATGCCGGTTCAGCAACACAGCTTGCAGATAGATTATTGGCATAATAAGCAGGTGAACAAGAAGAAAGGCTGTTAAAGACTTTCTTCGCATAAAGCGAAATTTTATTCAGTGGGGGGGTTTTTCTCATCCCCCGCTAAATAACAGTTGAGCCAATCGTGTATTTACAGGCAATAAATCTCTGAATTGGGATTGGAAATCTTAATGTCTGTTAATGCGGAATAAATTAAGTGGGGAGGTAAGGCATTGATAATTATAGGTGAATTAATTAATTCCACTAGAAAAGATATAAAAAAGGCTATTGAAGATGAGGATGTAGCTTATATACAAGACATTGCAAAAAAACAAGAAGCGGCAGGTGCTGATTATATAGATGTTAATGCAGGTATGCGGTTACACGACGAGATAGAGAAGCTGTGCTGGTTAGTAAAAATAGTGCAGGAAGTTGTAAATGTGCCCTTATGTATAGACAGCCCAAATCCTAAAGCGATTGATGCAGCTTTGAAAATCCATAAAGGTCAGGCATTGGTAAACTCTATTACTATGGAAAAAGAACGTTATGATGAGCTTTTGCCGATTATAGTTAAAAACAATACACGTATTATCGCTCTATGTATGGACGAAACCGGAATGCCGAAAACGGCGGAGCAGCGTATAAATGTAGCTAAAAAATTAGCAGATGGTTTACTAGATGCAGGTATCAAAGAAGAGGATATATTCTTCGACCCGTTAGTAAAACCCCTTAGTGTGGATATTAATTTTGGGAATGAAATATTGGATTCTATAGAAGCCTTAAGAAAAGAATATCCAAATGTTAACATTACTTCAGGACTAAGTAATATTTCTTTTGGATTGCCGAACAGGTCACAGATAAATCAGGCATTTATGGTTATGTGTATGGTAAAAGGTATGAACTCGGCTATTGTAGACCCGCTCAATGAACGTATGATGGATCTGATAGTCAGTTCCGAAGCCTGTTTGGGATTAGATAAGTTCTGCATGAATTATATAAAACGTCAAAGGGCAAAAAGCAGTTAAAAAGGGAAAGCGGCGCTTTCCCGCGCCCGCCCGATAACCGAATCCATATACAAATTAATCTGGAGGGTGAATCGGAGTGATTATGCGGACTCTAACTCCGTACAGCCGGGTGCAACCCCCGGACTCTCCGCCAATTTATAGGAAATATTGGAGGTATTTAGCATGAAAATGACTGAAGGCCAATTGCGCAGATTAAATGAATTAGGAGTTTCATCAGATCCCTTAACTGATTACACCTCTACAAAGACAAGAGATGAAGCATTTAAAAGATTAGAGAATTCACAGCTCAAGTTTAATCGTAAAATGTTAAAATCATTTCGAACTTCTTCAAAGCAGCCTCCTTTAATAAGGCTTCAGGAATCACTGGGATCCTGCCTTAGGGAAAAAGGATTTATTCAAGTTACAACGCCTACTATTATCAGCAAGAATTCTCTTGAGAAGATGAGTATCAATAAAGATCATAAATTATCAGAACAAGTCTTTTGGCTGGAAGAAAACAAATGTCTCAGGCCTATGCTGGCGCCAAATCTTTATGAAATTTCCAGAAATTTATTAAACATATATGAAAAACCGCTGGGTATTTTTGAAATTGGATCCTGCTTTCGCAAGGAATCCCAGGGGAATATACATCTAAATGAATTTACTATGCTCAATTTTGTAGAATGGGGAACTCCTCTTGAAAATAGGACAGAGCGTATTAAAGAGATAGCCGGCTGGATATTAGAACAGGCGGATATAGAGGATTATTCTTTTAAAATAGAAGAGTCTGTAGTATATGGATCTACAGTAGATATAATTTACAAGGATACAGAGATAGCATCAAGCTCAATGGGTCCACATTACTTAGATGATGCCTGGGGTATAGATGATTCATGGGTAGGTATAGGCTTTGGTTTAGAACGTCTTCTGATGCTTCGAGACGAATATTCTTCAATCCATCCGGCAAGCAGAAGCGTAAGTTACTTGGATGGTATCAGGATAAATATTAAATAAGGAGGTAGTTAAGATGACATTAAAAGATGTTTTAGCAAAAGCATATAATGGGGAGACGTTAAGCATAGGTGATATTAAACAAATATTAATGGCCAGTCCCGAAGAAGAGTATCAAATTTTTGAATTGGCAAGATTACTGAGGAATAGATATTTTGACAATACTGCTTATGCTTATGGATTTGTATATTTTACTACCTATTGCAAAAATAAATGCTATTTTTGTTATTATCGGCAAGGAAATAAAGCGGCACCTCGCTATAGAAAGACTAAATCAGATGTTGTAGATTTAGCTTGTAAATTAGCAAAATCAGGTGTTCACCTAATTGATTTGACTATGGGAGAAGACCCTTACTTTAAAGAACATCCAGAAGAATTAGAAGAAATAGTCAGGGAAGTCCATGAAAAAACTAAACTCCCGATTATGATTTCACCGGGTGTGGTAGATCCTGTCACATTGGCTTCTCTAAAAGATGCAGGGGGTGTATGGTATGCATTATATCAGGAAACTTATGATCGGAATCTATTTAGTCAAATGCGATATGAACAGGACTATGATACTCGCATGGAATTAAAGTTACAGGCAAAGAATTTAGGCTATTTAGTAGAAGAAGGTCTAATGACAGGTTTTGGCGACACTATAGAACAGCAGGCAGAAGGGATTTTTCATATGGGAGAAGTAGAACCGTCTCAAATACGAACAATGACATTCGTACCGCAAAAGGGAACTCCTTTGGAAAACATGAAAAAATCCAATAGCAATAAAGAATTACTCATGATAGCTGCTATGAGATTGTCTTATCCTGATAAATTAATACCGGCATCATTGGATGTAGAGGGGCTGGGAGGATTAAAGAAGCGCCTTAATGCAGGAGCTAATGTAATCACTTCCTTAATACCGCCGGAAGAAGGCTTAGCCGGAGTATCACAGAGCGAATTGGACATAGATAATGGAAGCCGCTCCCTAAATCAAATAATACCTATAATAAGGGAGTGTGGATTAGAGCTGGGGTCTCATGAAAAGTATCAAAAATATATACTCAAAAATCAAAGTACGGTGATGGTATGAATGTCTTAGTAGTAGGGGGTAAATTACAAGGAACGGAAGTGGTCTATCTGGCTAAGAAAGCCGGCTGGACAGTATATTTAGTAGATAAAAATCCCATGGCTCCGGCAGTAAATTTATGTGATCACTTTTATGAAGTTAATTTGTTTAATGAAAAGGTTATGGCTATAATTTATAAAAAGGCAGATGTAGTTATACCTGCATTGGAAGATGAAACCTGCCTCGCAGCCCTTGTAAACTATGGGTCTCTTTTAAATAAAAAGGTCATATTTGACATAGAAGCTTTTCTTATTTCTTCATCTAAATCTCTATCTAATGAATTATTTAAGGAGAACGATATCCCGATACCTGGAGATTATGAAACTTGTCTGACATATGATTTGCCGGTAGTAGTCAAGCCAAATAATAGCAGCGGCAGCCATGGGGTACGTGTCTTTAAAAGAGCTGTTGAGGCAAAAAAATTTATAAAAAATCATCCTAAATATATTTGTCAAGAGTATTTAGAAGGACCTTCCTATTCACTGGAGGTAATAGGAGATGGGAAAAATTTCGAGCTGTTAATAATTACTCAGATTATCATTGATGAACAGTACGACTGCCAAAGGGTAGCAGCTCCTGCCGTAATCAGTGAAGATATAGAGGAAGAATTTTATACATTGACAGAAAAAATAGCACAAGTCCTTCAAATAAATGGCATATTTGATATAGAGGTAATAGAAAATAAGGGGAAACTTTATGCATTAGAAATAGATGCACGTATGCCGAGCCAAACGCCTATTGCAGTGTATCATGCTACCGGAATTAATATGGTTAAAGAAATGGTAGAGTATATGGAGAAGCCTAAGAAAATTCACCAAAGAAAAGGGCAGCACAGCATATTACAACATGTAGAGTTGAAAGAAGGCACTCTTACCGGAATTGGTGAAAAAGTCATGGGAAAAGCAGGACCATTAATACATAAAACAAAGTATTTTGGAGCAGATGAGGCATTTATAAGTGATAGAAATATATATGATGGTTATATAGCCGAGCTTATTGTAACCTCAGACAGCCCAGAAGGAGCAGAAGAAAAAATTGCAGAAACTATTGAGTTAATTGAGAAAAACTTAAAATAGGAGAGGGTAGTAATGACCAGATTAAACGTAGACAATATGCAGTCTATAAGAGAACATCATAAGTCTAATGAGAGATTTTTACTTCAAAACATAAACTGTTCATTTTTAGATATTGGAGCCCATGCTATGAATATAGACATAAGGAAAGCTGAATTAGAGACATTAAAGGCAGCTTGTGTTCCAATTACTACAGGATTAGGAGAGATAACCGGTTTTTCTAAAAATGTAAGCTCAATTCTGACAGATTGCTGTGGTGTAAAAAGTTTTGTAACTAATAACAAAGATATAGCAGGGTTCCAGGAAGCATACGAGAGAGGCGCAGACATTTTATTTGCTGCTGATGATTATACCTTTAGCGCCTTTAATCTGAAGGATCATCTATATGCAGATAATTCAAAAGCAACAGGCAGAGGATTTGCAGTAGCTTTAGAATTAGCAGCCGGTTCCATGGAGGGAATGGAAGTGCTGGTTTTAGGTGCCGGGCCGGTAGGTCAGGCCGGTGCAGATTATTTAACAGAAAGAAAAGCTATAGTAAAAGTATTTGACAAATCTATAGGAAAGGCAAAAGATCTTGAAACTAAAAATAAAAAGGTAGAGGTCTTATCAAATCTGGGAAATACATCATGGAAATATATATTAGAGGCTACTAATAGCACGGATACAATTTCTGAGGATAATATTACAAATGATACTATATGCTCAGCGCCGGGTGTTCCGTTAGGTTTAGAGGAATCTGCAATAAATAAATCCAAGTTAGTAATCCATAATTTGTTGGAGCTTGGTGTAGTTACTATGCTTTGCGGTGTCTTAAAAGTTTAGCTTTATACAGTCAGTTTCAGAAATATTAGAAGTATGCTTAAAGCTTCAGATTGTTGAAAATAGTAACAAAATCTAAGGGGGTACAGTATGGATGAAAAAATTATTACTCGATATGAGAAAAAAAACCAACGACTTTTTCAACTAATTTATAAAATCAAACTTTGGCCTGCCAGATCCGGTATTTTACATGGCGTAAAAAATATTGAAAGCCGAGGAAATAAAGCTGTAGTAACAACTCATTGTGGTATAAGTTTTGTAGTTTGGGATTCTAAAAATTGCCGAAGCCTTAGATGGCTGCGCAACAGCTATTATAAAAAGCCCTGCCCTAAATGTAAAATCCCCGGCTGGAAGATCGATAAGTATTCTAAGACAGGGTTCAAATAGTATATAGTATATTAAAGCTATTAATTTTTATTATCTAATCTGCTGAGGTGTTCACAGTATAAATGATATATAAAGGAGACACAATGGGCATATTAAAAAGAAAGATAATAGAGATACCTGTAGAAGAGGTCAAAGGTATAGAAAAGTTAGCCGGTAAAATAATGAGCATAGATGTAGAAGACATACCTGCAAAATTTAAAAAGGTATTTGAAGAGTCGAAAGATATTGCATATAAAAATTTTACAATGAAGGCTCTATATGAATCTTATGAAATAGACTTTATGGGAAATGATACTATTAGATTAAAGAATGGAATAACGCTAAGATCTAAAACCATGGCTGAGATGTTTAGTAAATCAATAGAGCTTTCTTTTATGATCATCACTTTATATGGATATGATAATATTGAAGGATCCATTGATAATATGCTGATGGAAATGTTTTTAGACAGCTGGGGAACAGCATTTGTCGAATGCGGTCAAACATGGAATATAAAGAATATTGCTAAAGGTTTAGAAGAGTATCAGCTTTATACAACCTATGCATTTAGCCCCGGTCAAGGTGAAATTCCCATGGAACTGCAGCTGCCAATATTTGATACTTTAAAACCCGATGATATAGGTGTATCTATAAATAGCCAATATATGATGCATCCGAAAAAGTCTATATCAGGTGTAATTGGAATTCAAACAGAGAAGGACGAAAAAGCAATAAGACCTTGTGATATATGTGATAAAAAAGAAACATGTCCTAATGCCTATGCGTGATTTAAAATTAATGACCATCGAAATAAATAACATGGTAAGTGAGAACCGGAAACAAGAGGCGAAGATCATAGAAATTATGAATTTGCCTCTCTTTTATTTAGTGCAAAGGTTAT
>DHER01000011.1 GCA_002399975.1 Firmicutes bacterium UBA4845 | reverse complement strand
GGAGACCAGGCTAATAAACTTTTTTTCCTTGTAAAAGGAAAAATTAAGTTTTGCTGCTTTACGGATAATTATGAAGAGTATTTCTTTTTTGATGCTACCAATGAGGGATTGTTTGGAGAAGTAGAATATGTGATGAATATACCATTGATTACACAATCCGAAGTTATTGAAGATTGCCATTGCATAGTAATCCCAGTTAAAGAGAATAGAAAACTATTAGACAACGATTTGAAATTTCAGGTCTTTTTGACAACTATACTAGCGAAAAAATATAACGATATGAGAAATCTTTGTATGAATGCTGAATCGTACCCGTTGGAGATACGGTTGGCCAAATATTTAATTGCAGATAAAAATAGTAATAAAATCTCAAACTTAACGCAAATAGCAAAAACAATAAAATGTAGTTATAGACAGCTTTTAAGAACGATTAAGCAGTTTGTGGAAAATGGTTGGATAGAACATCTTCCTCAAAAGGGAAAATACAAGATAAAAGATCGTGAAGCGCTGGAAGAAGTGGCAAGAAGATAAATGGATAATTTCAAAAAAAAAGGGGGATTAGTTTTGAAAAGATCAAAGTCAAATGAAATAATTCAGTATACGATTGATGAATTAAAAAAGGCGCAATTTCCTTTACCGCCGTTTGCCTTTTATTCACCAGAAGATTGGTCAAATTTAGACGAATCTGAAATTGAATTAGTAGAGAACATGCTTGGATGGGATATTACAGATTTCGGGAGCGGTGACTTTGACAAAGTCGGATTAACAATTTTTACTTTTAGAAATGGGAACTTCTACGCAAAAGATAAATATCCAAAACCATACGCAGAAAAAATGTTATATGTAATGGATGGACAGATTTTACCGTTCCATTATCATTGGGATAAACGTGAGGATATTATCAACAGAGGCGGTGGCGAATTAGAAATTACATTATACAATTCTAAATCAGAAGATTTTGCAGATGTTGAAGGTGGCAGAAATGGTAAGCCAGGACAGTTTGATATGACTCCTGTTACAGCTTCAATTGATGGAAAAAATGTGATTATTGAAGCAGGTGGAAAGGTTAGATTAAAACCTGGACAGTCAATTTCACTAGCACCTGGTCAATATCATCAGTGGCAGGGAGTCCCCGAAACCGGTGATGTAATCTTATTTGAGGTATCCACAACAAATGATGACACAATTGATAACAGGTTTCATACAGCTGGTGAAAGAATTCCAAATATGGAAGAGGATGTTGATGCAAGATATTTAATGTTTGCAGATTACCCCAAATACACAAAGTTTAATTTTATTGCTAAGGATTAATAATATGCTGACAAAACGCGAACTGGAAAGATATTGCGGAGATTTAACTCAGGTATTTGGAATACAGGAATGCATCCTTGAAGGTGGAAAAGCGAAAGGAATTAAAGCCTATAACTTATATAATGGTGCCGGTCTACGTATGACGGTTCTTGCAGATAAATGTTTTACAATTCCAAACTTATCGTTTAAAGAAATAAATATAGGGTTTATTAGTAAGACAGGTATCTGCGCTCCAGAATATTATCAGGAAGAAGGAACAAGGGGTTTCCTGAGAAATTTTGAAGCTGGCTTCTTGACAACCTGCGGACTTACATATATGGGAAGTCCGTGTGAGGTAGGCGGACAAAAAAATGGATTGCACGGAATGATTTCTAATACTCCGATGGAAAATGTATCTGCTCAATTAGAATGGAATGGAGACAACGGATGTATTTGCTTATCAGGGACTGCAAGAGAAGGATTTTTATTCGGGCCTAACATTCATATTACGAAGCAAATCAGAATTCCAATTGGTCAAAACGTAATAGAAATGCACGATCAAATTGAAAATGTAGGATTTGATGAATCTCCACTTATGTTATTGTATCATTTTAATTATGGCTATCCATTTTTAGATGAGAATTGTGAGATTTTTTGTAATTATGATAAAATAGTGCCTCGCGACGTGAACAGTGAAGGAAGACTGAATACGCTCAATACCTTTGAGAAACCAATTTCTGGGTTTAAGGAAATAGTTGCACTCAGAACAATGAGTGATCTGAACGAAACAGAAGGCAAATCATTGGTATATAATAAAAAATTAAATATTGCAGTATCCATGAATCTAAATGCTCATCAATTGCCAATTATGAATCAGTGGAAGAGTCCAAGAGCAGGTGATTATGTATTGGGAATGGAGCCTGGAACAGGACATGTTGGTGGTTTAGTGGAAACAGAAAAAGATGGTCTTTTGATGAAAATTGGTCCGGGAGAAAAGAAAAAATTCGACATTATTATTGAATTTTTAGATGAACCTGAAACAATTCAGAAAAATATCAAGAGTATGAAGGCACAAAATATATAAATCCCATGCGGGATTCATATAGAGAAAATTTAAAACAGTGTTTATAACGATTGGAGGTAAAAAATGGGGAAGAAAGTTTTGAGTCTTCTGGTAACAACAGTATTAACAATGAGCATGCTTGCTGGATGTGGTAGTACCCATGAAACAGAATTAACACCAACGGATGCAACACCAACTAAAATTACAGAAGCTGAAGGGACAGCAGCAGATAAAGTTGAAGAAACAGTTGAGGCGCTGGCTGAGGGTGGCGAATATGCAGATGTAAAAGTTGCATGTCTTGTAAAAACAGAGTCAAATGTATACTGGTCCGATATGGGCGCAGCAATCCTTTCATGGGCTGATGAAAATGGTGCAGCAGTAGATATGTATTATGCTGAATCAGAGGAAAACATTGCAGGACAATTGGAACAGATGGAAAACCTTATTACAAAAGGATATGATGCAATATGCTTTGCACCACTTACTTCTGTAAACCTGGTCGAAGGCGTAGCAAAAGCAACAGAAGCTGGTATTATATGTGTAAACATTGATGAATCTATGGATTTCACAGCATGTAGAGAAGCTGATGGCGTTGTTTATTCTAACTTTGTAACAGATAATTATATTGTAGGACAGAAAGCTGCAAAATATATTGCTGAAAAACTTGGTGGAGAAGGAAAAGTTGCAATTGTTGAAGGCGCAGCTGGAAATACAACTTCCCAGCAGAGAACAGGTGGAGCAACAGATACATGGGCGGAAATGGATGGTATTGAGTTAGTTGCTTCTCAGCCAGGTGATTGGGATAGAATGACATCCATGGATGTTGCAAGTGCCATGATTACTGCAAACCCAGATTTAAAAGCTATCTACTGCTGTAATGACGTAGAAGCACTTGGCGTTACAGAAGCAGTTATCAATGCAAACAAACTTGGGGAAATCTTAGTAGTTGGTACAGACGCTACAGCAGATGGTAAGAACTCTATTGCAAAAGGAGAAGAAACAGCATCCGTTGGACAGGATAATACAGGGATTGGTATTGAAAGTGTGAAATCAGCAATTGAAGCTGTAAAAGCAGGTTTTGTCCCAACGGATCACATTGGAGATGAGAGCTATCCGGCTATCACGTATGTTGACTCCTTTTTAGTAGATAGCGATAACGTAGCAGACTACAAGTAAGGTATAAAAAGCTTATTATATGAGTTTAGAGTAAATAATGGGGAAAGAAAGATGGCGATAAAACTTTCCCCATTATTTATAGGAAGAGGAGCACATATGGAATATTTGAAAATGAACAATATTACAATGAAATTTCCTGGAGTTGTTGCCTTGGATAATGTTTCTTTTGATTTGAGATTGGGTGAAGTACATGTTCTTCTTGGGGAGAACGGAGCTGGTAAATCTACTTTAGTGAAGATATTGAGTGGAATTTATACACCTACTAGTGGGGAAATAACAATAAACGGAAGACCAGTGTCGGACTTGACCCCAAAGGGGTCTGCAGATAATAAGATAGCAATTATCTATCAGGAATTATCAGTTGTCGATAATCTGAGTATTGCTGAAAATATGTTTTTGGGGAAATTGCCCACAAAAAAGAAAATGGGAATTACTGTTGTTGATAAAGAATTTTTGTATGCTGAATCAGAGAAATACTTAAAGGAAATAGGATTAAAGAAAAATCCATCTACTTTGGTACAGGATATTTCAATTTCTGAAAAGCAACAAGTCGAAATCGCGAAAGCTTTATGTTCCAATGCAAAAGTTATTATAATGGATGAACCTACATCTTCATTATCCATTGATGAAACAAAGAATATGTTTAAAATTATTGAACATTTGAAAAAGAATAATATAGGTATAATCTATATTTCGCATAAGCTTCCGGAAATTAAAGAAATTGGTGACAGAGTAACTATATTAAAGGATGGAAAATATGTAAAAACATTAAACATATCGGACTTAGAAGTTAAGGATTTAGTGCCTTTAATGATTGGGCGTGAAATAAAAGATAAATTTGTAGGAACAAAAAGAGAAATTGCTCCAGATGAACAACCAACTTTTGTAGTAAAAAATTTAACTAGAAAAGATGGAACATGTAGGAATATTAATTTTGAAGTGTACAAGGGGGAAATTCTAGGCTTTGCAGGCTTGATAGGAGCAGGAAGATCGGAATGTATGGAAGGAATTTTTGGCGCAAAGACAATTTCTTCTGGAGAGGTATATTACAATGGTAAAAAACTTAAAATTCATAATCCCTATGATGCGATGAAGCAGGGAATTGCTATGGTTACAGAAAATAGAAGAGAAACAGGATTTTTCCCTAATTTCCCGATCTGGAAAGAGATAGCAGTATCTACCAGCTTAAAAAAATCTACCTTAGGTGGATTTACCGGGATGGTACAAACAAAGAGTGAAAAAAATATTGCTGAAAAGTTCACGAAAAAATTGAGCATCAAGTGTACAGGGGTTAATCAGATGACATATAACCTTTCAGGTGGTAACCAACAGAAAGTAATTATTAGTAAATGGCTGGCTGTAGATTCAAATATATTCATTTTTGATGAACCAACCAAGGGAATTGATGTTGGCGCAAAAAGTGAAATTTATGCAATTATGAGAAGCATGGCAGAGGAAGGAAAAACAATTATTATGGTTTCTTCAGAGATGCCTGAATTGTTGTCTACATGTGATAGGATTATTGTCTTTCGTGATGGAGAAATATCCGGAATATTTAATAGCGATGAGGCTACGGAAGAAAAAATCATGCTAGCAGCAGTTCATCTTAGTTAATGGAGGTAGTAAAAAATCATGACAAAAGAAAAGTTTCAAAGCTTTTGGAATAAATTTGGTACATTATGTATCTTAATTGTTCTGTTTATAGCTTTTTCTATTGGATCACCAAAATTTTTTCCACAACCAGCGAATCTGATTCAATGTCTCTTACAGTCTACTGTTTACATTTTGTTGGCATTTGGCGAATTTTTTGCAATTTTACTTGGTGGAATTGATTTATCGGTTGGAGCAGTTGCATGCTTTTCAGGAATTATTGTTGCAGACTTATCTTTAAAGGGTGTGTCACCTGTTGTCTGCTTGATTGTTGGTTTGCTGGGAGCTGTACTGTTTGGTTTTATAAACGGAGTGTTGATCAATGCATTGGATTTACATCCGTTTGTTGTAACACTGGGTACAAATACAATTTACAGAGGAATTTGTCTTGTAATGACGGGAGGAAATCCTTTATTTAATTTGCCAAAATGGGTGAAAGGTCTATCTGCATATATAGTGGGAATTCCTAAACCAGTAATTTATGTAGCAGTAATAGGTATTATATTAGTAGCTTTCACAACAAAAACTGTAGCAGGAAGAAACCTGTATGCACTTGGTGGAAATAAGCAGTCTGCCTGGTACTCTGGTATTAATACAAAAAAATATACTGTCTTAGCACACATTTTATCTAGTCTTTTAGCCGGTATTGGCGGCATTGTAATGCTGGCCCGTGTAGGTGCGGCAGAGCCAACAGCCGGTGCTGGTTACGAAACCTATGCTATTGCAGCTTGTATTATTGGCGGCGCTTCATTATTCGGTGGAAAAGGACGTATTTGGGGCGTTATATTAGGTGGTATTACAATTGGTACAATTAATAATGGTTTAAATATTATGAATGTATCTGCATTCTGGCAGAAAATCGTAATGGGATCATTAATTATTGCATCTGTTGCATTAGAAAAACTAATTTCTAATAAGGTTAGAAAATAATACGATGAATAAAGAGCCATCGCTGGCTTATGGATATAATGATGGCATGACAAATGCATTTGATTATCTGCTTTTTTGCTTGTAAATAGATGATTCGTTGTGCTAAATTAATGAAAATCCCGGCTGTACAATGTGGATGGACGAGCAAAATGAACAAACTTTCATTGATTTTGTTTGAGTGACGGGTTATAATAGACACTAACTGAATATAGAGGCAAAATAAGAACTTAAATCTTTCAGTTTCTGCACCTCAATCATATAAGAATTATAGAACACAGAGGTGGAGAACCATAACATTTTTTCATAACTTATTTGTCCCTTTAGCGATGCAAAAGGAATGGGGGAAAATATGATAGATAGCGTTTTTGCAGAAAGATTTATTGAAAAAGTGACCGAGTATACTAATTATAACGTCAACATCATGAATGAAAAGGGAAACATTATAGCTAGTAAAGATAAAGATCGCGTAGGAACCTTTCATGAGATTGCTTATCGTATCATACATGGAGAAGATGATATTATCGTGGTGGAAGAAAACGATAACTTTGTCGGAGTTAAGAGTGGTGTTAACATGGCATTCCGATATGATAAAAGAAAAGTGGGCGTTATAGGAATTACTGGGGAACCTGTTGAGGTAAAACCGATTGCTCTTATAATAAAGATGTCTATTGAAACAATGTTGGAATATGAAATCTACAAAGAAAAGATATTACAAAGAAAGAATTCTAAAGAACAATTTGTGCATTATCTGCTTCATGGAGAACAAAGAGATAAGGAAAAAGTAGCTGAATTAGCAAAACAGCTTGGTTATAGGGATAATCTAATTCGTATACCAATCTTTATAGTAGTTACTTGTAATACGGATACAGAACAATTACTATCCATAATCAAGAAAAGTGAGTTCCATAGTAATCAAGATATTTCATCAGTCTCTGATGAACAACAGATTATAATTTTCAAACATTTTAATATAGAAAATACAGAACTATTCGGCAAATATAAATACTTGATCGGAGAATATTTAAGTGGTTTTTTAAACTTTACAAGAGAGGAGAATATAAAATGCAAATTATATATTGGGACCTTCCAAAGTGAATTTGAACGATACTATATCTCATATCAGCATTGTCAGTGGCTTAGAAAAAATATAGTTTCAAATAATTTGGGAGTCTTTTTCTATGATTTTATTGGTGACTATATGAAATCTTTAATTCCT
>DHER01000102.1 GCA_002399975.1 Firmicutes bacterium UBA4845 | reverse complement strand
AGTAGGAGGCAAGTTTTCCTTGACTTCCATACATGGAATGAATATAATTTAACACAGGTGGTATGTTTTTTCAGTCACCTAAAAAAATGTTTCCGCTATTTTTTTATAAACATAACGACAAGGAGATTTGCAATTGAGTTATATATGGACAAAACAAGGTATCAGGTGGTTTAAGGATGCCAGTAATTACACAGGATACCATAAAAATCTGGCAGATAAAATTACTCCTTATTTGAATAAAGAGGATACTTTGTGTGATGTGGGATGCGGATTAGGATGCCTGGATATTTTTTTAGCATCTAAAGTATCACAGATTACTGCAATTGATTCAAATGCTGAAGTTATTAAAGAGCTAAAAAAATCTGTCAGGGAAAAAGATATACATAACATTAATGCAGTATGTGCTGATGCAGAAAATGCGTCAGCTGCACATGATATTTTTTTGATGAGCTTTTTTGGACACTGTGACGAAATAAAAAAATATTTTAAATATTGTAGGAAAAAGCTCATCTATATAACAAATTTATCAAATAAAAGCAATTTTTATCCTAAAATATACCGAAGCATAGACAAGCCTTCTATTTCAATTATTAAAAAAGTACTTAATGAAGAACAAATCTCATATGAGCTGTTTACTGATTCAATTGAATTTGGACAGCCTTTTCGTTCAGAAGAGGATGCAAGGGATTTTGTACTGCATAATGCGCCAGATGCTAAACTGGATGAAGTTGAACAATTTTTGAAAAACCGTGCGCAAAATACCGGGCGTCGGGATTTTCCCATATATATACCAAATAAAAAGCAAATCGAAATTTTTATTATTTCATTCTAATGAAAGGGGAATAAAATGAACTCATTTGAACAAGATTTACAAAATGCGGTTGAATATCACGGGCATCTGTGCTCAGGTCAGGTAATAGGCGTACGCATGGCAAGATATGCCTTGAATTTACTTGGCATTGACAATCCAAAAACATTTCGGGACTTAGTTGTATATGTGGAATGTGACAGATGCCTGACTGATGCCATAGGAACGGTGACGGGATGTAAGCTGGGAAGGCGCAACCTGAAGTGGATGGACTATGGCAAATCAGCAGCCACCTTTTTAAACACTCAAACGGACGAGTCTGTTCGAATTTATCGTAAAGAGCGTGTGTACCCTGCCGAGGGGCAGGATTTAGTTGAGTTTTTTAATAGTATTCCTGATGAGAAAATGTTCAGCGTGAATCAGGTAAAAGTTCACTATAATCCCACGGACTTGCCGGGTAAACCGCTTGACTCCATGATCTGCCCCATATGTGGAGAGGAAGTTATTGACGGGCGTCAGGTAACACGGGATGGTCAGGAGATATGCAAGGCTTGCAGTGATGGAGCCTATTACTCTATCAGGAAGGAGAAGTAAAATGAATCCCTGGAAGCTATATGATGAACTTATTGAGGGTATACCAGATAATTTGTCGGTTACATACTGTAACAGCGGTCATAATTGGACAACTGTAACAAGCAGTGAAAATAGTGTGGGGCTTTCAATGACAATTTCGGTATTTTCAAAACCGTACATGCAAACGGAAAGTATAACCGGACTGCCTCTAAGGCGTGTTGCAATGCTTGCTAAATCTTGGAATTTTGTGGAGGCGGCAATAGGAGTTGCGGCAATTAACAGCTATTATAATAGTCCTGTGCGTTCAGCACAGTGTGGAGTTATTCATGATTCAATAAATAGTAGTAATGGAGATGCCTTCAACCTTTATCAAAATGAAGTCAAAGGTAAAAAGGTTGCGGTTATAGGCCATTTTCCAATACTGGGAAAACGATTTGGGAGCTTGTGTGATTTAAGTATATTGGAAAGGAATCCATCGTGGGGAGACTATCCTGATTCTGCATGTGAATACATACTTGGTGAGCAGGATTATGTTTTTATTACCGGGTGTACACTGGTTAACAAAACATTGCCGCGTCTTTTGACCCTGGCGAAAAATTCGAAAATAGTCATGGTGGGACCCAGCACTACCATGTCACCGATTTTATTTGAACATGGTATATTTGGACTTTCCGGTTTCACAGTAAGAGATGTCAAAAAATGTGAACAGACCATACGTGAGGGAAATACTATGGAATTGTTTAATACGGGAGAAATGATCGATTACGTTAACTCTGCATGTGTAAAAAAGTAATTAAGCGTGCATTTAATGAGACTACAGATTGCAGGGCTGTTTTCTCTAAATAATATTTATTTGCTTTCCTGCAAAAATTATATGAGGTGGAAAATATGAAAAAGACAAAGACTTTATTGAGCTTGCTGTTGGTTTTATTATTGGTTTTAAGCGCAGGATGTTCAAATGGAAGTCCTCAGGAGCCGGTTGATGTTCCGGAGTCCGGAGCAGATGCAGATTCGTCTTCTGCAAAAGATTCTGAAGATTCAACTGTTAAATTCACGGATTCTGTGGGCAGGGAAGTAGAGATTCCTGCGGACATAGAAAGGATAGCGCCGTCAGGGCCGCTGGCTCAGGTTGTGCTGTACACATTGTGTCCTGATAAGCTGGTTGGGCTTGCCAGTGATTTGAGTGATACTCAATTTGAGTACATTGACTCCAAATACAAATCGTTGCCCGTATTTGGAAACTTTTATGCCGACACGTTGAATCTTGAAGCCGTAATGTCTGCAAATCCTCAAGTTGTCATTGATATAGGTGAAGCGAAAGCAACAGTTAATGAGGATATGCAAGGTGTTCAGGATAAAACAGGTATACCCTCCATATTTATAAATATGGAGCTTGATACAATGGCAGAAGCATACCGTACACTTGGAAAGGTTGTAGGTGAAGAGGAACAGGCCGAAAAATTGGCGAAATATGTGGAAAATACACTGGCAGAAGCAAAAGAAAAATCTGCTTCAATTCCTGAAGAAAGCAAGGTCAAAGTTTATTACGGACAAGGTAATGCAGGGCTTACTGCCGTAGTTAGGGGCACAGTACATTCGGATGTAATTGATGCTGTAGGTGCAATTAATGTAGCAGATTCTCAAGAAAATATCCGTGGAGGTGCAAGCGACATATCAATGGAGCAGCTCATGCTTTGGCAGCCTGATGCAGTGCTGTTAGCTCCTGGAAGTATCTATGATGATGTTGATTCTCGTGCTGAGTGGCAGGAGATTAATGCAATAAAAAATAAAAAATACTATGAAATTCCGGAAGGCCCTTATAATTGGATGGGACGCCCACCTTCAGTCAACCGAATAATCGGGATCAAATGGTTGGGAAATTTGCTCTATCCCGATATTTATCAGTATGACATGGATAAAGAAACCAAAGAATTTTATAAATTATTCTACCATTGTGATGTTACAGATGAGCAAATAAATAAACTGCTTGAAAATTCCACGCACAAATATTAATCAGGAGGCATGGAATGATAAACACCGCAGAAAAAAGAGGAAGATGGCTTGTACTTGTGGCTGCAGTTATGCTTGTGGTGGTTTTTGTACTGAGTTTTGCGCTGGGGAAGTATCCTGTCCCGCCTGATACTCTCCTGCATGTATTGTGGAGCAAACTTACGAATGCTGCAAAGGATTGGCCTGATGACATAGAGCTTGTTATATTTAAAATTCGAATGCCGCGTATTTTTGCAGGTGCCCTTATAGGTGCGGGGCTTTCTGCGGCAGGAGCCGCATATCAGGGGCTTTTCCGCAACCCGATGGTATCGCCGGATGTTCTGGGTGCTTCGGCAGGCGCAGGTTTCGGAGCGGCGTTTTCGCTGTATTTGGGACTGAACTTTGCATTTGTTTCTGTTAATGCTTTTATATGCGGCATAATAGCAGTCGGTACAGCATATTTAATCAGTACAAAAGTAAAGCAAAACCCAACATTGGGAATGGTATTGGCAGGAATTATGATTAGTTCACTGTTTACTTCAGGAACATCATACATTAAGCTTATTGCTGATCCTGATAACACATTGCCTCTTATCACTTATTGGCTGATGGGCAGCATTTCTTCTATACGGATAAATGAGCTTGTCTATGCCAGTATTCCAATTTTATCTGGAATGTTTATATTATTTTTGCTTCGATGGAAAATGAATCTGGTTGCTGTAGGCGAGGATGAAGCACGCTCAATGGGAATAAACACAAAAATCATGCGTATTATTATTGTTTCAGCAGCAACGATGATAACAGCGGCATGTGTTTCAATCAGCGGCATGATCGGATGGGTTGGACTTGTGATTCCTCACTTTTCTCGTATGGCTGTAGGACACGACTACCGTGTTATGCTTCCTATGTCTATGATTATGGGAGCAGGTTTTTTAATGATTGTTGATAATTTTGCAAGAATGCTTGCCACATTGGAAATTCCAATCGGTATTTTAACGTCATTTGTGGGGGCGCCATTTTTCCTTTACCTTATATTGAAAAGGGGTAATAATGTATGAAACTTGATGTAAAAAATCTCAGTTTTTCCTTCAAATCAAATATCATTTTAAATAAAATAAATTTTTCTTCTGATTCAGGTGAATGTATCTTCCTTCTTGGAGAAAACGGGGCAGGAAAAACAACTTTATTTCGATGTATATTGGGTTTGCTCAGGGAATATACCGGTGATGTCCTGGTGGACGGTATAAATTGTAAACGGCTGTCTGTTAAGGAAATGGCACGGAAAATTTCGTATATACCTCAGGCACATTCACCTACATTTAATTATTCTGTATTTCAAACAGCATTGATGGGTACTAATGCCCTAATGAATATGTTTAGCGCTCCTGGTGAAAAAGAGCGGCAAATTGTTTTTGAAAAACTTGAAATGCTTGGTATTTCTCATTTGGCGGAACGAGGCTATGCCGAATTGTCCGGTGGTGAACGGCAGCTTGTGTTAGTTGCAAGAGCCCTTGTTCAGAATTCCAGAATACTTATTATGGATGAGCCAACTGCTAATCTTGATTACGGCAACCAGTTCCGTATAATGGAACAGGTGAAAAAACTTGCACATCAGGGATACTTGATTTTGCTTTCAACTCATAATCCTGAGCATGCTTTACTATTTGCTGACAAGGTTCTTATATTAAAAGACAGTAAAATAATGATGTACGGTACACCTGCAGAAACATTGAATCCACAAACTATAGAAAATATTTACGGGATAGATGTGGAAGTTCAAATCGTACATACAAATAAGGGCAATGTACCTGTATTTGTTCCTTGTGTAGGATAAATGTCAAAAAATTTCATATTAATACGATTCCCTTAAAGTATATATGGTAATAACCAAAACTACCTTAAGGGGATTTTTTTATAAAAAACTGTTGACATTATATTCTACATGCTGTAAAATTAAAAGCATTACTACATATTGTAAAATAATTAGGAGGCGTATAAATTGAACATAGTTAAAATTTCAAATGCAGAACGAGAAGTAATGAAAATAGTTTGGAATAAGGATGAAGAGGTTACGGCAGCAGATATAATAAAAGAACTTGGAGACAAAAATAAGTGGAAGCTAACCACAGTGCTTACCTTGGCCAATCGTTTGGTTGAAAAGAATGTTTTAAAAGTAAGGAAAGAAAAGAGAGTTAATTACTATTCCGCTAATGTGAGCAGGGATGAGTATAAATCGTATCAGGCCAATGATTTCATTGACAACGTGTACGGTGGGAGTGTAAAATCCTTGATTGCTTCACTGTATGACAATAAGAAAATAGATGAAACTGATATTAAGGAATTAAAAAACTGGCTTAAGGAAGTGCAATAATATGGAAATCTTAAAATATATATTTGGCATGTCAGTTACCGGAAGTATGTTATTTTTGATATTTATGCTGCTAAGGCCGCTGACCGGAAGAGTTTTCAGCAAATCCTGGCATTATAAAGCATCTGTTATAATTTTAGTGTTTTTTATTTTACCTATAGGTGTTTTATTTAAAAATCCTTTTAATGTTGCAGCAAATTTAGTTTCTTCAGGAATTGTTGAAGAAGTCAATAAAGACAATATATCTGAAATAGACGACGATGTGAAGGATACAGGGAGAATTCAGAGTACAACTGAAGGACATTATATGGGAAAAGCGGTTAGCTGCAGTGTTGCATCTGCAAATAGTGAAGGAAAGGACAATGATCCTGTAATAGTTTATATAAAGAACGACGGATTGTATTTTAATTGCCTGAGCAATGGTGAAGAGGTTAAGATTCAAGAAGGTGAATCCTTCAGCCACCCTGTTTTTTCAAAATCCGGAGACTATATAACTTATAATAACAACGGTAGCCTTTATATATATGATATAAAGAACAGAGAATATGAAAAGATAGCAGATGAAGTAAATTCTTACGACTGGATAGATGGGGAATCTATAATATATTCCACATTTGAAAGCGGATTTTACAGATTGAATTTTAAAGACAAAGAAACAGTAAAGCAGTCAGATGAACACTATTATGATAATTTTAAAGCAGCAGATAATAATATTGTCTATGGCAGAAGAACAAGTAAACTTACAGAAGATGGAAGAGAGATTAATGCTGCAGATGGAATTGTTGAAATAAACTTAAATGAGTATGACTTTGAGATACAAAAATTCCCCTCTGATATTATTATAGAAGGGAAGATGCCTACAGATGATAGTATGGGGTATGACCCAATGATATGGGATATTACAGATGACGGAAGGTATGTCTTTATTAAGGAAACTTTTATGTCTGCTTCCATAAGCAACGACTTTGGAGGTATTGGAGTATATGATACAGAAACCGAGATACATACGGATTTTACTGATATTTACAAGGCGGATGAAAATATGTCGGAAAGAGATTTAATAGTGGTGCCGAGAAATAATAATCTGGCTATAAATCCCTGCAATAATAATATAATCAGTATAATTAAAGGAGGAGGCAGAGATATTATTATGAACAAGGAAGCTGTCTTATTGGAAATAAATGAAGATAAAATCTATAATGCTGTAAGTATAACGGGTGAAAATCTTGTAGCATCGACTCCGGGTTTTTCAGCAGACGGAAAGAAACTAATGTATTCGGCGACGGCTTCTGTAGACCCTAATGAATATAAAGATAATATAGGTAATACTGATTACCGTATTATATTAGAGGATTGGGAAAAACAGCCACATAATATTTACGAATATGATCTGGAAACAGCTGAAACAAAAAAACTGACGCAAGGAGACAGTTTTGACATTATGCCTGTAGGAGTGTCGAAGGATACGGTGCTGTTTCTCAGACACAAAGAGGATGATTATTCTAATTTCAGCCTTATGAAAGTTACAGACGGAAAAGAAGAATTTATTACAGACAATATAGTATATGATGATTATATTGGATATATGGAAAATTCAATAGATATTTTTCATTAGAATAAAAGCAGAATAACGTGGGAAAATCATTCCGGGCGTTGTCAAAGACAAGTTGAGCTATATTGGCTATGCCCCGGAATGATGATTGCTCTAATAGTCCTGTATGTCTCTGGTACTTTCGGAGGCTGTTTTTTTATTTCTTCATATCTTTTCATGGAGACATCAAGAGCTTTGTCAAACACTTGTGGAAGCATTTCTTTAAATACTTTTACGCCTTCGTAGGTTATACCGCCCTTTGTTGATACACGGGTGATTGTTTCTTCAAAACTCATGCTTCTTTCGAAAAATTTCTTTTTATCTTCATCTACGTGGTTGTTGTGACAGGTCAGGGTTATGCCGCCATCAATCATGGATATCAGCGTAGGCATAAATATTGTTGCAGCACTGCGCCAGTTTCGCATTGTTTTTGCATATGTTCAGGGATGTGTATTTACTAATTCCCATCAAGGCAATTTATTGATATGTATAATACGGTATAAAACTTAATTTGTCAAATTGTTTTTAATTGCAAATTTTGTTCAAAGTCAACTTTGTTTTAAAAATATTTTTTAGCAAATTATAATAGCTGCAAATGTGCTGTACGAACTATTGTATAAATTATGTTAAAGTTGCCGTATAACCTGCCATAATGCTGAAAGCAGTTCTCTTGGTATAATTTTAGCAGAAAGCCTTTGTATAAAGCTTACAACTCCGGTGGTAGCTACGGGGAAATTGTATTTTGAGAACCATAGTGCCCGTTTTGCAACAGTAGCTGCGGTGGAAGCCAGAAGGAAATGCTTCACCGCATTGCCATTTGCTGTATCTTTTGAAATTGGAATAAACTCCGTATCCTTAATCCAGTAAGGACATACTGCAGTAACATGAATTCCTCTTTCAAACAGCTCCCATCGCAGTCCCCGGCTGTAGCTGAGAACAAATGCCTTGGTGGAAGCGTACATATTCATGGCAGGTAGCGGTTGAAATGCCGACGATGAGCTTATTTCAAGAATTCGTGCGCCCTTTTGCATGTATGGAAGGCATAGCAGTGTCATTTTTACTAATGCCTTGCAGTTTAGATCTATCATATCGTCATTTACCTGCCCATATATTTGATTGTAGTTTCCGATTTTGCCGAAACCGGCATCGTTGACTAAGATACGTATATCTGGTTTTTCTTCCTCCAGGGCTGCTTTTAATGACGAAAAACTTTCTTCTTTGGTCAGGTCCAATGGTATAGGGCGTATTATTCCCCGGTATTTTTCCGCAATTTCCTGAAGACGGTTTTCCCGCCTTGCAATAACCCATATTGAATCAAGCTTTTCTTTTTTATAGATTTGATTTACAAATTCGCGTCCCAGCCCGCTGGATGCTCCTGTTACAACAGCTGTCTGCATAAATTAACCTCTCTTGATTGTTATTTTCAATATTTATATATATTTAAAATTTAGAGTTGCTTTAAAAATTTATATTATTTAGTTTTAACAAATTATTACAGAATATTAATTTAAAAATTTTTACACTATTCAATATTTTTTTACTGTTCCGGGAACAAAAATAATGTTTAACCGTCTAATAATATACAACGAAAAAAGGAGGCAATTATGAAATTAAAGGTATTTACAGCAAAAATTATAGCAGCATCTACCTGCGCACTTTTGGCTTTAACGGCCTTTGCCGATACCAAAAATGATTATTTGGATACGGACGATCAGCAGCAAAAGGTGTATTTTAACTGTATTAAAGGAACTGTGAAAGAAATTTCCGATTATAAAGATATTGAAGGTGCAGAATTCATCAATATAGAAAGTGAAGATGGGCAGACTGCCAATATTATAGTTGATGATGATACTTATGTGGAAAGAGAATCTGAAATAAAGGAAGGTTCTGACATAACAGCTTTTTATGACGCAAACAAACCTGTGATTATGATATATCCACCGCAGTATATGGCGGAAGTAGTTGTTGTTGACAGCGAAAATCAGGATGTAAAGGTTGATTTGTTCAACAAAGAACTGATAAGCAGCGATAATATGCTTAAGCTGAATATTACAGATGAAACAGAAATTATTTCCAAGGACGGTACAAAATTTGATGGAGAACTGGCAGACAAAAAGCTTGCGATTTTCTACGGTGTTTCTACAAAAAGTATTCCGGCACAAACTTCTCCGGACAAAGTGGTAGTATTGTCCCAGGAGGAAGCAGAACAGGAGAGTGAACCGTCTGCAGCAGATGTTTCGTCAATGGATATTATAGTTAACGGCAAAAATATAGAAACATTGCCGGCATTTGCCTACGAGGACGGAACAGTTATGGTTCCTGTACGTTCAATATCCGAAGCTCTTGGATGTGAAGTAGGATGGGATAATCAGCAGCAAAGAGTAGCTGTAGGGCAGGATGTTAATTTTAGAATAGGAGATTCTGTTTACACGAGTGATGAAGCAGGATCTGTAGAATTCAGGAATGTTCCGGTACTGAAGGATGAAACGACTTATGTTCCCTTGGAATTTTTTAGTGATATTCTCAACGTAAGAGAAGCATCTGTCAGTGGATCACAAATATTAATAAATAGTGAAACTACAGAGAATAATATTTAACATTTAAACCTAATGTATACAGCAATATTTACAGGCAGAGAGTTACAGTGCTCTCTGCTTTTTATTTTTCCTTTATTTTGACGTAATTAAGGGTCTGTATATGTTGACATTATTTAAATGTATATCTATTATATAATCATGTTTCAAAATAAGATAATCGATAATAAACACGTAGTACAGAATGTTAGAGTTAATTGTATGAGAGGATGGCAGGAAAATGAGCAATAGAATTCAGGGGACGACAACTTTAATAGGTTTGTTGGGCTACCCGTCAAGGTATAGCAAATCACCGCATATGCACAATACTGCTTTTGAAGCATTAGGCTTGGATTATGTTTACATGGCTTTTGAAGTGGGGGACGGATTCATAAAAGAAGGTGTGGAAGCTATGAAAACACTTAATGCTGCAGGTTTCAACGTAACAATGCCTCATAAAAAAAGGGTTATGGAGTACCTGGATGAAATATCTGAAGAGGCGAAATTAATTGGTTCGGTAAATACAGTTAAGAATATAAATGGCAGATTGACAGGATATAATACTGACGGGAAAGGTTTTGTAAAGTCCTTGAAAGAAAATAAAGTGGATTTTAAAAATAAAAAAATAATTATTGCAGGAGGGGGAGGAGCAGCCAGAGCGGTGGCAACTCAACTTGCCATTGATGGAGCCGGCGAGATAGTTATTTTTAACAGAACTTTAAGTTCAGCTAAAGAAATTATTGATAATATTAATGAGAATATTTACTCTTGCAAAGGAACAGCCTTGGAATTGAATGAAGAAAGGATGAAGAAAGAAATAAAAAATTCTGCAGTATTTGTTAACTGCACTTCGTTAGGAATGGAACCAACAATAGACCAGTCTGTAATATCTTCGACTGAAACGCTGCACAGAGGATTATTTGTTGCGGACATAGTTTATAATCCAGAAAAAACAAAACTACTTAAGATTGCGGAAAAGACAGGGTGTAAATATATGAACGGCCTTATGATGCTGATCTGGCAAGGGGCCATAGCATTTAAAATATGGACAGGAAGGGATATGCCCGTAGAATTAATAAGGAAAGAAATTTTTAATTATTAATTTATTGATTACTATATGATCGAGAAAGAAAGGATTAGAAGTTGAATGGGATGATTTATGAAAATAATAAAAGTTAAAAATTTAAAAATAGGTGAGGGAAGGCCTAAAATTATTGTTCCTATTGTTGAAAGAAGTAAAGATAAAATTATAGAAAAGGCAATAAGCCTTAAAAATAATTTGAAAATAGACACGGTAGAATGGAGAGCCGATTTTTATGATGATGTTTTTAACAGGGGTGAATTGTCTGTTATGCTTAAGAAATTAAGAGAAATAATCCCGGATACTCCTATCCTGTTTACCTTTCGAACCAAGAAAGAAGGAGGAGAAAAGGGCATATCTATGAATGAGTATATTGAATTAAACAAATTAGCTGCTGACAGTAAGAATGTTGATTTTATTGATGTAGAGATTTTTAATGAAGCGGCAGGGGAAAATATTAAAAACATTCATGATGCAGGGGTTTTGAGTGTAGGGTCTTATCATGACTTCTTTAAAACACCGTCTAAGATGGATATAATGAAGATATTTTGCAAGATGCAGGATATGGGTGCAGATATACTAAAGGTAGCGGTTATGCCTGAAAACACTGAAGATGTACTCACCTTACTTTCGGCAGAAAATGAAATGTATACAAAATATGCGGACCGTCCGATTATAGCCATTTCAATGTCATCGTTAGGTATTATAAGCAGACTTTCCGGAGAGGTATTCGGATCTTCAATGACGTTCGGGTCCTTATTCCGGATATCAGCACCGGGGCAGATCCCTGTTGAACAGTTGTATGATTCTCTAAATATGCTGCATAGTTCCCTATGTTTTAGTAAAAAGAAAAATTAAGAAAAACTTCTTTCTAAAATACAAGAACTTATGATACAATGATTTGTGCAATAAACATAGGTGTATTATATATAATAATACAATTGTTTTGCTTATTTGTCATTTTAATTACAAATGGTTACCATTATAAATATGCATGTAACGCACTAAATTAATTAAACGCTAATTTCTTTGATGATTATCAATTTATAAACTAAAAATTTAGGAGTATGTATGAATATTTTAGTTACACTTGATTCCAATTATGTTGAACAGTTAATAGTTATGTTGACTTCGTTACTTATGTCAAACATTAACGAAACCTTTGATGTATATGTTGCTAATTCCTCACTGGACGATGAAGATTTTAGTTTGGTAAATAATTGTGTTGACAGAGAAAGATGCAAAATCATCAATGTAAAGATAACTGATGGTATGTTTGTGGATGCTCCAATTACGGACAGGTATCCTAAGGAAATGTATTACCGGATTTTTGCTGCTTGTTATCTTCCTAAGGAACTGGACAGGATTTTGTATTTAGATCCTGACCTGGTGATAATAAATAGTATTGAGGATTTATATAATATGGACATGAGCAATAATTTTTTTGCTGCTGCCTCACATGTACATAGAAATTTAAAAATAATTAACGAGATTAGGCTTGATATGCCGGAGGACAGTACATACATTAATTCTGGAGTCATGTTATTGAATTTAAATGAGCTGAGATTAAGGCAGAACATACAGGAGGTTTATGACTATATTGAAAACTATAAGTTCTTTTTGGTACTTCCGGATCAAGATGTGCTTAATGGTGTATATGCTGACAGAACAGTTCATATTGATCCGCTGGTATATAATTTAAGCGAAAGATATTTAAATTTTTACAATGCAAACCCTATAAATATAAACAACAAAAAAGACATGAGATGGATAGCCCACAATACTTCCATAATTCACTACTGCGGGAGAAAGAAACCGTGGAAAGATGGATACAAAGGTGTTTTAGGTGTATTTTATTATTATTATGAAAATATAGTGCAGCGCAAAAAAATTAGCAAATTGAAAATTTAAGTTGCACCAAAAATTTATCATCTTAATAAACATTAATTATATATAGCAAATTTAATTTTTTGTAAGAAATTATTAAGAAATGATATTCAAAAAGATGATTTCATCAGAAGTCATTTTTTTTTACCATCATTATTCTGTATTCTTAAGTTAATATAAATCTGTACCTTTTGAAAGTGTCAGGAAAGCATATAATATTATTAATATTCTCAAGGAAGGAAATAAAATTATGGAAATCGTTCCAAAGATAGCGGCAATACATGACATATCAGGCATAGGCAGATGCTCTATGACAGTCATTATGCCTATTATGTCTGCTTTGGGGTGTCAGGTTTGTCCTTTACCTACAGCACTTCTCAGTAACCATTCGGAATATGAACATTTTTATTTTTTTGATTTTACGGATTATATGGAAGAATATTTCAGTTACTGGGAAAAAAATAATGCTGAATTTGATTGCTTGTACAGCGGGTTTATAGGCTCGGAAAAGCAAATTAACATAATAAATGATATAATAAATAAAGTTAAAATTAAAAACAACCCATTGATAGTGGTTGACCCGGTAATGGGGGATCACGGGCAGACATATAGGACGTATACAAAAAGAATGATCAAAAGAATGGCGTGCCTTGTCAATAAAGCCGATATTGTAACTCCCAACTTGACAGAAGCTAAAATATTGATTGGAGAGAAGTATACCGGCGAAGAAATAAGTATAGAAAAGGTTAAAGCATGTTTAAATAAACTTTGCAGCATGGGGCCCGGCAAAGCATTGATAACAGGCATTACTGATGATAGAGGGGAACATATTAATGCCTGTTTTGACAGTGAAACAAATGAATATTGGAAAGTATCATTCAATTACGTTGATAAAAGGTACCCTGGAACCGGGGATTTGTTTACATCTTTGTTTACGGGTTATTTATTGAATGGAAGAAAGCTTCCGGAAGCCATGGAAGAGGCATCCATCTTTGTATCAAAAGCGGTTCGTGCTACATATGATGCGGGGGCACCCAGTTCTGAGGGAGTTATTTTTGAGAAAATTATGAAAGAGGTTTACAATAAACCCATAAAATATAAATATTCGACAATATAAATAAAAATAAGACAATATAAGTCATAATAAACAAATGCTAAGGTATAATTATCCATTTAATTAGAAATTAATGGCTGATATTTCTTCTTTTTTTATGAAAAATGGGTATGTTTCCTAAAAATATGCAAATAATATGGTTGTTTTACAGGAAATTTACTTTTTATATACTATACATCCAAATAATTAAAAAAAGTTATAGCTGAAGGTACATCCTTAAGAAAAAATTAATTTGTATTATTAATACAATTGAGGTATAATATCATTCGTGTAAAAAAGATGGGATTTTGCATAGGGATTGCCTATAATGTGTGAGTTTATACTTATACAAAAAGTAAATTTTTTTCAGTAAAAATTTATACCTTTAATTGACAACGAGATTGTCAATTTCGGAAAACTTTTAAAGGTTGGTGGTAAAATGATAAGGAAAAGATACCCATTTTTTATTTTAGCAGTATTAATAATGAGCTTTATTGTAGTTTACTATAATAATGAAGAAAAATTTAATACTCTTGCGGAGGCTAAGGTCAGGCCTGTTGTTGATCCGGAAGTTCCGCTAAGAGAAGTAAAGTATGATATTGATAGAATCGGAGTAGAACACGACATAAAAATATTGTATAATGATAAACAGTACGTCGGATATGAACAGGTAGTTCAAAGGGGTTCAGACGGCATGAAAAAATCAGTCTACCAGGAATGCTATGTTGATGGAACAATGGTTTCGAAGTCTTTAGAGGAAGAAATTGTTTATATTGACCCGGTAGACGAAGTAATCGAAGTGGGGACCAAGGAATATGAAGTTGTTGCATCAAGGGGAAGCTTCAGATATGTGTCTGAACTTGATATGGTTGCAACGGCATATGATTTATCATATGAAAGTACAGGTAAATATCCCGGTGATCCCGACTATGGAATAACAGCATCTGGCACCAAAGCTCAGCCAGGTACGGTTTCGGTAGATCCAAGTGTAATACCGCTTGGTTCAAAGCTGTATGTAGCTTCAACAGATGGCAGTCCTGACTATGGCTACGCAACGGCCCTTGATACTGGAGGAGCGATTAAGGGCAAGCGAATTGACTTGTTTATTGGAGACGCAGTTGGTGTATCCAATTTTGGCATTAGGCAAGTAAAGGTTTATATTTTAGAGTAACTTTGGATAACATCAGAATTTAAAAAAAATAATAAAAAAGAAAAAATCTCTTCTAGCCAGGATTTTTTCTTTTTTTTGTATTCAAATTGAAAAAAATAGTGTATATTGTAACTATAACGTTTTAAATTATGGCATAATAAAAGGTAAAGGAGATTATGTTGATTAAAGAAATAATAGTGGTGGAAGGCAAGTCGGACATATCTGCAGTTAAAAGAGCAGTTGATGCTCAGGTTATTGCCACAAGCGGACTTGGTTTAAATAAGGATATAATAAGTGTGATAAAGAAGGCATCAAAAAATAGGGGGGTCATAGTATTGACTGATCCTGATTTTCCCGGGAAGAAAATAAGATATATGCTTTCGGCTGAAATTGGAAATTGCAAACATGCTTTTATTCCGAGAGATAAGGCAAAAAAGAACGGAAACATTGGCGTTGAAAATGCGTCTCCCAAGGATATAAGGGAAGCATTGAAAAATGCCAGAGCGGAAATATCTAAAAGCCAGGAGGAATTTACTTTAAACGATATGTTATACTATAAGCTTGTTGGAAATAAAAATGCATCGAAAATAAGGGCTGCAGTCGGGGACGAGCTTGGCATAGGTTACTGCAGTGCAAAGCAGTTTTTAAAAAGGCTTAATTCTTTTGGAATTACAAGAGAAGAGTTGGAAAAAGCAATTAAGAAATCGTATTAATGGGGCAGATAATAATGGATGAAAAGAAACTGTATTCACCGAGAGTGATGAAAGATATACTGGACAAGCATGGATTTAAATTCAGAAAAGGGCTGGGTCAGAATTTTTTAATAGATGGAAATATTATAAATAAAATAGCTGAGACTGCGGAATTAGATGAGAGCACAGGCGTATTGGAAATAGGTCCGGGATTTGGAGCATTGACTCAGGTTCTGTGCAGCAGGGCAAAAAAGGTGGTTGCTGTTGAGATTGATAAAAGCCTGAGAGAAGTGCACGAGGAAACGTTAAACTATGATAATTTAAGAATTATTTACGAAGATTTTATAAAAATGGATGTTAATAAACTTATTGAAGAAGAGTTTAACGGACTTGATGTTAAAATAGTAGCTAACCTTCCGTATTATATAACAACTCCCATAATTATGAAAATATTAGAGGAAAAATACAAAATATCTAAAATGGTGGTAATGGTTCAAAAAGAAGTTGCACAAAGGTTAAGTTCATCTCCTGGAAGCAGGGAATATGGTGCCATAACTTTGGCCGTACAATATAGGGCAAATACAAATATAGCAATGATTGTTCCAAATACAGTATTTGTACCCAGGCCTAAGGTGGATTCGGCAATAATAGAGTTTAATATATTGAGGGAGCCGAGAATTAAGGTTCAGGATGAAGCTTTGCTTTTTAACGTAATAAAAGCGTCTTTCGGCCAAAGAAGGAAGACACTTTTGAATGCCCTTAGCAATAATTTAAAAATATCAAAGGATATGATTAAAGGAGCGTTGGAGGGGGCAGGTATAGCTTCGGAAGTTAGGGGAGAAACGCTGAACCTTTACGAGTTTGGCAAAATATCTGATGAAATTAAAAAATTAATATAATAAATATAATAATAGAAATAAGGGGAGGATTTATGGAAATTTATACTAAGACAGGAGATAAGGGGCAGACGTCTTTGTATGACGGAACAAGAGTAGCTAAGGATTCGCTGAGGGTAGAATCTTATGGTACAATTGATGAACTGAATTCGTCTATAGGATTTGCAATGAAATTTGTTGAAGATGAAAACATAGTGGAATCCTTAAAAAGTATTCAGATGCGGCTTTTTTTTGTGGCGGGAGAGTTGGCAACTGTTGAAGAAGGAAAATACAAGTATAAAATCAGGGAAGAAGATGTGTCCGCCCTGGAAAAAATAATCGATGAATATATTCTTAAAATAAAAGGAGACGATAAATTTATAATACCGGGATCTTCTAAAGCAGCTGCAGCTTTGCATGTTTCAAGGACCATATGCAGGAGAGCTGAAAGAAGAATCATTGCATTGAAAAGAAATGAAGAAACAAGTGATGTTCTTTTGAAGTTTGTGAACAGGTTGTCTGATGTATTATACACCTATGCAAGATACCTGGAGAGCGAACTGCAGGAAATGGATTTTGAAAAAGCATATAACGAGAATTTATAACATAGAACAAAGTCACTTTGATTTTTAATTAATTTTTAAGATTTAAATTCTTTACAAAAAAATTTTTTGTGATATTATGTAACTTGATATGTTTTTATCGGAGGAGTTTAATTTGAGACGTTTTTTAAAAGTGTTTTTAACATCGCTCATTTGCTTTTCCTTGGTAGTGGCAGGAGGAGTATTTATGTATACTTCCTTTTATGGTGGTGAAAATGCCGATGCTACAGATATATTTAATATAATCAGCAAAGGTGAAGGAAAACGAATAAATGTGCTTTTATTGGGATTAGAGCATGAACGTTCTGATACTATAATGGTTATAAGCTATGATACAAAGGATAAAAAGGCTGATATTATATCTATTCCAAGGGATACATATGTTGAAAGGGACGGATTTGTAAACAGCGCAAATAATAAAATTAATTCTGTCTATACAGCAAAGGGAATAGAAGGATTAGAAGAAATTATTCGTAGTATAACGGGTATAGAAATAGATAAATACGTTACTATTGATTATAATGGTGTAAGAGCAGCAGTTGAAGCCATTGGTGGAGTTGAGGTAGATGTTCCGTTTCACATGAGGTACAGCGATCCTTATTCAGATCCGCCTTTGGATATTAATATCCCTGAAGGAAGACAGAAGATTGACGGCAGCAATGTAATGGAATTCTTAAGATTCAGGAAAACAAATTATCGAGGATACACCGATTACGGAGGTTCCGACTTAGAGAGAATAAATGCACAACAGGGATTTGTCAAGGAAGCAATAGATAAGGCATTGGGCTTCAGGCTTCCTGCAGTTATAAGTGAATTGTACCACAATGTTACAACTGATTTTTCATTGTCTGAAGTAACATCGTTGGCAGTGGGGAGCACAGGATTTTCAACGGATAATTTAAATTTTCACGTACTGCCCGGCAAATCAAAGACGCTGAATGGTCTTTCGTTTTATATTATGGATCAGGAAGAAACTGAAGACCTTGTATATGCTATACTTAATATTGATTAAACACAACAAAGATTTTAATGTAATACGTAATTAATAAAAAACTGCTTGGTTTTTAAAATCAGCAGTTTTTTATTATATATTTAAGGAATTAACTATTTATCTATTTATCTATTTATCTATCGTTTATTTTACTTGCTCAGCATTTCGTGAATTGATTCTGCGGCTTTTTTACCTGCTCCCATGGCAAGTATTACTGTAGCTGCTCCTGTTACAGCATCTCCGCCGGCATATACTTTTTCTTTTGTTGTTAATCCTGTTTCCTCATCAACAATAAGACATTTTTTCTTATTTACTTCAAGTCCCTTTGTTGTTGACGAAATAAGAGGGTTAGGAGATGTACCTAATGCCATAATGACCATATCCACATCTATTACAAATTCAGATCCTTTTATTTCTATAGGACGCCTTCTTCCTGATGCATCAGGTTTTCCAAGTTCCATTTTAATACACCTGATGCCATTTACCAATCCTTTTTCATCTCCAAGAATTTCTACAGGATTTGTAAGGAGATTGAATATTATGCCTTCTTCTTTAGCATGATGAACTTCTTCAGCTCTTGCAGGAAGTTCTTGCTCCGACCTTCTATATACTATATAAACTTCAGCTCCAAGCCTGAGTGCAGTTCTTGCGGCATCCATTGCTACGTTTCCGCCGCCTACTACGGCAACCTTTTTGCCTACACTTATAGGAGTATCATATTCGTCGTTGTAAGCTTTCATAAGATTATTTCTTGTTAAAAATTCATTTGCTGATAGGACTCCGTTAAGATTTTCTCCCGGTATTTCCATAAATTTCGGAAGACCTGCTCCGGAGCCTATGAAGGCAGCATCAAAATCTTCTTCCTCTAATAGCTCGTCCAATTTAACGGTTTTTCCTATTATTACGTTATTTTCTATTTTGACTCCTAATTTTTTAAGATTTTCCACTTCGTGTCCAACTATGCTCTTAGGCAGTCTAAATTCCGGTATCCCATAAACAAGTACTCCGCCTGATTTATGGAGAGCTTCAAATATAGTTACGTCATATCCAAGCTTAGCCAAATCTCCGGCACATGCAAGTCCTGCCGGTCCGCTTCCGACAACAGCTACTTTTTTGCCGTTTCCGGGTTTCCTTTCGGATAAATCTATATTATTTTCCCTTGACCAGTCAGCGACAAATCTTTCAATCTTTCCTATAGCTATGGCTTCTCCTTTTTTCCCGAGAACACATTTTTGCTCGCATTGAGTTTCCTGAGGGCACACTCTTCCGCATACAGCCGGCAATGAGCTTGATTTTGCTATTACCCTTGCAGCTTCTTCAAATTCGTGATTTTTGACATGGTGTATAAACTCAGGAATATTTATATTTACAGGGCATTGTGTAACACACATAGGCTTTTTGCAGTTAAGGCATCTTGATGCTTCTTGAACAGCCTCTTCCTCTGTATATCCCAAACAGACTTCTTTGAAATTTGTTGCTCTTTTTTTAGGGTCCTGTTCTTTGACAGGTGTTCTTTTCATTTTGTCAAATTTACTTTCCACTATTCGTCACCTCCTAATCCGCATTTACCGTGATGCGTATCGCCTTCTTCAGCTCTCAGAAGTTTTCTTCCTTCTTCTGTTTTGTACAGAGTTTGCCTTCTCATGGCTTCTTCAAAGTTTACAAGGTGTCCGTCAAATTCAGGACCGTCAACACACGCGAACTTAACTTCTCCGCCTACAGTTACCCTGCAGCCTCCGCACATTCCTGTTCCGTCTACCATTATAGGGTTTAAACTTACAATTGTTTTTATACCATATTCCTTTGTAAGCTTTGATACGAATTTCATCATAATCATAGGTCCTATGGCTATTACCAGATTGTATTCTTTTTTCTCTTTATCTATAAGATCTTTGAGGAGATCTGTTACAAAACCCTTATATCCATAGGTGCCGTCATCTGTAGCAATATACAGTTTTCCTGCAACGGCTTTCATTTTTTCTTCTAGAAGGAGGTAATTTTTTGACTTGCATCCTACTATTGCATCAGCTGATATACCATGCTCATGAAGCCATTTTAACTGTGGGTATACAGGAGCTGCACCTACGCCGCCGGCTACAAAAATTATTTTTTTCTTTTTTAATTCTTCTATATCATCATTTACAAATCCGGATGGCTTCCCTAATGGGCCTACAACATCGGAAAAATATTCACCTGCTTCATATTTTGCCATCCTTTGAGTTGAATATCCAACAGTTTGAAATACTATTGTAACGGTTCCTTCTTTTTTGTCATAGTCGCATATTGTAAGGGGAATTCTTTCTCCCTTTTCGTCCATTTTTACAATAAGAAATTGTCCGGGCAGTGCAGATTTTGCAATCCTGCGTGCTTCTATGACCATAAGATAAATATTGGGAGCTAAAACTTCTTTTTTTGTTATCTTATACATTGCTTTCCTCCAATAAATTTATTTTCAGATTATCTTCCCACTTTGCCTATTATATATCTGTATATTGTAAAAGTCAAGGAAACACATTGCAGCAAAAAGTGTTTATAAACAGCCGTTCACGTTACAAATGCAGACTTGTAGAGTTAAATACATAATTGTTAATTAATAATCAATGATTTTAAAGGAAAAAGGATACTGCCGTTAAGAAAAGTACCCTTTTCCTGTTAAAATATTAAGTTTTACAGAGTATGTTGCTTTTAGAAAATATCATTATCAGTAGGAGCCTGATTTTGTTTGCTCATTAGCATTTTTTCTCCCATACGTACCATTTCTCTGACGCTGAGACCATTTACAACAGCAGGATACATTTCGGATGTTGCACCGCTTACTGCTGAAATGCCCATATCTTGGGCTATTTCCATTTTTAAATTATTTACAGCCTGCTGAGCTTCAGGAACTACCAATTTATTTCTTTTGCTCATACTACACAGCTCCTTTCATTTTATGAAGCTATATAGTTATTATTATCTGTTATAAAAAAAATAAACTGATAAAAATTTCAAAAAATTATAATAAATTATAAAATAAATTATAATAAATATAAGCAAATGGCCCAAATCCATGATTTGGGGCCAGTGCTTTAATCTCTTTATACTATTATCTTGGGACTGTAGTAGGTGTTGTCAGATTGCTCCATGGGCATCTGCAGCTTCTTCTGCCACAGGTGTCATTACAGCGTGTTCTACAAGGTCCGGATACATAGCTATTACATTCGTATTCTGCGCCGGCCGTATTATCGCATCGCCTGTCGATAATATCCAATAGATCATTACATCCAATATTGTCTCTGCATGGACAGTCGCACGGGCTTGGGCATCTTGCACAACCAGGGCCTCTTAATGCAATTTTCGGAATATTTTCTGTTCTATCACAGTTGCAATTACAATTACATCTATTGTGCTTGTTACATCTATTACACATTCATAACACCTTATTCTATTTTGAATTTTGAGCCAAGCTCATTAATATAATATTCCGGTAGGTATAAAGTGTTACGACATGTCTATATTTTTTATTGTTATATTATTATAATAATGATATGATTGAAATTAAGAATAAACTTGTAGAATAATATTTAGTATACCTTTTAATGATAATAGTTTATAAAATACTGTTTTTTATGGTGAACATATGAATATTACAATAATTTCAGTAGGGAAAATAAAAGAAAAATTTTTCACGGATGCAATAAAAGAATATAAAAAAAGACTATCACGATTTTGCAGGCTGACAGAAAAAATAATCCTTGACGAGAGAGCAGACGAAGGCTTTTCTCAGTCCGAAATAGAACAGGCTAAAATAAAAGAAGGAATTAAAATTCTAGATAAAACTCCTAAAGCTTCTTATGTTTTTGCACTTGACATTAGAGGGGAACAATTAAGTTCAAAAGAGCTTGCGAAAAAAATAGATACATTGGCAATTGACGGAAGACCGGACATAGCATTTATAATCGGCGGTAGTAATGGACTGTCCCATGATGTGCTGAACGCTGCTGATTTTAGGCTTTCTTTTTCAAAAATGACATTCCCTCACCAGCTTTTTAAAGTTATATTGATGGAGCAAATTTACAGAGCGTTTAAAATTATTTCCGGAGAAACTTATCATAAATAGCAGTTAGTTCTGATAGGATTTAAGTTCATTATACCTTGTGGATCGAAGGTTCTAAAATAGAAATGTCCATAAGAATTAAGGATTTATTAATTTTTTATATGTGATATAATAGATGGAGATGAAGAGGGTACAAGTATGTCTGATTTAAGAAGTATTGTTATAGGCATTGTTTTAATGTTAAGAAAATATACCTGTATTGATATTACCGTATACGCAGAAACAAGTGAAGGTGATTACAAAAACGGGATTTTTGCTTTGCCTTTAATAGGGTTTGCCGTTGGATTTGCTGCATTCCTTATTTCCCTCCTGAAAGTTTTTTATGATAGATTTTTTGTAAGTGTACTGATTCTTTCATATTATAATATAATAACCAAGACTATAAACATGAGAGATACCTATACAACATTTAACTATTACATAAAACCAAAGAATCAATCTGATAAGTTATCAGGTATAATAGGAATTGTATTAATTAATTTAATGTATTTTTCACTTTTCAGTATTGTCCCTTCATCTGCATTAATTGTTATGGCTGTTACGGGATATAGCTGTCTCATAATAGTAAGTCCCATTATAAACAGGAACAAAGATAACACTACAATAATAAAATACTGTGGCAAGTACCATGTTGCAGCTGCTTTTGCAATTTCATTTTTCATAGCTTCTATTTTTAATTACAAGCTGGTCATTCCATTGTCATTAACCTACATACTGTCCATCATGGCTGTTAGTATTCTTGATGAAAAGATCAAGCTTTTTCCCAGCTCAATAGAAGGTACTATAATAGAAATTGCTCAGTTGCTGTTTTTAATAATAACATGTTTGCTAAAAATATAAAATTGGAATAACATTATGAATATTATGAATTGCTATAGCCGAAATATTCAGTCATGACTGTAATGCACAGACTTATTGATAAAAAAGAGGAAAAATTATGATAAAAAAAGAGAGAAAGAAAAGAAACTGGAGAAATATAATGGGGTGGTTTCTTTTTATTACTCTCCTGTTATCTATTGTTTATACAATAATAGGAATAATAAGGGCACCTTCAGAACCTGTGAAAACTGAATCTCATGTAAAAGTTAAAAGTGATTATACTTTAATGCTTATTCAGTGTGTATTAGGACTGATTGTAATGATGCTTCCGTCAATTATTGAGCATAAGTTCTCTATAGACATACCGAATAATATGGAGGTTGTATATTTAATTTTCCTTTATTGTGCAATATATTTAGGAGAAGTGCGGAATTTTTATTACGTAATACCTCACTGGGATACAATATTGCATGCGTTTAGCGGAGCTATGCTGGGAGCTATGGGGTTTTATGTAGTAAGCTTTTTAAATGACCGCAGTTATGTGAACTTAAGCCCGTTTTTTGTTGCAATGTTTGCTTTTTGCTTTGCGATGACAGCTGGAGCAATATGGGAAATTTATGAATTTATTGCAGACGGTATCTTTTCTTTGAACATGCAGAAGCATACTCTGGAAAACGGAATTCCGCTAATTGGGAGAGATGCACTTAAAGATACGATGAAAGATATAATTGTGGATGCACTTAGTTCTCTTGCAGTTTCGTCCGCAGGGTATTATCAGCTAAAAAAAACTAACGATAACACTATGTGATGTGTTAAATTGATTGTGTAATTATAGAAACTCAGGACAGCCATTTCGACTGTCCTGAGTTTCTATAATTACTGTTTTTTAGATTGAATTTCACGAGTATTTGTAACTGCACATATTATAAGTCCTATAATTAATCCTGCTGCCATCGGTATAACCCAGCCCATTCCAAGTTCGAAAAGCGGCAGGTTATTTTTATAAAAGCTAAGAATATTTTGTACAAATTCTAGGTTTTTTATACCATCAGGCATTGCGTTGAGCATATCGGCAAAGCTCACAATAATTGTAAATAATGTAGTTGTCACATATACGACTTGCCTGTCTTTAAATAGAGGCGAGATTAATCCTAATATTATTATTGCTATTGCTAAAGGATATAAAAACATCAATATAGGTATAGAAAAAGAAATAAGATGCGTTAAACCTAAATTAGCAGCAAAACTTGCAAATACAGTGAATATAATAACATATACCTTGTAACTAAATGTATTTGGGAATATTTTACTAAATGTTTCTGCACAGGCAGTGATTAAGCCGATTGCCGTTTTTAGGCATCCTATGGTTATGATTAATGCCAAGAGAATACTGCCGAAGTTCCCAAAATAATAACGTGAAATCTGTGCCATTGCAATTCCTCCGTTTGATGACATCTCAAACTGTGAAATGCTTGTTGTTCCTAAGTATGAAAGACTTGCGTATATTGCAGACATAAGTATTATAGTAATGATGCCTGCTTTTACAGTGTGCAGTGCAATATTGCCGGGTTCTTCAATTCCCAGTCCTTTTATGTTCTGAACCACAATTATGCCGAAGGCAAGTGAAGCCAATGCATCCATAGTGTTATACCCTTCAGTAAACCCTTTAAAAAACGGTGATGTTGCATATATTCCATTTACAGGGGCAGAACTGATACTTCCCATAGGTTTTAAAAAGTTCATTAGGATTAAAGCACCTAAGAACACTAAAAATAATGGAGTTAGAACTTTTCCAACCCATGTCAGTATTTTATTTGGGCGCAAGGCAAAAAACAATGCTGCCGAGAAAAACAACACAGTAAATACTGCAAGTGCAAAGGCCATATGTTCATCTGATATGTAAGGTGCAATCCCTACTTCAAAAGAAACTGTTCCTGTTCTCGGAAGTGCGAAGAAAGGTCCTATAGTCAGGTACAATAAAACTGTAATGATATACCCGTAAACAGGGTGAACCCTGCTGGCTAAATCAAATAATCCATCACTTTTAGATGCTCCAATTGCTACAACACCTAAAAACGGAAGTCCAACTCCTGTTATTAAAAAACCGATTGTTGCAGGTATAATGTTTGCTCCGGCCTCTTGTCCCATATGAATTGGAAAAATTATATTTCCGGCACCGAAAAACAGTCCAAACAACATTGAACCTATAAGTACATTTGATGAAAAAGGTAATTTTTTTTGCATTTATGCTCCTCCTATCTGTTATAATTTAAAAATAATTCCATAGTTAAAAAATAGAATTTCTTCATATTGTACATTCAACTAAAATCAAATGCAAGGAAATTTTTAAATTTTTATGTTAATTGTGAAAAAATTAGAAATTCAGGCTGTAAATCGTTTTATCCCTCACAGGCGGCAGTAATTTTGAAGATTAGTTCACCATATTTTATAACACGGAAAAACTTGTTGAACTTAATTCTATTGTACCTAATGAAATTAATGGCCAAACAGTTGAATTTGAAAAGTAATCTCCTGTGATTGGCAGTTGATTGATACTAACGTTCTTATTTCCACAAATACAAGCTTGAAAAATTTTGACAAATAAAATTGATTATAGTATAATCAATTTTAGAATTTTGCGGGCTTTCTCGTTTCTATAGGCCGGAAAGCTTGTTTTATATTATAAATTATAAGAGGTATCATATGGAAAACAAAAAGGTAATATTCAGCGGTATGCAGCCGTCGGGGTCGCTTACATTGGGAAATTATTTAGGGGCGCTTAAAAACTGGGTAAGGCTTCAAAGTAAGTATGACTGTTATTATTGTGTAGTTGACATGCATGCCATTACTGTACCGAAAGAACCGAAGAATTTAAGGAAAAATACCCTTGAAATTCTTGCCAACTACATTGCGGCAGGGCTGGACCCTGAACAAGTTACCTTGTTTATACAGTCCCATGTATCAGCTCATGCAGAACTTGGCTGGTTATTAAACTGTTTTACGTATTATGGAGAACTGGGAAGGATGACTCAGTTTAAAGAAAAATCCAGGAAGCTTGAAAGCAGCTCAATACCTGCCGGACTTTTTAATTATCCTGTATTGATGGCTGCAGACATACTATTGTATCAGGCTGACTTAGTGCCCGTTGGTGAAGACCAAAGGCAGCATTTAGAGATTACAAGGGATATAGCACAAAGATTCAATAATCGTTTCGGTAATACGTTCAATGTACCTGAAGCGTACATATCAAAGGACGGTGCGAAAATAATGAGCCTTCAAGATCCTGAAAGCAAAATGTCAAAATCTGATTCAAATGAGAATGCATTTATAATGCTCATGGACGATTCGGATACAATAAGAAGAAAATTAAAAAAAGCAGTAACAGATTCAGAAGGTGTTGTCAGATACAGCAATGATCAGCCCGGAGTGAAGAACCTAATAAATATTTATTCTAAAATAACCAGCAAGACACCTGATGATATAGTTGCTTCTTACGAGGGAAAAGGATATGCTCAGTTTAAAGATGATGTGGCGGAAGTTATAATCAGTGAATTAAAACCCCTTCAGGAAAAAATAAATTACTTATTAAAAAACAAAGATTATTTGGAAAAAATTTATTTATACGGGGACGAAAAAGCTGAAGAGGTTGCACGAAAAACTCTTAGGAAAGCTTATAAAAAAGTTGGTTTTATACCAAGAAAGTAATTAAATATATTATTATAAAAATTGTTTTATATGGAGGGGAAATGTTAGCTGTTATAAATGGTTTTATTAAGACTATGACGGGAGAAGATATATCTGACGGACAAATAATTATTGAAGAAGGCAAAATAAAAGAGGTAGGGAAAAACCTGAATATACCCGAGGGTACGGAAATTATAGATGCAAAAGGTTTTTTGATTACTCCTGGGCTAATCGACGGTCACTGTCACATAGGCATGTGGGAAGAAGGCATAGGATTTGAAGGGGATGACGGAAACGAAGATACTGATCCCATAACTCCTCAGTTACGAGCAATAGATGCAATCAACCCTATGGACCAGGGATTTTGTGATGCGGTTGAAGGCGGCGTAACCACAGCTGTAACAGGTCCGGGAAGTGCCAATGTTATGGGAGGTACATTCCTTGCCATGAAAACATATGGCAGAAGAGTCGACGACATGGTTATAAAAGACCCTGTTGCGATGAAAATTGCTTTTGGCGAAAATCCAAAAAGAGTTTATGATGAGGAGCATAAGTCTCCGGTTACGAGAATGGCAATTGCAGCACTTTTGAGAGAAACATTATTTGAAGCCAGGCAGTACATGGATGATTTGGAAGCGGCAAAGAAGGAGCCTGAAAAGAAACCTGATTTTGATATGAAACTTGAAGCTTTGCTGCCTGTCATGAGAAAGGAAATTCCTTTAAAGGCACATGCTCACAGAGCTGATGATATTTTTACGGCACTTAGGATTGCCAAGGAATTTGATTTGGATATTACATTGGATCATTGTACAGAAGGACATTTGATTGTTGATGAATTAAAAAAGGCCGGAAAACCATGCTTGATCGGACCCACGTTTGGTTCCCGTTCCAAGTATGAGCTTAAAAACAAAAGTTTTGATACACCGAAGATATTATTTGATGCTGGTCTGAAAATTGCCATAATAACCGATTCCAGTGTTATTCCTATTCAGCATATACCTATGTGCGCCGGAATGGCAGTGAAAGCCGGGCTTCCCGAAAAGGAAGCATGGAAGGCTATAACAATCAATCCTGCCGAAATTGCAGGTATCTCCAAAAGGGTAGGAAGCATTGAGACAGGAAAGGATGCAGATTTGGCAATATTTAAAGGGAATCCATTATCGGATGTATATTATGAAACGTCAATGACGATTATAAACGGCAAAGTTGTATATAAAAATGATAAAGTATTATAATTATCTGTATATTTTATATTAATGCTAGATTTTTAGAACTGTATGAATAGATAAACTATTTTATATAATTAAGTAGTAAAAAGGCACCATGAAATGTTGGGAATATTTCTGATTTTTGTATTGTACCTAAAGTCGACTTTTAAATAATTTTAAGGCTGCAGTATTCGACAGATTAAATGTCGAATACTGTTTGTTTTACACATTTACACAATCCTTCCTTTACGGAAGGCGGTTGAGAATTTTCTGGTGTGCTTATCTCTTCCAAGAAGAGCTTCAGTAGCAAATATTGAACTCATAACTCCCTTGTCTAAAGGATCCATAATAGCAGAGTCCATACCTTCATAAATTGCTAAAGTCATAAAATTTTGATTGATGATCTTTCTTGCAGGCATACCAAAAGAAATATTACTAAGTCCAGATGTTACTTTGATAGTAGGGTAAATTGCCTTAATTTCTTTTATACTTTTAATGAAATTAAGAAAAGAATTATTATCTGTTGAAAGAGCCATTACTAATGGATCAATATGTATTTTATTTAAGGCAATTCCATATTTTTTTGCTTTTTCAACTATATTTTTTGTAATTTCAACCCTTGTAGCTACGTCTTGTGGAGTGCCGTGTTTGCTGTCACAAGTCAAAGCTATTATTCCCCAATCAGTTCCTTCAATAAGAGGGAAAATAATATCACATTTATCTTTATCAGTTCCTGGTATTTTTTCTAAATTTACAGAGTTAATTAGGCCAGGTTTTTTAATAAGAGGAAGTACCTCTTTTAAAAAGAATGGGTTGGGACTGTCAATACAAATTGGAATATCTACTGTATCCTGTACTATATCAATTAACCACTTTAATGCCTCCACTTCTAATTCAGGAGCTGTAGCTGCACATACGTCAATATAATTTGCTCCTGCTTCAGACTGTTTAATGGCTCTATTTCTGATGAATTCTGCATTTTTTTCTTTAATTGCTTTTTTTACAGAAGGAATTATTCCATTAATTTTTTCTCCAATAATGATCATAAATTTTACCTCCAAGCGTATTATTTATCTTACTTAGCTTTGTATTTTTCCCATTTTAACTTACCCATTTTTGGCAAGTTCTTACACCCTCTGCGGCATTTGTAGTAAAAGAATTTGCTCCGATATTTTTACATGCTTCTTTTGTTACAGGATTTCCGCCTATGATTATTTTTATATTGTCTCTTAGCCCGGCTTTTTTTAAGCCATCAACAGTATCTTTCATAGAATCTAAAGACAAGGTAAGTACACCGCTCATTCCAACAATATCAGGTTTTACTTCTTTTACTTTATCAACAATTGCATTTACCGGTTGATCAATACCTAAATCGTGAACTTCAAATCCGGCTGCCTCGGCCATGCTCTTAAATATATTTTTACCTATATCATGAAGATCCCCATGTACAGTTGCTAATACTATTGATCCAAGTTTATGTTCTTGCTTAGATCCAATTACCGGCTTTAGGATATTTATGGCATCCTTCAGTAGTTCTCCTGCAAAGATAAGATCTCCTACGAAATAATCTCCTTTATCAAATAAATCTCCTACTATTTCCATGCCTTCCTGACAAGCTGTTACAGCAGCTAATGCTTCCTCTTCTGAAGGATTACCTGCTACAAATTCATTTAACATTTTAAATATCGTATCTTCTTCTAATTCCCCTACTGCCTGCGTTAATTTTTCTAAATTCAGCATTTATTTTTCCTCCTTATAATTATTAAGACTCTCGGAATACTCCGA
>DHER01000035.1 GCA_002399975.1 Firmicutes bacterium UBA4845 | reverse complement strand
AGAAGTAATAGGAGGAGGGCACTCCATATCCAGAGAACCGAATGTAGCGCTGGTGGCAGAAAAGTATGGTCTCGACAGCGAAGAAGGAAGAGGTGTCCTGGGAGTTTATGTTGTCGGTACGGTATTAGGTGCCATATTCATAGGATTGCTTTCAAGTTTTCTTGCGGCATACACTCCGCTTCATCCCTATGCTCTTGCCATGTCGACTGGCGTCGGCTCGGCCAGCATGATGACAGCAGGAATAGGCTCGCTGATAGCTATGTTCCCTGACATGGCCGACATGATAACTGCCTTTGGAGCCGCAAGCAACGTGTTTACAGGATTAGACGGCCTGTATATGTCAATATGGATAGCTTTGCCTATGTCTGAATGGCTTTATAAGAAATGTTATAGGATGAAATATGGTGAATATCCGCCGAACCCCAAAAAGACGGAGGAAAAATAAATGAAAATAAAAGACAGTATAATAATATTATTTATAACAGCGGCAGTTTCAATAATAGGCAATTTTGTGGGATATAAGGTTAATATTTTGGAAGCGCTTCCCGGTATGCTCATATTGGTGTTATTGGCTACAATAGGAATAGTTCTGGCTAAGGTAATACCCGTTAAAATACCACAGGTTGCATATATTGTTACCATAGCTTCTATATTGACAATTCCGGGAGTACCTGGGGCTGAGACAATAACTCAATACACTTCAAAAGTTAATTTTTTGGCTCTGGCAACTCCAATATTGGCGTATGCCGGAATATACACAGGGAAGAATATTGAGGATTTAAAGAAAACAGGATGGAGAATAGTTGTTCTTGGGTTGTTCGTAATGACCGGAACATATGTCAGCTCGGCCATAGTAGCCCATCTTGTGCTCAAGTTCATGGGACAGATATAATAAAATAAAAGTAACTTCTGAACGCGGATTGTATTCTATGTTACAGGCAGATGAAAAAATGTGAAAAAACAATATTATCCTGGAGCTCCTGAAATACGGGCTTCGGTATTTTTTCCTATGGGTAAAATAAAGCAAATTTCAATATACTGAGCTTATATGGTCCCAAAATGCATTTTCTATATGATTAATTTTTTTATTTTCAATAATAATTTCAATTACATCAAATTGGCATGACATTTCACCAGAACATTTTAACATTAAATAGTATTGAGCGGTTCTTATTATTTTCTTTTGCTTATACTTCGTAACCGCCTCTCTGGGATAGCCGTATTTAATGGTTTTGCGCCCCTTCACCTCAACAAAATGAAGCATACCGTCCTTTAATGCAATAATATCTATCTCGCCCATTCTGCAGTAAAAATTTTTCTCCAATATTTTATAGCCATTTTCAGACAAATATTTTTCTGCTATTTTCTCGTACTTAAAACCCTTATTATTATCATACATTTTATACTCCGCTGTAATAGATACTAACAGCATATGTTAACTGTTAGTACTTAATGTAATTGGCAACTTCCTGTTATATACTCCTTGTGAACCCTTGACACTTTTTGTTTATCATTACAACCTACTTTACATCTTATCAAACTGCAACACCTTTTTCAATAGGAAAAACCCACTTAAAAACATCTGACCCTAATCAACTGAAATTTTCTCGTTACTAAATAAAAATCATTTCATAAAGGAATGTTATGTGGTAATATACTATATGAAAGCTTACATAGCAATAATTAAAGTAAATGTTAATATTTAATATCAAACATGTAGTATACAAACAGTTATAAGTTATAACTGTTGATACCATAATACTATATTAATCGGAGGTATAAATGGATTATAAAAAAATGTATCAGGAAAAGAAAAGGACTGCCCAAGAAGCAGTAAAAATTGTTAAATCAGGTGACTGGATTGATTACGGATGGTGTGTAACCACACCGATTTCCCTTGACCGTGAACTTGCAAAAAAGATGCCTGAATTGGAAAACATTAATTTTAGCGGCGGTATCTTAATGTGGGAACCTGAAATTTTTAAAATTGAAAATCCTAAGGAGCATTTTACCTGGAATTCTTGGCACATGAACAGACCAGAAAGAAGAGCAGTATCCAAGGGCTTTTCATACTATGCGCCTATAAGGTATTCGGAGCTTCCAAGATATTACAGAGATGGTGCCTGCCGTCCTGATGTTGCCATGTTTCAGGTAGCGCCAATGGACGAATTCGGATATTTTAACTTTGGCCCCAGCGTATCACACATGAAAGCAGTATGTGACGCTTCGAAGACCATAATTGTGGAAGTTAATAAAAATATACCAAAGACGTTAGGTGGTATAGAAGAAAGCGTTCATATTTCTCAGGTTGATTTTATTGTTGAAGGGGACAACCCTCCGTTGGCTCAATCTGCAGATGCAGATACCACAGAAGTAGATGAAGAAGTAGCAAAGCTTATAGTAGAAGAAATACCCAACGGTGCATGTTTACAACTGGGAATAGGCGGGATGCCCAATGCCGTAGGATCGCTGATTGCTAAATCAGACTTAAAAGACCTGGGTGTCCATACAGAAATGTACGTTGACAGCTTTGTCGATATTGCAGCAGCAGGAAAAATTAACGGCTCAAAGAAAAATGTGGACAGGTATAGACAAACTTTCGCTTTTGCAGCAGGAACTCAAAAACTGTACGATTACATAAATGGAAATCCGGAAACAATGGGTACAACTGTGGAATACACCAATGATGTGAGAGTTATTTCAAGCATAGATAATTTCATATCCATCAATAATGCTGTCAATTTGGACCTGTATGGACAAATAAATGCAGAAAGTACAGGAACCAAGCCCATAAGCGGAGCCGGTGGGCAGCTGGACTTTGTACTGGGTGCTTATTTATCTAAAGGCGGTAAAAGTTTTATATGCTGTTCATCAACATACAAAGACAAGAAAGGAAACATAAAGTCCAGGATTCTTCCTATCTTGGACAGAGGCTCCATAGTTACCGATACAAGAGCAACTACCCAATATTTAGTTACTGAATACGGAAAAGTAAACTTGAAAGGCCTTTCAACATGGCAAAGATGCGAAGCAATCATTTCCATAGCACATCCCGATTTCAGGGAAGAATTGATCAAGCAGGCTGACAGCATAAAAATATGGAGAAGAAGCAATAAAAGGAACTTGTAAACTTAAAACGCAGAAAAAACTAAATAAAGTTCAAAAGCTCAATTGTTCTTGAGTATTCAATATTTTTTTAATAAATGTCTTTCTATGTATTTCAGTAGGCCCATATTTAATCAATGCCTGCATATGTTCTTTTGTACCATAGCCTTTGTTCTTTGCGAAATTATATTCAGGATATATTTTATCTAATTCTTTCATTTTCCTGTCCCTTGTTACTTTTGCAATTATTGATGCCGCGGCGATGCCGTGGCATTTCTCATCACCCTTGATTATATTAAGCTGGGGAATATTTGAATTTAATTTTTCCGCATCTATTAAAAGACAGTCAGGTATTACTTTATTTCCCCTATTATCTTTTAAATTTTCAATTGCCTGCATCATAGCAAGCTTTGCAGCATTTTTTACATTAACCTCATCCACTGTTCTGCATCCAATTTCGCCTATCCCAACAGCTGATGATTTACCTTTAATTATTTCGAATAAGTACTCTCTTTTTTTAGGAGTAAGTTTCTTAGAATCTTTTACTCCTTCAATAAGCAATCCACGTGGCATAATTATTGCACAAGCCATCACACTGCCAGCAAGACATCCCCTGCCAACTTCATCAATGCATGCAATGCTTTTATACCCCTTGTCCCAAAGCTCCTGTTCTATTTCAAGCATAATACCCTCCATGAAACGATTGATAAACAATTGATGAGCCATTGGACAGCAACGGATGAGAAATAGAAAGCAGCTGTTTGCCTATTGCCGCTAAACGCTAATCTGTTGCTCCGTCAATTGTTTCCGGTGTTTCCAATGTTATTTTTCCTAATTTTCCGATTCTGAAATCATTCAGAAGTAAATTTGCAGTTCTAAAATAATCAATCTCTGTCCTGTTAAAAACAAATCCTTTTTTTAACGCGATATTATTTAAAATATCCAATGGTTTTACCCACTGTTGAAGATCATACCTTTCCAAAATTGAATTAACCTTATTTAATTTTATCATTTCTTCAACAAACTTCAAAGCAATTTCTTCAAGCGGCAACACATCATCCTTTATTGCACCTGTAAAAGCAAGATTCAAGGCACTTTTCTCATCGTCGAATTTCGGCCACAAAATTCCCGGTGTATCTAATAAATCAATATTGCCGGCAAGATGTATCCACTGTTTTCCTTTTGTTATTCCGGGCACATTACCGGTTTTTGCGCTTTTTCTTTTAGCTAATGAATTTATTAAAGTTGACTTCCCAACGTTTGGTATTCCTACAATCATAGCTTTAATAGTTTTGTTAATAAATCCTCTTTTTTTATATCTTTCAATAATTTCACGTGAAGATTCAGCCAAAGCATTTTCCAGCTTTTTCCGTTCCTTGTTGTCTGTGGAATTGTACAAAATGGCAGAAAGCCCAATATTTTTGTAATATTCTTTCCATGACCTGCTAAGGAATGGGTCAGCCAAATCATATTTATTAAGTACCAACAGCCTTTTTTTATCTTTAAATATTTTATCAAACTGGGGATTTCTGCTGGATTCAGGTATTCTTGCATCAATTACTTCAATTACTATATTAACAAGCTTTAAATTATCCTTAAGCATATCCCCGGTTTTTTTCATATGCCCCGGATACCAGTTTATATTCATAACATACCTCTGTAAAACAAATTGAGGACATACGCCCTCAATTTATATTAATAATTTTTTAATTCTTTTACCTTTGTTGCTTTTCCTGTTCTTTCTCTCAAATAAAATAATTTGGCACGTCTTACTTTACCTTTTCTTATAACTTCGATTTTATTAATCTTTGGTGAATGTACGGGAAATGTTCTTTCAACCCCTACGCCATAAGAAATTTTCCTTACCGTAAATGTTTCTCTATTGCTTGTTCCTTGCCTTTTTATAACAATACCTTCGAATATCTGGATTCTTTCTCTGCTGCCTTCTTTAATATTGACATGTACTTTTACTGTATCTCCAACGTTAAAAGGTGTTAATTCACTTTTAAGCTGTTGATTTTCGAATGATTTAATTAAATCCATCTGTATACCTCCCTTCGTTCCTTCGTTTCTGCACCCTTGAGGGCACTATTGCAATGTAAAATTTACATTTATATTTACTATTTGTATAATTTTGATAATTTGTTGTATTCTTCAATTATGTTTTCATCTTTAATCAAATCCGGCCGCCTTTTTAAAGTAAGTTCAATTGCCTTAAAACGCCGCCATTCTTTGATTTTCTTATGGTTGCCGGATAGTAATATTTCCGGCACTTGTAATTCTGAATAGCTTTCAGGCCTTGTATATTGAGGGTATTCCAGCAAACTATTGCTGTAAGATTCTTCAACAGTCGATTCTTCAGAGCCTAAGACTCCAGGAATCAACCTCCCTACTGCATCTACAATCATGAGAGCCGGAAGCTCTCCGCTTGTTAACACAAAATCTCCTACAGATATTTCTTCATTAACATACCTGTCTATAATTCTTTGGTCTATACCTTCATAATGCCCGGCAATAAGTATTATATGTTCTTTTTCAGTAAGTTCTTTTGCCTTTTCTTGATTAAATAAATTGCCTTTTGGTGATAAATATATTATATATGAATTATGCTTTTTTATAGCATCCAAAGCTTTAAACATGGGCTCCGGCTTCAAAAGCATTCCGGGACCGCCTCCGTATGGATAATCATCGACTTTTTTTTGCTTATCTTCAGAATAATCCCTCAGATTCACAGACCCAAGCTCAAACATTCCGTTTTCTACGGCTCTGCCGATTATGCCGCTGCCGGTATAGACATCAATCAGTTCCGGAAACAACGTAACAATATCAAACCTCATTCCAGCAGCCCCTCAATAACATTTATAATCATTTTTTTATCTTTAACATTTACATCTTTTACAACTTCCTTAACAGCAGGTATTAAAAAAGACTTATTGTTGTCGGATATTTCATAAACATCATTGGCACCTGTTTGATAGACGCTAATTATTTTCCCTAAATATTCTCCCTCAGTAGAATAAACTTCCATTCCCTCTAAATCAAATAAATAATATGAATTTTTGGGAAGTTCCCTGAGCTGATCCTCTTTTATGGAAATAAATGTGTCCTTGAAGGATTCTGCAGTGCTCATATCGTCGATATTTTCAAGCATGATATATACCATGCTATTTCCATACCGCACGTTTTTTATTTCACGTTTTGCATTGTCTTTTTCCGTATAAACATACTCAAGTTCATCAAATCTTTTTAAATAGTCAGTAAGCGGCATACATTTCATGCAGCCCCTGACACCGTGAGTACTTACAATTTTACCGATCTTTATATATTCATTCATTGTATCTGTATCTCTGCCAGTTTTATTATTGAATAATTTCAACAATAACTCTCTTGTTTTCCTTTGTAGCTGCGGCCTTGACCACTGTCCTTATGGCTTTTGCTATTCTGCCTTGCTTTCCGATTACCTTACCCATGTCCTCCGGAGCAACTTTTAACTCTAATATTAGTGATTGACTGCCTTCTACTTCATTAACTGTTACCTGATCTGGATTGTCTACTAATGATTTCGCTATATATTCTACTAATTCACCCATAATATCACCTCTTATTTATTTTCATCTCTTTTTTCATAAATACCGTTATTTTTAAATAACATGCTAACAGTATCCGTAGGCTTTGCTCCATTATTTAGCCATTTCACAGCACTTTCGCCGTTAATCTTTACTTCTTTCGGTTCGGAAATCGGGTTGTAATATCCTATTTCTTCAATAAAACGTCCGCCTAATGGTGAACGAGAATCTGCAACAACTATCCTATAGAAAGGTTTCTTTTTTGAGCCCATCCTTTTTAATCTGATTTTTACTGACATATTGTCACCTCCTTGTATTTTTTATATATGAAAAAGGAAAATCCTTAATCTACATTAATAACCAAAATAACAATAAACAATAATTAAATTAAAAATCTAATTTAAACATACAGAATTACCGGAATCCTTGATATTATCGTTTATATCTAATGTACATGTGTCCACATGATTAACAACTGACAACTAAAAGGGCATCCTAAAACTGCCCATACCACCTAAGCCTTTTTTCTTGCCTGTTCCCATTGATGAGAATTTTTTTATCATTTTGCGCATCTCATCATACTGTTTTAAAAGCTGGTTTACTTTCTGAACAGATGTGCCGCTTCCCGCAGCAATTCTCTTTCTCCTGCTTCCCTTAATAATTGACGGATTAAGTCTCTCTTTCTTGGTCATGGACTGAATGATTGCTTCAATATAAACGAACTCTTTTTCATCAACCTTAAGCCCCTTAAGTTTCTTGTTTCCGCCTATACCCGGGATCATTTCAAGCAGTTCGTCCAGAGGACCCATGTTTTTCATTTGCTGAAGCTGAGCTAAAAAATCTTCTAAGTTGAAGTCCTGAGCCTTTAACTTTTTCTGAAGTTCTATTGCCTGTTTTTCGTCAAATGCATCTTGAGCTTTTTCAATAATGGAAAGCACGTCACCCATCCCCAGTATCCTTGAAGCCATCCTGTTCGGGTGGAAAGTTTCCAGCTGATCCATTTTCTCTCCGACAGACAGAAACTTAATAGGTCTATCCACTACATTTCTAATAGAAAGTACTGCTCCTCCTCTTGCGTCACCGTCAACTTTTGTGAGAATTACGCCTGTAATATCCAGGTATTGATTAAATGTTTCAGCAACCTTTATGGCATCCTGTCCTGTCATTGCATCTAATAAAAGCAATATTTCGTCCGGATTGACAGCCTGTTTTATCTGAACAAGCTCATCCATCAGCTGGTCGTCAATATGAAGCCGCCCGGCAGTATCTATAAGCACTATATCATTTCCATTCTTCATAGCATGTTTAATGGCTTCTTTTACAATTTTAACAGGAGGTGTTTTATCTCCCATTTCAAATACAGGAACATCAACGCTTTCGCCTACAACCTGAAGCTGCTTGATAGCTGCCGGCCTGTATATATCACAAGCAACCAAGAGAGGGCTTTTCCCGTCTTTTTTTAACTTTTTGGCAAGCTTCCCTGCAGCAGTTGTTTTGCCAGCACCTTGTAGTCCACACATCATAAAACATGTTATGCCGTTTGAATTTATTTTAAGGCTGCTTTCTCCCTGACCCATTATCTTTATAAGTTCTTCATGAACTATTTTAACAACCTGCTGTCCGGGAGTCAGGCTTTCCATTACTTTAGCGCCAAGAGCTCTCTCCTTTACATTGTTAATAAATAATTTAACAACCTTGTAATTAACATCTGCTTCAAGCAATGACATTTTAACTTCCTTCATTGCTACATCAATGTCTTTTTCTGTAAGCTTGCCCTTGCCTCTTAGTTTGCTCAATGTATTTTGAAGCTTATCAGATAAATTTTCAAACATTTTGTTACCCCTCGTTAATTATTTTTTCTGCTTCTGCTTTTATTTTCTCTGTCATGTCATTATATCTTTCGTCTTCTATACTAGAGGCAAGCTTCACAATATTTTCTGCTGCTTTTAAGTATTTTTTGTACTTATAGTGAAGCTTTATTTTATCTTCATATTCTGTCAAGCTGTTTTCTGCCCTTTTTAAAGCATCATACACCCCTTGCCTGCTGATATTCATGTTTTCTGCAATTTCCGACAGGCTGTAGTCCCGATTGTAATACATATCAATCACTGTTGCCTGATTATCTTTCAGCAAAGTTCCATAATAATCATATAAGATACTATAAATAAATTTTTTTTCAGACATGCAATCACCTAATGTAAAGTATTTTGCTTGACAGTGAATTTTACCTCGTACCAAAGGTTTTGTCAATACCTATTTATGGAAATAATGTATTAAACACTAAAATGCAAGTTAAAATAAAGAGTCTTAATTTTTAGAAAGCTGAAATTTAAGTGCAATAAGAAATATGTATGGTTAAATGCAGCGATAAGTCTATCGCTGCATTTATCGTTTCATTTTGAGGTAATTTTTTGATTTTTCACATACTATTCAAATATTGCATTTACGAAATCAACTGGGTTGAAGTCCTGGAGGTCGTCGATTTTTTCTCCAACACCAACATATTTAATGGGAATTTTCAGTACGTTGACTATTGGAAAGGCGATGCCTCCCTTGGCAGTACCGTCTAATTTTGTAAGGATCAGGCCGTTAATACCGCAGGTTTCTGAGAACAATTTTGCCTGGATGATTCCGTTCTGACCTGTAGTCGCATCAATAACCAGGTATACGTCTATTTTTGCTTCCGAAAATTCTTTATCCAGTATTTTAAATATTTTGCTAAGTTCGTTCATTAAGTTTTTCTTGTTGTGAAGTCTTCCTGCCGTATCACATATGAGCACATCGGCTTTGCGGGCTTTTGCCGACTGTATTGCATCGAACACTACCGCACCTGGATCCGAACCTTGCTCAGATGCAACTATATCTACATCCGCTTTTTCACACCAATCCTTAAGCTGTTCAACGGCCGCTGCCCTGAATGTATCGGCAGCGGCTACAATTACGCTGTTGCCGGACTGTTTCAGCCTGTATGCAATTTTGCCTATTGATGTTGTTTTGCCAACGCCGTTCACACCCACCACCAATATGACTCTTTGCTTATCTTTGTAGTCTTCTTCATTATCATTCTCCTGAAGCATATTAACAAGATATTCTTTAATAACATCTTTAATTTCGGCAGTATCTTCAAGCTTTCTCTTCTTAGCTTCGTCTTTTATATAATCTATGATATTCATTGTTGTTTCAACACCCATGTCGGATGTGATCAAAATTTCTTCCAATTCTTCAAGGAATTCATCGTTAATTTTTTTATGCTTAAATACTATGTTTCCGATTTGATCTGTTAAATTTTTTTTCGTTTTAGAAAGACCTTCCTTTAATTTAGAGAAAAAGCCTTTTTTATCTTTATCCATAATTCCTCCTATAACAATTATAACATTATAACTCTATTGTTCAAGAGCGTCAGACAACTTCAAAGATACAAGCTTTGTAACTCCCTTTTCCTGCATTGTAGCACCGTAAAGAATGTCTGCACATTCCATGGTCCCTTTTCTGTGAGTTATTACAATGAACTGGGTTTCTTTTGAAAACTCTCTCAGATACTGTGCAAACCTAAATATGTTAGCATCGTCCAAAGCAGCTTCAATCTCGTCAAGAATGCAGAAAGGTGTAGGTTTTGTTTTTAAAATAGCAAATAAAAGCGCTATTGCCGTAAGAGCTTTTTCCCCTCCGGACAAAAGAGAAATTTTGCTGAGTTTTTTTCCGGGAGGCTGAACTGCAATTTCAATGTTGCTGTTTAATGCATCTGCCTCATCTTCCAGATAGACATCTGCCTTACCTCCGCTGAAAAGCATTTTAAACACTTCATTGAACTTAACTCTTATATTGGCAAATTCTTCAACAAATTTGTCTCTCATCTTTACATTCAGCTCGTTTATAATTTCATTAAGCTGTTTTCTTGCATCAATTAGGTCCTTTTGCTGTTTTTTAAGGAAATCATATCTTTCCTTGACTTCTCGGAATTCATCTATGGAATTTAAGTTAACACTGCCTAATTCTTTGACTGACCTTTTAAGAGTGTTGACTTCATTGTACAGTTTTGTCTGGCTTATGCTTTCGTCTTTATATTTTAAGGCCATGGCATAATTTAATTCATAGTCTTCCCAAAGCTTCGCCGAAATTTCTTCGATTTTTGAATTTTCTCTTTCAATTTTAACATTCATTTTGTTTTCATCATCAAGAAATTCGGTTATAGTTTTGTTTGCATTATTTATTTTATTTTGGCAGTCATAAATTTCATTTTGAGCAATTTCAAGAGCTTCATTTTCTTCTGAATGCTTTTCATTTATTTTCCTTATTTCTTGTACGAAAGTTTCAGACTTTTTTCCGCATTCTTCAATGACGGATATTGCCTTATTGATTTGAACACCTATATTTTTAAGAGTTTCTTCCTTAAATACCTTTAATTCGTCGTTTCTTTCAAGTTCGTCTTCAATATTTTTTATTTTTTCCTCTTTAAGCTTGATATCCTGCATTATTTGAGCGGCAATGTCTTTTTGTTCCATAACTTTACCGCTGTATTCCTCATATATATTTCTATTTGCATCATTTTTTGATGCAGCCTGCTCAATGCTTTGTTCATTTTCCCGGATTGATTTTTTTAAGTTTTCTATCTTATCCGTAATACTTTTAAATTCCCTCTCGTGGTTTTTGTTTTCTTCCTTGATAAACTTAAGCTCTTCAGTATATTTGTTTATAAAGGATGATACTTTTTCAGCCTGTTCCTTGAGCATACTTATCTTGGAACTATTCATGCTGTAAAGGCTGTTCTTTTCGTTAATTTCATTTTTTATTCCTGAAATTACTTCGTTATATTCCTTAATTTTTAATAATATTTCATTTAACAGATTCTTTTTCTGATCTAATATTTCTATTGATTTATCAACAATTTTTTTGCATTCTTCAATTTCTCTTTTTCTCCCCAGTAGGTTCTGATTACCAACCATATGCCCGCCTGTTACAGAACCTCCGGCATTTATAACATCTCCATGAAGTGTGACTATCTTGACCGAACTTCTCAAACGCTTTGATATTTTAAATCCGTTGTTTAGATTATCCACTACAATAATTCTTCCCAACAAATGCTTTATTACAGGCCTAAATCTCGTATCTGTTTTTACGAGCATGTCTCCTGTATTAACAACACTTGGGTCTTTCAGGACCTCCTGCTCTGCCCTATTGAGGCTTCTTTCCTGAAGCATGTTGATAGGAAGGAAAGTAATTCTCCCTATTTTGTTTTTCTTTAGATATTTGATTATATTTTCGGCTTCATTTTCCGTATTTACAATAATATTTTGAATGGAAGAGCCCAAAGCTACCTCCACAGCAGTTTCATACTCCTTGTCCGTCTTGATTATATCAGCAACGGTCCCTAATATAGAGCTTTTAAGTACCGGTTCTCTTTCTTTATTGTTCATGACAGTCTTAACACTTTTATAATACCCGTCATAATATGATTCCATATTTGAAAGAATTTTCATTTTTGATTTTGTGCCGCTTAATTTTTCGCTTATTTCTGCGATTTCACCGGCCAATAGTGTTTTTTCCTTTTCCGCAGAGTTTAAGGCATTCGTCGAGTCCTCCATTTCTTTCTTTTTCTCAGACAGCACCTTATTTATTTCTGACTGCTCATTTTCCAGCATTTTTATTATATCAAGCTTATTTTGCTTTTCTGTTTCTTCTGATGAAATTTCAGCACTCAGGATTTCGATTCTTTCATTGTTATTTGATATAAATGATTCTATGGTACTTTTTTCGCTGTTCTGCTTGTTTATTTCTTTATGAAGCTCAAAGAGGCTGTTTTTTTGTTCTTCAATAGCTTTAAATGCCTTGTCCATTTCACCTTTATACGCTTCGACTTCTTTATTCATTAGATTGAATTTTTCCATGTCTTTGCGCAAGCCATCCTCAAGCTGTTCTTTTTCTTCAGTGAGATTTTTGGCATTTTCATTGAGTTCGTTGTTTCTTTTCTCAAGAATTGTTATTTCATTTCTCACGTCTACAGCATTGTCATTGTATAAAATTTTTTTTTCTTCATGAACTTTGCAAAGGCTGCTGCAGTTTTCTAATTCTCTGTTTTTGGAATTCCGCTCTGCCTCAAGATTCCTGATTGTTTCCTTGATTTCATTTATCTGTTTTTTTTGTTCTTCAACTGACTGTGTAATACCATCTATTTTTTTTTGAAGTTTAATCTTCTGCTCTGATGCAATATCTTTTTGATTTTTTAAAGCCTTGCACTGTTCACTGTGTTTTTCATACTCTCGAGTAAGGTAGTTCAATTCATATTTTTTTAAACTTTCTTTCGTTTCAATGTATTTCTTAGCTTTCAGGCTTTGTTCTTTCAATGGTTCTATTCTATCCTCAAGCTCATGAACGATGTCTTCCGCCCTATCAAGGTTGTCGCTGGTTTTTTCGAGTTTTCTTTCAGATTCTTCCTTTCTGATTTTATATTTGACTATTCCGCAGGCTTCCTCAAAAACCTGTCTCCTTGTTTCTGAGTTGGGGCTTAAAATGTCCTCCACCCGGCCTTGCCCTATAAATGAATATCCGTCTCTTCCGATGCCTGTATCCATAAAAATCTCTCTAATATCTTTGAGCCTGCACTGCTGCTTATTTATGTAATATTCACTTTCACCTGTCTTGTACAGTTTCCTTTTTATGCTTACTTCTTTATATGCAACAGGTATATCACCTGATTCATTGTCAAAAATAAGGTTAACTTCTGCATAGCCCAAAGGCAGCCTTTTTTCTGTACCGGCAAATATAACATCGTCCATTTTAACTCCCCTGAGGGATTTTGCACTTTGTTCACCCAGCACCCATTTAATGGCATCGGATATATTGCTTTTTCCGCTGCCATTAGGTCCAACAATTGCCGTAATTCCTTTCTCCACAATAATTTCCGTCTTTTCGGCAAAGGATTTAAAGCCGTTAATATATACTTTTTTTAAATACATGTTTCCCCCTTAATCTAATTTTGAAATATTATTTCTATTCAAAACCGTTTGATTTTTGTCCGGTATATATCAAGTAAATTTTCATGTCTTTGCAGAAAATTATTCCTGGAATTTATACAGAATGCAAACAGAAATTATTTTAGTTTTATACGTTTATTTGATCCTCCGCTATCAGTGCATTTTTTGCAGCATCCTGCTCAGCCAATTTCTTACTTTTGCCTTCTCCCCTTCCAAGGACAACTTTATTCACAAGCACGTTTACATGAAAAGTTTTTTCGTGATCAGGTCCTTCTTCTTTTGTTACTACATAACGAATTTTGCAGTTCTGCTTCTTACTTTGATAATATTCCTGAAGATGTGACTTATAATCTGTTACAACTTTTCCCTTTACAGCAAGATGAATATAATTTATCAAATTGTTTAATACGAATTCCTGGGCCTTTTTATATCCTCCGTCAATATAAATTGCTGCAATAACAGCCTCAACTGCATCTGCCAGAATGGATTTACGCTCCCTTCCTCCTGACGCTTCCTCACCTTTGCCCATTAAAAGGTATTTGCCCAAATTTAAATTTGCCGCAACTAAACTCAGAGTATCTTCACATACCACCTGAGCCCTTAGTTTTGTCAGGTCACCTTCAGGGTATTCAGGGAATTTATCAAATATAAATCGGCTGACTACAACACTCAAAACAGCATCTCCAAGAAATTCCAGCCTTTCGTTATTTGCTTTGCTGCATATTTTGTCCTCATTTGAATAAGAACTATGTGTAAGTGATTTTTCCAAAATTTCTATATTGTTAAATTCATATTTTATTTTATTTTCAAATTCTTTAAGTTCTTTAATATCTATAATCACAATTCCTCCTGGATTATAATTGCTTATTGAACCTGTGAATAGTTTCATAAGCACAATAAATAATTATAAAATTTAATTTAATATACGGGACGCATTGCTGCGTCCCAAATTTTACATATTAATACTGTCTTCCAAATAATTAACTATATCTCCAACTGTAGTGATTTGCTCAATACTTTCATCATCAATTTCAATGTCAAACTCATCCTCCAGCGCCATTACCAATTCAAACAACGTTATTGAATCAGCCTCCAAATCATCGGCAAAAGATGATTCCATCGTAATTTCTTCCGGTTTAACATCTAATTTTTCCGCTATTATGTCTCTGACTCTTTCAAACAATTCACTCACCTCCTCATTACACTTTCTTCTATTAAATCATTTACTCTACTGTCACAGCATATTTTTGCCTGGCGGATTGCATTTTTCATTGCTTTTGAATTGGAACTTCCATGAGCCTTTATTACCGTTTCTTTAACTCCCAAAATTGGTGCTCCTCCATGCTCAGAATAGTCAAACCTGCTTTTGAATTCGGACAATGCTGGTTTGATAAGAGCTCCGCCTATTTTGGTTCTTGTGGTGGACATAAGCTCATGTTTCAGGCCCTTCATAAGTTCGGAAATAGTTCCTTCAAGGGTTTTTAAAATCATGTTTCCAACAAAGCCGTCACAAACTATTATATCCGCTTTGTCCTGAAGTACATCCCTTGCTTCTATATTTCCGATAAAGTTTATAGGCAGCGGTGTGTTTTCAAGAAGGTCGTACGTTTCAACCGTAAGCTTATTGCCTTTTGCCTTTTCTGTTCCTATATTGGCAAGCGCCGTCCTGGGAGAAACAACGTTCATTACCTTTTTTAAATAAATATCCCCCATAATTGCAAAGTCATAAAGAAATTCAGGTTTAGAGTCTACATTGGCTCCCGAATCAATCAATAGGGCAAAACCTCCGCTCAAATTTGGTATCAAAGCACCTATTGCCGGTCTTTCAATTCCGCTGATTCTCCCTATCATTAAAGTAGCGCCGCCTAACAATGCACCGGTACTTCCCGCCGATACAATTGCATCGGCTTCCTTATTTTTTACAACATTTAAAGCTTTGACAAGTGAAGAATCCTTTTTACGCCTTATGGCCATCACAGGTTTATCTTCATTGGATATAACTTCTTTTGCATTTAAAATATCAATGTTGTTGAAGTCTGACGTACTGTTTTCAAGTATTTTTTTAATCTTATCCTCTTGTCCTGAAAAAATTATACTTACATTGTATTCGTCCCTGGCAAGTATGCCGCCTTTGACAACAGACTCCGGAGCATTGTCTCCACCCATTGCGTCTACAGCAATCTTCATTTATGCACCTCTGTTCAGTTGTTTTGTTATACAGCCTGACACTTTGTATTTTTAAATACATAAAATAGTATAGCTTAGTAATATATGTTTTGCAATAAAAAAATAGTGCCGAAACACTATTTTTATCTTTTATCAATTACCAATTTTTCATATATAACGTATAACGAATATTATTTCTATTTTCGTTATTCAACGTTTATAACTTCTTTTCCGTCATAATATCCGCAAGCTGGGCACACTCTGTGAGGAAGCTTTGACTCATGACATTGCGGGCATTCGATGATATTTGGAACCACTAATCTTGATTTTGACGTTCTTCTTCTATCTCTTCTAGCCTTGGAAGTTTTTCTCTTAGGTACTGCCATTTTAACACCTCCTTAATCATTTAATAAATCCTTTAATTTTTCAAACCTTGGATCTATTAAATTATCTTTACACTTACATTCTTCATAATTTAAATTAACTCCACAATTAGGGCATATACCTTTGCAGTCCGGTTTGCACAACGACTTCATAGGCATTGATAAATAAATCATCTGCTTAATATCTTCCTCCGGATCAATACATCCGTCCGTAATTTTCAACTGTATTTCATCAGACTCATTGTCTTTCTCATTTTCTTTCGGACAATCCGACAACACAGCTTTAAATTCAGTTTCAATCGTATTGTCAAAATGAGTTAAGCATCGGGCACATTGGTCAGAAAATGTATATTTAATTATACCGTTCAATAAAATACTACCGTCGACTTTAAATGCTTCACCCTTAAAGTTTATGTTCTTATGAAGATGTGTATCTGATAAAAAGGCCTCATCATCTATTGTAAAATTCTTATCTATTTTTAAAGAAATCTGATCAGATGACAAAAACTTATTTAACCGAATTAACATATAATCACCCTTTTTACTGTCCCCTACATTCGTTTTGGGAATAAGCAACCAGCATCAAATCAGAGATTTGAATACCTGTTTTACCTATTTTAACAGAGTTAATTATATGAAAAAAGAAATCTTTTGTCAAGCAATTTATTTTACAGACTTTTTCCAACAAGCTCCTTTGTATCCCTTGCTATCATTAACTCTTCATTTGTAGGAACAACAAATATTTTTACCTTTGATCCGTCTTTGGAAATTTCAGCTTCTTTTCCATGTATATTATTTTTGTTTTCATCAATATCAATTCCCAAGAATTCCAACCCTTTACATATATGCAGCCTTTCGGGAGCTGAGTTTTCACCTAAACCTGCTGTAAATACCAATACGTCTAATCCTCCCATTATAGCTGTATATGAACCGATGTACCTTTTAACCATGTACACGAACTTATCCAATGCCAGCTGTGCTCTTTTGTTTCCCTTGGAAGCAGCTGATTCAATATCTCTAAAATCACTGCTTACTCCGGATATACCGAGAACACCTGATTTTTTATTCATTAAATTATCAATCTGGTCCGTAGTCATATTTTTTTTGTTCATTAAGAATGTTACTATGGCAGGATCAATGTTTCCGCATCTTGTACCCATTACAAGACCTTCAAGAGGAGTCATTCCCATGCTGGTGTCAAATGATTTTCCGTCTTTTATGGCAGTTACACTGGCTCCATTTCCCAGATGGCAGGTTATTAAATTTATACCCTTCAAACTTCTGCCCAGTAGTTCTTCAGCCCTTTGTGAAACATATTTATGGGATGTGCCATGAAATCCGTACCTTCTTACTCCAAGTTCTTTATATAGCTCATAAGGAAGTGGATAAATATATGACACAGGAGGCATTGTTTGATGGAAAGCCGTATCGAACACTCCTACCATAGGTACATCCGGCAGCAATTCCTTGCATGCTTCTATGCCTATAATATTTGGCGGATTATGCAGCGGTGCCAGAGAAATACATTCATTGATAGCTTTTATAACATCATCGTTAATCAAAACCGAATTGGCAAATTTTTCTCCGCCATGTACGACTCTGTGCCCTACGGCATCGACTTCCTTCAATGATTTCACAGCTCCGTGCTTAGGATCAACCAATGCTTTTAATACAAAATTAATCGCATCCTTGTGGTTTTTCATTACTTCTTTGATTACAACTTTATCCTGCCCCGCCTTTTGATGCTTTAAAACGCTGCCTTCAATTCCTATTCTTTCAACAAGGCCCTTAGCCAATACACTTTCATCATCCATGTTTATCAATTGATATTTCAATGATGAACTGCCGCAGTTAATTACTAATACGTTCATTTTGTTCCTCCATAGTTAATAATATAAATATTTATAATAAAATTAAAAATTTTTATTTTAATTATTCCTTACACTTAATTATTCCTTACACTTAATTATTTTTTCAAATTTTTTGATGTTTTTATAGTTTTTATAGTTCAATACAACTATGTCGCAGTTTGAAATCATAAAATCCCATAAGTTTGTACTGTCAGCAACACCAAGATACAAAAGTACCGACTGTATTACGCCAAAATGAGTAACAACAACTGAATTATCAGGTACTTTGTCAATAAACGGCGCAACCCTTTCTATTATATCATCGTAGCTCTCACCTTTAGGAAATCTGTACTTGTTTTTTTCAGATATCCATTTTTCAGTTTCTTCCTTGTAGTCAGAACTTATCTCATCCCATGTCATATTTTCGAACATGCCAAAGTTGACTTCTAATAAGCAGTTTTCCTTTATAATTTTATTTTCACAGATATTATTTTTACTACATATAATTTTTGCAGTATCAACGGCTCTTTCCAGCGGGCTTGAATATACACGGCAGATTGTTTCATGCCGTAAGTTCTGACCGGCTGCTGCAGCCTGATCTCTTCCTTTTTGAGACAACTTTGCATCCGTTATTCCGCAATACCTTTTTTGTATATTTGCGTCTGATTCTCCATGACGTACTAAGTATATCATAATTACCCCTTTAAAAAAAGTATTAAAACCATAAACACCACTTGGCTGACTTCAAGTACAAGGCCGCAAGTATCACCTGTCATACCCCCTATTTTGTCCTCTATTTTGCATGATATGAAATAAGAAACCATCAGTGCCGCAAAACACGATACTATAATAGTAAGCCTGTCAGGCATTAAAATAGCGAAAAAAAACAAAATAAATATGTTTGTAAGCAATATTTTGGAATCTATCGATTCTATAAACAAGGTTCCCATGCCTTTTTCTTTCTTGGCATATTTTTTATTTCGGCATGCAAAGACCACACACGACCTGCCTACAATAGGCATCATAAAACAGGAATATATGTCAACATAAGAAAATAAAACAAACTGGGAAAGTACAACAATAATCAAGCTCAGGACTCCAAAAGTACCTGTATGTGAATCGCTCATTATTTCAAAAATTCTTTCTCCGGTCCTTCCCGAAAAAATACCGTCTGACGTATCTGCAGTACCGTCAAGATGTATTCCACCCGTTATGGCTATATATGACAAAGTAAGAATAAGCCCTCTCAATAAGTTTATATATGTATTGTTGAATATTAAATAAACAATCACCAATAAAAACCCAATTACAGCTCCTAACAGGGAGTAAAGGTTTAAAGCCTTTAAAAAATTTTCTTCCTTATATTCAATTTTCCTTCCCACCGGAATACGTGTAAAAAAAGAGATAAGAGTTAAAAATCCTTTGGCCATTCTACTGCCCCACCTTTGTGTTTAAGTTTAATCGGTATGCCTGAAAACATAAAATACATGAAATCTGCCCTTGATCCTATTTCTCTGTTAATTCTTCCATTCATGTCTCTGAAATAATTTCCCATGTAGTAGGATGGAACAACACCCATGCCTGTTTCGTTGGACACCAAAACCAATTTCTTGTTGTTATTATTGCAAACATCTATCAAAGAAATAAGTTCATTTTTGATTTTTTTTTCAAGAGATCCAACATCTTCAATCCTGCAGGTATCAAAATCAACCCCGCTGTCATACATAAAATTTCCTATTAAAGTAGTTATGCAGTCCAATAAAACGACTTCACATTCATTAAACTCTTTATGGTTTGTTAAATCCTTGAAGTTTGAATACATTTCCAGAGTATACCATGAATCCGGCCTCTGGTTTCTGTGCTTCCTGACCCTGTCAGCCATAGCCTGGTCTGTAACCACTGCAGTTGCAATGTAAAGCACATTACTGCCGTATTCTTTTGCCTTTTTTTCAGCAAATGTGCTTTTACCGCTTCTTGCACCACCTATTACAAATGTAATACTCATTATCATCACCTTGCCCAATTATTGAATAACCTTAAGTATTATATCATATTTTCACAATGGCACAAGACTAAAATGCAAAATAGCTGCAGCCTCTTCCCATAATAAATAAAGATTTTCTACAGGTTAATCAGTTAAAATATGATTAAATATATGTTTGTGGGATATATTTATAATGTTAATGAAATAATAATAACGAGGTGAATTTAATGGATATTTCTCTAAAAAATCTACTGCTGGCAGGAATAGGATCAGTTTCGTATTCCTATGAGAAAGGTGAAGAAATTGTAAAGAGCCTTATTGAAAGAGGCGAAATAACCGTAAATCAAGGAAAACAATTAAATGAAGAGTTAAAACGTAAAAATTGCAGTAATAAAAGCAACGTAGAATCTGATAATATAACTATTGAGCAACTAAATAAAATGCTTGCAGACTTAAATTTAGCAACTAAAGATGACATAAAACAACTGGAAAACCGAATTAGAGCACTTGAAGAAAAATAACTGAGGAATGATCTGAAAATTATGGGCATAAAAAATGAAAATGAACGAATGCGTGAAATAATTTCAGTATTTTCTAACAACGGAATTAAAAAAATATTTCAAGGTAAAAATGTTGCGCCTGAACTGCGGAAATCATTTGAGCAGCTTGGACCCACCTTTATTAAAATTGGCCAAATTTTGTCCACTAGCTCGGATATTCTTCCTGAAGAATATATAAAGGAATTTAGAAAACTTCAGGACAATGTGGAACCTGAGCCATATGAGAAAATAAAAAATGTTATGGAGAACAGTCTGAAAAAACCTGTAGAACAGATTTTTTCAGAATTCTGCCATGAAGCACATGCAAGTGCATCCGTTGCACAGGTACATATGGCATATTTGAAGGATGGAACAAAAGTTGCTGTAAAAATTCTGCGCCCTGAGGTCAGAGAGGAAATGGCAGGCGATATAGCCGTCCTAAAAAGGCTGGCAAAACACACAAAGTACGTACCCCAAAGCAAAACATTGAATTTATCGGAAATCATTGAAGAACTTAAAATTTCAGCAAACAAAGAAATGAATTTTCTTATTGAAGCAGAAAACATCAAAAAATTCAGCGAATATAACAAGGATGTACGTTATGTAACAGTCCCTAAAGTATATAATGATTACACAACAGATAGTGTTTTGGTAATGGATTATATTGAAGGGATTAAAATTTCAGATACTGAAAAATTATCTGATGAAGGATATTATTTAGAAGATATAGGTTTAAAGCTGACAAACAATTATTTAAAACAAATTTTTGGGGACGGTTTTTTTCATGCTGACCCTCATCCCGGAAATCTTATAATCAAAGAAAACAAAATTACATATATTGATTTCGGCATAGTGGGTGAATTGGACAGCTCATTAAGAGAAAGCTTCAACAATTTTTTATTGGGTATAATTTTCGGAGACATTGATGAAATGTCCCAAGCGGTTCTGGAAATATGTAATGGAAAAGATGAAGTAGACATAAAAGAATTCAAAAAGGATGTTGAAAAAATATATGGAAAATACATAGAAACATCCTTAAGTAACGTAGATTTAAACACTCTTATAAATGATATCCTTAGTGCATGCAGAAAAAATGAATTGAAAGTCCCGAAAGAAATAACTATGCTTTTAAGAGGAATAATAACTATTGAAGGTGTTTTAGAAAAACTGTCCCCTGAAGTTAAGATCACAGAAATGCTGCTGCCTTATGTAAAAGAGCAAGTAATAAAAAAAGCAGATATAAAAAAAGAAATCAATGATATTGCCACAAATTTGTATTTTCTGGCAAAGTCCGCCCCTGAAACAATAAAAACCTTTACAAAACTTATAAATAACGCTTCTTCCGGAAGGTTAAAAATTCAAATGGAACCCATTAATTTTAAAGGTTCCGTAAAGCGCCTGGACAATATAGCCAACAGGCTGATATACGCAATTATTATATCTTCGTTGATCATGGGATCATCAATAATGGCAGGAAATGATGTCGGCCCCAGGATTTATGGAATATCCGCAATTGCCCTGGCAGGGTATGGGATTGCCGTTGTAATAGGGTTACTGCTTCTCATATCAATGATCATCTCAAGAAAATAACAACATTAATCAATAATCAATGAATAACATCAAATTAATAATACGTTATTAATTAACATAATAAGGTGAATATTCCATTCCACACATCTGATGAAAGAATGAATAATATGATGGGAAAAGGATGTGCGCCATATGGATTATTTAAGTAGGGTATCAAAGGTATTTGAATCGGCGGAAGAAATTGACTTTGACGATTACTCAAAATTTGTGCTGATGAGTGACTGCCACAGAGGAGACGGCAGCTGGGCTGATTCTTTTTCCAGGAACCAAAATATATATTTTGCCGCTTTAACCCACTATTTTAATAGAAATTATACATATATAGAAATTGGGGACGGAGACGAACTTTGGGAAAATAGGAAGATGACAGATGTTTTATACGAGCATAGCGACGTTTTCTGGATCATGAGAAAATTTTACGAAAAAAACAGATTGTACTTAATCTACGGCAATCATGATATGGTAAAAAAACACCCGGAGTTCGTAGAAAAAAATTTATACAGGTATTTCAGCGAAAGGGATAATAAATATTATGACCTTTTTAAAGGAATAAAAATACATGAAGGTATAATATTAAATTACAAAAAGACCGGAAATAAAATTTTGCTGCTGCACGGTCACCAGGTAGACTTTTTAAACGGCAGCATGTGGAAAATATCACGATTCATGGTGAGATATTTATGGAAGCCTCTTGAAAACCTCAGCATTAAAGACCGAACAAGAACAGCCAAAAATTACAAAAAGAAAAACGACGTTGCCCAAAAACTCACTGACTGGGTAGTCAAAGAAAACAAGATGATCATTGCAGGCCATAATCACAGACCCACATTCCCCGAATACGACGATCCCCCATATTTTAATGACGGGTGCTGTGTACATACAAGGTGTATTACAGGGATAGAAATAGCCAAAGGAAACATAACACTTGTCAAGTGGAGCGTCAAACCAGATGAAAAAGGAATGCTGAAGGTGGCCAGGGATATTGTTGCAGGTCCGTGTAAAATCTCCGGCTACTTTCAAAGTAATTAATTTTTAATTTCATACTATTCCAATAAATCAAATATATACCTGGTTTTCGTAAATAAATATTTGACAATGATAAGAAATATAATTATTATAAGGTAAATTATATAAATGGTGAGATTATGAAAATAACAGGTATTGTGGCCGAATATAATCCATTTCACATGGGCCACGAACTTCAACTAAAAAAGGCAAAAGAACTTTCCTTTGCAGATGGTACAGTAGTAGTCATGAGCGGCAACTATGTACAACGCGGCGAACCTGCAATAATTGACAAGTTTAAACGAGCTGAGTCTGCGGTTTACGGAGGCGCAGATCTTGTAATAGAACTTCCTATGCCCTTTTCATGCCAAAATGCTGAGATGTTTGCTAATGGAGCCATAAGTGAATTAAAAAAACTTCCTGTGAGTGCACTAAGTTTCGGATGTGAAAGCACTGATACAAATTTACTTAAAAATATTGCCCTGATGCAGCTTAATCCTGAATTCAACAATAAAATCAAGAAAGAAATAAAAAAAGGACTGCCATATACAAAAGCTCTGTCAAACGTTATAAGCTCTTCTTTAGGTGAAGAATCCTCCAATGCAGCAATCTTCCCAAACAATATTCTTGCAATAGAATACATCAAAAGCATTATGAAAAATAATCTGAACTGGAGCCTTGTGCCCGTGAAACGAATTGGCAAGTTACACGATGACACTTCGGCCGATGGCTATTATAATAGCGGAGCGTCAATCAGAAAAGAAATATTAAACTGCGGTCCGGAACATATTGTGTCTGTTCCGCAAAACAGCAGACAGCAGCTTTCCAGGTTTTATCAGGAACATGAATGTTTCAACAGCCTTGAAAATTATCTTGAACTACTATACTATAAAATAATCGAATTAGGACCAAATAGGCTGAACAGCATTTACGAAGTAACTGAAGGACTGAACAATAAAATATATTCAAATGTTTTTAAATATAGCAGCATTGACGAATACATTATGTCTCTTAAATCCAAAAGATACACTTATTCTAAACTGAGAAGAATGCTTCTAAATATATTACTGAATATAACAAATTACGACATAAAATACTTTATGTCAACTTATAAAAACAACAGTTATATTAAGATTTTAGCGTTTAATGACGTAGGGAAACAGATCATAAAAGAATCAAGAAATAAAGGAACTATCGTAATTAATCGTTACTCCGACTACAAAAAGAACCATATTGATGCCCGAAAACTTCGATTATTTGACCTTACGGCAAAAGCAACGAACATCTACAATATTCCTTTAAAAAATAAAAGGTTAAATGAAGAACACCTTTTGAATGCAATTCATGTAAAATTATAATATATACTCATAATACTACTCTATGGTAAATAAAATGGTTTATGGGGGTTGTATTATGCTCAGAAGAAACTTTATACCTGCAACAATCATGCTTATAATAGGCTTGTTTTTGTCTAAGCCGGATATTGTGTCAGAAGGCGCTGCTATAGGACTGAAAATATGGGTTAACAACATAGTGCCGTTTTTATTTCCAATGTCCGTACTGTCCAACATATTGCTTCAATATAACTTTTTGTACAGTATGTCTGGAAGATTATCTTTTATATCCGGTAAAATATTAAAAACAGATTATGGACTGATACCCTTTTTTATAAGTTTTGTATCAGGTTACCCTTCAGGAGCAATGACGGTCAACACCATGGCTGAAAGCGGAAAAATCAGCAACAGAGAAGCAAATTATCTTACCATATTTGCAAATAACTGCAGTTTTCAATTTATAGCAGGAGCTGTTTCTTTCTCCATGCTTGATAATTTTCATCTTCTTAAATACATAGCTCTCCCCCATTTTGTCGGTGCAGTTTTACTAAGTTTTTTGATAAATACCGGAAAATCAAAATTAAGTCCTTCTAAAATCATACAATTAAAGCCTGTTCCTTTTCATAAAAACTTCAGTTCTTCAATATATAAATCTGTAACTGGAATTTTGACTGTAGGCGGCGTAATAGTAACTTTTTCGGTTTTTTCAAATTTTCTGAAAGACAGCCTGCTCTCTTTGGCAAATGCGTTTTCTTTAAGCACTCAGATGACAAATATAATATATTCTTTACTTGTAGGATTATTGGAAATGACAAACGGGTGCAACATAATGGCTTCTTCACCCGTTGTTCCTTTAGAAATAAAATTGATAATAATTAATTTTATTATAAGCTTTTCTGGCATGTCAGTTATATTTCAAACTATTGCAATAACCGACAAATTTGATTTAGATATTAAAAATTATATATTGCTCAAGTTGGTTCACGGTATTTTTTCATCCCTTCTTTGCATAATAATGTTGATTTTCACTTAAACTTTTATTGATATAAACATAAACAGCAGTTATAATAAAAATAAATAAACTATACAGGTGATAAAATGATAAATGTTACACTAATAGGCACCGGCGGAATGGTTCCTCTTCCTGAAAGATTCCTGGCTTCGTGTCTAATTGAATATAATGGAAAATCAATTCTAATTGATTGTGGAGAAGGAACACAAATTTCTCTTCACAAAGGCAGGTTAAGCATGAGCAAAATTGATACTATTTTAATTACTCACTGCCATGCAGACCATGTTTCAGGGCTTCCGGGGCTTTTGCTGACAATAGGCAACCAAGGACGAACGGAGCCTTTGAATATTATAGCTCCCAGAGGAAGCACCAAGTATATTAATTCCCTGCTGGTTGTGTGCGGATACCTCCCATATGAAGTGAGGATAGCTGAGCTTCATGATACTAAACCTCAGGAGTTTGAACAAATAGGGCTTAAAATAACTTCAATTCCTCTGAAGCATCATATAAATTGTCTGGGATACAGCTTGGAACTGGCGCTTAGGCCACATTTCCAGCCGGATATAGCCAAAAAGCTCAATATTCCCGTTAAATTTTGGAGAACTCTGCACAGCGGAAATAACATTAAAGTTGATGGCAATACTTATACTCCCGACATGGTTTTAGGAGAGCCAAGAAAACCTATTAAAATCTCCTATGTAACTGATACAAGGCCGGTAAAACGTATAAAGGACATAGTTAAAAATTCTGATTTGTTCATATGCGAAGGAATGTACGGAGAGGATGAGCAGCATGATAATGCTGTTGAAAAAATGCATATGATATTTTCAGAGGCAGCTTCCATTGCAAAAGAAGCCGGCGTTAAGGAACTGTGGCTGACCCATTTTAGCCCTTCAATGATGAAGCCCGGGGACTTTATAAAATATGCCTCAGATATTTTTCCAAACGTAAGGGTTGGTAAAGACCTGATGTCAACAACGCTTAAATCCGAATAAAGCACAATAATACGTCAATAGGCATACTCTATACAAAAATAACCTGCACCAAAATCATGTATGCGGCCGTTCCCAAACCGCCACCTTTAATTATTATATTGAACTGTTGCAATCATAATGCATTATTGCACATTTTTACTATATTTACCACATAAAACTTATATCAATATGATACTGTTTTGACTACATCTCAGGGACAAGGCGTATCATTTCACTTCTGGCTTTCAATCTGTTCGGCCAGGTCATTCAGGTAAACCCATCTGTTCATTTTTTCTTCCATCTGATCTTCCGCCTTCTGTTTTTCTTCCATTAATTCCTGAAGCTTTACATAATCCGTTGCATACTTTTCCATTTGATTTTTCAAATCAGCTATCTTTATTTCCAAATTTGCGATATCATTATCAATTTCTTCGTATTCCTTCTGTTCCTTATAGGTAAATTTAAGCTTTCGGGGTTTTACTCTTGTTTCTCTGTCTTTGTTCTTTGAAGCTTTTGGTTTATTCTTGGGGCAGTCACTCTGATCAGCTTTCCTTGCCGCAATATAATCAGAATAACCGCCGTTATACTCTTTTATCAACCCTGTTCCGTTCCCAGACAATTCTAAAATCGTACTGACAACCTTATCTAAAAAGTACCTGTCATGAGAAACGGTTATAACCGCCCCGTCAAAGCTTTCCAGATAATCCTCCAATATTGTCAGCGTTTCAATATCCAAATCATTTGTAGGCTCATCCAGCAGCAATATGTTCGGGGCCTTCATAAGGACACCCAGCAAAAGCAGTCTTCTCCTCTCCCCGCCGGATAATTTGTCAATTGTATTGTATTGGATTTCAGGAGAAAACAAAAATTTCTCAAGCATCTGGGATGCGGTTATCTTTCCATCCCTTGTCTCTATTATTTCTGCAATTCCCTTTATATAATCAATCGCTCTTAATGAAACATCAACTTCCCCGGTTTCTTGTGAAAAATATCCGAATTTCACCGTACTTCCCACATCTATGCTGCCGTTATCAGGCTGAATCCTGCCTGCTATTATATTCAGCAGGGTTGATTTACCCACGCCGTTATTCCCTACTATTCCTATCCTGGCATTTCTTGTAACCGTATATTCAAAGTCTTTAACAATGACCTTTCCGCCAAACTTTTTTGATATATCATTTATTTCTATTGTTTTTTTCCCAAGCCTCGATGAAACAGAGCTTAATTCCAATTTCTCCTCCGTTTCTGTTCCTAATTTCTCTTTGAGCTTTTCAAATTCCTGTATTCTGCCCTTTGCTTTCGTACCGCGGGCCTTAGCTCCTCTTTGAATCCACGCAAGCTCTTTTTTATAAAGTGCCTGGCTCTTTCTTTCGCTGCTTTGCTCATTTTCTTCACGCAAGGTCTTTAGCTCCAAAAAACGTGAATAGTTTCCTTCATAAGAGTATATTTTCCCTTTGTCCAGCTCCGCAATCCTGTTTGAAATCCTATCCAGGAAATACCTGTCGTGGGTTACCATCAATATAGAGCCCTTATACCGTGTAAGATAGTTCTCCAGCCAAAGAATCATATCATTGTCCAAATGGTTGGTGGGTTCATCAAAAATTAAAAGTTCACAAGGAACAACCAGCGCACATGCTATTGCAACTCTTTTTCTTTGACCGGCAGAAAGCAGGCCGACACACTTGTCAACCTCGGTGATGTTTAACTTGTTTAAAATAGCCTTGGCTTCATACTCCATTAACGCCTTGGCTTCCGGCGCCGCGTTAATGAAAAGCTGTTCCATTACAGTTGTATTCTCTTTAAATTCCGGGGTCTGGGGCAGATAGGAAATTCTCACTCCATTGCTGCAAACAACTTTGCCGGCATCCGGCTCTTCTGTTCTCGCCGCAATTTTAAGCAATGTTGATTTACCGGTTCCGTTAACGCCGACAAGGCCGATTTTATCATTGTTATTTATATAAAAATTCACGTTATCCAATATCTTTTTTTCGTTGAAGCTTTTTGTAATATTTTCAAGTGTCAAAATCATTCCAATCTCCTCATAAGTGTTAGGCTATTTAAGCTTTAAGCAAAATTTTCCTTTACTTTTATTTATATCCTAACATCAATTAATCAAATAATCAATTACTGATTAATTCGTGCCTGCCGGGCAAGCGAAAAAGCAGCAGCTTATAAAAAAGGCGCGTTGCGCGCCTCAGAAATACCATAAAATTCATTTATAACTTTTCATCCCTTAAAAAATCCGTTTGAGATATGCCCTGAAACATTTCTAATGCTATCGTTATCTCCTTCAAAATCTTTTTCATTATTTGATAATCTCTATTGTTCATATACAGGAATCACTTTCTTTATATCCAATATAGAATCTTTCTCTAAAGGCCCATGAACAACATCAACTTCTTTCTTGAATTTTTCTTCAAGGCTATATTTCAATGCGGCTAATGTAAGTAATGATACAGCAGGAGTTGAAAATTCGACTAATATGTCAATGTCACTTTTATCAGTATGTGTTCCTTCAGCATATGAACCAAATAATTCAACTTTTTTTATTAGATATTCTTTGGCAGCCTCTTGAACTTCGCGCTTTATTTGTTCTATTATAATCACATTTTTCACCTCACTTATGATTTTCTGTACTTTTACTTATTATAGTATAATTATATACTATTTCCAAATTTTTAGCAATCAAAAGCAAATTATTTCAAAACGAACATCAGCAGAATAATCTAATAAATGTAAAATGATTTTTTGCTGAATTCCGTTGTTTCCTCGTATCGCGTCATTTTTTTGTTAATTTTGCTGACAACCACTGATGTATCGCTCATGAGACCTCACGGGTTAAGCCATATATCTTTCCTCGTTTACTTGCAGGATTTACGCATTAGGGTTACGGTTACCTTTTGGACTTTGTTGTCTTAGGCCAACTTATCCACCTAACTCGCCTTGTATCCTGTTTCTGTTCGTCAAGCCACGATTTCGCTATTGCTTCCTCTCTCCCACACCTCACGATGTGAAACTTGCAAGTTGCTATCGGGTTCGTCGGTAACTACGCCCCTTAGGACTTCCACCTTAGACATATGACATGCCCGTCAAACCCAAAAAAGGCGCGTTGCGCGCCTTGATTTGCTTCTTTATCCTAAACATGCTTTAGTATTTTGACAAAAATTCTGTTGGCGTTAATATTTCAGGATGCTCAATATCAATCGCAGCAAAATCCTTGTCACCTGTTATTAGAACGTCAACGTTTTCCAATATTGCCGTTGCAAGAATAGGATAATCATATTCATCGCGCATCGCTGGAAACTTGTCCTTTTCAAGAAAAGCAGGTGTATAAACAAGCTCATAAGGTAATTCTGTCAAAAAGTCATCCAAATCCTTTAATTTATGAACAAATTTGCGTTTTGTAACCCTAATGAGCTCCTCTACAATATGGGAGCATAATACTATTGTATATTCATTACAAAGCTTTGTTTTGAGTTCATTCATTTGTACTGATGGAAAGAAGATAATTGAAATCAGTACATTAGTATCAATCATTATTCTCATATCGTTCTTCCCATATTTCTTTTCTTACTTCTTTAACAAGCTCATTCATTTCTTCAGGAGAATTATAACCCGCTTTTTGCGCCTCTCCTGCCATTGCATCCTGTATCCTATTAAACGCCAATAATGCAGCGTTTTCAAAATATATCCGGCCGTCTTGTTCTAAAAATATTATCTTATCGCCTTCTTTTAGATTAAGCTTTTTTCTGATTTCAATCGGTATCGTTATTTGGCCCTTTGCTGTAATTCTCGCAATTTCCATATTTAAAACTCCCTTACCTTTCGCTTCATTCTTACATTTCTTACTTGATTATATTATATGTCAGATGGGTAATAATATCAATCCGAAAATTGAAAATGTAAGTAACTGGTTAGTACTTCGTTTGCTCCTGTCGCCTTGCTTCGGCTATCCTTTTCAGCTCAGCCTACAAAAATAATTTGCACACATCTTTCATAATATTTTCAGTTTCATGGAGCTTTGACACTTTAGAAAACGTCCTTTTGTCTTCCGCGTTCCGCCACTGCGGCCCTTCTCCGGAAATCACACCGGCTTTTGCAAACTCCAGCCACGTAAGGCTGTCTTTAACGCGTGTGCCGTGGGGCAGTACTGTTCTAATCAATGTCAAATTTCTTTTTGCTGAATTCTGTTGTTTCCTCGTAGCGTATCATTTTTTTGTCATTCTTGTTAATAAACACCAATATATCAACCTCTTCACCATTCAATTCCGTAATTTTATAGGTAACGGACGTATCCGTATCATCAATTTTCTGTATATTCATATTGCAGTACTTATTCAGCCCGCTTAACTTTAGGTCTGTAAGCTGATTATAAGGATGCAGGCCTGCATATGGCATCATATCTACTGACTCTTCTGTTCCGTCGGGAAACACTTCGGACACTCCTCTGGAATTGCTTCCGTTAAACCTTGATTTGCGCACACCTTTATATTGTTCCCCGCTGCTTTCTTTTACAGTTATTGTTTCGGTTATAACATCCTTTGTAATTTCTTTTTTGACATCAGCCTGTATATCTTTGTCCCCGTCAAAATCCGTTGTCCCTTTCAATTGCATCGACGGATTTGATTCATAAGCAGCAACGGCATCTATGACCGCCTGCTGTTCCTCCGTATAAAAACTGCCGGCAGTTCCCGGAATCTGCTCTGCTCCTTTTATGGCAATCTGTTTATTGACATCGTCATAATTCACACTGAACCCGAATGTTTCCGTTATAAAACGTATGGGAACATAACTGCGGTCATTTACGAGCATATACGCAACACCCGATTCAATCGCAGCCTGATCCCCTGTTTTTATTACGGCTCCCCTCTCTCCATATACACTCATAAGCGGGGATATTATGATTTCTTTTTCTGTGCTTGCCAGCGATACCGTTCTGTCCGCTTCATTGAATGTTACATTGATATTGAATATTTCTGAAACATCCCTGACGGGTATATAAGTTAAATCTCTGTAAAGGAACGGGCTTCCCTTTATTACATAGTCTTTCCCGTTGACCTTGACGCCATAGTCCAAATTAAAATCTGTTGAACTGTAATCTTTCGGCAGCGGCATATTCAGTTCGGTATAAGCCGCCGTTTCCCCGTAAGCAGCATGGCCGCCAGCAGAAATAAACAGCAATATCAATAAAAATATAAGCACCTGTTTTATTTTGCATCTATTCATTTTGTCCCCTCCTGATTGATGCCATAAACAGTTCTCCTGAATTTTCGGAGGACTGCCTATAGCAATTAATTACCTTATATTTTAATACTCAAGTGATGATGTTTCCCCATTATAATTGAGGCCGCTTGCTGATATATATTGGTTTGCGGACTGTGTTTCCCCATACATATACCTGCCGGAATAAACATAAAACCCGGATCTTGATGACTTCATATGGCTCATTGCAGCCGGCGTATTTTGGGTAAGGCTGTAAAGATATACATCTGACCAGCGTACGTTTCTAAGATAACTTCCATCATCAACTCTTTCATTTTTTTGTGCTAAAGTATTTTCCCTGACTAATTCCAAATTAGTTGGATTGGTAGTAAAACCGCTTCCCATATAAAGGCTTTGTTCATCAATAATATTCCAATAAATGGTGTCTCGTGCAATAATTTGAGCATAATTGCCTGCGCATCTCAAGTCCAAATAGACATTTGAGCCCTTGCTTATGTCAGTTTCATATATACCATCATACCATCCATCAGGTTTCCCATTAGACATAAATATTCTCCATGCATTATATTCTTTATAATATACTACTCCCGCATCTACGCTTCCTGTAGTTCCGGATTTTTTGTTCAGATGTTTCCACAACAGTCCTTCTTTCGCAATATTTGTCTTTTGTGAGCCATATAATTTGACCTGCTATATCAAAGGTGAACTAAAGATATATACCATTGTACCATAATCCCCCGCCCCAAACAACCAGCATTTTTCATCCGCTTCATTTTACGGCAAAAACGGCTTCACTTATGCAGCGGTTATCGGAAGTTTTACGTGGCTACGCGCCCTGCACCCCGGCCTCTTCCAAAGAACATGATGAAAATAATTGGCCCGAAGAAATTATTGTTGATGCAATCGAGTAGGAGATAAATAAT
>DHER01000020.1 GCA_002399975.1 Firmicutes bacterium UBA4845 | reverse complement strand
CTTTTGACCCCAACATCATATTAATGTGTTTATAAATTATGTTTTAGGTTATATACCACCAGGCAAAGTAATTGCTGGAATGGCAACCATCGGTTATGATTGGGAACTTCCATTTTCGGCCGGCCTTTCAAATGTTTATCCACTGACTCTTGATAGAGCCCTTGATTTGGCCCGTAATGTAGGGGCAACAATACAATTTGACAACATCTCTCAAACACCCTATTTTTTATATTCAATTAATACTTCTGGTAGTCAGATAGAGCATATTGTATGGTTCATAGATGCAAGAAGCATAAATGCCTTATTAGATTTGGTTAATGAATACAAATTACTTGGTATTGGAATATGGAATATAACTATTTATAATACGCAACTATGGTTAGTAATATATTCCCAATATGAAATTGAAAAAGTCTTGTTTTGACAAAATATTTTATTGAATACTATTTTACCAAAAGTGAAAAGGGATAAAATTTTACTGGTATTCACCATCTTTTCTCACCCCTGATTAAAGTTCAATAATCTCAGGAATGGGTGTGCATTTTGGTTATTAACTACTTTAAATTTTCTTCTTCAAACTTGAGCATTCGTCCCTCGTATCTGGCTAACTTCCAGTCCAGCTTTTGAAATTATACCATTTAACTCATTAATATGCGTTACAATCTGCTCTCGCTGCTCAAGAAGGAGCTTCTTTACATACAGGAATGATCACTGCTCCTTCATGAAACAGCTTGACATATTTAATCATCGTTTCGACAGAGATGCCGACGGCTCTCATATATTTAATTATTCAACCCATCGGCAATACTCTATGGAATAACCACGAATACCACCGGTAGTGCGACGAACATAATCAGCAATCCATTGCGCCCTTAATACCTTAAAGGTATCAGCAGTCAAACCACATTTTTTCGTTACTTCTGCGATTGTCATCGTGCTTATCACCTTTTTGCATTATTTATGCCTATAAGAATCTTCAGTGGAAGTAATATTGTTCTTAGATGAAATATTAAAGTGCACCAACGATTTTATGCGGAACATATAGTTCCTCAAGGTAAGTGATGTCATCTGCTGTTAGTTTTACATTCAAAGCCCCTACAGCATCATCAAAAAACTTTGCCTTGGTTGCTCCGATGATGGGAGATGTAACTCCCTTGGCATATTGCCATGCAATAGAAATCTGCGTCATTGTGGCTCCATACTTCTCGGCAAGTTCATGTACACGAAGAACGATGTTATAGTCCGTTTCTTGTGTACTGTCATATTTGGAAATGGCCGTTTTATCGGTCTGGCTGCGTTTCGTATCAGTCTTCCACTCAATACGCGAAAGCCTGCCCGCAGCAAGAGGACTGTAGGTCGTAAGTGCGACATTCTGCTGTCTGCAAATAGGAATCAGTTCCCGCTCATCTTCACGATAAAGCAGATTGTAGTGGTTCTGCATGGAGGTAAACGGTGTCCAGCCGTTCCGCTCAGCGGCAAGCTGCATATTGAAAAACTGGTAACCATACATTGCAGAAGCTCCAAGGGCTCGCACCTTGCCCGCCTTGACAAGGCTGTCCAGGGCCTCCATCGTCTCTTCAATCGGGGTTATGTAATCGAAGCGGTGAATGATGTAAAGGTCAACATAATCGATGCCCAGTCTTTTGAGTGATCCATCAATCTCACGCAGTATCGCCGTCTTTGAAAGTTTACCCTCATTGAAATAAAGCTTGGTTGCGATAACTACCTTATCCCGGGCAATGTTGTTCTTTATTGCTCGCCCTAAATACTCCTCGCTGGTGCCGGCTGAATAGATATTGGCTGTGTCAAAGAAATTGATACCTAGATCTAGAGCACGCTTGACAAGTGTCTCACTCTCCTCTGCACTCAATGTCCATGCGTGAAAATTGCTGCCAGAATCACCAAAGCTCATGCAGCCTACGCAAAGACGTGAAACCTGAAGATTTGAATTTCCGAGTTTTGAATATTCCATTTTGTTTCCTCCTTAATAAATTATGGTAAATTCCATCGACCTCATACTAAATGAATGATAAATTAGTAAAATCTTGTAATTTAGGAAAATCATTCCTGCATTTATCTATACTCAAAAGAATTAATTTTACTTCTCCCCTGCCTTTCAATTCCATCCCATTAAAAACACATCCTATAGATATTCTCCACATCTTCAGGCATCAAAGTTTAAATTCTTGAAGTACATCATCGCAGCAGGGGTTCTTCGTCATAGCTTTAAAATTTGCATCATCAATTCCGGCTTCCTTATCGGTGCTTTTTAGACCAAGCGTTGTTAACAAATAATTAAACTTTCTATCGAATAAAATTTGTCCCAATCCTTTTTTCTTTTTCTGGTAAGCTAAACTTTTCTTTTCCTAATGAAATGCTCTTAATTAAGAATGCCATATTTTTACCTAATGTACGCATCGTCTGTAATCCTTCTTCATCTTTTCGAACATCATCTGGTGTATATCCATGAACACTGTTCCAGTATTGACTAGAAACAACTGGCATACCTGAAATCGTAAAATATTTATTGATTTCATCAAAAGTCGCGGAAGCTCCTCCTCTTCTTGCTGAAACAACTGCTGCACCAACCTTCATTGTTTTGTCGAATGGAACGCTATAAAATAATCGATCAATAAATGAGACAAGAGTTCCGTTTGCCGAAGCAAAATATACTGGCGTACCAATAACGATTCCATCACCCTCTTCAAATTTAGGAGCAACTTCATTAACTAAATCATTAAATGCACATTTTCCATTCTTTTTACATTGACGACATCCAATACATCCACGAAGATCTTTATTTCCAACATGAATGATTTCAGTATCAATACCTGCTTCATTTAAAGTTTTTTCTACTCCTGATAATGCTGTATAGGTGCATCCTTTCATATTTGGACTGCCATTAATTAATAATACTTTCATTCATTTTCCCTCCTAGCTTTATCTTAAAAACTCGGTATAGATGGCAACGCAATCTTATATGCTTAATTCATACGGATCGCATGCAAACTGTATACCTACGTATCCATTGCGTCCTTTGCCATGGTTTAAAACTCATCCGGGGTGATACCGTAATTTGACATTATAGATCAGCCACACCGCAATCCATTAGCAGTTTAACTAACATAGTTATAAAGTCCTCTGGTTTTGATATCCCCTTGCCTAACCTTTCTTCATAAATACCTTTCCTATTGGATATTTCGTCTTTTATTAATAAGTTCAACAAAGAAATCAACAGTACTTGCTTCTTGGTGGGAAAAGAACAAACTATTTCCAGTATCTAATTCCTTAATTGCATCCATATCCTCTTGTAATAATTCAAAATCAAATATACTGAAGTTTTCCTGCATTCTTTCTATATGTGTTGATTTTGCTAAAGCAATAACCCCTCTTTGAATTAGCCATCTTAAAATAACTTGAGCGACTGTTTTCTGATATTTTCTTCCTATCCGGTCCAAAACAGGGTTAGTAAACATATTATTTCTTCCCTCACCAAACGGAGCCCATGCTTCAATCTGAAACCTTGTTCTGAATCATATTCTCCTGAGCCTTTATTTGTTGGTTCAATGGGTTTGTTTCTACTTGGTTAACCTGCGGAACGATTTCGTTAAACGCACAGATATCTGACAGTCTGTCAGGATAGAAATTACTCACTCCAATTGCTCTTACTTTCCCTTCCTTATACATTTCTTCTAAAGCATGATAGGAGCCATAATAATCACTAAAAGGCTGATGAAGCAAAATCAAATCCAAATAGTCTATTTTTAGATTTTTCATTGAATCCAAAACAGATGCTTTTGTCTTTTCATACCCATAATTATCGATCCATACTTTTGTGGTAATAAATAATTCTTTACGAGGTATGCCACATTTTTGAATTGCATTTCCGACTGCTGCTTCATTAAAGTAAGCTTGTGCCGTATCAATCAAGCGATAGCCCACCTTAATTGCATCCAATACACATTTTTCACATTCTTCCTTGGATACCTGATAAACTCCATATCCTAACAGTGGCATTTTTACTCCGTTATTTAAAGTTACATATTCCATTCTAAATCCCTCCTTGATTCATAATATATTTTATCGTATAATAAGATTATAATTCCCGGTTGTTACTACCGGTCAATATCCAAAATTTATTCTGGATTTATTCGGGAGGAAATTTTTATGTATTCCATGAAAGAGACATGCCAAAAAGTAGGCATGACATATGAAACACTGAAATTTTATTGCAATGAGGGCTTAGTCCCAAATGTAAAAAGAGATAAAAATAATTATAGAATTTTTAATGACAGAGATATTAATTGGCTGAACAGCCTATCCTGTCTTAAAAAGTGTGGTATGAGTATTCAAGATATGAAAATCTATCTTAGCCTTTGTCTAAAGGGAAAAGCAACCATTCCTGAACGCAAAATTATGTTAGATAAGCAGAAAGCCGATTTAATTATTAAAATATCAGAATTAAACGAATGTGTTGATTTCATTGATAATAAACAACAATTCTATAATGATGTACTTGAAGGAAGCGTTAAGTATAATAGTAATCTAATTAATGTTGATGATTGAATAAGGGCTATACTTT
>DHER01000152.1 GCA_002399975.1 Firmicutes bacterium UBA4845 | reverse complement strand
TATTGTTCCGAGAGGCTATTTATGTTAATTGAAAATCAATTCTTTTGGAAGCAATTCCTCAATCATTTTCTTTTGTGATTTATCAAGCTGTAATGGTACATATTCTTCTAAGCGTTTTTTCCAAGCTTGTGTTGCCCTTTCCTGAACGCTAATGGACGCATCCTCTTTTTCCCAATTGGTATAGGCTTTGCGATTGGCAATTTCGGGGAAAACAAAATCATTTCGATATGTCTTTGTTGTTCGAGCAATATAATTTGAAGAGTGTTTTACTTTTTCCATTTTGTCCATGTAGAGATTTTCTTCTTTGAAGTCGACACTTTTCATAAAACGCTTACATATTTTATAAGTATCTTCGTCAAGCATGAACTTTTCATATCCCAATGTATTAAATGAGTCCATAATTCCAGCCAGCATATAAATAATTTCCGGTTCACACATTAACGCTGAAAGTCCAACCATGGTTGACTCTCTTCCAGATTGGTAATCATCCTGTTTGGCGTCTGAGAGGCACCCGTGGGCTCTTTTAGGAAGGTCATAGAAATTAGCCAGTTCATTTTCAACAAACCATTCCACACTGGTTTCAGCTCCTCCGCATACACAAAGGGAATATCTAAGATCGGTTTCTAAAGCGCAGAACTGGTAAACAACCGGCGTACCAGGATTTACAAGCTGCGTTGCGACAATACCAGCAAGGCGTTCTGTGTTATTTTGAATAATTGCCCCTGATAAAGATGGAGGTGCTGTAAGTCCAGCAAGTCCAACTCCTGCAATACAGCAGCATTGCCCATTTTTGGCGTATTCTATAATTGTTTCACACATTAACCGATCCCATGTAAATGGTGGTGCGCTTGTAATTAGTGTTGACATCAGCACTTGATCGTGAATATCATTAAAATCCTTTGCCAGTTGAATTGTACGGTGGCATATTTCTTTGCTTCCATTTAGCCCCGCAAGAGGTTTGTCGCTGTAGATCATTGGTGTAAGCGTCATAAAATCTGTTTTATACTGTGGGGGTACATCATTTGGATGCAGCAGTTCACAATCTATAATATCTATTGTATCGCTTGTATGAAAAAGTTTCACAAAATTAATAAAATCGCTTGCCTTGGCAAGGCGATGAACTCCTTCTTGTAGGACATTAACTGGTCCAAGAGAGGATTGCCCGATAGGTTCTTTTTGGATTGTACCCACATGGTATTTCTTCCCACGAGATACGTAATCAAAATTTCGTGGACATGAGGCCAGCGAATCATTAACTTCTGCCTCTGTTATATAAACAATTTCATCCTCAACCTTAAAACCTTTCTTTTTAAACAGAGATAGTAACTCTTCAGAACAAAACCGGATGCCTTTATTCTTCAGCAAGTATAGTGATTTTTCATGGATTAATTCAATAGCTTCCTGTGTGACAAAATTTCTTGTATAGTTCTTTTTGTACATAAAATACCTCCAAGTATTTGATATAAATTAACTGAGCAATATTCGTGCCAAAATGAATAAAGCCTATTTTTAGCTCTATTAATATCCTTTATTTCAATTATGTTATTTCTTTACTTAGCAATTATTGAGTGAAATTANNTAATTTCACTCAATAATTGCTAAAAATTTATTTTAATTTCCGCTCAAATCTCTACTTTGTGTCACTTTTTACCTTGGCATGTTTATTGCTAAATATTTAATGAATAATGAATGTTATATAAATTTGGAAGGAGAATGGAATGAATTCTGAAAAAAAATCACATTTTTCAATGGTTAATGGTTGGACATTTTTCCCGCCGTTAATTTTTACCGTCCTCTTAACCGGGGTTGTTATAGCAAATCCATCAGTAGCTGGTAACATTTTAGAAACAATTTTTTCCTTTGTTACTGACAAATTTGCTTGGCTATTTAGCTGGTACTTTTTAGTGTTAATTGTAATTGTGTTGATTCTGGCTTTTGGGCCTCTTGGAAAAAAACGTTTTGGTGCTGAAAAGCCGGAATATTCTACCCTTTCCTGGATGGGAATGATGTTTACCGGCGCTGCCGGTTTGGGAGTACTTACCTGGACAAGCATTGAGTGGGTATATACCTATCAGACGCCTATGTGGGGAGTTGAAACTGGTACTGTCGAGGCACTGCAGCAGGCTGCCATGATGCCTCTGTTTCATTGGGGGCCTGTTTTCTTTCTGGGTTATGCGCTGATTGCAGTTATTTCCGCCTATCAATTTTATTGTAAAAATGTAGATGACAGCCTTCCCAGCACGGCTTGTATTTACTTGATTGGAAAAAAACGAGCCAATGGTGGTCTGGGAAAGACTATTGATATTATTTATATTATCTCTCTATTATCCTCTGTTGTCACCTGTGTCGGTGTTAATGTACCGACTTTAGTTGCCATTATCACAAACATTATTGGCTACGAACCTCCATTTATTGTGTCTGTCGTAATGATTATTACTTGGAGTATCGTTATGGCCGTTCTTTTATTTGCTGGTCTTAAAAAAGGTGTAGGTATGCTGAGTAATATTCGTGTTTATGTCGGCTTTGGTATTCTGGTTTTTGTATTACTTTTTGGACCAACGTTCTTTATGCTCAATACTTTTACCGATTCTTTAGGTATGCTCATGCAAAATATCTTACATCTCGTCTGCAATACAGATCCTTATGCAAAGTCTTTGATTCCTCAAAATTGGACAATTTTTTATTACGCTTGGTATATTACCATGTCCATACAAAATGGAGTTTTCTACGGTCGTATCTCCAAAGGCCGTACTGTTCGAGAACTTATTTTAGGTTTGATTGGTTCTACGGTCATTGGTACTTATATGTTCTTTATTGTATTTCAAGGTTTTTCAATACATACTTTCTTAGATAAAGGCATAGATTTAGGAACGATTTTGGCAGAGGGTGGGCAAGGTGCTGCAATTGCAGCTGTTTGGAAGTTTTTACCTTTTACATCTATTCTAATGCCGATCTTGTTTATATTTGGTAATATTTGTATGCAGACTTTATTAAATACTAATGCCTACAGCATGGCAATGTCTACCACAAAGGTTCTGAAAAGCGGACAGGAACCACCACAATGGATTCGTGTTTTCTGGTCAATTTGTATAGGTGTAATCACTATTGCCTTGCTGATGATAGGCGGCATACGGCCATTCCAAACTATTACTGTAATCTGTGGTGTTCCTGCACTTGCAATCATTGCGTTAATGGTTATTTCTTTTTTCCAGGATATTAAAAATAACGGATGGAAACTTTCTGGAGATAGCGTTTCGGATGAAACTATGACAGAAGATGTTGAATCAGGCCGTTAAAATAAACAATTTAAAACAATAAATTGAATAATGAATAATGAATAATGAATAATGAATAAAATAAAACTAAAGTAACTAAAGTATTGATGATTTACAAATACAGTAAAAGTGATATAATTTAGGTGTTAAGAGATATATAATGCAACCTGTAAAAAGTGAGGTGAAGCTTATGTTGGACAACTCAAAAGTATCTCATTCACCGGAGTATATTAATTATTTAAATTCAATACCACGTAAGACATTATTAAGTATTCTCGAAAACGCTTTTACTGAAATTTATGTCTTAGATAAAAATGGAAAAATTATTTATACTAATCCTGCGACCATCCGTTTGTATGGTGTTCGTCCTGAAGATTTGGTCAATAAGGACAGTAGAATTGCAAAAAAGGGCCTGTGGGATCCTTACAGCTTTGATGTTACAAAAAAATCCCGCAGGACAACTGTAACTGAAAATATTTACTACAAAACAAATCGAAGCATGATTTGCTTCAATGTTCCTGTATATAATGAAAACGATGAATTTGAGCTTATGGTTTCAACCTCTTTAGATAATATACGTGCTGTGGATTTAAGCTACCGGTATTTAAAAAACCCTATAGAAACTATTAACACAGATTTTTCAAATGAAATTATTGGGAAAAATCGCTTGTTTAAGCAATGCCTTTCCAACCTGGAAAAAGCTTCAAAATTTGATTGCAATATTCTTATTCTAGGAGAGAGTGGTACCGGAAAAAGTTATCTGGCCCGAATGGTTCATGAAAAAAGTGCCAGGAAACATAAGCCATTTGTTGCCATTAACTGTGCTGCAATACCTGACGGATTGCTTGAAAGTGAACTTTTTGGGTATATGCCTGGTTCTTTTACCGGTGCAAACACAAAGGGGAAAGTAGGATTATTAAAAAATACGGACGGCGGAACAATTTTACTTGATGAAATTGGTGACCTGTCTATTTCCATGCAGGTTAAAATTTTAGATGTACTTGAAAACAAACGATTTTTCCCGGTTGGAAGCAATACTCCTGAGTATGTGAATATTAGAATAATTGCAGCTACTAATCAAAACTTAATGCGTGCTGTAAAAGAAAAGAAGTTTCGAGAGGACCTGTATTGGAGACTCAATGCAGTCAAGATTGTTCTGCCTCCTTTAAGAAAAAGAACAGATGATATATTTCCTTTGTGTACATATTTTTTAAAAGACTTTAACAAAAGCTATAATACTAAAAAAGTATTTAATAACAAGGTCTTTTCACTTTTTAATGATTATAGCTGGCCGGGAAATGTACGTCAGCTAAGAAATGCAGTGGAGAGAATGATTATCTTATCTGATGGTATTATCATAGATGAGGATCTTTTTCTCAGGTATTTAGAACAGGAAGACCCGGAAGAAATTAATTCGGAAACAACAAATGTTGAGGAATTTAAAAAACGAACCGTTATTAAGCTTTATTCAAAATATAAATCAAGCAGAGCTGTAGCTAAAAAGATGGGTATCAGCCAGTCAACAGCTAATATTTTGATTAATAAGTATGCAAAGACAGGAAGTAAATGATTAAAAGACTCTAACAAATTCGAGAGCTTCAGTCTCCTTAGTAAAAAGACACAGGCACTCGTCGTTCATATAAGCATCATAGTTTAGATGTTAAATAATTAACAAATATATATAACTATCATAAAATGATTATAACATCATAAATATTAAATGTAATATTGGTAAGACTAATTGTAACGATTTTTTAACACGCTCCTGTTTCTCATAAATTAAATTATACTTGTTGCAAATTAAATTTGTTGAAAAGTAAATAGAAAACAATATAATTTTGAAAAAGAGGGAGAAGAGAAATTAAAATGACTATTATCTCACTAGGGCAATTAATAGAAATAAGTGGTGAATCAAAAGCATAGAACTTATTTCTATTTTTGTTGGTGGGAAATAATAATAGAATTTAAATTTTTAATGTAGCTTTGGAGATTTAAAGCGTTGGGAAATTATGCGTTCGCCCTCTGAAAGTACTTCATACATTTGGTTTTTACTTTTGAAGCAGGGGGTAAGATATCGTATTTCCTGGGTAATCCCCTTGCCATGGAAGACATTGTGTGCACCGGCATCGCTTCCTACAGCTATTATACAGCCGATTTCCAAAGCTTTTTTGACATTTTCAAGCTGTTCTACTGCAATACGCTTTAGAACTGAGTCGGGGTAGAGCCCTTTTCCTATAAGGTTTACAATCGGAGTAACTGTAGGTACCCATATTGTTTTCTTTTTTGCCATCAAAGACAGACACTCATCGTTTATATAAAAACCATGTTCCACGCTGTCGGTTCCGGCGGTTATGGCAGCTTTTACGTTTTCGGCACCGTTTACGTGTGTCATAACAGCAAGTCCTAAACTGTGGGCAAAATTTATCATATCGTTAAGTTCTTGCTCTGTAATAGCCTTATGTGTAACGACACCGTACTGGCTAAAATCCAAGATACCGGAAGCCATTATTTTTATGAAATCTCCTCCCAATTCTAAAACCTGAAGTACCAGATTACGGTATTCAGATATATTTGAAAAGGAACGGCTGAGAAAGCCTCCGTAACTGCCAAATTTACATATAGCATAAGCAGGAGTACGGTAATCAATTCCGTAAGCAGGAGCCATTTTGGCAGCCAATAGTGATACACCTAAGTTATCCCCTCCATCACGAAAAAAAGTAATGCCCATGTCTTTATATATTTTAAGACGCTCCATGATTATGTTACTATTTGGTTGGCCTTTATGCATGCTTAAAGAATGACGGGAATTATATCCGTCAAGTATAATATGCCCATGACATTCACCTTTCATATCTTACCTCGATTCTTTTTTTTGCAAATTTTTCTTTTCTTCTATTTTACCACAATCTTTAATTATTTTCCTTATATCTTCGTATTTTTGTGTATAAAATTTATATTCATTACAATTAAGTGGGGGGATGCAGAATGTCGTCTGGCTTTATCTCAAAGTAACGATTGGTTATATTCCGGACATTATTGTAAAAAATAAATAAAAAAAACTTGCAAAATTCAATCAAAAAGGCTAAACTAATCAATGGGAAAAAGGAAGGTAATTTATGAAGAACAAGATAATAAATATAGCGGTTATAGCTCATGTAGATGCAGGAAAATCCACATTGGTAGATGCATTTCTGCAGCAGAGTGGAGTTTTCAGAGAAAACCAGGAAATAGTAGATCAGGTAATGGATTCGAATGCTATTGAGCGGGAGAGAGGAATAACAATTTATTCAAAAAACTGTTCAGTAATGCATGGTGATTATAAAATAAATATAGTTGATACACCGGGACATGCGGACTTTTCGTCAGAGGTTGAACGTATCATGAAGACTGTTGATACTGTTATTTTGCTGGTCGATTCAGTTGAAGGACCAATGCCTCAGACAAGGTTTGTCCTTCAGAAATCACTTGAAGTAGGTCTAAAGCCGATTTTGTTAATAAATAAAATAGACAAGAAAAACAACAGAGCTGAAAAAGTTGTGGATATGGTGTTTGACTTGTTTGTAGAGCTTAATGCAACAGATGAACAATTGGATTTTCCAATATTGTATGGCATTGCAAAGGAAGGAATTGTCCAGTACGAACTGGATGAACCCAGCGACAACATTGACCCGCTTTTTAAAACAATCATTAGTCATGTGGAACCTTATCCTGACAGAGATAATGAGGATTTGCAGATGCAGGTATCATCACTTGCTTATGATGATTATATTGGAAGGCTGGGCATAGGCAGAGTTACAGCGGGTATAATAAAGGAAGGCCAGATTGTATCTGTGGCTAAGCATAACGGAACAGTTGAAAAGCAAAAAATATCTAATATATATGTTTATCAGGGACTTAAGCGTGTAAATGTAAAAGAAGCAGTCAGCGGTGATATAGTTGTTGTGTCAGGCATTCTAGATATTTCAATAGGGGATACAATTTGTGATGAAAATGATGTAAAGCCTATGGAAACAATTAAGATAGAAGAACCGACACTTTCAATGAATTTTTTAATCAATACATCTCCTTTTGTTGGTATGTCTGGAAAATATGTGACCACAAGGCACCTTAAAGCAAGACTTGAACGAGAATTGGAAATTAATGTGGGATTGAAAGTTGAGCCTCTGGAAGATGCCGTTGATGGATATAGAGTGTCAGGAAGAGGAGAACTTCACCTTTCGATACTTCTTGAAAATATGAGGAGAGAAGGCTATGAAGTTGCAGTTTCTAAGCCTGAAGTCATTCTTAAAAAAATAGACGGCGTTGTTATGGAACCTATTGAAAGAGTATTCATAAATGTGCCGGAAATATATTCGGGATCCGTAATTTCAAAGCTTAATATAAGAAAAGGTGTTATGGTTTCTATGGTTCCTGACGGAAGCTATGTAAAAATAGAATATATGGTTCCTACAAGGGCGCTTTTAGGATATCGTACAGAACTTATTAATGATACCAGGGGACAGGGAACAATTGTGAAAAGCTTCGACCATTATGAAAAATATAAAGGAGATATTCCCCAAAGAAATAATGGCGTGCTAATTTCAAGTGAAGAAGGAGAATCAGTAGCTTATTCACTTAATAATCTTGAAAGCAGGGGAACATTATTTATCGGTCCCGGCGAAAAGGTGTATGAAGGAATGATTATCGGAGTATGTGCAAGAGGTGATGATATTACCGTGAATCCCTGCAGAGAGAAAAAGCAATCCAATACAAGGTCATCTGCTGCAGATGATACGGTTAAGCTGACGCCCCCAAAAATTATGACGTTGGAATCAGCTCTGGAGTTTATAAATGACGACGAGCTTGTTGAAGTAACACCTGACAGCATACGCCTAAGGAAGAGATTTCTGACGGAAATTGAAAGAAGAAAACACGCCAACAGAATGAAAAGCGGCAACTAAAAATAAGTAATAAAATAGGGGATGCGGCAACGAAAATGTTGTTGCATCTCTTTTAAATTAATCTGCAAATAACTTAAAACCATGGCCTGATTTCTTTTATAATCTTTACAACTCTTTTTACATGGCTCATTTTATGATATTATAAAAAATATTAAATTTATTTAATCAATTTGGGAACGAATCATCATAATAAACGGAGGCGAGTTTTTGCATAATTATAAAAAAACGTTTTTGGTTTCCTGTATGGTTGCATTGGCATCGCAAGCAAGTATTGGATTGATAGAAAGTGACTTCAGGGTTTCTGCAGGAATAATTACTTTAATGGTATTACTTTTCTATTATAAGGATTTAACTTCTGTTCCTACCGGTATATTGTCAGGCATAATGGTATATTTGTTAAGATTGTTAGTTTATTATATATCATGGGGGAATATTAACGACGTAATTATTTCATATCAACAAGAAATGGTAGTTTATATTATTTACCCTATCATATACTTACTGCTATTGCGTGGAAAAAATAAAGACAATATAAATTCTGCTTTTTTTTTCATGGTTATCAGTGACTTCAGTTCGAACTTTGTTGAGGTGTTTTTAAGGCTTTCAACAGATATATATGCTTCACTAAAAGAAGTGGTAATTACATTATTTTTTGTAAGTTTAATACGTTCTGCCATAGTATGGGCTATAATAAGCGTAATAAAATATCATAAAATGCTTCTGATAAAAGAAGAACATGAAGAAAGGTACAAAAAGCTGTTGTTGTTATCGTCACAGTTAAAGACAGAAATGTACTGGATGGAAAAATGTATGGATCTTATTGAAAATATTATGTCTGAGTCCTATGAGTTGTATGAAAAAATAAATTCTAATCAGGACAGGGACAGCTGGGGGGATAAAGCACTTACTGTTGCCAGAGAGATTCATGAAATTAAAAAGGAAAATGGATTGATAATTCGGGGAATTAGGGGAATTACTGAAAACGAACTCAAAGATAAAAGCATGGATTTAAAAAATATTATCAGCATACTTTCTGAATCTATGAATCGGGAGATAAAAAGAACAGGCAAAGATATAAAGCTCATATTTAACACTAAAAAAAATTTTTATATTGCTAAGCATTACTATATTATGTCGATATTCAGAAACCTTATTATGAATAGTATAGAGGCAATACCGGAAGGTAAAAAGGGTTTTGTGATTATAGTCAGCCATGAAGAACATGAAGGACGGCACAATTTCACTGTATATGACAATTATGGAGGAATTAAAAAAGAAACATTAAAACATATTTTTTCTCCGGGTTTTTCTACTAAAATTAATTACAGCACAGGTGAAGTAAATAGAGGACTGGGATTGAGCTTTGTTAAACATCTGGTTGAAAAACAGTTAGGTGGAACTGTAAGCGTCAATTGTATAGAAGGAAAAGAAACCTGCTTTCATATATCTATATCCAAAAAAATGTTAGAGGAGGAAGTATGAATATATATATAGTTGAAGATGATTTTAATATCGTTGCAATTCTTGAAAAAATAATAACAGATAAAGAATTGGGAGATGTAATAGGCAGAGCAGATAATGGAATAAAGGCTCTAAAAGAAATAAAATTATTGCAGCCGGATATTGTACTAGTTGATTTATTAATGCCTGGGAAAGATGGCATCAGTTTAGTTAGAGAGGCAAAAGTCATAAATAGAGATATTCAATATATTATGATTTCACAGGTATCCTCTAAAGACATGATTGCTAAAGCATATCAAAGCGGGGTGGAATATTATATTTCTAAACCCATCGATGCTATCGAGGTGCAAACGGTAGTCAATAAAGTAAGTGAAAAAATTGAGATTAGTAGAAAATTATGCAAAATTCAAAGTGTATTTTCAGATGATAATTCTAATAGAGAGAATGATGATAAAAACTATATACAAAAAGTATACAGAGTGATGCAGAGGATTGGTATTATGGGAGAAGCAGGGAGTCATGATATATTGGATATAGTTAAATATTTAATTGGTACAAATCAGACGATGGCTGATTTTACAGTCAGAGGAATTTGCAGTATTTTTGCGGATAATCCTAAAACTTTGGAGCAGAGGATCAGGAGGACAGCAAATATCGGCATGATCAACCTGGCAAATTTAGGAATAGAGGATTACATGAATGAAATATTCACAGAATACTCTAACGGATTATATAATTTTGAACAGCTGAAAACAGAGATGGATTTCATAAGAGGAAAATCAAGAAAAAGAGGCAAAGTAAATATAAAGAAATTTATTGACGGTTTGGTTTATTATGGCACATTGTAATAAAATATTTCTTAGAAAGAGAAGTTATTATTTAAATATTAAAAAGTTATTGTTACTATTTGAAACTTTGCGCAGGTATTTGAAGGTTATAGTTTATAATTCCCTTTAGTTTTCAAGTTAAATATTTTGACAATTATAAAATGCCGCAGGGAAAGCGTTTATAACGCAAGAGTACCAAATAGGAGGCGATTTATAGTTTTACAAGATATTAGCTGATAAGATTAAATGGAAGGATGATTAATTTTATGTTTAAGGAATTTGTCTATTTTATGAATAACATTTTGTGGAATTATGTGTTGGTGATTGGGCTTATCGGAGTAGGAGTTTACATGTCGATAAAACTTAAATTTCCTCAATTTACAAGATTAATGCCTGCACTGAAGAAAATGATTAAAAGTATAATCAACAAGGAAGAGACAGAGGAAGGTAAAATGACGCCTTTTCAAGCTCTGTCTACTGCTGTGGCAGCCCAGGTTGGAACAGGTAATATAGTAGGAGTTGCAACAGCAATAGGAGCCGGAGGACCAGGTGCGGCTTTTTGGATGTTAATATCAGCATTTTTTGGTATGGCTACAATTTTTAGCGAAGCGGTTTTAGCACAAAAATATAGAGAAACCAGAAATGGTGAATTGGTTGGAGGACCTGCCTATTATATAAAGAACGGATTAAAATCAAAGACTTTTGCAATGATTTTTTCAATAACGGCTGTAATCGTATTAGGTTTTGTAGGTACAATGGTTCAGTCAAACTCAGTGGTAAAATCAATTAGTGCCTCATTTAGTGTTCCGCCGATTTCAGTTACTATTGGGCTTACAATTGTGGTAGCGCTTATATTGATGGGTGGAATGAAAAGAATTGCTTCTTTTGCGGAAACTGTAGTTCCAATTATGGCGGTAACTTATATAGGTGCAAGTTTAATAATAATAATAATGAACATTGGGAATTTAATTCCTGCAATAAAAAGTATTTTTGTCGGAGCATTTTCTCCACAGGCAATAGGAGGAGGAGCACTTGGAATTACAGTACAGCAAACTGTAAGATTTGGACTAGCCAGAGGACTTTTTTCAAATGAAGCAGGAATAGGTTCTACTCCACACTCTCATGCTGTAGCTGATACAAAGCATCCGGCAGATCAGGGATTTATGGCTATGATAGGTGTACTTATATCAACTTTTTTTATTTGCATTTCAACTGTTTTAGTCAATCTTACATCCGGTTCATATGATCCTACTATTTCTGCTGCACAAATGACGGAAAATGCGACAATAATGACTCAGAATGGCTTTGCCGCAGGATTTGGAGCTTTTGGAGAAATGTTTTTATCAGTATGTTTATCTTTCTTCTCTCTTACTACAATAATAGGATGGTATTTTTTCGCCGAATCAAATGTAAAAAACTTGGTTAAAGCAACTCCATCAAAACTAAATATATTTAAAATTTTAGTACTTATTACCTTAGTAATAGGATCTTTTATTGACCCTACGTTTGTATGGGAAATAAATGATATGTCTGTGGGAATAATGGCAATTCAAAATATAATAGCGTTAGTTTTATTATCTAAAGAAGTTAAATATATCCTTGATGATTATGATTCAAAGACATTACAGGGAAATGTTTACTGGGAATACGAATATCAAGATCTCGAGGAAGGTAAGAAAAAGGGAAGTAAAAAAAAGCAGGGTAAAAAATTGGTTTTAGAACCGGACTACAAGAAATAAACAGTAAAGTATAATGGCCTAATCTCTTTTAAAGAAAATTACTCTTAAAGGTTAGGCCATTATAAGTTCATAGTAACAAAAATAAATGTTTTTTTATTCCGGGTAATTAAGGTTTTCTTTCTTCAAATTACATAAAATTTCGTTATAAAATATAGCGGCTTCATATTTTGCCATAGGAAGGTTCATATCAAGATAGTTTCCACAAGAGGCAGCATCCGCGCCTGGAATTTCCCCTTTATAATTCATAATAAATAAAAACATTTCTTTTATTATATCTGTGACGTCTTCTGATTTTAAATCACCTTTAAAAATTACGTAAAATCCTGTTCTGCATCCCATAGGTCCGAAGTATATGGTTAACTTGCTGTATACAGGATGATTCCTTAAAAATGTTGCTCCAAGATGTTCAATTGCATGTAATTCGGCAGTGTTTATTACAGGTTCCTTATTTGGTTCCTTCATTCGTATATCAAATGTAGTTATAATACTATCGGTTACGGCATCTTTTCTTGAGACGTAAATTCCTCTCTTTAACTTTAAATGATTTACCTGAAAGCTTTCAATCTTTTTCATTTTTACCTCCAACGTTATGTTGCCTTAATTTTATAACAATAGCGATTAAAAGTAAACTTCATTTGTTGATGCAGCAAAAAATATTACAAAATGGCCGGAATGTCTCAGACTATATATCTAAAAATTATTAGATAGCAAAATTATTTGCATAAAATGCAAATAATTTTGCTATCTCTGTTTTTTTGATGTAAAATTGTAATATAGATAAATAAGTTAATATAGATAATTTTACAAATTTAGTGTTGAAATTTTAACCTTTATTTGATATTATGTATATTTTTGATGATTTTTATAAAAACTGGTACAATTATTGCTCATTGTATTATATAATGTTTGCCCCATATAAATAAATTCGGCCTGCTATAGTTGTAAATAGGTTTTTATAAAAATATAAATTTTTTAAAGGTCTTACATAATAATGTAACTGGTTAGTGTAGAAAAGGCATTTTTATTATATAATTAATAGTATGGGAGTTGTGGAATGAAGGCTAAAGAATATTTATCTATACTGCAAGAAATTTTGCATCACATAGACGAGGGTGTGCATGTTTTGGATAGAAACGGCAATACAATTATATATAATGAATCCATGTCTAGGCTTGAGAAAATGGAAACCAATGAAGTTATGAAGAAACCATTTGGAGAAGTTTTTAAAAATTTGAACAGCGAAAACAGCACCTTGCTTAAAGCGCTTAAATACGGTGTGCCTACATTCAACTTAAATCAGACTTATTTAAATAAATATGGCAAAGAGATAAAAACTATAAATACAACTTTCCCCGTGGTAATAAATGGACAGATAATAGCTGTTGTTGAGATAGCAAAAAATATTACCAAAATGGCCGAAATGTCTCAGATTATTTTAAAGCTCCGAAATGAAATCGGCGGACCGGAAAAAGCAAAGAACAAAAGAATAAAAAAGTATAATTTTAATAATATACTGGGAAACAGCAGAAACTTTGTCAATGTAATTCAAAGGGCAAGGAAGGCTTCTGAAAATTCAGCTTCCGTATTTATATTTGGGGAGACCGGGACGGGAAAAGAGCTTATTGCTCAAAGTATACATTATGAAGGTATAAGAAAGAACAAGACGTTCATTGCACAAAACTGTGCGGCTCTTCCGGGATCATTGCTTGAAGGGCTTTTGTTTGGGACAGAGAAGGGAGGGTTCACCGGAGCAGTGGACAGAGCAGGGCTTTTTGAACAGGCAAATGGTGGGACGCTTTTACTGGATGAAATAAATTCAATGCCATATGAGCTGCAGGCAAAGCTGCTGCGGGTTCTTCAGGAGAATTACATAAGAAGAGTTGGGGGTACAATGGATATTCCCATAGATGTAAGGATAATTGCCACAAGTAATGAACCGCCGGAAGTGATTTTAAAAGAGAATAAAATTAGAAAGGACTTATATTACAGACTGAATGTAATTCAATTAAATATACCTCCTCTTCGAGATAGAAAAGATGATGTTTTGATGTTTGCCAATATGTTTATGCATAAATATAATAATAAGTTTAATAAAAAAATACTTTCCATTTCTAAAGAGGCGCAGGATAGCTTGTTAAAATACGATTATCCCGGAAATGTTAGAGAACTTGAGAATATTATCATGTCTGCCATCAGCATGGCCGATGATGATGAAATAACATTGAATAAAAATCATTTCACATATTTTAATCTCGACAGAGAACACATTAATATTGAGTATTGCATGGGTGATACCGGTATAAATGAGTATTTAGAAGATTTGGAAAAGAAAATAATTGAAAATGCACTTAAAGGTAATGGACATAATGTTACAAAATCGGCAGAAGCACTTAAAATTAAGCGTCAGACGCTGCAGCATAAAATTAAGAAATATGGTATTAAGTTTTAAATAAACTTACAAGAATTGATATATGTAAGGAGTAATTGGAGAATATTATATAAAATATAAATTTTATTAGGAGGATGTAAAATGCAAAACGTAAAAGTAATTGTTTGGGGACTTGGAGCTATGGGCTCCGGAATGGCTAAAATGCTTTTGAAGAAAAAAGGTGTTGATATTGTAGGTGCAATTGATATAGGACAAAAACTGGGGAAATCATTGTATGAAATTTTGGAAGTTGAACCAGGAGACAGACAAGATGTAATAGTTGGCACCCCTGATGAAGTAATCAAAGAAAGAGGAGCTGACGTAATATTGTGCTGTACAGACTCTTACGTGAAAGGAGCTTTTGACAAGTTAAAATTTGGCTTAGAGAAAAAAATAAATGTAATTTCTACTGCTGAAGAAATGTCTTATCCAAAGGCTCAATCTCCTGAGAAGGCAAAACAGTTGGATGAAATTGCTAAAGCCAACGGCGTTTCAGTAATGGGAACAGGAATTAATCCGGGCTTTATAATGGACTTGCTGGTTATATTAATGACAGGATGCTGTGAATCAGTTGACCATGTTGTTTCAAGGAGAATAAACAGCTTGTCTCCCTTTGGACCAACTGTTATGAAAGAGCAAGGTATAGGTATGACAAAGGATGAGTTTAAAAAAGGTGTGGAAACTGGAGAACTGGCAGGGCATGTAGGATTTAGCGAATCAATTAATATGATAGCTGATGCAATAGGATGGAAGGTTGAAAAAGTTGAAACTTCTATGGATCCTATAATTACAGATGTTGACAGGAAAGCTCCTCATGGGTTTGCCGCTGCTGGAAATGTGGCAGGAGTTGCAATGAAAGGGAGCGGTTACGTAAACGGAGAGTTAAAAATTGAGATGGATCATCCCCAGCAAATTGAGCCGGAGCAGGTTGGAGTAAAGACAGGTGATTATGTTGTAATTAAAGGAACGCCAAACATTAATATGGTCAATTCACCTGAGGTTCCAGGAGGGATCGGGACTACTTCCGTGTGCGTAAATATGATTCCTCATATTATAAATGCGAGACCTGGCTTAAAAACAATGATTGACCTTCCGGTTCCAAGAGCAATAATGGGTGATATGAGAGATTTAATTGAACCTGAGTGCAAAATTGTTAAATAGTTAGGAAGCAATGTAAAAAAAATTTAAAATAATATTGGAGGAAAATATTTGAATGCTTTAATGTCGTTTATAAAATTTTCACCTGTATTTTTAATTGCAGGCATGGTAATAGCAGGATATGATATTCTTATAGCTGCAGGCCTTGCTATGTTCTATGCGGTATTGCTCTGCAAACTTATAATGAAGAAGAGCTTCACCGGGGTAATGGAAATAGCAACTGAAGGAGCAAAGGAGTCCGTATTTGTTCTTTTCATTCTTCTTACAGCATATGCAATGGTTGAAGTATTTATGAACTCCGGCGTGGCGGCGGCAGTAATACGTCTTTTTATAGGTTTTGGTGTAACAGGAAGGACTGTTGCCCTTATGTCATTTTTGCTTGGATGTCTGCTTTCACTAGCAACAGGAACTTCCTGGGGAACTTATGCGGCAGTTCTCCCTCCTATGCTGTGGCTTACGGATATTGTGGGAGGAAATGTAGGACTGACTTTTGCGGCTTGCATAGGTGGAGCATCTTTTGGAGATAATTTTGGGCTTATGTCTGATACAACAATTTTAAGCTCCGGAATCATGGGGGTTAAGCTTAGCGACCGACTGCGAATACAAGCACCATATGCAATTATTTGTATAATACTGGCTTCTATTTGTTTCTATCTGACTTCTGTTTCTATGGGCCTTGGCACTGAAGTTAAGGATGCCAGCAACGTGCTTGCAAATATTCCGTCTTCAAGCATTGAAGTTTTACATGAAGAACGGCCAGCTGTTTTAACGTTACTTGCTCAAGTTGAATCAGGAGTACCCGTTTATATGATCTTACCTATCTTTATTGTTATAATCATGGCGTTTAACCGTATTGATGTTATTATCTGTCTTCTTTCAGGTGCTTTATCAGGTATAGTTTTAGGCGTTTTTGCCGGGACACTGACAAGTCTTGAGCAAATATTTAATTTACTTTATAAAGGATTTTCAGATGCAGGTTCTTGGACTATCGTAACTATTATTTTTGTTTGTGGTTTTGGAGGTATAATGTCAAGGATGGGAGCCTTCGAATTTTTGTCTGTGTTTTTTGTTAAAATCAGCAAGAAGGTTCGTCATCTGCTTTTCTGCAATGGAGTGTTCTGCCTGCTGCTTAATATGACGTTGTGCGAGGAAACGGCACAGGTGGCTACGGCAACTCCTATTATCAAACAAGTTCTGGAGGACAATGTGGAAGGAAATGAAGAAGATCTTTACAAGCTTAAAATACGTAATGCCATTTTTTCGGACGCCATGGGAGTTATGACTGCTTCGCTTATTCCGTGGCATACAGGATATGCTTACTATATAATGATGGCAACAGCCCTGTATCCACTGCATGAATTTGGCTTTGCAGATGTTCTTTTAAATTTCTACTGCTGGATTTCAACAATTATAATATTGGCTGGGACCTTTACAGGACTTGACAGGTTTATTCCCAATTTCGGAATTCCAAAGGAGCCTGCAGTATGTTTGAAAAAAAAGCAGAAAAAAACAGTTTAACAAGTACTGACTGGGATAAGATATCTCAGTTAAATACAAGAATAAGGAGTAATAAATGATTAAAAAAGGCGAATGGGTATTGATTCACAGAAATGTGCTGGAACCGTCTCAAAGAGCACCTCAAGTTCCTGATGATACAAAAAAGGTGCCTCTGGAGATGTGGGTAAAAGGATATTTGCAGGAAGATGCTGATATTGGCGATGAAGTGACAGTATTGACAAGGACTAAGCGTATAGAAAAAGGTACATTGCTGGAAGTTAATCCATACTATAAGCATGACTTTGGAAAATTTGTTCCTGAGCTGTTAAAAATAAGCGATCAAGTGAGAGATATAGTGTTTGGAGGCGACAGTAATGAGTAAAGATATGAGCTATGCAGGAGTAATGTCAAGAAAACCTGAAATAATGAAAAAGGCTGCAGGTTTGGATTTTTCAAAGTTTGAAAGCGGTTCAATTGCCTTTGACTATGAAACGATGATGAAAGAATCTGGATTCACAATTGAAAAAATTCAAAAGATTCAGTCTGAACATGGTGTGGGGAATACACCTGTTATTGAATTGAGAAATTTAACTTCATTAGCAAGAAAATGTGCGCTTAATGGAAAAGGCGCAAGGATATTCATAAAAGATGAAGCAGCCAATGCATCCGGAAGCTTTAAGGCAAGAAGGGCGTCAACAGCAGTATATCAGGCGTACAAGCTGGGGTATAAAGGAGTTGTCAGTGCAACAAGCGGAAACTACGGAGCTGCAGTAGCATCACAGGCAGCAATGTACGGCTTGAAGTGCATAGTAGTACAGGAATGCTATGACTCAAGAGGAGTAGGGCAGCCGGAGATAATAGAAAAGGCAAGAAAATGTGAAGCCTTAGGAGCAGAGGTAATTCAGCTTACAGTAGGTCCTGAGTTGTTCTATACCTTCCTGAGGGTATTAGAAGAAACAGGATATTTTAATGCTTCGCTGTATACGCCGTTTGCCGTGGCTGGAATTGAATCACTGGGATATGAAATATCAGTGCAGTTCAGAGAAAAATATGGCAAGGATCCTGACGTTGTAATGTGTACAAATGCAGGAGGAGGAAACCTTACAGGAACAGCAAGAGGGCTGAAAAAAGCGGGAGCAGATTCAAAGGTGGTTGCTGCCAGCGTAGATTTGTCAGGGCTGCATATGGCATCAGATACGCAGTTTAACAAGAAGTCATTTACAACAGGACATACAGGGTTTGGAATGCCCTATACAATGTGGCCGGACAGGTCGGACGTTCCTCGTTCGGCAGCAAGGCCTTTAAGATACATGGACAGGTACCTGACGGTACATCAGGGTGAGGTGTTCTATATAACAGAAACACTGGCAAGCCTTGAAGGGCTTGAAAAAGGGCCGGCAGGCAACACTGCATTAACAGCGGCATTTTCTCTGTCACAAGAAATGGACCAGGATCAGATGATAGTTGTACAGGAAACAGAATATACGGGAGCAGGCAAGCATATACAGCCTCAGCTGACCTTTGCAAGAGAAAACGGCATAGAAGTTAAATTTGGAGATCCTAAGTATGAGATTCCCGGAAAGAATATTATCCTTCCGTCACATCCATCATTAATAAAAGCACAGGATGCAGATCTTGACCATATGAGAAGATCACTAATTAAAAATGCATTGAAAAATTATGATGTAAAACTCAATGGTGCAGATATTAAATTTCTTGCAGAAGAAACAAAAACAAATACGGAATATGTGAACAAAGTCATAGCTTCACTATAAAAATTAAGCAGACGGCCCAAATATTTGATTTGGAGCCGGTTACTGAATAAATATGACGGAGAAACTAAAGACAAATGGCGTAAAACACGCTATTGAAAATTATATTAAATACAGGAGGCAAACATGAAAAGAGCCGATGATTTTGACAAAAGAAGAGCTCATCTGGCGAATCTTTCAGACGAAGAATTATATGATAGATTTTGGGATTTAGCAGAACAAATAGTAGACCCGCTTTTGGAATTGGGAAGAAAGAATACAACTCCGGCGGTGGAAAGAAGTGTTTTACTTAGGATGGGGTTCTCCAGCCTTGAAGTTAAGCCTATAGTAGAAGGTGTTATGAACAAAGGATTAATGGGCAGGGGCGCCGGAAACGTTGTATGGAGATTGTCTAAAAAACTCGGATGTTCAGTGAGAGAGGCAGGTCTTGAGCTTGCGTCCGGAAAACATTGGGACGACGTGGACACATTATTCTAAGGAGTGAATGAGATGAAACTTGAACCTAATAAAAAATTAGATATAAAAGAACTATTGAAGGATTTGGATAAATACGAACCAAGAAGAAGAGGATGGCATTGGAGAGATGGAAGAAATGAAAAGAGAAAGATAGGGGACTTTGAGTACCACGAAACGTCGGAAGGCCTTAAAAATTCTGTGCCTCTTCCCGGCAGCAGAGGATTTGGGTACATAGATCCGCAGCCTGACTGTGTTATTACAACAGAAATTGCATCCGGAAGATTTGAGGATGACATAAGAAGGATGCGTATGGCCGCATGGCACGGTGCCGACCACTTGATGGTTATCAGAACTGCAGGACAATCTCATGTAGATTCATTGATGGAAGGAACTAACCAGGGCATTGGCGGTATTGTGGTTACAAGAAAACAGGTAAGAGCCAGCAGAAAGGCCTGTGATTTAATTGAAGATGAAGTAGGCAGGCCGATTAATTTTCACTCATATATTTCTGGTGTTGCAGGCCCTGATATAGCGGTTATGTTTGCTGAAGAAGGAGTTAATGGTGCTCACCAAGATCCGCAGTATAATATATTGTACAGGAATATAAATATGGTAAGAAGTTTTGTTGATGCGTGTGAAGCCAAGAAAATTATGGCATGGGCAGATATGCTCCAGATTGATGGTGCTCACAATGCCAATGCCACAGCCATGCAGGCCTGGAAAGTAATGCCCGAACTGATGGTTCAACATGCTATCAACTGCATATTTTCAAAAAAAGTAGGAATAAAGCCGGAAAATATAGCATTATCAACTGTTCCTCCAACAGCTCCGCCGGCACCTTGTATGAGATTGGATTTGCCATATGCTGTTGCCTTGCGAGATTTGTTCAAAGACTATAAAATGAGAGCACAGCAAAATACAAAATACATGGAATCTGACACCCGTGAAGCAGCTGTTACACACACGCTGAACATGGTAATTTCAAGACTTACAAGTGCTGATATTCAATCTACTATCACGCCTGATGAAGGAAGGAATGTGCCATGGCACTACAATAATATTGCCGGAGTTATGACAGCCAAGCAGGCTCTTACGGGAATGGACGGTTTAAGAGAGATGGTTAAGCTTGACAGAGATGGACCGTTGGGAAAAGATGTAAGAGAATTAAAAGAAAGAGCAGTGTTGTTTATGGAGGAGATTCTTGAGGTAGGAGGATATTTTAAGGCTGTGGAGCAGGGCTTTTTCATCGATAGCGGCAAATATCCTGAAAGAAACGGTGATGGCATTGCACGTCAAATAGATGGCGGAGTCGGATACGGTTCTATATATGAAAGAGATGAAGATTATTTTGCACCTGTTTCTGTACACTATGGATACAATAATATTCCTAAAGAATTTAAGAAAGCAAGCGATGCTATAGGCGGTGATACTTTTGAGGATCATTCTAAAATTATATATATTGACGAATTGGACGAAAACGACAACGTCAATGTAAGGCTTAAGGAAGCTGAAAAATACTATGATACGAACCTTGTAAAACCGGAGGTAGAATGGAGAGCTGACGGTACAGTACTTTTGTCAATATTTCTCCCTCTTGATGAAAGAACAGCTGAATTTGCAGCCATAAAATGCGGAGAAAAAATGGGCCTTCAAGATGTAACAGTAGTACACAAACAGGTGATGCACCCTGCAGAAGGAACTTACTGCGAAGTTAAAGGCAAGGTGAATTTTGACATTGATGTCAATAAGCTTGTTATTCCTGAAAAACAGGAAGTCATGTCAGAAGCTGAAATAAGAAAAGACATTCAGGAAAAACCGATGTTTGTTGTTGCCGCCACAGTTGGAGAAGATGAGCATTCAGTAGGATTAAAGGAAACTCTGGATATCAAGCACGGCGGCATTGAAGGCTTCGGCATCAAATATGAATACCTTGGTACTTCATGCCCTGTTGAAAAGCTTGTAGACGCTGCAATTGAAACTAATGCAGATGCAATACTGCTTAGCACAATAATTACACATGATGACGTCCACATTAAAAATATGAAAAAGATTAACGACTTGTGTATTGAAAAAGGTATAAGGGATAAAGTTATAATTGTTTGCGGCGGAACTCAGGTAACAAATGAGACAGCTGTTGATGCAGGTCTTGATGCAGGATTTGGAAGAGGGTCACATGGTATTGATGTGGCAAGTTTCCTGGTAAAAAGAAGGGGGGAAATGGTTAATATTGAAAGTTGATGTATTGGTAGCGGAAATCGGCAGCACCACTACGGTTGTAAATGCATTCAATGGGATAGGTACTGGGGCTCCTGCCTTTGCAGGTCAGGGCCAGGCACCGACAACTGTCTTGGAAGGAGACGTAACTGTTGGACTTAGAGGCGCTATTGATTCTTTAATTAGAAATTTGCATGCAGATGATTTGACGTGGGATGATGTGCTTGCTACAAGCAGTGCCGCAGGGGGGCTGAAAATAACTGTTCACGGACTTGTGTACGACATGACTGTCAGAGCTGCAAAGGAGGCTGCTTTGGGTGCCGGAGGAATAATTAAAATGGTTACCTCTGGTAAAATAAGAAGAACAGATTTGAAAAAAATCCAGGAGATAAAACCTAATATAATCCTTGTTGCAGGGGGTGTAGATTACGGAGAAAGAGAAACTGCACTTTACAACCTGGATATGATTTTGTCCATGAATTTGAAAATCCCGGTTATTTATGCAGGCAATGTGGAAAACCAGGAAGAAGTAAATTTAATATGCGAAGAAGCTGGCAATCAGGTGTATATTGTAGAAAATGTATATCCCAAAATAGATACTCTTGTTATAGAACCTACAAGAAAAGTTATACAGGATGTTTTTGAAGAGCATATAGTCCATGCGCCCGGAATGGAAAAGGTGAGAGAACTGGTCAATGGTCCGATTATTCCCACACCTGGTGCGGTCATGGAAGCAGCCAGAGTTTTAAAAGAAGAAATAGGAGATCTTGTTGTATTTGATGTGGGAGGAGCAACAACAGATGTTCATTCAGTAACAAAGGGATCTGAGAAAATAAATTCTATTTTAATAAGCCCGGAGCCGGAAGCAAAGCGTACGGTGGAGGGGGACTTGGGCGTATATGTAAATGTACGGCACGTCATTGAAAAAATAGGAGCAGAGAACCTTAAGGAAGAATTTGCAAATATGGAAGAAATTCTTGCTGATTATAAATCTATACCCAAAACCGATATGGAAAAGAAGTTTGTGGAACGATTAACCGAGAAAGCTGTTTTGACTTCTTTGGAAAGGCATGCAGGTCATTTGAGGTATTTCTATACAGCGTCCGGAAAAAAGACTGTGGCTGAAGGAAAAGATTTAACAGCAATAAAATATATTGTAGGAACAGGAGGAGCTCTTACAAGGCTTCCGGGCAGGAGAGAAATACTTGAAAAAATAAAAAGTTACGGTAAGGAACATGAACTGTATCCTCCAAAAACAACAAAAATATTGATTGATGAAGATTATATATTGTCCTCTTTGGGTGTGATGTCGAAGAAATACCCGGATGACGCTCTTAAATTAATGAAAAAAAGCCTAAGAATATAGGAGTATGCCATGTATCCAAGAATCGTTATTAATTTAAAAAAATTAAAAAACAATCTGTACAAAACAATAGAAATGGTAAAGGCCTCAGGACATTCTCTCATGATAGTGACAAAAGGATGTTGTGCAGATATGGAGGTTTATAAATTACTTGAAGAATCGGATGTTGATTATTTGGCAGATTCAAGAATTCAAAGCCTAAAAAAATATGAGGGAACAAAAAAGGAAAGAGTGCTTTTAAGATTACCTATGATATCTGAAGTTGATGAAGTGGTTCGTTATGCGGACATGTCATTAAATTCTGAAATTGATACAATTATAAGGTTAAATGAAGCGGCTGAAAAACAAGGGAAAAAACATAAAATACTTTTGATGATCGATTTAGGAGATTTAAGGGAAGGCGTTTTTTTTAAAAATGAAAATGAAATTTATCATATAACCGAAGAAATATTAAAGCTTGCGAATATTGAACTGTACGGCATAGGGGTGAATTTAACATGCTATGGAGCTGTAATACCAACTAAAGAAAATCTTTCTTATTTAGTTGAAACGGCGGAAAAAATAGAGAGGAAATTCAACATTAAACTAAAAATGATTTCCGGAGGGAATTCAAGCTCAGTTTATTTAATCGGCAGGAATGAGCTTCCTGAAAGAATAAATAACCTGAGGGTTGGTGAAGCCTTTTTATTAGGGAACGAAACCTCCTACGGTAAGATGCTTGAAGGGTTTTATGATGATGCTTTTATATTTGAAGCGGAAATCATAGAATTGAAAAAGAAGCAGTCTATCCCAGTAGGAGAAACAGGTGTCGATGCTTTTGGCAGCAAGCCTGTTTATGAAGACTTGGGAATAATAAAAAGAGCAATATTGGCGGCAGGAAGGCAGGATATAGACCCTGAAGGCATGCATCCCATAGACTCTGAAATATATGTATTAGGTGCCAGCTCAGATCATCTGATTTTAAATGTTGACAATTCACAAGAAGATTATAAAGTCGGAGGCATTGTGAAGTTCAAATTAAACTATTCAAGCTTATTAAGGGCAGCAACAAGCCCGTTTGTTGAAAAAGTATATATAAAATAGGAGCTGCTCGGCAGCTCCTTATTAT
>DHER01000105.1:7666-13946 GCA_002399975.1 Firmicutes bacterium UBA4845 | reverse complement strand
TTCTTATCCTATGTCTTCCTAAAGGAGAAAATGAAACCAGTACAGATTGTCAGCCTGATGATAAGTATACTGGGAGTAATTGCCCTTGGATACGCCCCTGGAAACAGCGAGGTAAAAAACCTGCCCCTTGGGTTCGCATGTGCAGTCATTTGCTGTGTGGGCTGGGCATTGGAGGCAGTGATCTGCGCCTACGGCCTGAAAGATCCGGATATCACGGACGAACAGGCACTGCAGATCAGGCAGCTGACCTCAGCTGTCTTTTACGGAATAGTGATCCTCCCTGTTATCAAAGGCTGGGGCTTCACATTGGATCTTATTCCTACAAGTGCAGCAGGTGTCATCCTGCTGTCCGCATTGTTTGGCACAGCGTCCTATGTTTGTTACTATAAAGCTATTGCAACAATTGGTGCATCCAAGGCTATGGCCCTGAATATCACCTATTCTGCATGGGCCATTATATTTTCACTGATCTTGTTGCATACCGTTCCGGATCTTAAAAGTATCGTATGTGGAGTGATCATAGTTATCAGCTCTGTTGCAGCTGCAGCTGACATAGATGGCTTTGTTGCAAAAAAGCAGAAGGCTTAAACAATTGAAATATTTCGAGGTAGCAAGTAGAGAGCTATCTCGACTTCTTATCAGTACTGGCTTCCAACAGCTTGAATTTGAGGGCATTGTGCCAACCTAGAAGTACAGATGACGACACTATTTGCCCTCAAATCTTTTAAGTTTCTTGTAATTATGCATCATCTCACCTAATCGCTCTTCTAAAGGCATAATCTCATTATAATCGCGATATTCCAATCTTAGAATTTTATCATACTCGATCGGAATTCTAAATGTGCCTGCTTTTGTTTCATATAATTTTGTATTCCAGATAGTGGATCCATCGAATTCATACAAATCCGCGAATGAATCTGCTTCAATGCATATATTCGCTGACTGTGCAGGATACTTTTTGCAAATCACTTCATATTGCATCATCATTTTTTTTACTGAATAATTATGCAATCTTACTTTAGCCAGTAACATTTTCAATGCTTTTTTATAACCTAATCCGCCGTCTGAAATAGAGACAAGTTTCTCATATCTCGAATCAGCAAGTCTTTTTATAGAAGTAACATACTTTTCCCTTTCGATAGCACTTCCCGGAGACCCTACAAGATAAAACACATCAACATGCAGAACTTCAGTCCTATATCCATTTGGTGCAAGGCGCATAATAACATGCCTGCATTTTTCATTATTTTCCGGGCAATAAAAATAATAATTGGAATCCAAATCTGATTTTAACGCATTTATTAGATGCTCTTTTTCTTCAAATGGAACAAACACATCAGTGTCATAATCCCATGGTATTTGGCCATTATCACGAATAGCGCCTAAAAGCGAACCATAAGCTAACTGATATGGGACTCCGTTCTTTTCACAGACCCTATGGAATTCATTTAAAGTATTCATCGCAAGCTTTTGATAAGAAACAAACTCTTTATATATGTCTCTAAAATTCTTTGGGCATATATCACTTGATAATACTTCTTTTTCAAAATCATCCTTATTCATTTATATAATCCCCCTATTATGTATATTTGTAATACCAATCACCATTATATATGCTTAACAGTCTTATCATTTTTCCTTATATTTCTTTTTCGATGTAGAAAAGCCTTGATTTCTTTTCTATATGGTATAAATACAGTAATGGCATAAATGACAACAACCAAAATTTTATAAAGGAAATTCAGGCCATTAAATTCATATTCAAATCGTGTATATGAAAAAAATAGGCCTAAGAATATAAACAGAACTATAATTGCTATCCTTATTAAAAAATCTTTTATTCTTAGCCCTATATCTTCATACCTCTTGCTTATCACGACAATAATAATTACACGCATTATCATAGCGCAAGTGTCTGCAAAAATAGAGCCATATGCTGCCCACATCGGAATCATCAAATACGACAATAGAATATTGACTAAGCTACTCGTTAATGTAGCTATAAATAATAACTTTGATGCCTTTTTGTAATAAAACAATACGCTAACATAAAAATAGTACATAATTTTAATCGTAAATACGCATACAACTAATGGGACCATTTTCCAGGATCCTGCATATCGCTTATCTAAAAACAGGATAATATAATCTTGAGCAAATAAAGCAATTCCTATAAAAAAAACACCCATCACTGCACTCAATATTTTAGATGTTCCTCTGATCACATCCTTATAGCCTTGATTTTTCTCTTTTAGCTGCTCAAACAGCCATGGACTATAAGCCGTATCCGAATAGTTCTGTATTGTATCTGCGATATTCCCAAACTGAGAAGCAATGGAGTATAACCCAACAGCACCCAATGAAGCCGCATCACCAATAAGAACCTTGGATATCAACATTGCAAGCTGTGTTGACAAATTATGTGGTATAATTGGAATTGAGTATTTTAATGCATCCCTTAATAAAGATCGATCGATACAAAAGGTAATCATATCATTCTTCATCATATCAATAATAAAGAATAGGAAATAGACAATATACCCTATTAATCCAGCTAACAGAACTCCAACTGCACCCTGTTTAAAACCAACAACAAACAAAACATTTAAAAACAGCGTAAGGAAAAAGTAACATATACTAATAATTGCATATTTTTTGGCCTTTTGTTGGCTTTTTAAAACATTCTCATAAATTGCATGCTGACAATAAAATACTAATGATAAAATACATATAAGAATAACCGGATAAAAGTCCATATCCTTAAAAACATAACGCGATAGAATATCCCGAAATATATAAAGTATACCAGCAGCCCCTACTCCCATTAACAAAACAAAGACAACTATTGTACCATAAAACCTCTTTAGTTTCTCTTTATCATCTTTTAGATCTACATAAAATCTCATAACAGCAGAATAAAGTGATAAAGCGACAATAAACGATGAAACTACTAAAAAACTGTTTACAATGCTTGTAATCCCATAGTCTTCAGTCGTTAAATATGATGTATATAGAGGCAGAAGGAAAAAACTGAAACACTTTAATAGGATGCCTGATCCTGCATATATTATTGAATTCTTAAACACTTTAGCTGAACTACTCTTTTTACTCATATCTATGCTCCGCTCTATGCTCCGTTTTTTACAAGTTGCCTCATAGGCTTCTTCATATCCTTAAAAAGCCAAGATGCTTGTATCGAATAATTAATGGTACAGATTCCTTTTTTCTGTCATTCTTATGGATGAATTTTTTAACCCTAAGAATTATCTGAGCAATCTAAATCAAAGAGAAGACATATGCCTTCTATGTAATGTAAATAGTTAGGTGGCACTTAACAAAGCTTTTTAACTAAAATCAGCAACCAATATCCATATATTCCATACTGTATAAATCTTAAGCATGTTTCAAGCGAACTTTGAAATTTGAGCAAAAAGAAGTTTCCTGATCCACACTTATAAAATCAGTATTTTCTCCACACCATTTTATTTACCACGCCCGTATAGCTCTGTATAATCTTTACCACTTTGGAAGATATGTTTTCATCGGCATAAGCCGGCACAGATGTTCCATAGTCCCTGTTTTTGCTCATCTCGACAGCAGTATCCACTGCCTGCAGTACCTGCTCCGTGGTAATGCCAGCAAGTATAAAATTTCCTTTATCCAGTGCTTCAGGACGCTCCGTGGAAGTTCGGATGGAAACTGCTGGAAATGGTAATCCCACTGATACGAAATAGCTGCTTTCCTCCGGTAATGTACCACTATCGGAAACAACTGCAAAAGCATTTGCCTGCAGTTTGCAGTAATCATGAAATCCAATGGGCTTGTTCTTTATTACCCGCCTATCAAACTCAAAGCCCCGTTCGCTAATATATTTGGCACTTCTTGGGTGACAGGAATAGAGAACTGGCATATCATATTTCTCAGCCATCGCATTGACCGCGTTCATTAAACTGAAAAAATTCTCCTCGGTGTCAATGTTCTCCTCACGGTGCGCAGAAAGCAGAATATACTTTCCCTTTATAAGCCTAAGCTTTTCAAGGACATTGCTTGCCTTGATCTGATTCAAGTTCGCATGCAGGACTTCTGCCATAGGCGAACCGACAACGTAGGTTCGCTCCTGCACTGTTCCTTCACAATTCAGATACCTTCTTGCGTGCTCGCTGTAGCATAGGTTTACATCGGCAATATGGTCTACAATCCTGCGATTGGTTTCTTCCGGCAGACATTCGTCAAAACAGCGATTTCCCGCCTCCATGTGAAAAATCGGAATATGCAGTCTCTTGGCAGAAATAGCTGACAAGCAGGAATTTGTGTCTCCCAGTATCAACAATGCATCCGGCTTCTGCTCTGCCATTAGTTTGTAGGATTTTGCAATAATATTTCCTATGGTTTCTCCCAGATCTTTTCCTACAGCGTCAAGGTAATAATCCGGAGCACGAAGCCCTAAGTCCTCAAAAAATACCTGATTCAGCTCATAATCATAGTTTTGGCCAGTATGTACTAAAATATGATCAAAGTATTGATCACACTTTTTAATAATAGCTGACATCTTTATGATCTCAGGACGGGTACCAACAATAGTTAATAATTTTAGTTTGCTCATTTCATTACCTCATGTCACTAAATTTTCTTCAGAGTCTGTAATGCGGATACATCTTTTTATGCTTCAGAGTCCATTGAGCCAGTTCAGATATCATTGTTTCGTAATCCGGAATCAAATAGCTGAATTCATATCTGGTTCGCTTGAGGGACTTGTCAGCAACGACTCCATCAACAGGGTTGATTTTAATGAAATCATCCTTAAAATAATGATTAAACAATCGGAGCAGATCACATTTGGAAATTGCATGATCCGGTACAGTGTTATACAACCCACATACTTTTTCTTTTGCCGCAGCTTCCATTGTTTTAGCAAGCTGCAGTGTCGTTTGACCCGTCCACATTGCTTTTGTGTACCCACTGACTTCTCCGGATTGTTTTAAAAACCAGTTTAGAAGTCCGACCCCATTCCGATTGATATCAGGACCAACAATTGAGTTCCGCAAAGTTACATTCTTGTCATCATTCAACTCGCCCAGGGCTTTTGACCGATCATAGAATGATTCTCCATCTTTAAAATCATCTTCTGTATATTTACCCCGTTTACCCGAAAAAACACAGTCTGTACTCATATGAATAACCTGGGTATTTGTCCCACTGGTTGCTTTAGCCAAAAAATGAGGGAAGTAGGCATTTAGGAAAACTGCCAGAGGTTTATCCTGTTCAGCAGATTGATTTAAAATGCCGATGCAGTTTATAACAGTATCAAATTTACCTGCCTCAATAACACCGCGCAGGAACTCTGTATTCCTTGCATCTCCGGTAATACATTTAATGTAAACCGATTTACTTCGATCAAATCCCAACACATCATGCCCTTGTTCTTTTAAATACAAGGAAATAGTATGTCCCGCCATACCATTGCATCCAAGCACTAAAAATTTCATGGTATCCTCCAATCATATTCCTAAATTATGCATAACAATGAACCGATTTTCTCTTTAGCTGAGAGACACAAGTCGTTCCTGAACAAAGAACTCACTCAACATTATCTTTGGAGGTTGCAGCTTCCTGCTTTGAGCTTTCAATCTCCCATTCATCAATTTCATTTCTAATGTACTCAAGAGACAAAAGCTTTTCTTTGACCTGTTTCAGGTTAAGAAGTTGCGTATTATTGGAATTGAACTCTGTAAGAATGTTCCGCCGAGTATCTCCTTTAATAAAATACTTATCATAATTCAAATCCCGCTTATCACAGGGAACCTGATAAAAATTCCCCAGATCAATGGCATGTGCGCATTCTTCATTCGTCAGCAGTGTTTCATACATCTTTTCCCCGTGACGAATTCCAATAATCTTTATCTCATCATTTGAATGAAACAACTCCTTTACTGCCTGCGCAAGAACACCAATTGTGCATGCTGGCGCTTTCTGTACAAGGATATCTCCCGAAACGCCATGTTCAAAAGCAAACAGTACCAAGTTCACAGCTTCATCCAGTGACATAATAAACCTTGTCATTTTGGGCTCGGTAATAGTGATTGGTTTTCCTGCCTTGATCTGTTCGATCCAAAGTGGAATAACGGACCCGCGGGAACACATAACATTNNNGAGGTGCCCATTGCATTAACCGGATAAGCAGCCTTATCGGTAGAAAGGCAAATAACTGTCTTTACTCCGGCTTCAATCGCTGCTGTCAATACATTGTCCGTGCCAAGTACATTTGTCTTAACAGCTTCCA